>NZ_JARAYZ010000002.1:1551432-2521173 GCF_033794685.1 Streptomyces sp. ID05-26A
GGCGTTGTTCGAGCTGGTGGCGTTGCCACCGTTGCCCGAGTTGCCGCCGTTGCCCGCGGTGGCCTCAGTGGAGCCGTTGTTGCCGTGCTTGCTCCACTTGCCGTGGTTCCAGGACTTCTTGCCCTGCTCGGTCACTGCCCACGCGTCGCCGCCGTCACCGGCCGGGCCGGAGTTGCCACCCACGGTGTTGCTGTGGTTGGAGGCGTCACCGGTCGAACCGGTGGCACCCGTGTCGCCGGAGTCGCCCGACGTGACGGTCGTCCAGGACTTGGTGCTGTTCCAGGACTTCCCGTGGCCCTTGTCCGAACCGGTCGAGCGCACGACGGCCTTGTTGCCGCCGGTGTCACCGGAGTTCCCGGAGTTGCCCGAGTTCCCGGTGGTGGCGTTGTTCGAGCTGGTGGCGTTGCCACCGTTGCCCGAGTTGCCGCCGTTGCCCGCGGTGGCCTCAGTGGAGCCGTTGTTGCCGTGCTTGCTCCACTTCTGGTCCTTGCTCACTGCCTTCGCGTCGCCGCCGTCACCGGCGGGACCCGAGTTCCCACCCACGGTGTTGCTGTGGTTGGAGGCGTCACCGGTCGCACCCGTCGCGCCCGTGTCCCCGGAGTCACCCGAGCTCACGTTCGTGTGGCACTCCGCCAGCACGCAGACGCCGTAGGCGCTGTTGCCACCGGTGTCACCCGAGTTGCCCGAGTTACCGGAGTTGCCCGACCGCGCGGTGTTCGAACTGGTGGCGTTGCCACCGTTGCCCGAGTTGCCACCGTTGCCCGCGGTCGCGCCGGTGTTCTGGCTGCGGCCGGCCGCGGTGGCGTCGCCACCGTTGCCCGCGGCACCGGACTTGCCGCCCACGGTGTTGCTGTGGTTGGAGGCGTCGCCGGTCGAACCCGTCGCGCCCGTGTTCCCGGAGTCGCCCGAGCTCACGTTCGTGTGGCACTCCGCCAGCACGCAGACGCCGTAGGCGGTGTTGCCACCGGTGGCGCCGGAGTTCCCGGAGTTGCCCGAGTTGCCGGACGTGGCGTTGTTCGAGCTCGTGGCGTTGCCGCCGTTGCCCGAGTTCCCGCCGTTGCCACCGTTCACGACCGAGTGCACGACGTCGCCGACGCCGCCCAGGAGACCGTTGCCCCCGGTGTCAGCGCTTGCCATCGCCGTTCCGAACAGGAGGAAGCCTCCCGAGAACGCTGCGGCCATCAGGCCGCGCCGTACGTAGCTGTGCATTGCCGAACCTTCCTGTCAAACAAGCTTGGTGATCTGCCGGCTTGGTTGTCAGGACTGGTCAACTGGGATGGTTCCGGCCGTAGTAGTAGCACCACGACCCGTGGACCTGGTGGTCCGGACCCACGACGAGCGACCCGTCGTGCGTGTGAACCCCCGAGCCCGCTGGGAGATCCGCGACCGCCGTGCTCGCCGATCCGTTCGACGAGACCGATCCCGTCGTGCCGGGCAGTGCGAAGGGCACGTCGGGCAGCGGCTGCTGCTGCGGCGCCTCGATCGGTGGCGCCACGTCAGGTGCGGAGATCTGGTGCCGCTGCGGGGGAACTGCCACCGCGGCCCAGCCGGACGGCACCACAGCGTGCACCTCCGGCACGACGGCCGGGGCCTGGGGCGCGTCCGGGAGCGACGGGACCGGCGGCACGTCCGCCGGAGCGGATTGCCGTGCCACCAACGGTTCCGCGATCCGCGGCACCACCGGCAGGTCCTGCACCGTGCTCACCACGGGGGTGAGCAGTGGCGCCGTCACGGGCTGAAGTGGTTCCAGCACCGGACCCGCCACCCGCACGACGGAATCGACCGTCGGTGCCAGCGGTGCCAGCAACGGTTCGGTCACCGGCTCGGCGGCCTTCAACACCGGCCTGAGAACCGGTTCGGCCACCTTGGCGACCTGACGCGTCACTGGCGCGACCGCGTTCGTCACCGGCACGAGCGCGCCGGTCACCGGGGAGACGGCTTCGGTCACCGGGGAGACGAGACCGGCGACGCCGCCCAGCAGGCCGGGCGCGTCGTCGTCGGCACTCGCCACTCCCGCGGAGAGCAGACCGAACCCGATGAGGAACCCGGCCACGCCGAGCGTCCGCCGTAGAACCGTGGAACATGTCGACTTCATGTAATCACCCCCTTTCGACGAATCAGCACCTGTCATCCGTGTATTCGGAGTCCTTCAGTAGCCGGTTCACTCGAAAGTGGAGGAATTCTTTCGTCGCAGATCAGCGGCACAAAATAAATCAAAACATCTATTTCCAACTACTTTGCGACATATTTCGCCGCACTAGATGTCAACTCACAGTGACTCAGCCCGGGTTCGTCGCGACGGAGACGATCCAGGTGACGCCGAACCGGTCGGCCAGCATCCCGAAGCCGGGCGAGAACGGCGAGGGGCCGAACTTCTCGATCACGGTCGCGCCGTCGGCGAGCCCTTCCCAGATCGGGGTCAGCTCGTCGACGCTGTCGCCGCCGACGGACAGGAAGAAGCGCTCCTCGGTGATCGTCGTGCCGTTCTCGCGGCGGGTCGTGGGCTCACCGGCCGGGAGCGGCTCGGTAGCTCCGGGAACGTCGTAGGCGAGAACGCGGAACCCGTTCTCGGCGACGACCTCGCCGAACACGACGTTGCCCGCGCCGGGGACCTCGGCGGGCATGCCGAAGTCGCCATAGGTGACGACGTTGAGCCGTCCGCCGAAGACCGAGCGGTAGAACTCGAGGGCCTCCCTGGCCTGGCCGCGGAAGTTGAGGTGGGGTGCTGCGTTGAGTGCCATGAGAGCGACTCTGTCAGCAGTAGCGGACAGGGAACGTCCGCTACTTGTGAGAACCTCAATCCATGCCCATCGCCGCGTCGACGACCACCTCGGGACGTCTGCTGTCGTTGCTGTCGCTGCTGCAGGTCCGCCGCGACTGGCCGGGCCTGCACCTGGCCCAGCGCCTCGGCGTCAGTGAACGCACGGTGCGCCGTGACGTCGACCGGTTGCGCGAGCTCGGTTACCTGGTCCACGCGGTCAAGGGCCCCGACGGCGGCTATCGGCTCGAAGCCGGCAGCCAGGTGCCGCCGCTGCTGTTCGACGAGGACCAGGCGATCGCGCTCGCCGTGGCGCTGAAGATCGCCGTCGGCACCGGCGCGGGCATCGAGGAGGCTGCCGCGCGGGCCCTGGCCACCGTGCGCCAGGTCCTGCCGTCCCGGCTGCGGCAGCGCGTCGACGCGCTGGAGGTCGAACCGGCCGGGCGCGGCACCCAGGTGGACACCGATCTCCTGCTCGCGCTGAGCACGGCGGTCCGCGCCTGCGAGGAACTGCGGTTCGACTACCGCTCCCCCGGCCGCCCGGACCCCGAGGGGCCACCGCGCCGGGTGCAGCCGCACCACCTGGTGGTCCGCGCGGGCCGCTGGTACCTCGTCGGGTGGAGTCCGGACCGCGAGGACTGGCGGACCTACCGCGCCGACCGGATGTCGCTCCGCGTGCCGAACGGACCGCGTTTCACGCCCCGGCAGGTGCCCGGCGGTGACGTCGCGGCGTTCCTGTCCGCCCGGTTCAAGGGTTCGGACGGCGCCGACGCCTGGCCGTGCCGCGGCGAGGTGGTCCTCGACCGGCCCCTCGCCGAGGTGGCGCCGTTCGCGGGCTCCGACACCGCCGAGGAGGCGGGTCCCGGCCGCACGAGGCTGCTGACCGGCGCGTGGTCCTGGGCCGCGCTCGCCGCGAAGCTGGCCCGTTTCGACGCCGGCGTCGAGGTGGTCGGACCGCCCGCGCTGCGCGAGGCGTTCGCCGATCTGGCCCGGCGCGCCGCCCGTGCCGCGGTTCACCCCGATTCGTAGAGGTCCGCGATCGCCCTGGCCTGCCGCGCCAGCGCCTGGCGCGCTTCGCCGGGGGTGAGCACCTCGACGCCCGCCCCGAAGGCGAGCAGGGTCTCGACGTTGCGCAGCGAGCGGAAACGCAGGCCGACCTGACTCCATCCGGCTTTCGGCGCCGGGCCGGTGTCCACGATCTCGGCCTGGTGCACGCGCAGGAACAAGGCGAGGACGTCGTCCTGGACCAGCGCCGTGACGGCCACCGGGGAGGGCAGGTCGTCGATGCGGCGGCGCAGGGCCTCCCACGCGTCGTCGAGTTCCACACCGGGGCGGCGCCGGACGGGTTCGGCGAGGACGACGGCCGACCGGGTCCGGTCGACGCGGTAGAGGTGGGGTTCACCCTCGTGGTCGGCGACCAGGTACCAGACGCCGGCCTTGTTCGCGAGGCCGTAGGGATCGACCGTGTAGGTGCGCACCCGGTTGTCGCGGCCGTGCCGGTAGCGCAGTCGCAACCGCAGGTCGGCGAACACGGCCCGCTGGAAGACGTCCAGATCCGCGGCTCCCGGCGCGCCCCGCCAGCGGACGGGGTCGATCAGCACGCGCCTGCTGGTCAGGTCGGCGCCGTCCCGGTGCGGGGCGGGCAGCGCGGCCATGACCTTGCGCAGCGCGGAGCCGAGGGCGTGACCGAGACCGAGGTCGGTGTGCGCGGACCCGGACAGCGCCACGAACAGCGCGCGGGACTCGTCCGCGGTCAGGCCGGTGACGTCGGTCCGGTAACCGGGCAGCAGGGCGATGCCGCCCTGAGGGCCGCGGACGGTGTAGACGGGCACGCCCGCCGCCGACAGCGCCTCGAAGTCGCGCATGATCGTCCGCGCGGAGACCTCCAGACGCGCGGCCAGGCCGGCCGCGGAGAGCTGCCCGTGGGTCTGCAGGAGCAGCAGGATCGAGAGCAGGCGGTCCGACTTCATGGTTCCGGAATCTCCTCTCCGTACATGACAGAAGATGTCATATAAGGCGGGCGAGACTTCGGTCATCGGGTCGCGATGAGCGTGATCCGGCGTTGGAAAGGAACGTTCATGACCTCTGCCACCGGTGCCGCCGCGTCGATCGCCCGCACCTACGTCCAGGCCTGGACCAGCGGCGACGCCGAGAAGGCGCTGAGCCTGGTCGCCGACGACGTCGTCTGCGAGGCCCCCTCCGGCCGGATCGAGGGCATCGACGGCTACCGCCGGTTCCTGGCGCCGTTCGTGGGCAGGATGCTCCGTGGCGAGGTCCTCGACGTGCTCGGTCACGACACCCGCGCCGTGACCGTGTACTCCGTCGACCTGCCGTTCGTGCGGAACCTGCACGGCGCCGAGCACCTCACCGTGACGGACGGCAAGATCAGCCACGTGATCAGCGTGTTCGACATGTCGCCGATACTCGCGGCCCGCGCCGCCCAGGGCTGACCGGTCCGGGTCCTCAATGGACTCGGCCAGCCCGTTTGCCGGTCATCCAGACGGGTACCTGGTCAGTTCTTCGACAGGAGGCCGACGGTGGATCCAGGACCGCTGCTGTACGCCGGGGCGGGTCTGGCCACTCTCGCCGCCGCGCTGCTCCCCCGGCTGCTCGCCAAGGCGCCGATCTCGATGCCGATGCTCTTCCTCGGCGCGGGCGCCCTGACGTTCACGGTGGCGGGCCCGCTGCCCGATCCCGACCCCGTCGAGCACAGCGGCGTGCTCCTGCACCTGACCGAGATCTGCGTGATCATCTCGTTGATGGGCGCGGGCCTCGCGCTGAACCGGCAGGTCAGCCTGCGCGGCTGGGCGAGCACCTGGCGGTTGCTCGCCATCACCATGCCCCTGTCGATGCTCGCCGTCGGCCTGCTCGGCTGGGGCGCGCTGGGCCTCGGCGTCGGGGCCTCCGTGCTGCTCGCCGCCGCGCTCGCGCCCACCGACCCGGTGCTCGCGAGCGAGGTCCAGGTCGCCGAGCCCACCGAGAACCCGGAGTCCGACGAGGACGAGGCCCGCTTCGCGCTCACCTCGGAGGCGGGCCTCAACGACGGACTGGCGTTCCCGTTCACCTACGCCGCCATCGCGATCAGCGTCGCCGGGGTGGCGCCGTCGGGGTGGCTCGGGCACTGGCTCGCGGTGGACGTGCTCTGGCGGCTCGCGGCCGCCGTCGCCGTCGGCCTGCTCATCGGGTGGGCGCTCGGCAAGCTGTTCTTCTCGGCACCGTCGGAGAAGTTCCGCCTGGCCGAGCACGCGGAGGGTTTCGTGGCCCTCGCGGCGACCTTCCTGGCCTACGGGATCACCGAACTGGTCGAGGGCTACGGGTTCATCGCGGTGTTCGTGTGCGCGTGCGCGATCCGGTCGGGCGAACGCCGCCACGGCTACCACCAGGTCCTGCACCGCTACGTCGAGCAGGCCGAGCGCATGCTCACCGTGCTGATCGTCTTCCTGCTCGGCGGCGCCGCGGCCACCGGGCTGCTGTCCGGCGTCGGCTGGAAGGAGATCCTCGTCGCCGCCGTGGTGCTGCTGATCGTGCGGCCGCTCGCGGGGTGGATCGGCCTGCTCGGCGGCAAGACCGGCCCACGCGAACGGACCGTCGTCGCGTTCTTCGGCGTGCGCGGCGTCGGGTCGTTGTTCTACCTCGTCTACGCCCTGCAGAAGGGCGAGTTCCCCGAGCAGGACGCGCTGTGGCAGATCGTCGGGCTCGTCGTGATCGGCTCGATCCTCCTGCACGGCTTCTCCGCGTCCCCCGTGATGTGGCTGCTCGACCGGAAACGGCAGCGGAAGGCCGAGGCGCGGCACGAGGAACCCGCCGACACCCACGTGTGAGCACTCCCGTCGCCCGGCTGATCCCCGCCGAGCGTCCACATCGGACTCGACAGGGGCCGGTCCGTCAGACCACCGACCTGACCGTGCCCCCGTCGACCCGGATCGTCGCGCCGCTGACGTAGTCGGCGTACGGGCTCGCGAGGTAGGCCACCGCTCCGGCGATCTCCTCGGGACGGCCGAACCGGCCGACGTCGTTGGGCACCAGCGCGGAGACGGCGTTGCGCTCGATCTCCTGCCAGGTCTCGCCCCACCCGTTGCCCGGCGCCTGCTTCGTCAGCCACGCCTCGACCGAGTCGACCATGATCGCGCCGGGCGACACCACGTTCGACGTGACGCCGGTGTCCTTCAGTTCGCGCGCCAGCGACACCGCGAGGGTGTGCCGTGCCGCCAGCGTCGCGCTGTAGTGCGGCTGGACCGCGATCGGCTGGGAGCCGAGGCCGCCGCCGATCTGGATCACCCGGCCCCAGCCGCGGGCCCGCATGCCGGGCACGAGGCGCTGGATCATCCGGACCGCCGAGATCACGTTGGCCTCGTAGATCTCCCGCCACTCCCGCGGCGCCGCGTCCTCCCAGCCGGTGTGGGCGTACCCGCCGGCGTTGTTGACCAGCACGTCGATCTCGCCGGCGACGGCGGCGACCGCGTCGGCACCGGCGTCGGTCGCGAGGTCGCCGATCGCCACCGCGGCGGCGCCGATGTCCGCCGCGACGGCCCGGGCGCGGGCCTCGTGCCGGCCGTGCACGACGACATCCGCTCCTTCGGCGGCGAGCAGTCGTGCGATCGCCTCGCCGAGGCCCGAGCTCGAGCCCGTGACCAGGGCTCGCTTGCCCTTCAGGTTCAGTTCCACCACGTTCTCCACATGTCTACAGTCGTATACTTCACTTCGAAGTCTACACTCGTATACATGAGTTCCGCACACCGCCGAGATGCCACCGCCACCCGAGCCGCGATCCTGCGAGCCGGCGTCGAGGCGTTCACCCGGTTCGGCTTCGACGGGGTCGGGGTCCGCGAGATCGCCCAGGCGGCCGGGGTCAGCGCGATGCTGGTCAACCGCTACTTCGGCTCCAAGGAAGGGCTGTTCACCGAGGTCGTGGAGGTGTCGATGGCCGACCGCACGGTGCTCGGCGGTGACCCGGCGACCCTCGCCCGCGACATCGCCGCCGCACTGGTCCGCCGCACCTCACCCACCGCGGACGACCTCTCGCCGTTCCTGCTGATGCTCAGGTCGGCGGCCAACCCGCGCGCCGCCGAGATCCTGCGGGAGAACATCGAACGACACGTCGAGGCGCACCTGCACGAGGTGGCGCCGGAGACCCGCGGCACCGACCGCGCGGCCGTGGTGCTGTCGGTGATCGCGGGATTCTGGTTGCTGCGCAAGGTGATCGGCAGCACCGCGTTGAACGCGACCGACGAGGAGACCCTCGAAAACACCCTGCGGCAGCTCTTCGAGGTGCTGCTCCCCTAGACCGCGACCTTGGTGGAGCCGGCGTCGACGGACCAGTTCGACCCCATCACGCTCGGCATCGTCGGCGACGACAGCAGCAGCACCGCGCGGGCGATCTCGTCCGGCTCGATCATCTGGCCGGTCAGCATGCCCAGTTCCTTCGGCAGCCCGCCCAGCAACGTCGCGTGCTCGACACCGAAGGCTCCGGCCACCTGCGAGATGTAGCCGCCGTCGCCCGCGATGCTGAACGTGCGGGTGAGCGACGGCGAGACGGCGTTGACCCGCACGCCCTCCGGCCCGACCCGCTCGGCCAGCGCCCTGGTGAACATGTTCAGCGAGGTCTTGGCCGCCGCGTAGGGCAGCGGAGTGGCGCCGGGGGCACCGATGCGCCGCGCGGTGTCGGAGCTGATGTTGACGATGGCACCGCGGGCCTCGAGCAGCGCCGGGAGCGCGGCTCGGGTGACGCGCACGGCGGAGTGCAGGTTCATCTCGAACACGTCGTGCCAGATCTCGTCGTCACCGTCCAGGACGTTGCCGATGGACCCCTCGGGCAACGTGCCGCCACCCGCGTTGTTGACCAGCACGTCGAGCCTCGAGTCGGCGGCGAGGACGGTCTCGACCATGCGCCGCGGCCCGTCGGGCGTGGACAGGTCGGCGGCCACGAACGTCGCGCCGGTCGCTTCGAGTTCGGGCGTGCTGCGCCGCGACACCGCCGTGACCAGCGCTCCTTCGGCGCGGAAGGCCTGCACGACCGCGAGGCCGATGCCCTTGCTGGCGCCCGTCACGAGCACGCGCTTGCCGGTGAGCTTCAGATCCATGGTTCCCACTCCTGCGGTTCGGCTTCAACTCCATAAATGCAACACCAGAGTCTCACTTGTGTCAACAAGCGAGACCTTGCTGTCGCACTTATGCTGATCGTTAGGCTGGGTCACCACCCTGGAGGTCAGATGAGCGCGCCCACCCCGCCCCGTCCCGTTCGCGCGGACGCCGAGCGCAACGTGGTGCGCATCCTGGAGGCCGCCAAGATCGTCCTGGCCGAGGATCCGACCGCGTCGCTGGAACGGATCGCCGACGAGGCCGGGCTCGCCCGCGCCACCGTCCACCGCCGCTTCTCGTCCCGCAAAGCACTGCTGGACACGCTGTTCGCGCAGCTCGACGAGCAGTACCGGCGCGCGATGCGGGAGGCCAGGGTCGACACCTCTCCCCCGCTCATCGCCCTGCACCGCGTCACCGAGCTCGTCATCGAGATCAAGTTCAGCCACCGGCTGATCGTCGACGTCGTGAACGGGACGAACTCGGGCCACGGGTTCCTCAGCGACGAGGTCCAGGACGGGGCGAAGCTGCTGTTCTCCCGCCTGCACGCCGCCGGCACCATCACCGCGGCGTGCCCGTCCTGGTGCCTGCGCGTCTACCTGGCGATCCTCGACGTGGTGCACCAGCTCCCGCCCGGCGCGCCGGAACTGGGCGACGGCGACGACACGGCCGCGCGCACCGACCTCCAGGTCTCGACGGTCCTGGGCGCGCTCGGCGGGCCCGGTCCTCAGTAGACGGGCCTCCGGAAAACCTCCGCGAAGTTTCTGTTATCCCCGGGCTCCCGGGACATCTCCTGGTCAGAAGAACCCTGACCGGCACGTGAGGTGTCCTGGTGATCCGGCGCGACCACCGTCCTCACCGCGCCGGATCACCCTGCCCGAAAGGATTTCAATGCCCCTCGCCACCTCTTCGAAGCTGCGGCGGCGCGTGTGGATCGCCGCCCTCGCCGTGGCGGGCGTCGCGGCGTCCGCGGTGACCGCGAACGCGATGTTCTTCACCCCGCCCGCGAAGCCCCAGGCGAGCCAGACCTCCTCACCGGCGGCCACGTCCCCGTCGACCGGCACCGCGGGCACCACGACGCCCCCTCCGGCCGGCACGCCCGCCCCTCCCGCCCCTCCCGCCGAGACGACGAAGGCCGCCGCCGCTCCGACGAAGCCGCAGGAGCCGATCCCTCCGAACGCGGTGCGCGTCGCGGAGTTCGTCGCCGAGTGCCCTTTCACGCACCGGCTCCCGGACGACCCGATCGTCCTGCCGAGCCTCCCCGGCGCCTCGCACATGCACAGCTTCTTCGGCAACGACTCCACGAACGCCCATTCGGACGTCACGAGCCTGAGCAAGGCCAAGAGCACGTGCAGCCCGAAGGTCGACCTCTCCTCGTACTGGGTGCCGACGTTCCTGGTCGACGGCCAGCCCGTCGAACCGACCGGCACGACGTTCTACTACCTCGGTGAAGGCGTGCGCGACGACGTCACCGCGCGCATCCAGCCGCTGCCGTACGGGCTGCGGATCGTCGCGGGCAACGCCAAGGCCACCGCGCCGGACGACAGCACGCGGTCGCGCTGGTCGTGCCTGCACGCGGGCCACGTCGGCTCGTCCAAGGACTTCGTGAACTGCCCGGCCGGCACGATGATCGAGTCCTATCTGGACTTCCCGCAGTGCTGGAACGGCAAGGACCTCGACTCCGCCGACCACAAGAGCCACATGGCGTACCCGGTCGCCGGTGACTGCCCCACGACGCACCCCGTGCCCGTGCCGAAGCTGCGCCAGGTCCTGCGATACCCGGCGAGCGGTGACCCCGCCCGGTTCAAGCTGTCCTCCGGTCCCGGCTTCACGATGCACGGCGACTTCTTCAACGTCTGGCCGGAAGCCGAGATGGCACAACGAGTCCGCGACTGCATCAACCGGATCGTCAAGTGCGGGCCGGACGGCCGCCCCTAGTGCGAGCCCTCCTCTTCGCCGCCCTCCTGGTGGTGACGGGCTGCGCGGCGCCGGCTGACGCTCTGCCGGCGGAGCTCGGCCCGACCGACCAGGCGTTCGCGGACCTGGTGATCCCGCAGAACGAGTCCGCGCTCGCCGCCCTCGCCCTGACCGCGGACCGGCCTTCCGCACTGCGTCCGGTGGCCGCCCAGGTCGAGGCCCGCTACCGCGACGAACTGGCGCAGGTGCGGGCGTTGCTCGCGCGGACCGGCCGTCCGGAGAGCGACCAGCACGACGGGCACGACATGCCGGGCATGATCACGGCCGCCGAACTGGCCGCGGTCGGGTACGCCCAGGGCCCTGAGTTCGACCAGCAGCTGAAGGTGTTGCTGCGCACGCAGTTCGAGGAAGCACGCACCGTCGCGCGTGCGGAGACGGCCTCGGGCAAGAGCACACCCTTGCTGGAACTGAGCGCGCGCATCGACAGTTCGCGCGCGGAGTTCCTGGCGCTGCTCACATGAGCACGACCGGTGCCGTCCCCGGAGAGTTCCGGAGACGGCACCGGTCGGCTACCTACGACGCCAGCGGTTTGTCGCCCTGCACACCCCAGGCGACGCTGAACTGGTTGCGCACGAACCACTGCCCGGTCGACGGACGCCACACCGCGAGATCACCGACCCCGTCGGCGTTGTAGTCGCCGGGCACCGGGACGTCGCCCTGCTGACACCGCGAACGTGCCACTCGCCGGTCGACGGGCGCCACACCGCGAGGTCGAAGCCGCCGTCGCCCTGGTAGTCGGCGGGCACCGGCACGTCCCCGCTCTGTCCCCAGGGGACGGACACCACGACGCCGAACATCCCGATGTAGTGCCAGGTTCCGGTCGACGGACGCCACACGGCCGCCTGAGCCGCGCCGTCACCGTCGAAGTCGAAGGGCAACGGGACGTCACCCTGCTGGCCCCACTGCTGCGTGAACTGACCGTGCACGAACCACTGCCCGGTCGACGGACGCCACACCGCGACGTCGGTGATCTGGTCACCGTTGAAGTCACCCGGCACCGGGATGTCGCCCGGCACGCCCCACGTGACGGTGAACTGGCCGTGCACGAACCACTGCCCCGTGGACGGACGCCACACCGCGACGTCGGACACGCCGTCGCCGTTGTAGTCGCCCGGCACCGGGACGTCGCCCTGCTGACCCCACTGGGTCGTGCTGACGTTGCGCACGAACCACTGACCGGTCGACGGACGCCACACGGTGGTGTCCGTGCGCTGGTCGTCGTTGTAGTCGCCGTCCGGCCCGCCGAAGGTGGAGCGCGAGTTGAGCAGCAGGTTCGGCGATCCGGACCCGGGGTTCACCACGACGTCCTTCCTGGACCCCACGAACGCCATGGCGAACCACACCGAGGTCGGCGAGGCGTTCGGGCTGCGCTGCAGTTGCAACGCGGCGACACCGGCGGCGTGCGGTGCGGCCATCGAGGTGCCGCTGAGCACCCTGGTCGCGGTGTCACTGCCGTTCGACGCCGACGTGATGTCGTCGCCGGGGGCGAAGAGGTCCACGCAGGTGCCGAAGTTGCTGCCACCGCTCACCCAGTCGGTCGGCCGCACGTCGTCGCGGTCCGTGGCACCGACGGTGATCGCGTTCGGCGTCCTGGCCGGTGAGGTCGTGCAGGCGTCGCGGTTCGAGTTGCCCGCGGCGACCGTGTACGTGATGCCCGTGGCGATCGATGCCTCGACCGCCGCGTCGAGCGCGGCGCTGGCACCCCCGCCGAGGCTCATGTTCGCCACGGCCGGGCGCACCGCGTTCTGCGTCACCCAGTCGACCCCGCTGACCACGCCGGTGGTGGTGCCGGAACCACTGCACGTGAGGACCTTGACCGCCACCAGCCGCACGGACTTCGCGACGCCGTGGGTCGTGCCGCCGATCGTGCCCGCCACGTGCGTGCCGTGGCCGTTGCAGTCGGTGTTGTTCCCGTCCCCCGAGGTGTTGGTGCCCCAGCTCGCACGGCCGCCGAAGTCGGTGTGCGTCGTGCGGATGCCGGAGTCGATCACGTACGCGCGCACGTTGCGCGCACCGGAACCGCTGGACACGTACTGACCGTTGGACCGGCCGGTGATCTGGTCGAGCCGGTCGAGACCCCACAGCGCCGGCGGCGTCGGCTGGGTCGTGTCCGCGGTGATCTCCGCGTCCTGTTCGACGTAGGCGACCCTCGGGTCCGCCGCGATCCGCCTGGCGGTCGTCTCGCCGGCGCCGAGGGAGAACCCGTGCAGCGCGTGCTGCCACGTCTCCCCGACCTCACCGCCACCGTTCTTGGTAACGATGTCCGCCACGGTCTCGGTCGTGCGTGCCTTCTCCGTGGCGCCTTCCTTGAGCACCACGACATATCGGCCGTCGATGGTCTTCGCCCCCGTGCCGACGCGGATCTCCCCCTGAGCCGCCATCGCGGGCGTGCTCAGCCCCGCGGCGGCGATCGCCGCGACGACCAGGGTGAGCACCACCCGTCTTGATGAGTACGACAATTCCGTCCTCCCCACGAAATCAGGTACTTCCCGCGGACATGTCCCCCGACGTCCGTGGCACGACGATGACTGCCGGAAACGGGTGGTGGTGAGGAAAACCGCCGGAGTTTCCGGTGAACTTCCGCTACGGTCGGCCGGTGCCGCCGGAGGAGTCCGCGTTCGCCGAGCTGCTGCGCCGCCATCGGGCGAACGCCGCGCTCAGCCAGGTGGAACTCGCGAAGCTCAGCGGGATCAGCGATCGCGCGCTGCGTGATCTGGAACAGGGCAGGCGGGTGCCGCGGTCGCAGTCGGTGCGGCTGATGGCCACGGCGCTGAAGCTCACCGGCGACGACCTCACCGCGTTCCTCGCCGCCGCACGCCCGCGGTCGGCGCCCGCCCGTTCCGCGCCCGCCCGTTCCGCCCCACCGGGCACCGACGGACTGGTCGGGCGGTCCGGTGAACTGCGGTCGATGCTGGACCTCGTTCTCCAGGCACGTCACCGGCTCGTCTCGATCACCGGCCCGGCGGGTGCCGGGAAGTCGCGCCTGGCCGCCGAACTGGCCGTGTTGCTGCACGGCCGCACCGATCTGGTGGTGAGCACCCTCGACCTGTCCGCCGTCACGGACGTCGCGCTGGTCGGTGATCTCGTGGCGGACGCGCTCGGCTGCGGCCCGTCCCGGCTGGCACCGCAGGACAGGGTGGCCGCGCACCTGCGGGACCGGCGGGTGGTGCTGGTGGTGGACCGGTTCGAACAGTTGGTGGACGCCGCCGCCGAACTCGCCGCGCTGCCCCGCCGCTGTCCCGGGCTGACCGTGGTCGTCACGAGCCAGCGACCGTTGCGGGTGCGCGACGAACGGGTACTCGCGTTGGCAGGACTACCTCCTGACACGGCCGCCGAACTGTTCGTGCGCCGTGCTCAGCTGGCCAGCCCGGAGTTCACCGTCGACCAGGACACCGCGGCGGCGATCGAGACCATCTGCCGCAAGGTGGACCACCTGCCCCTCGCGATCGAACTGGCGGCCGGCTGGGTGCGGCTGATGCGCCCGGCGGACCTGGCCGAGCGACTCACGCACCGGCTGCGGTACCTCACCGACGGCGCACGCGATCTTCCCGCACGGCACCGTTCGTTGCGCGCGGCCGTGGAGGCGACGCTGGAACTGGTCACCCCAGGCGCGCGGGCCACGTTCGGACGGCTGGGCGGGTTCGACGGCGGAGTCCGGCTGGACGACCTGGAATCGGTACTGGGACGGTCTTTGACGGAGCTGACCGAACTGGTCGACATCAACCTGGTGCGGATCACCCCGGACGGCGGCTCGTCGCGGTACACGCTGCCGGACACGGTCGCGGAACTCTCCGAGGAACGGCTTTGCGCCTCCGGTGAACGAGATGACGTGCGCATGCGGATCGCGTCGCACTACCTGGACCGACTGCGCGACGGGTCAACGGTCTTCGGTCCGCTGGATGCGGCCAACATCCGCGCCTCGGTGCGCTGGGCGATCTCCGAGGAGCCGGCCCGGCTCGACGCGGACACCGCCATCGCGCTGGTCCGGTACTACGAGTCCACCGGCCGCCTGGGCGAGGGCGCGGAACTGCTCAGCCAGGCAGGTGCCGACGACTTCCCGGTGCTGCTGGTCAGGGCGGGCCAGCTGGCGGCGTTGCGGGGCGACCTGGAGGGAGCCGCCGAAACGGCGCGGCGGGCGCTGGCCGCGGCCTCGGAGACCGACTACAGCACGCGCACCGCCGCCTTGAGCCTGCTCGGCCTGGTCGCGGTGGAACAGGGAAAGCCACGCGCGGCCATGACGCACCTGCGCACCGCGCTCGTCGCCGCCCGGCGCTCCGGTGACGACGCGATGCTCGGCCGTGTGCTCAACAACTTCTCGTCGGTGTTCGCCGAGATCGGCCGCCCCGAGGACGCGTTCCGGCAACTGGAAGCCGCGCTGGCGGCCAAGAAACGCGCCGGCACGGGACCGGTGGACCTCGGCCGCACGCTGTTCAACCTCGCCTTCCTGGCACTCGACCTGGGCGACACCGCGACCGCGGTCAGCCGGGCCGCCGAGGCCGTGTCCCCGCTCACGGCCGGTGGCCACACCCTGCTGGCCGCGTTCGCCGAGTGCACCGCGGCGCTGGCGTCGCTGGGCGAGGACCACGCGGCGTCATCCGCGGCCCTGCGACGGACCGACCGCCTGCTCGCACAATCCTCTGGTGGCAACGGAAACGACCGCGTCGAGGCCACGGTGCACCTGCGGGCGAGCGTGGTCCGGCACGGACTCGGTGACGCGAAGGCGGCGTGGCGAGAGCTGGCCGGCGCCCTTCGGATCTCGCTCAGCCACACCACCCGCGACCGAGACGCGGTGGCGGAGGCCCTGGAGCTGCACACGCGGTACCTCTGCGCGCGCGACCCGGCGGCCGCCACCGTCCTGCTGGGAGCGGCCGATCGCCTGCGGCGCAAGAAGATCACCCCGTTCGCGACCGGCGCGCGGGACCACTCGGTCGCCGTCGCGTCGGCCGTGCTCGGTCAGGACCGCTGGGCCGAGCACTTCGAGATCGGCCGTGCGTTCGACGACACGACGCTCACCGCGTTCGTCGACGGGCTCGCCGGTCAGCCCGCGTAGCGCCGGACCACAGCACCGCGCGCGGCACGTCGGTCAGCACGGCGTCGACGCGCCGGATGTCCTGGGCATCCGGCCGGGTCGTCGATCACCCGGCCATCCTGCCGTTCCCTCGGGACGAATATCGGTTGCGGCACCCACCGGTGCGCTCCACACTGGGCCGCCGACGCCAGGACCTGCGAAAATGGGTGGTTCGTGTTCGATGTGATCATTACCGGGTGCGGCCCGGCCGGCGCGATGCTGGCCGCCGAACTCCGGCTGCACGACGTGCGGGTGCTCGTGGTGGAGAAGGAGGCCGAGCCCGCCTCGTCGTTCGTCCGGATAGTCAGCCTGCACGCGCGCAGCCTCGAGATCATGGCGATGCGCGGACTGCTGGACCGCTTCCTGGAACGTGGGCGGCAGCGGCCGGTCGGTGGGTCGTTCGCCGGTATCCCGAAACCCACGCCCGAGGGCCTCGACTCCGACTTCACGACGTTGCTGGGCATCCCGCAGCCGGTCGTCGAGAGCCTGCTCGAAGACCACGCCGTCGCCCTGGGCGCGGAGGTCCGGCGCGGGTGCGCGGTGACCGGGCTGGCACAGGACGACGAGGGTGTGACCGTCGAACTCGCCGACGGCGAACGGCTGCGAGCGAGGTACCTGGTCGGCTGCGACGGCGCACGCAGCACAGTGCGCAAACTCCTCGGCGTCGGCTTCCCGGGCGAACCTTCACGCAACGACACGTTCATGGGCGAGATGGAGGCGAGCGCCCCGCCGGAGGAGATCGCGGCCAGGGCCGCCGAGCTCCGCGAGACCAGCAAGGCGTTCACCTTCGCACCGTTCGGCGAGGGGATCTACCGCGTCGTCATCCCGGTCACGGGCCTCAGCGAGGACCGCGCCGAGCCCACCATCGACGACTTCGCACAGCACCTGCGCGCGCTCGCCGGAACCGACTTCGGCGTCCACTCCCCGCGCTGGCTGTCCCGCTTCGGCGACGCCACCCGCCAGGCCGAGAGCTACCGCACCGGCCGGGTGTTGCTCGCCGGCGACGCGGCGCACATCCACCCGCCCGCCGGCGGCCAGGGCCTGAACCTGGGCGTGCAGGACGCGGTCAACCTCGGCTGGAAGCTCGCCGCGCAGGTCCGCGGCTGGGCCCCGGAGTCGTTGCAGGACACCTATCACGCCGAACGCCACCCGGTCGCCGCCGACGTCCTCGACAACACCCGTGCCCAGGTAGCGCTGGCGGCCGACGAACCGGGCGCGCGGGCCGTGCGCCGGCTGCTCACCTCGTTGATGGACATCAACGAGGTCAACCGGCACCTCATCGAGAAGATCACCGCGCTCGGCATCCGCTACGACCTCGGTCCGGGCCCCGACCTGCTCGGCCGCCGTCTGCGCGACCTCGCCCTGGTGCAGGGCCGCCTCTTCGACCACCTGAGGCAGGGCCGGGGTCTGCTGCTCGACCGCACCGAACGCCTGTCCGTCACGGGATGGGCGGATCGGGTCGATCTGGTCGCGGATCCCACGGCGGCGGTGGACGTGCCGGCCCTTCTGCTGCGTCCCGACGGTCACGTCGCCTGGATCGGCGAGCGCCAGCGGGACCTGGAGGACCACCTGGCCCGCTGGTTCGGCCCGAGCCGGCCCTCGCCCGGCGAACGGTCGTCCGGCCGGCTCACGAGTTCGCACTGAACCGTGTGAGTTCCGCACCAGCGGGGTACTGACAGAACGCCGAACACGCGCGTGTTCGCACGGAGGACCTCCCTCGGGCGGTCCGGCCGGTGCCGGCACGGGAAGTTGAGACCTTGCAGCGACCCGTCGCCGGCGCCGGTTCCGGCGTGGTGGGTCGCGACGGCATGGTGCCGGTGGCCGTACGATGCCCTGGACGTGCGTCAAGCAGCCGGCGCCGTGGACTCCAACGCAGAGTGAGGGGCGCCGCGGCATGGCGGATCATGTTCGGACAGGATCGATGAGACCGGTCGACGAGGAACGTCCAGACCCGGTGTCTCGCCTGGACGAGACCACCGAGGCGCTGACGGAACTGCACGACGCGTTCACCGGTGAGGAATCGCTGGAAGACGCGCTGCAGCGGGTCGCGGAGACGGCGGCCAGGGCCCTTCCGGACGCCGACGCGGTGACCGTGTCCGTGGTCACGGGGCAACGGCCGCACACCGCGGCCGCCACCGACCGGCGCCTGGTCACGGTCGACGAGCAGCAGTACGAGTCCGGCCGCGGGCCGTGCCTGGACTCCGCCCGCGCGCTCACGCCCGTGCGGGCCGTGATCGGTGAGCACCGCGACCTGTGGCCGGAGTTCGAGGCCGCCGCCGCGCGAGCCGGGGTCTGCGCGTACCTGTCGGTGCCGGTCGTGCTCCCCGCGTCGAACGACACCGAGGCGCGGCACGTCGGGACGCTCAACGTCTACAGCTACCAGGCGACGGCCTTCGACCCGTTCGACGAGGGCCTCATGCGACTGTTCACGGCCGCCGCGTCCGCGACGATCACCAGTTCCCAGCGGTGGCGGCACTCGCAGGGGAAGGTCAAGCACCTGGAGCAGGCCCTCGCGTCGCGCGCCGTCATCGAGCAGGCCAAGGGCGTACTTATGGCCGTGCACACCTGCGACGCGGACGACGCGTTCGGGATGCTCGTGGAGCAGTCGCAACGCGCGAACGTCAAGCTGCGCGACGTGGCCACGAAGCTGATCGCGTCGGTGACCAAGCCATGACCCGCGGGGTGGCGTGACCGGTGAGATGACGCGGCCCGGTCACGACCGCCCGACGCGCGCCAGCCGGACACCCGCCCAGATCAGCACGGCGAGCACGGCGACCAGCAGGTACTCGATCAACGGGATCCGCACGACCTCGTCGATCTTGCCCAGGCCGCGCCAGGAGTAGACCGCGAGCGCCGCCACCACGAACGTGCCGCCGATCCACCACCGCACCGCCGCGCTGAGCCCGACGCCGTGCATCTGGGTCAGCACGAAGATCGCCACGAAACCGAAGAAGAACATCGGCCACATCCCGTTGGGGCCGGAGTTCATCACGGCGACGAGCGTGCCGTGCACGGCCACGAGCAGCTCGAGGGTGAGCGTCCACCAGCGGTTCGTGTGGGATGTCGTGAACATCAGACTGCTCTGCACCAGCAGCAGGAACATGTAGAAGAACCCGATGAGGTGCCCGCTCGACGACTCCATCGGGTGGTACCAGAACGTGTAGATCGCGGCCCAGCTGAACAGGTAACCGTGGTAGCGGCGCGCGAAGCCGACGACCTGGGCGGAGATCGGCGCGGACCAGGTCAGCACCAGTCCGCGGCGGCGGTTCTCCATCAGCAGGACGACCACCAGCAGCAGGACCACGGACCCCTGGGAGCTGAAGATCGAGACGTCCTGGGCGATGCCGTCGTAGAAGAGCTGGGTCTGCAGGGCGTGCAGGGCGATGAACCCGCCGTTCGCGGCGAGGGCGATGACGTTGATGCGGTGCAGGCCGGTGGTGTAGCGCCGGATGCGGGTCTGCGCGTAGTAGATCAGGCCCCACGACACGAGTTGGTGCGCCGCGTAGCCCACCCAGGCGGACGCCCTGGTCCAGAAGGTCGGGTCGGGCAGCTTCCAGTAGTACCAGGAGGCGCCCTGGTCGGGCAGCAACGCGATGCCGTGCAGTCGCTGGCCGAGCAGCCACACCAGGCCCGTGATCAGCGCACTCGCCGCCACACCCCACACCAGGACCGCCCTGTCGGACCGCCGCAGATTGTTCAGCATGCTGAGCATTATGCACGGCCGAGCGTGATACGTTCAGCGCGCTGAGCAATCTGGAGGGATCGCGGTGGCCCGATATTCGTTGCGCGTCAACGGTGAACGGCGCGAGGTCGACGTCGAGGGTGACACTCCCCTGCTGTGGGTGTTGCGCGACGAGCTGGGACTGACAGGGGTCAAGTACGGCTGCGGGGTCGGCCTGTGCGGCGCCTGCACGTCCCATGTGGACGGTGAGGCCGCTCGACCGTGCGTGCGCACGGCGGCCGACAGCGTGAAGACCCGGATCACGACGATCGAGGGGTTGTCGCGCGACGGCGACCACCCGGTGCAGCGCGCGTGGCGGGAGCTCGACGTGGCGCAGTGCGGGTACTGCCAGCCGGGCCAGGTGATGGCCGCGGCGGCACTGCTCGCCCGTGACCCCGACCCCGACGACGCGGCGATCGAGGAAGCCCTGCGCGACAACGTGTGCCGGTGCGGCAGTTATCCCCGCATCCGCGACGCGGTGCGCCGGGCCAGCCGGATCATGCGGGAGGAACGATGATCAGCAGGCGGACGTTGTTGCGCGGCGCGGGAATCGGCGCGCTGGTCGTGGCGGTCCCGGTCCCCGCGCTCGCCGCCGGGGGACTCGCGCCGAACGTGTTCGTGCGGCTGGACGACTCCGGCCGGATCACCGCGACCGTGCCCCGCCCCGACACCGGTCAGGGCGTGCGGACCGTCGTGGCGCTGATGGTCGCGGAAGAGCTGGCGGTCGAGGCCCGCGAGGTCACGCTGGAGCAGGCGCACGGTGACACCGAACGGTTCGGCTCGCAGGGCGTGGCGAACTCGACGTCGGTGCGGCAGCTCTCGACGCCGATCCGCACGGCCGCCGCGACCGCGCGCTGCCTGCTCGTCACCGCCGCCGCCCAGCGCTGGAACGTGCCGGTCGCCGAGTGCGCCGCCCGGGACGGCTTCGTCTGCCATCCGCGCCGGGGCAGGCTCCCCTACCGGGCGCTCGTGCGCGGTGCGGCCGCGCTCGATCCCGCCACCGTCCCCGTCGAGCTCACGCCGCCGGAGAAGTGGCGGCTGCTGGGCAAGACCCGCGGTGGACGCGTGGACGCCCGCGACGTCGTCACCGGTCGCACCCGGTACGGCATCGACTCCCGGCCGCCCGGTGGACTGGTCGCCGTGGTCGCCCGCCCGCCGTGGATCGGCGCGGTTCCCGACACGATCGACGACACCGCGGCCCGTGGCATGTCGGGCGTGGTCGACGTCCTGACGCTCACCGCGCCGGGCGACGGGCAGGGCGGTGTCGCGGTCATCGCCAAGTCGACGCATCAGGCGTTGAAGGCCCGCGACGCGCTGCAGATCACCTGGCGCGGTGGCACGCCCACCGCGGACAGCCGGGCGTGGCTGGCCGATCTCCGCGCGTCGCTGCCGGCGCAGGGCCCGATCAACGGCGTTCAGCAGGTCTACTCGATGCCGTTGCTCGCGCACGCGCCGATGGAACCGATGAACGCCACCGCCCACGTCCGTCCAGATGGTGTGACCATCTGGGCACCGACGCAGGACCCCGGCTCGCTGCGCACCCTGTTGGCCCGCCAGCTCGGCGTGCCCGCCGCGTCCGTGCGGGTGGAGGCGACGGCGTCGGGCGGAGCGTTCGGGCGGCGGATCGAACCGGACCCGGTGCTGGAGGCGGTGGCCTGCTCACGACGGGCGGGCGCGCCGGTCCAGGTGTTGTGGACCCGGGCCGACGACACGCGTCATGACTCGTATCGGCCGATGTCCGTGCACCGGTTGTCCGCCGAGATCGGCTCGGATGGTGTGCCCATCCGGCGTGCGCACGAGGTCGCCACCTGGGGCCTGACCGTCCTCCCCATCTTCTCCAACCCTGCCCTGATCAAGGCCAGCGGCGACCACTTCCCGTACGCCGTGCCCGGTGAGGTCTCGGTCGTCGTGCGGCCCGCGCCGTTGCGCACGGGGTTCTGGCGATCCGTCTACGCCGGCCAGTTCGTCTACGCCGAGGAGAACTTCCTCAGCGAGATCGGCAGGCGGTCCGGCCTCGACCAGGTCGCGCTGCGCCGCAAGCTCCTGCCCGCGGGCTCCCGGCTGCACAAGGTGCTGGACACCGTCGCCGACCGCGCCCGTTGGAGCAGCCCGCCCGCGCGTGGCACCACACGGGGTGTCGCCTGTCTGGAGGAGTACGGCTCCGCGATCGCGGTGATCGCCGTCGCCGAGCCGGAGTCACGCCGGGTGCTGCGCGTGCACGCGGCCGTCGACGTCGGCGTGGCGCTGCACCCGTCCGGCGTACGCGCCCAGGTCGAGGGGTGTGTGGTCGACGCGCTGTCCACTGTGCTCGGTGCGCAGATCACCGTCCGGGAGGGGCACGTCGCCGAGTCGTCGTTCGGCGACTACCGGTGGGCGAGAATCGGTCAAACTCCCGAAATCGACGTCACCATCGTGCGGTCGGACGCCCCGCTGGGTGGCCTCGGCGAACTCGCGTACCCACCCGCTGCCGCGGCCATCGCGGCGGCGATAGCCGGCGACACGCCCGTGACCAGCATGCCATTCGGGACCGACGTGGGGTGATCGGGCGGCTCTGGGATGATGGAGGTGTGGCCGAGGTAGACGAGCCGGCGGTGACCCACCGCCCGGACCAGATGCGCGCGGACGTCGCCTCGTGGCCGACGGGCAGGTTGCTGTCGGTGGCGGCACGCGTGGTGGAGAAGCGGTTCGAGGACTTCCTCGCGGGCCGCGGCCTCACGCACGCCGGCATGATCACCCTGCACCACCTGGCCGACGGCCCGCGCTCGCAGCGTGAACTGGCGGTGCTCTGCCGGGTCACCGACCAGACCATGAGCCGCACGATCGAGCACCTGGACCGAGGCAGCCACGTCGTGCGCAGCCAGGACGCCAAGGACCGCCGCCGGACGTCGGTGAAGATCACCCCGTCCGGCCGCCGCGCCCTGGCCGCCGCACGCCGTGAGGAGCGCGAGTCCGAGACGCTGCTCGGGGCCGTCGAGGACTACGAACACTTCCGGCAGCAGCTGATCGCACTGATCGCGGCGGCGTCCACAGAGGACTAGTCCCTGTCCCCGCAAGCCGCGTCTCTCGCCGGACGAGACTTGCGGGACACGGACCAGCCCGAAATCCGCTACTGCGGCGACGGGTGTGGCGCGTACGGTGGCCGCCGGACGCGAAGGAGCGACTGGTGCCGGCGGCTCGACTGCGAGGCGTGACTCTGGACTGCGCCGACCCGCGCAAGCTGGCGGGCTTCTACGGTGCGCTGACCGGGATGCGCGAACTCTTCAGCTCGGAGGACTTCGTCGCTCTGACGGACGGCTCCGGCTGCGACCTGGGATTCCAGCGGGTCGACGGCTACCGCGCTCCGCGGTGGCCAGGCCAGGACGTGCCCCAGCAGTTCCACCTGGACCTCCGCGCCGACGACCTCGACGCGGCGGAAGAGCTGGCGCTGGAACTCGGCGCGACCAAACCGGACCACCAGCCCGGCGACGGCCGCTGGCGGGTGCTCCTGGATCCGGCCGGACACCCCTTCTGCCTGACGACGTCCTGACGGCTTTACCAGGTCAGGACGCACGACCACGAGATCACTCGACGCCGTCCCGAGCCACACCACCGACAGGCCCGCAGGACCCCCTCACCACCAACTGGGCCGGCAACACCAGCGGCGACTCGCACTCCCCACCGGTGACCATCGCCATGATCGCCTTCGCCGCCGCCACCCCGAACCCCGGCTTGTCCTGCGCCACCGTCGTCAGCGCGGGCTCCACCACCGAGGCGATCTCGATGTCGTCGAACCCGACCAGCGCCAGGTCCCGGGGCACGTGCACCCCGGCGGCACGGGCGGCGAGCAACGCCCCGACGGCCATCTCGTCGCTGGCCGCGAACACCGCCGTGGGAGGCGGGTCCAACGCCAGCAACCGTTTCATGGCAGCGGTTCCGCTGGCCCGGTAGAAGTCGCCGGACACCACGTACTCGTCGCGCGGCTCGATGCCGGCCTCGCGCAACGCCGCCCGGTACCCCGAGACACGCGCGTCGGACGGCTGGTTGTCCAGGGGCCCGGTGATCGTGGCGATCCGCGTGTGGCCGAGACCCACCAGGTGCCGGACGGCCTGTTGTGCGCCGCCGAAGTTGTCCGACGTGACGTAGGTGGCGCGGGGCCCTTCGACCGCGACGTCGAGCGCGACGCACGGAACTCCGGACTGCGCAAAGGCTTCGAACGCCTCGGCGTCCGAGCCGCTGTCGATCAGGACGAGGCCGCCGAGGTGGTGGCGGCGCGTCATGTTCACGTAGCCGACCGGGTCCGCGAGCGATGCTCCGACCTCACGGGCGTCGCCGCTCGTCGCGAGCATCAGCAGGTGGTAACCGTGCGCGCTCAACGCGGACTTCAGGCCTATCAACAGGTCCTGCAGGTACGGGTGGCGCCAGCCCGGCCTGCGGTGGTCGGTGTCCCAGACCAGTCCGATCATCGTCGACTGCTTCGTCGACAACGCCCGTGCGGACTCGTTGGGACGGTAGTCCAGCTCTTTCGCGACGCGCAGGACGCGGGAACGCGTTTCCTCGTTGACCGTTCCCGGCTGGTTGAAGACGCGCGACACCGTCGCGACGGACACGCCGCAGAGCTGGGCGATCTCTCGCCCGGTCGCCATCTGACCTCCCGATCCCACCGTAAGCGGTTACATAGACCCTACGAGCAGCACTTCTGCTAGTCAAACGCCTGCGCGAAACGATCTGTTTATCGTTTCGTTACTTGACGGGCGGTGTGCAACACCGCTGTCATAGGCGCCACACAAATCTTCTCGAAGAACCACATCTCTGTTTCAGCGCGCCCAAAAACCAACGGAGGCCCGGAAAATGCGCCCCAAAGCACTCGCACTCGGCTGCGCCGCGCTGGCTGCGGCCGTGGTGCTCAGCGGCTGCGGCAGCGGCACCGCGTCCGGCGGCAAGACCAAGCTGACCATCGGCTTGTTCGGCAACTTCGGCTACGCCGAGCTGTTCAAGGAGTACATGGCGGCGCATCCGGACGTCGAGATCTCGGACCGCACCGCGTCGTACTCCGACCACCACAAGAACCTCGCCGCGCACCTCGCCACCAGCAGCGGCAACGCGGACATCGAAGCGGTCGACACCGGGTACATCAACCAGTTCAAGGCCACGCCGGACAAGTTCGTCGACTTCAACACCAAGGGCGGCGACCAGCTCAAGGACCGCTGGCTGGCCTGGAAGTGGGAGGGCTCGCTCAGCAAGGACGGCAAGCAGATCGGCTACGGCACCGACGTCGGCGGCCTCGCCATCTGCTACCGCCGCGACCTGCTGGAGAACGCCGGTCTGCCGGCCGACCGCGACCAGGTCGCCGCGCTGTGGCCGACCTGGCAGGACTTCATGGCCGCGGGCAAGAAGTTCCAGGAGAAGGCGCCCGAGGGCGTGAAGTGGTTCGACGGCGGCCCGAGCGTGCTCAACGCGATCGTCGGCCAGACCCCGGTCGGTTACTACGACAAGTCCGACAAGATCATCGTGGGCGAGAACAAGGACATCAAGGCGGGCTGGGACCTCGTGGTCGACGGCGTGCAGTCCGGTCTTTCCTCGAAGCTGCTGTACTCCACGCCCGTCTGGAACACCGGCTTCAAGCAGGGCCAGTTCGCGACCGTGACGTGCCCCGCCTGGCAGATGGCCAAGATCAAGGACCAGGCCGGTCCGGAGGCCGCAGGCAAGTGGGACGTCACGTCCGTGCCCGGCGGTGGCGGCAACTGGGGTGGCTCGTACCTGACGGTGCCGAAGTCCGGCAAGAACGTCGACAAGGCCGTGGAGCTGGCGGCGTGGCTTACGGCGCCCGAGCAGCAGGCCAAGGTGTTCAAGAGCGCCGGGCTGCTGCCGTCGACCCCGAAGCTGTACGAGGACCCGGCGATCGTGGACTACAAGAACCCGTACTTCAACGACGCGCCGATCGGCAAGCTGTTCACCGACGCGGCGAAGAAGCTGAACCCGCAGTACCAAGGTCCCAAGGCCGGTGACATCCAGACCGCGATCGGCAGCGCGATGCAGCGCGTCGAACAGGGCAAGCAGAACGGCGAGGAATCGTGGAACCAGTTCGTCGCCGACGTCCAGAAGTGACGAGCTGACCAATGGCAGTGATCGACAAGACGACCCGAAGGCACCGCTGGGACACGAGGTTCGCGCCGTACGGGTACGTGGCACCGTACTTCCTGATCTTCGGTGTCTTCGGGCTGTTCCCCCTGCTCTACACGGTCTGGGTCTCGCTGCAGGCACGCAACCTGATCGACGCCGACGCCGCGCGGTTCGTCTGGTTCGCCAACTACACGCAGCTGTTCGCGGACCCGTACTTCTGGAACGCCATGGGCAACACGCTCAGCCTGTGGCTCCTGACGACGGTCCCGCAGATCCTGCTGGCGCTGTGGGTCGCGCAGCTGCTCAACCGCAAGGTCCGCACCCGCACGCTGTTCCGGATGGGCGTGATCCTGCCGAACATCACCTCGGTGGCGGCGGTGACGATCATCTTCGCGCAGCTGTTCGGCCGGGACTTCGGCCTGATCAACTGGTTGCTGGGCATGGTCGGGGCCGGGCAGATCGACTGGCAGGCGGGCACGGCGTCCTCCCACATCGCGATCGCCGTGATGGTGGTGTGGCGCTGGTCCGGCTACCACGCGCTGATCTTCCTGGCGTCCATGCAGGCGATCCCGGGCAACCTCTACGAGGCGGCCACTTTGGACGGTGCGAACGGCCGCCAGCAGTTCTGGCGGATCACCGTTCCCCTGCTGCGGCCGCAGATCATCTTCTCCACGATCATCGCGACCACCGGCAACATGCGGCTGCTCGCCGAACCGCTGCTGTTCAACCCCGGCGCGGCGGCCGCGACCGGTGGTTCCGACCGGCAGTTCCAGACCGCCGCGCTGTACCTGTACGAGCAGGGCTTCACGAAGTACGAGTTCGGCTACAGCTCGGCGATCGCGGTCGTGCTGGCGCTCGCGACGGTGGTCGTCGCCGGTCTCGGCTACCTCGTGACCAAACGGATCCGGACGGAGTGACCCCATGACCGCTGTGCTGGAACGCCCCGCGCCGGTGCGGCCCACCGGCCCGACGGCCAGAGCGCGCAGGCTGGCCCGTCGTGTCGCCGGGCCGTGGACGTACGCCGCCCTGATCGCCGTGCTCGCCGGGTCGGCCTTCCCCGTGTACTGGTCGTTCGTGGTGTCCTCGCAGACGCCGGACGCGATCGACAGCGTGCCGCCCGTCCTGGTGCCGGGCGGCCACCTGTTCGCGAACATCACGCGGGTCTTCGACACCACCGACTTCTGGCTGGCGTTGATGAACTCGATCGTCGTGTCGGGCACGGTGACGCTGTCGGTGGTGCTGTTCTCGACGCTGGCCGGGTTCGCGTTCGCCAAGCTGAAGTTCCGCGGCCGCAACGTGTTGCTGCTGCTCATCATCGGCACGCAGGCGATCCCGACCGAGCTCGGCATCATCCCGCTCTACATGATGATGGCCGAGTTCGGCTGGGCCGGCGAGATCCACGCGGTGATCGTGCCGGGACTCGTGACGGCGTTCGGCGTGTTCTTCATGCGGCAGTACTTCGAGCGGGCGATCCCGGACGAGCTGCTCGAGGCGGGCCGGATGGACGGGTGCCACTCGCTGCGGCTGTTCTGGCACATCGCGCTGCCCGCGGCGCGCCCGGCGGCGGCCGTGCTCGGGCTGTTCACGTTCATGCAGGCGTGGAACGACTTCTTCTGGCCGCTCGTGGTGCTCACGCCGGAGAACCCGACGGTGCAGACCGCTCTGTCCACTTTGGCCAGTGGTTACACCACGGACTACACGCTGGTGCTGACCGCGGCGACCATCGGCACGGTCCCCGTGCTGGCCGTGTTCCTGTTGTTCGGCCGTCAGATCGTCGGCGGCATCATGTCGGGCGCCGTCAAGGGCTGACCCTTCTACTTGGGAGACTGCTGTGAGCTTTCCGGACGGCTTTCGCTGGGGCGTGGCGACCTCGGCCTACCAGATCGAGGGGGCGGCGCGGCTCGACGGCCGCGGTCCGTCCATCTGGGACACCTTCGCCGCCGTGCCGGGCGCCGTCGCGTCCGGTGACACCGGCGACGTGGCGGCGGACCACTACCACCGCTGGGCGGAGGACGTGCGGCTGCTCGCCGACCTCGGCGTCGATTCGTACCGGTTCTCCGTCTCGTGGTCCCGGATCCTGCCGGAGGGGCACGGGAAGGTCGAGCAGCGCGGCCTCGACTTCTACCGGCGGCTCGTCGAGGCGTTGCTGAGCAAGGGGATCGAGCCCTTCCTCACGCTGTACCACTGGGACCTGCCGCAGGCGCTGGAGGAGCAGGGCGGCTGGCGCGATCGCGACACGGCCCACCGGTTCGCCGACTACGCGGCCGTCGTGCACGAGGAACTCGGGGACGTCGTCCGGAAGTGGACGACGCTGAACGAGCCGTACTGCTCGTCGATCGTGGGCTACGGCGAAGGCCGGCACGCACCCGGCGCACGGGAAGGCCACGGCGCGCTGGCGGCGGTGCACCACCTGCTGCTCGGCCACGGACTCGCCGTGCAGTCGATGCGCGCCAACGGGTTGCCCGAACAGGAGTTCGGGATCGTGCTCAACCAGTCCCCCACCGTGCCGGTGAGCGACTCCCCCGCCGACGTGGCCGCCGCGACCCGTCAGGACGTCCTGCTGCGCAGGCAGTTCAGCGACCCGCTGTTCGGCGCGGCCTACCCGGACGAGCTGAAGCCGATGTTCGGTGACATCACGGACTTCTCGTTCCAGCAGGACGGCGACCTGGCGATCATCAGCGAGCCGCTCGACTACGTCGGCCTGAACTACTACTACCGGCTGCACGTCGCCGACGCGCCGCACCGCGAGCCGGATCCGTCGAAGCGCACCGCGCACGACATCGGCGTCGACACGACCCAGCTCCCGGACGTGCCTCGCACCGGCATGGGCTGGCCGGTCGAACCGGTCGGCATGACGACCGCGCTGGCCGATCTCAAGGCGCGGCACCCGGACCTGCCGCCGGTCTACGTCACCGAGAACGGCTGCGTCTACCCCGACGTGGACGGCTTCGAGGACACCGAACGCATCGCCTACCTGCGCGACCACATCGCGGCGGCGCAGGCAGCGGACGTGGACCTGAGGGGCTACTTCTGCTGGTCGCTGCTCGACAACTTCGAGTGGGCGCACGGGTACAAGCACCGGTTCGGCCTGGTGCACGTCGACTACGAGACGCTGGTCCGCACCCCGCGCGCCAGCTACCGCTGGTACCGCGACTTCATCACGGAAGCACGGCAGGGCAGCTGACGGCCGGGGTCTTCAGCTCCAGCAGGTAGTCGTCGACGTTGGTTCGAGTGCAGGCACTGCGCGGGTAGGCGATGTGGCCCCAGCCCTCGTAGGTCAGCAGCGCGGTGTTGCGCGGTGCCTGCCTCTTGATGTCGACCGCCCACTCGTGCGGGGTCGTCGGGTCGTACCTCGAGTTGATGACCATGATCTTCGGCGCGTCGCCGATGTCGAGGCGGTGGGGCGGGTTGGCGGGCCGTCCGGGCACGCCGATGCAGGCGGTGGCCTCGTCGTGGCCGAGGAAGCTGCCGCGCATGATCGGTGAGCGGCGGAGCTCCTCGGCCCGCATCCGTTCGTAGTCCCGGAAGTTCCTGATCCGCAGCGAGAAGTCCTGGCACACCGAGGCCAGCACGACCGACTCGTAGTTCGGTTCGAAGTCCTGGACCCCCACGCGTGCCGCGCCGGTGATCAGGTCTGCCGCGTAGAGCCAGTCGGGGCCGCGCAGCGCGAAGTACATGTCGTCGAGCAGGGTCTGCCGTCCGCCCGGCTCTCCGTCTGCCCGAACCAGGGCCGCTTCCCAGGCCGCGCGGACGTCCTGCCCGCGCAGGACGCAGGAGGCCGAGCCGGCGCACCACCTCTCGAACTCCCGGAACGAGTCGTCCGAGGCGGCCGCCCGGTCCCCGACGAATCTCCGCAGGTCCGCGCTGTGGTCGACGACGCTGTCGAGGACCATCGCCCGGAGGTGACCGCCGAACTCCTCGGCGTACGTCTGGCCGAACGTCGTGCCGTAAGACAGGCCGAAGTAGCTGATCTTCCGTTCGCCGAGCGCCCGCCGTGCCGCGTCCATGTCCCGCGCCACGGTGGCCCCGTCGGCGTGGTCGAAGATCGGCCCGCTCCGTTCGCGGCACCGCGCGAGCACGGTCTGGTTGTGCCTCAGCAGCGCGGCGAACCCGGCCTCGTCCTGCGGATGGGTCGACGGCTGCCCGGGCATGAGGTCCGCGCAGCGGATCGCCAGGCTGCCGCCCGTGCCCCGCTGGTCGATGCCGACGATGTCGAACCGGGCGCGGACCTCCGGGCTGAACAGGCGGGAGAGCGCGAACTCCGCCGCCGAACCGCCGGGTCCGCCGGGGTCGACCACCAGCACGCCGATCCGTCGCGCCGGGTCGGTGGCCCTGTGCCGGGCGATCGCGAGGTCGATCCGCCGGCCCTGCGGCCTGTCCCAGTCCAGCGGCACGGTCAGGGTGCCGCACTCGCCCTCCTGGTCGTCAGGGCAGGCCGCCCACGTGAGGGGCGGCGCTGGTTCGGCATGCGCCGCACCTGCGGAAACGACCAGAACCACGGCCGCGATGGATGTCGCCAGTACCCGCCTCACCGGCCGCACGCTGCCCCCTCGGCTTCGCAGTGGAGCGACCCACCCTAGGGGAGAAAGCGCTCTCATAGGGTTTTTCAATATCCCGAGTTGCGTCGTTTCTGAGTCGATTTTAGGATGGCCCTCCCAACAGAGGTCGACCATGCAGAGGACGTGCTCGTCATGCCTGAACTGTCCCGTCTGCCTCAACCCGTCGTGGAGTCGTGGGACTGGCAGCTCTCCGGCCTGTGCCGTGGCATGGACAGCGCCAGCTTCTTCCACACCCCGAACGAACGAGGCGCCGCACGCGACCGCCGCGAGGCTGAGGCCAAGGCCATCTGCCAGCGCTGCCCGGTCATGGAAAAATGCCGGCAACACGCGTTGGAGGTCCACGAGACCTTCGGCATCTGGGGTGGACTCGGTGAAAGTGAGTTGAGGGCAATTCTCGCGAAACGCGCACGTAGGACGTGACATACACGCCTCGTGCAGTGGCAGGCATGCTCGGCATCGCCCCCACCACGCTCCGCACCTGGGACCAGCGCTACGGCCTGGGTCCCTCCGTTCGCACCGACGGCGGCCACCGCCGTTACGAGGACGCGGACGTCGAAGTGCTGCGCCGGATGGTCGGACTGACCGCCCAGGGCGTGGCCGCGTCCGCCGCGGCGGTGCTGGCGCGCAAGCAACCGGCCGCCCGTCCGCAGGGCCCGCGCGTCCCGATCGGCACCGGGGAGGCCGTGGTCGCGCACCGGGGCTTCCTGTCGGCGGCGAAACGCCTCGACGAGCCGGCGATGGCCGACCTCGCCGCGAAGCTCCTCGCGGACCACGGTGTCGTGTCCGCGTGGGAGTCGGTGTTCGTACCGGCCCTCGTGGAACTCGGTGAGCTGGTCGTCACGAGCGGCCAGGGAGTAGAGGTCGAGCACCTGGCCAGCGGCAGCGTCCTGCACGCGCTGCGCTCGATCCCGCGGGCGAGCGGCCCGGGAGTGCTCTCCGCGTTGCTGTCGTGCGCGCCGGAGGAGCAGCACTGGCTGCCGCTGGAAGCCCTCGGCGCCGCACTGTCCGAAGAGGACTGCCGATGGGGCAACCTCGGCGCGCGGGTGCCCGCCGAAGCGTTGTGCGACGCGGTGGACCGCCTGCGTCCCAGGGTCGTGCTGATCTGGGCGCATCGGCAGGACCTCGCGCTCCGCGTCCCCCTGGAGCAGCTCGGCACGCGGCCCGGGGTGGTGCTCACCGTCGCCGGTTCCGGATGGGAGGGCCTCGCACTGCCGCCGTCCGTGCGGCGGCCGAAGTCCCTGACCGAGGCGATCGAGCTCGTGCTGTCCCTCGTGCGCTAGAACATCTCGCGGTCGCGTTCCCTCGCGCGGACCTCGTCCAGTTCGGAGATGCGACGCAGCCCCTGCACCGCACGCGCCATCCGGTGGTTGCCGCTCACCTGGGCCTCGTGCCGGTCGAGCCACGCCCAGTACCCGGCGGTGAACGGGCACGCCCGCTCCCCCGTGCGCTTCTTCGGGTCGAACCAGCACGTCGCGCAGTGATCTGTCATGCGGTTGAGGTAGGCGCCGCCACTGAGGTACGGCTTGGTCGCGATGACGCCGCCGTCGGCGTGCTGGCTCATCCCGATCACGTTCACCGGCATCACCCACGGGAAACCGTCCACGAAGGACGTGATGAACCAGTCGTTGAGCGCGGCGGGGTCGTAACCCCGCTGCAGGGCGTGGTTCCCGAGCACCATCAGCCGTTGGATGTGGTGCACCCAGCCGTGGTCCCGGACGCCTTCCAGCGCGGTCCGCAGACAGGCGGCGCGCACCATGGCCGGCCGGAGTTCCGCCCACCACGACGGCAGTTCGGTGGTGGCTCGGAAACCGTTGCGCCGCTGGTACTCCGGGCCCAGGTGCCAGTACAGGTGCCACACGTACTCGCGCCAGCCCAGCACCTGCCGGACGAAGCCCTCCACGCTCGCCAGCGGCGCGACGCCGTCCCGGTAGGCGTCCTCCGCCGCGTAGACGACCTCCAGCGGGTGCAGGAGCCCGTGGTTGAGCGGCACCGACAGCAGCGAGTGCGCCATCGTCCAGTCCTTGGTCAGCACGGCGTCCTCGTGCGGGCCGAAGTGCGGCAGACGGTCGCGCAGGAAGACTTCCAGTGCGTTCAGCGCTTCCTCGCGCGTGATGGCGAAGCGGCGTGGCCCGTCCCTGCCGACCGCGGGCAGGTCCATCGCGTCGAGGTCGGCACGCACCCGTGCGTCGATCTCGTCCTCTTCCGGCCACCAGGGAGCCGGCACGCCGAGCCGCCCGCGTTTCGGTGGCGGTTCGCGGTTCTCGGTGTCGAAGTTCCACCGTCCGCCGATCGGCTTCTCGCCCTCCATCAGCACGTCGAAGCGAGTGCGCTGGTAGCGGTAGAAGTCCTCCATCAGGAACCGCTCGCGCGTGCCCGCCCACGCGGAGAACTCGTCGCGGGACAAGGCGAACGCGGGAGTGGGCATGATCGTGACACCGAGCTCGGTCAGCATCCGATGTGCGGCGGCGGAACCCGGCTGGTACGCGACGAGCGGACCGTCCAGCTCACGGATCGCTTCGCGGTAGGTGCCGGCGCGCACGAGCCTGACGCGGTCGGGGAACTCGGCGGCGAGATGGCGCATGCCCGACAGCACCAGGTGCAGCTTCTGCCGGTGGTAGGGCTTGCGGCGCAGGGCCGCCGCCGACTCGATCATGACGATCTCGTCGTGGCCGGTGTGGAACTGCGGGCCGAGCTGGTCGCCGAACAGCAGCAACGTCACCGGTCACCACGCAGGTCGGCCAGCACGGCGCGCGCGGCCCGGCGGCCCGAGTGCAGTGCTCCCTGGATCGAGCTGGTGTCACGGTGATCACCGCACACGTACCGGCGTCCGCCCGCGCGGACGGACTGCTTGAGCCGGTGTGGCGCGGTCATCGCGGGGATCGCATGCGGTATGTCGTAGCGCCGCAACACTTCCCACCGGCTGGTGTCCGTGCCGTACAGGCGGTTCAGGTGCTGCCGCACCGCCTGCTCGCCGGCGTCGCCGACCACCGAGGCCTGCACGAGCGGAGCGCGCGGTGAGTACGGGCGCGACACCTCGGACATGACGGCGGTGTTCACGACCGGACCACCGTTGGCGTCCACCACCAGGCATCCGTCGCGCAACGGGGACCGCGGCGGCCGGAAGTACCACGTGGTCACACCGTTCCAGCGGGGTTCGGCCAGTCCCGGCAGCAGCCGGGCCGCGGTCGTGCCGTCCGTGGCGACCACCACGGCGTCGGCAGCGACTCGCCCACCCTCCTCCAGTTCGACCCCGTTGTCGTGCACGGCTTTCACCGCTGTCTCCAGCTGGACGGTGTCCTGGGGCAGCCGTTCCGCCATGGACTTCGGCAGCTCGCCCATGCCGAGCGCGGGCACCGCGGCACCACCCCGGGCGAAACTCCGCCACACCAGGTGGAAGAACCTCGACGACGTGGTCAGCTCCCGTTCCAGGAACACACCGGACAGGAACGGCCGGAACACCGCCTCGACCGCCCGGTCGGAGACCCCCAGCCGCCGCAACGCATCGCGCGTCGTCCGGTCCGGCGCGGTGAACAGCGGCCGCACCGGGCCGAAGGCGTCCGGGCCCGAGAACCGGGCGACCGCCGCCACGTCCCGCGCGCCGAGCACGTGCTGGCGCAGGAACCCGTCCCAGGCGGAGGGCCCGCTGCGCGGATCGGCGAGCAGGTCGTGCCTGCCGTTGTCGTGCACGAACGCGCCGGGCCTGAAGTGCCTGAGCGGGAGCGGATCCAGCCCGAGCCGCACCAGTTCGGGATAGGCGGGCAACATGATCTGGAACCCGCGGTCGAACCGCACGCCGTCCTCGACGTCGGTCCGCACCCGGCCACCGACCTCGTCGCCCGCTTCCAGCACCGTGACCTCGACGCCCGCCGCGGCCAGTTCGAGCGCGGCGCTCAGCCCGGCCAGACCGGCTCCCACCACGACGATCACTCGTGTCCTCCAGCGTCGGGCCGGTGTCACGTCACCGGTCTCCCCGAACGACCGTATGGGCGGCGCGGACCGCCCGCACAACGGCGCGAGAACTTTCAGCGCGTCAGGTCATCTCCGCCTTGGAGATCGCGTAGTAGGCGTCCACTGTGTCTCCGTCGATCCCCACGTAGGCGTCGATCCAGGCCGCCGCGGCGCGCACCAGCACCAGCAGCGCGTCGAACTGCTGATCTTCCGTCAACGTCTCCAACGCCGCCGCGACACGCCCGTCGTGCCCGCAGGCCAGGCCGCTCAACACCTCCGAGGCCACCTCGACCGCCTGCGCGGAGGCCTGGTCGCCCCGCGTCGCCGGCACGGACATCGGAATGCGAACAGCCGGGTTCAGCGATCCACGCGGAACACCGCGCAACAGAATCGCGGCGCACGTGTCGATCGCGACCACCCGCGTCCGTTCGTCCGATGCCAGGCACTGCACGGCATCGGACGACCACAGGTGATCACGCCTGTTGATCGCACCCACCGCGGCCAGCGTGAGTTCCCTGGCCTGCACGTCATCGAGTCGGTGCATCGACTCCCCGTCTCCTTCGCGTCGGCCCCGACTGTGGCCCCCGCACACGGAATTCTGTGTTGCTACAACCGCAACTCAGCCATGGTCAAACGACCATCCCCGACCTGCATGACGAGTGGCACGCAGTTCACCCGTCCGCACCAGCGCAGTGCCTACCGCCGTAGGCCGACCGTGGAAATCCAGATGTTGCTACCATCCCGATGTTCACAACCTGGGAGAACACAGATGGCAACACGGCACCTCTACGTGGTGCGTCACGGCGCGGCGGACCCGTTCGGCGAGCTGGTCGACGCGGGCGAACGCCAGACGCACCTCCTCGGCCGGCGCCTGGCCAGGCTGCCGATCGGCACCGTGTGGCACTCACCGTTGGCCAGGGCCGCGAGCACGGCACGAATCCTGGGCGAACACCTGCCAGACGCGGCCGTCGCCGAGGCAGCCGAACTCGTGGACCACGTGCCGCACGTACCGGCCGCTCCCCCGCCCGCGTGGGCAGGTTTCTTCGACGGCTACGACACCGCGGAGGCAGCAGCAGGCGCGACCCTCGCGGAGGCCCTCACGAACCGGTTCGCACGCCCGGCCGACACGGAGTCGCACGAGGTCCTGGTCACGCACGCCTACCAGGTGGCCTGGCTGGTGCGACACGCCCTCGGCGCGCCCCCGGACCGGTGGCTCTCGATGAGCTGCGGCAACACCGGGCTGACCGCGCTCCAGTTCCGTGCCGGGTCGCTGCCGGCTTTGTTGGTGTACAACGACATGAGCCATCTGCCGGAGGAGCTGCGGTGGACGGGGTTCGGGCCGGGCACCCGGCCTTGAGCCCGCCACCCCGGACCTGACCCCGCCCTGCCTGGCTCACGCCGAGGCCGGTCTGTGGCAGGCCGGTGTGCGCCTGGGCGGGCGAACGTCAGATCCGGTGAACGTCCAGACCGCAGGCGTGCACCCAAGCAGGTGTGCCTCGCCCCTGGCCAATGTCCACCTCAGGTCAACGAGTGCCCCACTCAGCGGGCGCAGCCAGCGAGCGCCCACCCCAGCGAGTGCCAGCCAGCTGGCACCCAGCCGGCACCCACCCAGCGAACGCCCAGCCAGCGAACGCCCAGCCAGCGAACGCCCAGCCAACGCCGACCCACCCAACGCCCAGCCTGTGAGCGCCCACCCCAGCAACCGCCCACCCAGCAACCGCCCACCCAGCAACCGCCCACCCACCGAGCGCCCACCCACCCAATGCCCAGTCTGTGAGCGCCCACCCCAGCGAGCGCCCACCCAGCGAGCACCCAGCTGCCAACGCCCAGCCAGCGAGTGCCAGCCTGCGAGCGCCCAGCCAACGCCCACCCAACTGGCACCCACCCAGCGAGCACCCACCCAGCGAGCACCCACCCAGCGAGCACCCACCCAGCGAGCACCCACCCGGCGTGCGCCCTACCCCTGCCCGAGCACGGCCTGCGCGGCACGAAGCCGCTCCGCCTCCTCCCGCGCGGACCGGTCCCCCGACACCTCGTCCGCCCACCCCAGCAACCGCCGCAGGTCCCCGTCCGACCCCGCCGTGACCACCCGCGGCGTCCCGAGAACGACAACGCCGCTGGTCCCGTCGATCGCGACCACCTCACCCGCTCCGACAACGCGCCCCGGCAACACCATCGAGCCGCTGCCCACCACCAGATCGGCCACCCCGACCACAGCCGGCTTGCCCATGGAGCGCGCCACGACGGCCGCGTGGCTCGCCGGGCCTCCCCGCGCCGTGACGATGCCGGTGGCCGCCGCCAGGCCGCGGATGTCGTCCGGCGACGTCTCCGGCCGCACCAGGACCACCGGGCCGTCGGCGGCCAGGCGCACGGCCTCGTCGGACGTGAGCGCCACCCTGCCCGTCGCCACTCCCGGGCAGACTCCCAGGCCTCGTGCGATGACGTCGTCATCTGAAGTGATCCGGGGTGTGCGGACGTGCCGGAGGTGGTGTGGCGACACGCGGAGAAGTGCTTCCTCGCGGGTGATCGCGCCGCTGTCGGCCAGCGAGGTGGCCAGTCGGATGGCGGCGGCACCGGTGAAGCGGCCCGGTCGCACCTGCAGCAGCCACAGGGTGCCGGCCTCGTAGGTGAACTCGACGTAGCAGGCGTCGCGGTAGTGCTGTTCCAGCCGGTTCAGGGCGTCGAGCAGGGTGCGCCAGACCAGCGGTTCGCGGTCGGCCAGCGCGCTCAAGGGCTCGGTCAGCGAACGGCCGGAGACGACGTCGGAGCCCTGGTGTCCGAAGAGGACCTCGCCGAACGGCACGTGGTCGCCCGTGGTGGGGTCGCGGCTGAACGCGACACCGGAGCCGCTGTGGGCGTCGTGGTCGCCGAACACCATGCGTTGCACGACGACCGCGGTGCCCAGGTCGTGCGGGATGCCGTGCAGGGTGCGGTAGGTGCGGGCGCGTGGGGTGTTCCAGGACGCGAACACCGACTTCACCGCCTCGGCCAGCGCGTCGGGTGTGGGGCGCAGGTTGAGGATCGTGTCCATCATGCCGGGCATCGAGACCGCCGCGCCGGAGCGCACGGAGACCGACGGTCCCCAAGGCACGACGGCGGCCGACAGTTCGTCGGCAAGCCCGGCGGGGAGGGTGCCGTCTCGGAGGAACGCCCGGCAGGCCTCGGTGGTGACGACCACGCCGGCGGGCACCGGCAGGCCGAGGCGGTGCAGCAGCACGAGGCCGTGTGCCTTGCCGCCCACCACCTCCGGCGGGTCGTCGAGCGTGGCCGAGAGGTGCCTCACCCAGCCCATCGGGCGATCCCCTGCGTGGCGAGCAGGTCCTCGTGCAGTTCCGCCCAGATCGTGTGGAACGAGTCGATGGTGTCGGCCAGGCGCTCCACCTTCCCCGCCTGGACGTCGGCCAGCGCTTCGGACAGGCGGGCGTCGTAGCGCGCGAACCTCGGCACCGCGGCGGCCAGTGCGGCGATCACGACCACGGCGCGGGTGTGCAGGTCCGCGAACAGAGCGAGCACGCGAGCGTCGTAGACGGTGTCGGAGTGGTCGTTGACGACGCCGTCGACCGAACGGATCTGCCACGCCGTGCACAGTTCGAGCAGTTCGGGGTTGAGCACGAGGAACGACTCGAACGCCTCCGCCAGCGCGGAGCGAGTGCCGACAGACTCCAGTTCGGCCTCGGTCGCGGCGGCGTCGGCGGCCCGGCCGGACTCGGTCAGCGCCCACCCGCCGAAACCCCTGTGGTGCGTCACGAGACCGGCGACCGCGAGGTCGATCAGCTCGGATTCCACATCGGACTCCGCCAGCCCCGTGAACGACGCCACGCGGGTGAGTCCGCTCGTGCCGACACAACGCAACGCGTGCAGAACCGTCACTGCGTCGCCTCCCGCCGGCGCGCTCCAGCGGCGTACCCGGCACCACGGCCGTGGGCGCGGGCGACGATCACGCCGCCGCGCACGCTGACCGCGGACTCGGTGTCGTCACCGGAACCCGTGAGACCGATCGCCGACGCCACCAGCGCGTCGTCGTCGAGCACCAGCCGCACGTGCTGCCAGACCTCGGACGCGTACACCCTCCTCAGACAGCCCACCGCGTCCATCACCCGGAGCCGGACGAGACGGCCCGTCTCCTCCGGATCACCCGTGACCACGGCCAGCGTGACCGTCTCACCGGGCTGCGCCGACCGCACGGCCTCCTCGGCCGCACCGAGGCGCCCCGCGCCCAGCACCACGACCAGTCCGTCCCCGAGGTCGACCGGCCCACCGCTGATCTGGTCCACGAGACCCTCGGGCGCGGTCCAGGCGTCGGAACAGGCCTGCGCCGGGGCGACGTACGGCAGGTGCGGCGGCGCCCAGACGTCCTCCAGCTCGATGCCGGCCAGGTGCCTGCACGCGTGCGCCACGTCGAACGGGTCGCCGAACCCCGGCGACGTCTCGGCCCGGTGTCCCGCGCCGGACAGCATCGTCAGCACCAGCTCGGCCAGCCGCACCCGCCGGACGGGAGCACCCCGTTCGAGGGCGATGGCCAGCAGCAACGCCTCCAGCCGGGCCAGCTGCGCCAGCACGGCCGGGCCCCGCTCGTCCTCGAAGACACCCTCCAGCGACCGCAGCTGCAGACGGCCACCCGGCGCCGAATCGTCGACGAGCGGCAGCCGTTCGAGCCAGACCCGCGCGAACACCCCCAGCGCGTCGACCCTCGACGTCGGCGACACCGACGCCAGCGGCTCGCCCCCGGCGGCCTTCTCGATCAGGTCGATCAGCACGGCGAGGTACAGGGCGCGCTTGCTCGGGAAGTTCGAGTACACCGCGCCCCGCGTCAGCTCCGCCCGTTCGGCGATCCGGTCGACCTTCGCGGGCAGGAACCCGTGCTCGGCGAACTCGTCCCTCGCCGCCGCCAGCACCGCGGCACGCGTGCGCGCCTGCTGCTGCACCCGAGTCAGCCGAACCATCGCCACTCCTCGCCGAACGCATTTGAGATGTTCTGAACATCCAGATTACCTCATCATCCGAACCGCAGCGGCACCTTGCCTCAGTGACGTGACTCGACCACCGGCGCCACACCTAAAGCGATTTGGGGTCGTTCTCCAGGCCCGAGAACACGATGGCGATCAGACGCCTCCCCTGAGCCACACCCGCGTCGTTGTTGGGGACCCGCCACAGGAAGCTCATCAGCATGATGACGTCCGCCGGGTCGTGCCCAGCGGCCATCGTGCCCTCGGCCACGCACGCGTCGACGAGCTTCGTCACCGCCTCCGTCGCCGGTCCCCAAGACGCGCGGACCATCTCTTGGGCCGCCTCGCTGTGCAACGCGTCGCCGAGGCCGTGCTTGAGGCGGATGTAGGCCGACAGCATCTCGAACCACTCGACGAACGCCACCTTGGCCGAGGAGTTGCGCGCCAGCACCTCGTCGGCGGCGGTGGTCAGGCGTTCGATGTCGTGCTGGTAGGCGCCCAGGATCAGGTCCTCGCGGGTCGGGAAGTGCCGGTACAGCGTTCCCGGGCCGACTCCGGCGCGCTTGGCGACCTCACTGAGCGTCACCAGCGGGTTCTCCGCGAACAGCTCGTGAGCGGCCTCGATGATCGCGACACGGTTGCGCGCGGCGGCCTTGCGCTGCGTGCCGTACGTGCCCGGCGTGTCCTCGTTCATGCCTGCGATGATGCCCTGCCTTTGACATGCGGACAATCCTCCGCTAGTTTCGCACTCACTTGCGGAGGATCGTCCGGAAGTTGGCATCAGAGGAGAAGACCATGTCGAAAGTGCTGGTCACCGGCGGAACCGGGTTCATCGGCAGCTGGTGCGCGGTCGCACTGCTGGAGGCGGGGTACGACGTCCGCACGACGGTGCGCAGCCTCGAACGAGAGCCGGCGCTGCGGGCCCTGCTGCACGGCGCGACCGAGTTCGAGGACTCGCGGCTGACCGTCGTGCGGGCCGACCTGAGCGGTGACGACGGCTGGACCGAGGCGGTCGCGGGCTGTGACCACGTCCTGCACGTCGCCTCGCCCACGCTGCGCACCGCGCCGGAGAGCGAGGAGGCGATGATCTCCGCCGCGCGTGACGGCGTGCTGCGGGTGCTGCAGGCGGCCCGGGACGCGGGTGTGCGGCGGGTCGTGCTCACGAGCGCTCTCGGCGCCATCGCCTACGGACATCCGCGCCGGTCGGAGCCGTTCACCGAGGCGGACTGGACGAACGTCGACGCGGACGTCCCGCCGTACCAGAGGTCCAAGACCCTGGCCGAACGCGCCGCGTGGGAGTTCGTCGCGACCGAGGGCGACGGCCTCGAACTCACCGCCGTGCACCCGGCCGCGGTCATCGGCCCGGTGCTGGGCCCGGACGACCCGCCCTCGCTGCGCACCATCCGCGGCATGCTCGAGGGCGGTCTGCCCGCCTGTCCCCCGTTCGCCACGGGCTGGGTCGACGTGCGCGACGTCGCGGACCTGCACCTGCGGGCGATGACCGATCCCGCCGCCGCCGGCGAGCGCTTCGTCGCGCAGGCCGGCCCGAGCCTGCGGATCGTGGAGGTCTCGCGGATCCTGCGCGACCGGCTCGGCGAGCGGGCCGCGAAGGCTCCGGCGAAGGAGATCCCGCTCGCCGTCGCCCGCGGCCTGGCGATGGTCAACCCGCAGATGCGCTCGTTGCGCCCGCAGCTCGGGCAGGACTTCAACGCGAGCAGCGCCAAGGCCCAGCGGGTGCTCGGGTGGCGGCCGCGCCCGATCGAGGACAGCATCGCCGAGACCGCCGAGAGCCTGCTCTCCCACAACGCCGTCCCGGCCTAGGCGGCGCGCCAGGCGTAGTAGCCGAGCGCGATCGCACCGGCGGCCATCGGAACACTGGTCAGCAGACCGGCGAGCCCGTTGCCGGGGATCACGAACGAGACCACGACGAACAGCAGGAGCACCGGCACCCACTTCGGGACGGCGTGCGAGCGGAACAGCCCCACGCACTGCAGCACGGTGCCGAGCAACACGAGCACCGCACCGGGGATCAGGAACGCGAACAGCTGAGCCGAGTCGTTCGCCGCCGAGAACACCGCCTCACCGGCCGCCGCGCCGACGGAGGGGTCGGTCGGGAAGAAGTAGGCCGCCGCCCAGCCCGCGCCGCCGGCACCCTGCAGCCCGGTGCCGATCCACATGAGCGCGGCACCCCAGGTGACCCCGGCACTGCCCCGGCGCCGGACCAGGAACATCGCCGCCAGTGCCTGCAACGGGATGTTGACGACCTGCATGGCCGCGAGGCCGGTCAGCAGGCCCCACCACAGGTCACGCCGGACGACGATGTCGGCGTAGGAGTAGGTCTCGCCGCCGGCCGCGGGTTCCGGCCAGAGCAGTCCACCCGCGACGGCGGCGACGGACGTGACACCCAGGACGACCGCGAGGACGGCGACGCGTCCCCGCGTGGAGGTGGCGGCGGTGTCGTGCGTCGCGGTGATGTCGACGGACATGGTCCCTGGTCCTTTCGGAGTGCCGGTTTCGATGGCCCTCAGCGAACCGGTCCGGGCGCGTCCGGCACATCGGTACCGGCCCGGTACCCCGTCTCCGTGCTGACACGGAGGCCATGCCGTCGCACCGGCCTTACCCTGGGCCGATGAGGTGGCCGCGACCGGCAGGGCCGGGTCTTCTGGGCGTCTCCGCCGTGCTCGCGGCGGGCGGCGCCTGGCTGCTGGTCCGCACGCCGCAGCCCGCCCTCGCCTTCGCGGGCCTCGCCGTCCTCGGGCTCGCGATGGCGGCGCTGGGCGTGACGATCGAGTTCCGCGTGCGCGCCAACCCCGTCGGCCCGCTGCTGGCCTGGGCCGGGACGATCGTGGTCTTCCTGGCCACGCGCGACGTCTACTACCGGACCTGGCTCGGCGATCCGGGATCGGTGCCGCTGGACGCCCGCGTGGTCGCGTTGCTCAACGAGAGCGGCTGGTGGCTGCTCGCCGCGGTCGCGTTGCTGTTGCTGCACTTCCCGGACGGCCGAGTGCCCAGTGGGCGGTGGCGCGGGCTGCCACCGCTGATCGTCGTGCTCGCCCTGGCGCAGCAGGCACTGGGCGCGACGCCGAGGGAGCCGTTCACCGAACCGATGGAAGGTCTCGCGCATCCGTGGGGACCGCCGTCCGACGTGGTGCACGTGCTCAGTTACGTCGTCACCATCGGGCTGGTCCTGACGGTGCTGGCGGCCGGCATCTCCCTGGTGGCGCGGTTCCGGAGGTCCGCCGGAGTCGTGCGGGCGCAGCTGAAGTGGCTCGCGTTCGCCGGGCTCGCGGTGACGGCGTACCCGGTCGTGTGCCTCGCCGAGATCGTCGTGACCGGCCGAAGTGGTGTCGTGGCAACGGTGTTCGGCGTCATCACGATCGTCGCGCTGTTCTGCTCGGTCGGCATCGCCATGTTGCGTCACGACCTCTACGACGTCGATCGCGTGCTCGCCGACACGATCAGTTACACGATCGTCCTGCTGGTCCTGGTCGGCGCCTACGCCGTGTCGGCGCTGACGCTGGGTCTCGTGGTGGGTCAGGACTCCCCTGCCGCCGCGGCGGGGGCCACGGCGATCTGCGCGGTGCTGCTCACACCGGTCCAGCGGCGCCTGCATCGCGCGGTCGACCGGCGGCTCTTCCCCCGGACCAGGGCGGCCCTGCTCGCCATCGAGGACCTGCAGCACCGCGTCCACACCCAGGCCGCGCAACCGGAGGAGCTCGAGGCGACCCTCCGCACGGCGTTGCGCGACCCCACGCTCCGGGTCGGCCTGCTGCTCCCCGCCGGTTTCAGGGACGCGCACGGCGCACCGGTGGCCGACGCCTCGTTGGTCCCGATCACCCTGGGCGGCACGCAGATCGGTGTCCTCACCGCGTCCGGCACCACCCCGGCGGTGCTCAAGGTCGTCGCCACCGCCGCCGCGAGCCTCGTCGAGGTCGCCCGGCTGCGCGGTGAGCTCGCCACCGCCCTGCGCGAGGTGGAGGCGAGCCGCGCCCGGATCATCCAGGCCGGGGACGCCGAACGGCACAAGCTCGAACGCGACCTGCACGACGGCGCCCAGCAACGGCTGGTGTCACTGGGAATGGCGATGCGGCTCGCCCAGCGCCGGCTGCCCACCGGCGAGGTCGACGTGCACGCGCTGCTCGACCAGGGCGTCGCCGAACTGGCCACCGCCATCGCCGAACTCCGGCAGATCGCGCACGGCCTGCGTCCCACCAGCCTCGACGACGGCCTGCACAACGCGCTGGCCGCGCTCACGAACACGCTGCCGGTTCCGGTGGCTCTGGAGATCATGTCCGAACCGCTGACCGACGACATCGCGATCACCGCCTACTACGTCGCCGCCGAGGCGATCACCAACGCCGCCAAGCACGCGCACGCCAGCACGATCACCGTCCGCGTCACGCAGCAGGCCGACGAGGTCAACGTGTGGGTGAGGGACGACGGCTGCGGCGGCGCCGACCCGAAGACCGGTTCCGGTCTGGCCGGACTGGCCGACCGCGTCGCCGCACTGGGCGGTTCACTGCGCCTGAGCAGCAGGCCCGGCTCGGGCACGACCATCCAGGCGGTGCTGCCGTGCGCATCGTGATCGGCGAGGACTCGGCGTTGTTCCGCGAGGGCCTGGCGAGCCTGCTCTCCCACGCGGGCCACGACGTCGTGGGCAAGGCCGCCGACGCCGAGACACTGGTGGCCGTGGTGGCCAGGGAAGAGCCTGATCTGGCCATTGTGGACGTTCGGATGCCACCGGGGCTCAAGGACGACGGCGCGGAGGCCGCCCGCCGGATCCGGTCCGCCCAGCCGGGAGTGGCCATCCTCCTGCTGTCCCAGCACGTGGAGACGAAGCACTCGGTCGCCCTGGTCAGCCAGGGCGCGTTCGGATACCTGCTCAAGGACCGCGTGCTCGACGTCGACGACTTCCTGGAGTCGATCGCGCGCGTCGCCGCGGGCGGGTCGGCGCTCGACCCCGAGGTGGTGGGCCGGCTGCTCGGACGGCCCACCACCGGGGCGCTCACCCCGCGCGAACGCGAGGTGCTCGGACTGATGGCCGAGGGCTGCACGAACGTCGCCATCGCCCGCAGGCTCTGGCTCAACGAACGCACCGTCGAGACCCACATCGGCAGCATCATGGCGAAACTGGGACTGGCCGCCAACGTGGAGGAGCACCGCCGGGTGCTGGCCGTCCTGACCTACCTGGCCGAGTACGGCTGATGCTCCTCCACTGACGGGACTACAACGCGCAGAGCAGTGAACACGCCTTCGCGGACGACCACTCGGTGTACAGACGGGTGCCGTTGACCGGCGTGTACTTCGCCTTCGCCTTGTTGGTCAAGGGGAACAGCGCCAGCAACGCGTAGGTCGAGCAGTGCACCACTTCGGACTCACCGGGCTGCAACGTGAACGGCCCGGTCTGGCAGGCGGGCTCCACGTCGTCGACCACGTACGCGTCGACGATCGGGATCGGGCCGTTGTTGGTCACGGTCACCCGCCAGTACGCCGTGGCGAACAGCAGGCCGAGGACGCCCACGGGCGCTTGCTTCACCCATGGACCGGCTCCGCCCGCCTTGCAGTGCGAGGGCGTGTACGAGCCGCAGATCTCCTTGTTCACCACCACGTTCGGCAGGCACGCCGCACCTGGTGCGACCTGGCGCGTCACCGTGTTGGACGAGAAGCCGCCGGTGGCGTCGGTACCGCCCGCGGTGTTGGCGACGGACGTGACCGCGCAGTCCGCGGCGACCGTGGTGCGGAAGCACACCTGCGGTGCGTCCCCGGTGAACTCGACGGCAAGCGACGGCTGGTTGCCGCCGCCGAAGTCCGCGGCGTTGTTCAGCACGAGCGTTGCCGTGAGCGTCAGCGAGGACGCCGTGACGCCAGCGAGGTCGACCGTGCCGTCCGGGGCGAAACCCGGTGTGGCGACGGGGTTTCCGCCACCGTCGACGGCCTTCACCGTGGACGCGCCGAAGTTCACGTTCGCCGGGGTCATGCCGACGAGCCTCGCCTTGGTGTAGGTGGTGGTGTGCGGTTTGCCGTCGCAGTAGAACTGGGACGGGGTGATCGACACGGAGGCGCCGCTGCGGACGCAGGGCGACGCCCCCGTGTCAGGATCCATCGAGAACAGCACGCCCGCGTCTCCCAGACCGAGCAGACAGCCGGTGGGAGCGTCGTAGGCGTAGCCGTAATCTCTCGTGACGCCGCCGTTGGCGGCCGGGTGGGTGACCGGCGAGGAGAACCCGGGGCACGACGTCCCTGTGCTCCAGTCGTGGCAGATCGTCGCGCCGGCCGGGTAGGCACCGCCCCAGAGGCCGAAGTAGCTGCGCACGCGGTCACCGGTGCGGACCACCTCCGGGGTGAACACCCAGGTCTGGCTCGCCAGTCCGGTCACCCCGTTGGGCAGCACCGAACCGTCGACGGCGTAGCAGGTGGTGATGTTCGTGGCGCCGGCCGTGCTCGCACACGCGCCGGTCTCCTGACCCGTCGAGCCGTAGGCGCTGAAGGCGTTGTAGGTGTAGTTGCCCAGGGGCCCCAACGGTTTCGGGGAGGGCCAGCCCGCGCACAGGCTCGTCGTGCCGGGGTCGAAGCAGCCCATCGTCGGGGTGCCGCTGTTCATGTTGGACGACGACGCGAACAACTTGCCCCCGGCGACGGCCAGCGCGCCGAGGTAGTAGTTGCCGTGGTTGGTCAACGGCACGATCGGCGCGTAGGGCTGGCCACCGCAGGCGGTCTGCGTGGAGGGCGTCCAGCACACCACCTGGCCGGTGTTCGCGACGCCGTAGAGGTTCCCGCCGATCCGGACGAGTCCCGCCATCTCGATCGTCTGCCCCGCCCGGTTGATCAGCGGCCAGTAGCCGCAGTTACCGGGAGCGGCGAGGTCGAGGCAGCCGACGCCGAGCGTCCCGGGCGTGGTCGCCGAGTAGTACACGCGGGCGGGGTTCGTCTCGTCGCGGACGTACTGCGCCGCCAGGGGACTGGCGATGTTGCCGGTGAAGCCCGAGCCGAACGGGCCGGGGTTCGTGTTGAGGGGTTTCGGCCACGGCCCGCCCGCGCAGAGCGCACTGGTCGCGAGGTCGGTGCACACCAGCTTCGGGTTGGTGAAACCCAGGTGGTGGTACATGTTCCAGGCCTGCAGGCGGCCTTCCGGCGTGCGGTGCAGGATCGGGATGAAGCCGTCACCACCGGTCGCGGTCGCACTGGCCTGCACCGGTGGCGTCAGCACGCTGGACAGCGCCTTGCCACCGTTGCGCACGTTCGGATGTGTTGCGGTGACGAGGTTTCCCTCGGTGCCGGTCCAGCCCGGCGGCACCTGCAGCGAACCGGCGAGCAGGGTCTGGCCCGCGCCGATGGGGTCGGTGATCGTCGCGGCGCCGTTGGCACCGTTCGAGTAGGACACGACCCAGGAGGCGGTGTCTCCGTGGGAGGCGGGGTCGGACACGCCCTGCACGGACTTGGTGAGAGTGGACTCGGGTGGCTGGGCGGCCACCGGAACAGCGGCGGTGAGCGTGCTGCCGGCGAGCACGCCCGCTAGCACCAGCGCCGGCAAACGTCTTCGCACGAGCGAGGTCCCTTCAGCGGCGGTGAGTTCGGGAACAGACCGCCGACGCTAGGGACCTCGCCCGTGCTCGAAACACCCCCTCACCCGCGTGCACGGCAGGTCTGCCCCATCAGACCAACGCGGGGACGCGGGACATGTGACCTGAAAGGAGATTCCAATTCATAGCCGAATGAAGTTTCACCTGAACGCCACCGAAACGCCTATCAGAGAAGCGAATGGGCCCGGTGCGGGGTCCAGCGCAGGTGCACGTTCCGGTCCGGCGGGTCGGCCCGCAGCAGGGACAACCGCGGGCGGACGGCGTCGGTGCGCGCGGACGGCGGTTTGCGGCTGCCCGCCCGGAACTGGACAGGCCACTCGGCCCGGTAGTCCTGTTCCGCCGCCGCGTGCAGCGTCCAGTGCGGGTCGTAGAGGTGGGTGCGGCCGATCGCGCACAGGTCGGCGCGACCCGCGAGCAGGATGGAGTTGACGTCGTCGTAGGAGGCGATGGCACCCACCGCGATGACGGCGGCGCCGGTGACCTCGTGACGGATCCGGTCCGCGAACGGGGTCTGGTAGCTGCGGCCGTAAGCAGGGCGTTCGTCTGCCGTGACCTGGCCGGTGGAGACGTCGATCGCGTTCGCGCCGTGGGCGATGAACGCGCGGGCGATCTCCACGGCGTCGTGCTCGGTGTTGCCGCCGTCGACCCAGTCGGTCGCGGAGATGCGCACGATCATCGGGCGCTCGGGCGGCCACACCGCGCGCACGGCGTCGAACACCTCCAGCGGGTACCTCAGACGGTTCGCCAGCGAGCCGCCGTACTCGTCGGTGCGCTGGTTGGCCACCGGTGAGAGGAACGACGACAGCAGGTAGCCGTGCGCGCAGTGCAGTTCGAGCAGGTCGAACCCCGCTTCGGCACCACGTTCCGCCGCCGCGACGAACTCGGCGGTGATCCGGTCGAGGTCGGCGCGGGTCGCCTCGGACGGAACGGGTGATCCCGGGCCGTAGGGCAGCGCGGACGGACCGATGACGTCCCAGCCGCCCTCGGGCAGCGGTTCGTCCATGCCCTCCCACATCAGGCGGGTCGAGCCCTTGCGGCCGGAGTGGCCGAGCTGCAGCCCGATGCGGGCGGTGCTCCGCTCGTGGGCGAACGCCACGATCCGTGCCCACGAGTCGCGTTGCTCGTCGGTCCACAAGCCGGTGCAGCCGGGCGTGATGCGGCCTTCCGGCGAGACGCAGACCATCTCGGTCATGACCAGTCCCGCGCCGCCCATGGCCTTGGAGCCCAGGTGGACGAGGTGGAAGTCGCCGGGCACGCCGTCGGCCGCGGAGTACATGTCCATCGCCGAGACGATCACGCGGTTCTTGAGTTCGAGCTCTCCCAGGCGGAACGGCTGGAACATGGCCGGAGCCGTCTCGGTGAGCCCCTGGGAAGCGGCGAAGGCGGCGTCGACGCGGTCGGCGAACTCCGAGTCGCGGGTGCGGAGGTTGTCGTAGGTGATCCGGCGCGAGCGCGTGAGCAGGTTGAAGCAGAACCGGGTCGGCTCCTGCTCGGCGTACATGCCGATGTTCTCGAACCACTCCAGGGACGCCTGGGCGGCGCGCTGGGTGGATTCCACCACGGGGCGCCGTTCGGACTCGTAGGCCGTCAGCGCGGTCTCGACGTCAGGGTGTTCGTGCAGGCACGCGGCGAGGGCGAGCGAGTCCTCCATCGCGAGCTTCGTGCCGGAGCCGATGGAGAAGTGCGCGGTGTGCGCGGCGTCGCCGACGAGGACCAGGTTGCCGTCGTGCCAGCGAACGTTCCGCACGGTGGTGAAGCTGAGCCACTTCGAGTTGTTGGCGAACACCTGGTGGCCCGCCAGCTCCTCCGCGAACAGCTCGCGGATCCGGTCGACGGCGCGTTCGTCCGAGACACCCGGCCCGAACTCCTCGGCGGTGTCGAAACCGGCGCGGCGCCAGACGTCCTCGTGCATCTCGACGATGAACGTGGAACCGCTGTCCGAGTAGGGGTAGCCGTGGACCTGCATGGTCCCCCACGGCGTGTCCTTGATGAAGAACTGGAACGCCTCGAACACGAGGTCCGTGCCGAGCCACATGTACTTGTTGCGCCTGTGGTCCACAGTGGAGCGGAAGACCTCCGGTGAGGACTGCCGCACCAACGAGTTCACGCCGTCCGCGCCCACCACGAGGTCGTGGCTCGCGCGCAGGACCTCGACCGGCGGTGCGGGCGTCGAGTAGTGCACGACCACGCCGAGGTCACGGCACCGTTGCTGGAGCAGGTGGAGCAGCTCCTTGCGGCTCATCGCGGCGAACCCCTGCCCGCCCACGGTGTGACTCTCGCCGCGGTGGTGGATGTCGATGTCCGTCCACCGGGCGAACCGGCGGGACATGGCGTCGGCGAACTCCGGGTCGGCGTTCTCGATGCCGCCGAGCGTCTCGTCGGAGAACACCACGCCGAAGCCGAACGTCACGTCGGCTGCGTCGCGTTCCCAGATGGTGACGTCATGCGAAGGGTCGAGCTGCTTCATCAGCGCGGCGAAGTACAGGCCACCCGGGCCACCACCGACGACAGCGATCCTCTTGGGTGCGACCTTCACGCCGGCACCTCCTCCTCGACGATCTTGCGGAGGGCGAAGCGCTGCAGCTTGCCGCTCGCGTTGCGGGGCAACGAGGTCCGGAAGCGAACCTCGCGCGGGTACTTGTACGGCGCGATGGTGTGCTTCACGTGGTCCTGGATCTCGCGAGCCTTCGCCTCGTCGCCCACGACGCCCTCGCGCAGCACCACGAACGCGCAGACGACCGAGCCGCGTTCGTCGTCCGGTTTGGCGACGACGGCGGACTCCAGCACGTCCGGGTGGGTGTCGATGGCCTCCTCGACCTCGGGCCCGCCGATGTTGTAACCGGAGGACACGATCATGTGGTCGCTGCGGGCGTGGTAGTGGAAGTAGCCGTCCTCGTCGCGGTGGAAGACGTCGCCGGTGACGTTCCAGCCGTTCACCACGTAGTCCTTCTGCCGCTCGTCGTCGAGGTAGCGGCACCCGACGGGGCCGATCACGGCGAGCCGTCCGGGTTCGCCGGGACCGAGCTCCTCACCGGCGGCGCCGAGCACGGTGGCGCGGTAGCCCGGCACAGGTGTGCCCGTGGAGCCCGGCCGGATGTCGTCACCGGCGGCGGAGATGAAGATGTGCAACAGTTCCGTGGCGCCGATGCCGTCGATCACGCGGAGTCCGAGGCGGTCGTGCAGCCGTTGCCAGGTCTCCTGCGGGATGTGCTCGCCGGCCGACACCGCGGTCCGCAGGCCGGAGAGCTTCGCGTCGACGCCGTCGCGCAGGATCGCCTTGTACGCGGTCGGCGCCGTCGCTAGCACCGTGACTCCGTGCTGCTGAACGAAGTCCGCGACCTGGGCGGGCGTACCGGCCTCGGTCAGCAGCGCGCAGGCACCGGCGCGCAACGGGAACACGACGAGCATGCCGAGGCCGAACGTGAAGGCGAACGGAGCTGTGCACGCGACGACGTCGTTCTCGTTCAGCCGCAGCACATGCCGGCCGAACGTGTTGTCGATGGACAGGACGTCGCGGTGGAAGTGCACGGTGATCTTCGGTGATCCGGTGCTGCCGGACGTCGGCGCGAGCAGTGCCACGTCGTCGGCGGCGGTGTCCACGGCGGTGAACTCCCCCGGCTTGGTCGCGGCGAGCACCTGGAGGTCGTCGTAGTCCACCACGGTCAGCGACGTCAGTTCTCGGACGTCGGCGGTGAAGCGCGGGTCGACCAGCGCGATCGACGGCCGGGTCCGCTCGACGACCGGCAGGAGCTCGCGGGTCCTCAGCGCGGCCATGGTCGTCACCGCGACACCACCGGCCTTCAGGACGCCGAGCCACGCCGCCACGGTCCACGGGTTGTTGGGCGAGCGCAGCAGAACCCGTTGCCCTGCAACGAGACCGAGGTCCTCGACGAGCACCTGGGCCACCTGGTTCGCACGGGTCCGCAGCTCGCCGTAGGTCCAGACCTCACCGGCGGGGGTGCGCAGCGCCGGGCGGTCGGGGCCGAACCGCGCCACCGGGACGTCGATCAGTTCGGTGGCGGCGTTGAGCCTGGCCGGGTACTCCAGTTCGGGCGTCGTGAACTCGATCGCCGGCCACAGCGCCGAGGGAGGTAAGTGGTCACGGGCGAAGGTGTCCATGGTGGGTCCTTCCGCGGGCGGCGGGTCAGGAAGCGCGGATCATGCCCTCCTGGGCAACGGTCGCGAGGTGGAGGCCATCGCGGGTGAAGAAGCGGCCGTGTCCCAGGCCACGGCCGTCGTCAGCGGCGACGGCCTCCTGCACGTAGAGCAGCCAGTCGTCGACCGGGCCCGCGCGGTGGAACCACATGGCGTGGTCGAGGCTCGCGGTGACGAGGCCCGGCCGGGCCCACGGCAGGTCGAGCACCCGCAGGATCGGCTCGAGGATCGTGTAGTCGCAGACGTAGGCCAGCGCGGCGAGGTCCCGCTGGGCGTCGGTCAGTCCGTCGACGGGCCTCAGCGGGTCGAACGGCTTGATCCACACCGCCTGGTGCGGCACCTTGTCGCCCTCGACCTCGAGGTAGACGGGGCCGGGTACGTGCCGCATGTCGAAGCTGCGGCCCGCCGACCAGTAGGCCTGCGACTCCTCGGTCATCGTGCCGCCGGAGCGTCCGGCGAGGAGGTCCGCGGTGCTCGGCAGCGCGTCCGGGCCGGGCAAGGCCGCGGTCTCGGCCTGGAAGCTGCCGCCCGGTTCTCCCGCGGCGAAGTTCGCGAGGCAGACGTAGAGGGGCTTGCCGTTCTGGTAGCCGCGGACCTGCCGGGTGCTGTAGCCGCGGCCGTCGCGCAGCACCTCGACCTCGTAGCGCACCGGGGCGCCGATGTCGGCCGGGCGCAGGAAGTAGCTGTGCATCGAGTGCAGCGTCTTGCCGTCGGTGACCGAGCGCATGGCGGCGGCAGCGGCGGCGGCGACCAGGTCCCCGCCGTAGGCCTTGGGCCACGGGCAGGGCTGGGTGACGGCGGTGAAGGCCAGGTCGAAGTGCTCCGGCTCGGCTTTCTCCAGCGCGATGGCCTCGGTGAAGGTCTTCGAGGTCGTCATCGGGTCAGCCAGTCGCGCAGGTCCTCGTCCGGGACGTCGTCGAGGTTCACGACGATGTTCTCCGGTGTCCGCGTGGTCATCCACGTGAGCGGGTTGTTGCGGTCGAGGTTGCACTCGATGTGCGGCATGAACGGGGGCACGAACACCCAGTCGCCCTCCTCCATGTCGAGGTAGTCCTCGAACTTCTCGCCGAAGTAGATCCGGGCGCGGCCGGACAGCACGTACCCGCCGGTCTCGGCCTCACCGTGGTGGTGGGTGACCGAGCGGTAGCCGGGTTCGTTGGTGACCTTCCCGAACCACAGCCTCCTCGCCGGGGTGTGCTGGATGCTCACGCCCGAGACCCGGATCGCGCCGCCGGAGTTCGCGGTGTCCGGGTTCTCGGCGCCACCGCGCGTGACGACCGGCGCGACCAGGCCGCTGGGCAGCCGGTACATCGAGTTGTCGCCGTCGAGCTGGTACTTGCTCAGGTCGGGCTCCATATCTCGTATTCTTCACGACCGTCAGATAGTGTCAATACTCATGAGGCCAGCAGCAGTGAACCCGGCCAGCCTTCCTGCGCCGAGCGGTTACTCCCACGGCACCCTCGCCGGCACCACCCTGTACCTCGGCGGGCAGACCGCCCTGGACGCGGACATGAAGATCGTCCCGGGCGGGATCGTCGAACAGTTCCGGCAGGCGTTCGGCAACGTGCTCACCACGTTGCGCGCGGCCGGTGGCGAGCCGGAAGACCTGGTCAGCATCACGATCTACCTCACCGACATCCCCGACTACCAGGCCCACGGCAAGGAGATCGGCAAGGCGTGGCGCGAGCTCGCCGGACCCGTCTACCCGGCCATGGCGGGCATCGGCTGCACCGCGCTGTGGCAGCCCGAGGCGCTCATCGAGATCCTCGGTGTCGCGGTGATCCCCGAGGAGCGGCTGGTCAGGCCGAGCTGAATCGATAGCGTATTCATGATCCACGAAACGTGAACGCGATATCCGAGGAGGTGCGCGGGTGAAGCTCGCAGCTGTGACAGTCGGCGGAGTGCGGCGCGCGGCGGTGGTCGACGAGACGAGACGTCTCGTCTCGGTGTTGTCCACCACGGTCGACGACATCGTGCGCGGGGCACCGGCCGACGTGGCCGGCGCCGAGGTGCTGCCGCTGGCCGAGGTGCGGCTGGAGGCGCCGTTGCACCGCTTCAACCGCGACATCCTGTGCACCGGCTGGAACTACTGGGACCACTTCGACGAGTCCGCGGGCAAGCGCGAGGGCCAAGACCCGGTCTCCCGTCCGCTGCGGCCGACCTTCTTCACCAAGGGCCCGGACACCGTCATCGGCCCGTCCGACCCCATCGCGTACGACCCGGCGGTGTCCCAGAAGTGGGACTACGAGGCGGAGATCGCGATGGTCATCGGGCGCGACGGCCGGTCGATCCCGGAGGAGAAGGCGCTGGACCACGTGTTCGGCTTCCTCGTCGCGAACGACGTCTCGCAGCGCGACCTGCAACGCGCGCACGGCGGCCAGTGGCTCAAGGGCAAGAGCCTCGACGCGACGATGCCGCTCGGCCCGTGGCTGACCACCACCGACTCCGTCGACCTGACGGGGATGCGGGTCCAGTGCGAGGTCAACGGCGTGCTGCTGCAGGACGCGTCGAGCGAGCAGATGGCGTTCTCGTTCGCTCAGATCATCGCCGAGCTCAGCCAGGGCATGACCCTGCGCGCGGGCGACGTGATCCTGACCGGCACCCCCAGCGGCGTCGGCAACGCCCGTGAGCCGCAGCTCTTCCTGCGTGACGGCGACGTCGTGGTGACGCGGGTCAGCGGCCTGGGCGAACTGCGCAACACCGTCACGCTGACGGACCTGGGTGGGCCGGGCGTTAAGCTCGGCTGATCAAGGTGAGGAGAGGGCACTGGACGTCGCGGACATGACCGTGGAAGCCGCGGCTCCCGCCGGGCGCGACCGGCTCGGCCCGCTGATCATCACGATCTTCGGCCTCTACGCGCGCGGCGAGCACAACTGGCTCTCCGTCGCCTCCGTCGTCCAGCTCATGGCCGACCTGGGCGTGGAGGGCCAGGCGGTGAGGTCGTCGATCTCGCGCCTGAAGCGCCGGGGCGTCGTGCGGGCCGAACGCCGCGACGGCGCCGGTTACGCGCTGGCCGAACCCACCCTGGAGACGCTGGCCGAGGGCGACACCCGCATCTTCGAACGCCGCCGCGCCACCGCCGAGGACGGGTGGCTGGTCGTCGTCTTCTCCGTGCCCGAGTCCGAACGCGACAAGCGCCACGCCCTGCGCACCAGCCTGATCCAGCTCGGTTTCGGCACCACGGCCCCCGGTGTGTGGGTGGCACCGGGCAACCTCGCGACGGAGACCCGTCGCACCCTGGAGCGCCGCGGCCTGTCCGAGTTCGTCGACATCTTCGCGGGGCACCACTTCGCGTTCGGCGACCTGCGCTCGAAGGTGCGCGCCTGGTGGGACCTCGACGAGCTGACCGACCTGTACGCGGACTTCCTGCGCCGCCACCGTCCCGTTCTGGATGCCGGCGTCATCTCACCGGAGCAGGCCTTCCAGACCTACGTCCCGATGCTCACGGCGTGGCGGCGCCTGCCGTACAGCGACCCGGGTCTCCCCCTGTCGCTGCTGCCTCCCGGCTGGAACGGCGTCACGGCCGAGGCCCTGTTCGGGGAGCTCAACGCCACCCTGAGCGCTCCGGCCCGCGAGCACGCCCTGGCCGTGATCCACGGTCGTTAGCCGGCGTTGCTCTGCGGCTGCGGGCACTGGCCACCGGGTGTCGTCAGCAGCTCGAAGTGCCACATCTCGTTGGCGTAGGCCTGGCACAACCCGTAGTCCGAGCCGTGCTGGATGAGCCAGTCGTCGGCGTTGGTCGGCCCGATGTCGATCGCCTTGCCCGTGACGTGCGCCGACTTCTCCGGCGGGTGCACCCACCGCAGCGCCTCGTCCTTGCTGCGGTACAGGTCGATCGCCTCGTCGAGCAGCCGCTGCTGGTACTCGGCGCTGCGCCAGCCCGACGTCACCCGGAACTCGACGCCCTTCAGCAACGCGTCGGCGGCGGCCTTGCGCATGGCGGCCAGCAACGCCGGGTCGAGGTTCGCGATGGCGGCGTGCCCGTCGTCGTCCAGCGAGATGGTCTCGTTCTTCGGGATGCTGCCGTCGCCGGTCGTCTTCACCCGCGTGCTCGTGTGAGTGCCTGTCATCTGCGGGCCCGCGGGTGTGCAACCCGTCACCATCACGAGCAGGAGCATCATCGCAATTCCTTTACCAGCCACGACTTCGAGCTTTCCGGAGCGATGTCCCCGGACGGCCAGCGGAATGTGCTCGTTGTGCAACGAACAGTCGACTGCGTAGAACGGTGATCATGAGTTCCCGGATCACCGTGTGCCGCGGCTGCTGCTGCGGCACCGCGCGCAAGCACCCCGAGGTCGACCACGACCACCAGCTCGCGGTGCTGCGGGAGCGGATCCCCTCCGTGCTCGTGGCCGACTGCCTGGACGCGTGCGAGTCGTCGAACGTGGTCGTCGTGCGGCCCAGTCCCGCCGCCCGTGCGGTCGGGGCGCGGGCGGTGTGGGTCGGGTCCGTGCTGGACGACGAGACGGTGGAGGGCGTGATCGACTGGGTCGACGCGGGCGGGCCGGGCGTCGCCCCCGCGCCGCCCTCACTCGCCTCCCGGATCGTGCCCGCTCCCGGAGGGTCCAAGACATGAACTACGTTGGCGGCATGGAGATCTACGACATCCCGGTCCGCACGCTCGCGGGTGAGCCCGGCGACCTGGGGGCACTGCGGGGCAAGGTGGCGCTCGTCGTCAACGTCGCCTCGCGCTGCGGCCTCACCCCGCAGTACGCGGGCCTGGAGCGGCTGCAGGAGAAGTACGGCACCGAGGGCTTCTCCGTGGTCGGCTTCCCGTGCAACCAGTTCATGGGCCAGGAGCCGGGCACGGCCGAGGAGATCGCCACGTTCTGCTCGGCGACGTACGGGGTGTCGTTCCCCCTCTTCGAGAAGATCGAGGTCAACGGGCCCGATCAGCACGCCGTCTACCAGGAGCTGACCCGGCACGCCGACGCCGACGGCACGGCCGGTGACGTGCAGTGGAACTTCGAGAAGTTCCTCGTCTCGCGCGACGGCCAGGTCATCGGCCGGTTCCGGCCGCGCACCGAGCCCGAGGACGCCACCGTCACCGAGGCGATCGAGGCCGCGCTGCGCCAGCGGTGACTCCACCGAATAGCACTGCTTGACCGGGTCAAGAGGCAGCGCGGCGGATTTCACCCGGCAGCGACACACCTCCGGGTGGCTTGCCGGAGCGCAACGCCCGCGGCGGCCTCTCCGGTCCACCTATAGATATCTTGTCGCGCCACGGCGGCCGGCGGAACGTTGAACGGGTCCAAACCCCTTCCTTTCCGAGGCCGCCATGACGATCCTGCGCATCACCCCGACCGAGACCACCGAGCTGCTCCTCCCCGCCCCGCGCGAACGGCACGCCAACCCCGGCGACCTGCTCGCCGGCCACCTGCACGCCCCGAGAAGAGGCGAGAACGCACCGGGCCTCGCCAGAGGCGAGGGCCCGATCCTCTCGCTGAGCGAGCCGATCCCCGCCGAGCAGCTGGACGCGAACACGCCGTACGTCATCCAGGACTCCCACGGACGGGTGCTGAGCGTCCAGGACGCGGGTAGCGGCTCCTGGGAGTGGGCGTACTTCGGCGCCTACAACAGCTACTGGACCGACGTGTTCCCGCTGCAGTTCTCCGCGAACCCGGTCAGCACGCCCTCGTCGATCACCATGCCGGCACGTACCTGGCCACTGCACTCGAACGGCACCGCGACCTCGTGGGAGTACGCCTTCTGGGCGCCGTCCGACTACGGCACCGGCTATCCGGTGATGTCGATGACCGCGAAGGCCGCCCAGACCAACGCGGACGGTTCGCAGGCCTACACCCTGTCGTGGAACAACAACGGCACGACCATGACCCTGTGCTCGGACTCCGGTTCGTGGAACTGGGCGTACGTCTCGAGTTCGCACTCCGCCGCCTCGCTCACGTTCCACAAGTTCTACGTGCAGCAGAAGAAGCTGAACAGCCTGTTCAGCGCCGCGTGGCCCGATGCCAGCTACGACCTGAAGCTCAACACCGGGGACCTGTACTACCAGGCTGTCACGACCGCGCAGGCGATGTCGACCTACCAGAACTCCGGGCTCGCGCAGTACAGCTGGAAGGCCAACTACTTCGACTGCGACGACTTCAGCTACGTCTACAAAGCACAGTCCTCGAAGGACGCCTACGCGGCGAGCCCGGAGTACGGCTACGCGGTCGGCATCATCTTCGGGACGACGAAGAACAGCGCGCACGCCGTCAACGTCTTCATCGACACCAGCGGCACCGTCCAGGTCATCGAGCCGCAGAACGGTCAGATCTGCCAGGGCAAGGACTGGAAGGACTCCACCGGCGCCGTGTACTCGCCCTACTTCATCCTGATGTAGACGATCGTGGTGCCGCCCCACGACGTGCGGGCGGCACCACGACGTCATCCGACGACGGGAGCCCGTCTCGGGCGGATCAGCGCCTCTCGTCCGTGACTCCGCCGGACAGGAGGTCGCCCGTGTGACTGCTGTACTGCAGGGCCGACGCCATGAACGTGTACCTGGAGGCCGCGCCGTTCAGGTTCGGGGTCCAGCAGCGTCGCTCGCCGGGTTTGATGTGCTTGTTGCCGCCGGGGCTGTCGCAGTTGACGGCGCCGACCAGCTCGCCGCGGTCGTAGCGGTGGAGCCAGACCTGTGCGTACTGGCTCGCGGTCATGGGCTTGTCGAACAGCGCGAAGGCGAAGTACAGGCTGCCCGCGCGGCACAGCTCGACCGTGCCGACCGACACACCGTTGGTGGCGACGATGTCACTGATGTCGACGCGGGTCTGGTAGCCGCTCCCGTTCTGGCAGAACGGGTTCACCTGCACCTCGGCCGACGCGGGTGTTGCCAGCCCCAGCAGCACCGCGCCCGCCACCGCGAGCGCCGCGGTCACTTTCCTGATCATGTCCCCTCCTCGTGTGCACGACTGGTAGCCGCGTCATCACGATGAGGAACCGGTGTTGCGGAGCTCTTGCACCTTTTCTTGAATCCCCAGGTCAGGCGAAAGTCTTCGCCAGCACCGTGTGCACGTGCCCGGCGATCTCGTCGGCCGCCTCCTCCAGGGCGAAGTGCCCGGTGTCGAGCAGCACGACCTCGGCGGAGGGCACGTCGCGGCGGTAGGCCTCGGCTCCGGCGGGCACGAAGAACGTGTCGTGACGGCCCCAGACGGCGAGCACCGCCGGCTGCCGTTCGCGCAGCCACGCCTGCCAGGCCGGGTAGCGGCCGATGTTGGTCTGGTAGTCCCACAACAGGGACCTCATGTAGTCGGCGCGGCCGGGCAGGTCGAGGACGCGCTGGTCGGCGAGCGCCTGTTCGGGGTCGATGCGCTCGGGGTCCTGGGCGCCCGCGAGCCACTGGTGGCGGGTGCCGTCGAGGCTGACGACCCAGTCGATCATCTCCTGGTCCTGCGAGCGGTCCTTCCACCAGCCGTTCAGGCCCTGCATGTCGGGACCGAGCCCCTCGACGTACGCGTTGCCGTTCTGGGTGATCACGGCCTGGACGCGCCGGTCGTGCTCGAGGGCGACGCGGAAGCCCACCGGGGAGCCGAAGTCGAACATGTAGACGGCGTAGTCGCCGATGCCGAGCAGGTCGATGACCTGGCCGGTCACCACGGCCAGCCGGTCGAACGTCGGTTCGCCGGGCAGCGGGTCGGACGAGCCGAAGCCGGGGTAGTCGATGGCGACGACGTGCCAGGACGAGGCGAGGCGGTCGATCAGCCGCACGTAGGCGCGGGTGCTCGACGGGTAGCCCGGCAGCAGCACGATCGTCGGCCTGTCCACGTCTCCGGCCTCCCGGACGAACACCTTCAGGCCGTCGACCTCGACGTGGCGGTGGCGGATCGCGGGCATGTCGTTCTCCTCGGTTCGTTCTAATGGGTAGAACGACCGTATACGCGTTAGGTTTGGCGGCGCAAGCTCCTTCGGCGAGAATCTGCTAACGTCTCAACCGGGTTCGTAACCGTTAGGAGAAGCGTGGCGACGACACTGGCCGAGTTCCAGGCGGCAGGGTTCCCGATGGGGGCCGAGCCGCTCGTCGCGCTCGACCTGGTGGACACGCGGGCGTTGTGCGTCGCCCCGGTCAAGGACCTCATCGCCGACGAGACCGCCCACGCGACGTGGTGGTCGTTGCAGGCCGACCGCCTGCCTGTCGCGCCGCCACCGCCGCTGAGCGCGACCCGCCGGCTCCGTTCGCTGCTCCAGGACCTGTTCGAGGCCCACCTGACCGGTCGCACGCCCGACCCTGCGCGGATCGCGGACCTCAACGCCGTCGCCGCCTCGGTCCCCACGAGCCCCCGGCTCGACGGCTGGGGTTCCGAGGCGCGTGCCGGGGTCCGCTGGCACGACGACCACACCGGTCATCCCGCGCTGGCCGCGATCGCGGGAGAGGCGATCCGGCTGCTGGCCGACCCCGAACGGCTGGGCAGGGTGCGGGCGTGCGCCAACCCGGCCTGTTCGATGATGTTCCTGGCGGAGAACAAGCGCCGGGTCTGGTGCGCCGCCAACGTGTGCGGCAATCGAGCGCGGGTGGCCCGGCACTACGAGCGGACCCGCTCCTAGATCGTCGTCACACCCCGTTCGACGACCTCTACCGCCGGCGGTTGGCGTTGATCTCGTCGCTGTGCTCCAGCGCCCACTCGGCGAGCGCGATCACCAGTGGCATCAACGTCTTCCCGAGCCCGGTCAGCTCGTACTCGACGCGCGGCGGCACCTCCGCGTAGGCCGTGCGGCTGACCAGGCCGTCCTCGACGAGGTGCTTCAGCGTCAGCGTGAGCATCCGCTGCGAGATGCCGGTGATCGTCCTCTCCAGCGCGCCGAAGCGCAGCGGACCCTCGCGCAGCGCGCCGACCACCAGCAGGCTCCACTTGTCGCTGATGCGGTCCAGCACCTCGCGGACCGCGCCGCCGTCGTTCATCGGCGGCGGGCAGCCGTTCGAGCGGGTGAACCCCGTCACAACCAGCCCTCCCGTCCTGGACACATACACCGATGTGCCTTTTGTGGCGCCCTCAACACAGACACATCATGAGGCTACGCACAAGAGGTAAGGATCGGAGTCTGCAATGAACATCGCGCTGTGGGTGGTCCAGGGTCTGCTGGCCGCCGTCTACCTGGCAAGCGGTCTCATGAAGCTCGTGCGCTCGCACGAGCAGATCGTCGCGTCCAACGGGAACTGGGCGAGGGACGTGTCCGGTACGGCGGTGAAGGGCATCGGCGCCGTCGAGGTGCTCGGCGCGCTCGGCCTGGTCCTGCCGTGGCTGACCGGCATCGCCCCGGTCCTGACGCCGATCGCCGCCGTCGGGCTGGTCGTCGTCCAGGTCTTCGCCGCGCGGGCGCACCTCAAGCTCGGCGAGACGAAGTCGTTGCCCGTCAACGTGGTTCTGCTGGCGCTGGCGGCGTTCGTCGCGATCGGCCGTTTCGCCGGCTGACCGCTCCACTCACCCGTCCGTGTCCACGAGGTACCGTGCCGTCGCATGAGTGCGCGCTTCCAGGAACTCGACTACCGCCAGACCCCGCTGGGCGAGCTGACCCTGCGCCGCCGGCTCGAACCCGGTACCGGCAGGGAGATCCACGAGATCAAGCTCAACGAGGAGTTCCTGATGTCGAGCCTCTTCACCGTGGCGGAGGTGGAACTGGCGAACCTCGCGCTGGCGGAGCTGCCCGGCCACGACCTGACCGTCGTGGTGGGCGGCCTCGGGCTCGGCTACACCGCGCAGACCGTCCTGGAACACGAGAACATCGCCTCGCTCGTGGTCGTCGACGCCCTCGGCGAGGTCATCGAATGGCACCAGCAGGGCCTCATCCCCGCCGGCCGGACGCTGGGGGCGGACGAGCGTTGCGCACTGGTGCACGGTGACTTCTTCGCACTGACCCGCTCCGGCCAGGGCTACGACGCGGCCACGCCCGGCAGGGAGTTCGACGCGATCATCGTCGACATCGACCACTCCCCGCGCCACCTGCTGCACCCCACCAACGCCGACTTTTACACCGTCGAGGGGGCGCACCGCCTCGCCGGCCTGCTCAAGTCCGGTGGGATCTTCGCGCTCTGGTCCAACGACCCGCCCGAGGCCGAGTACACCGACACCCTCTCGGCCGTGTTCACCGACGTGCGAGCCGAGGTGGTCAGCTTCCCCAATCCCCTGCAGGGCAGGGATTCGACCAACACCGTCTACCTCGCGCGGCGCCGCTGAGCCGTTCGCCGCAACTTGCCCGATCAAGGTTTGCCGGGAGACGCGAGCGGGCATTGGTCCGCTCATGATGGCGTCGTACTGGGAAACCGCCCGAACCGGTTTCCTGGCGTTCGTGGGTGTCGGGTTGATGGTCCTCGTTCCCCTGGTCCTGTTGCACTACTTCCGTTTCCGGCGGGTCGAGCCGCGCCGCGCGTTCGTCCTCTACGGCCTGCTGGCCTACGGGCTCGTGGCGCTGGCGCTGATCTTCCTGCCGTTCCCCTCGGACGTGTCGAAGCTGTGCACGGGCGAGCAGATGCTGTCCACGGTCCCCTTCCAGTGGGTGACCGACATGAGCAACAACATGGCGGCGAACGGGCGTTCCGGCGTCCTCGCGATGGTGAGGTCGCAGGCGTTCCTGCAGCAGCTGTTCAACGTCGCGCTGGTCGTGCCGCTGGGTGTGGTGCTGCGCAAGGCGTACGGCAAGGGGCCGCTCGCCGTGATCGCGATCAGCCTGGGCGTCTCGCTGGCCGTGGAAGTGGTGCAGTACACCGGCAACCTCGGTTTCTACCCGTGCCCGTACCGGATCGCCGACGTGGACGACCTGATCTCGAACACCTTCGGCGGTCTGCTGGGCTGGATGATGGCGCCGGCCGCGTTCGTCGTGCCCAGGGTGCCCTCGTCCGACGAGTCGAGCGCGCCGGTCGAGACCGTCACGGTGCCGCGCCGGATCCTCGGGCTGATCTCCGAGCTCGTGCTGGTGATCGTGATCGCGAAGCTCGAGCTGCACTCGGATCCGCGGTGGGCCGTGTGCGTGCTCGTGGCGTTCCGGGTGGTGCTGCCGGCCGCGGCGAACGGGATGACGATCGGCGGAGTGCTGCTGCACTACCGGATCCGTTCCGCGGACGGGTCGCGCGCCAACCCGTTCCAGCTCGCACTGCGCGAACTGCTCGGCCTCACCGGGTTCATGGCCTACGCGACCGTGGTGTCGCCGCTGGTCGACATCGGCTGGTGGGACCTGGTGGTCGTCGCGCTGTACGTCGGCGGGGCGTTCGTCGTGCCCGTGTTCCGACGCGACCAGCGCGGATGGCACGAACATCTGGCACGGACGCGGGACGTGTTCGCCGAGCGGAAGACCGGGTACCCCGACCGCCATGACGACGTACACGCACACAGCTGAAGCCGACATCCCGGCCGACACCCTGTTCGGGTTCCTGGCCGAGCCGCGGAACCTGCCCCGCTACTTCCCGCAGATGACCGCGGCCGAGCCGGAGGGCGGTGAGCAGGTGCACGTCGAGGCCGAGGTGCACGGCCACCACGTCGAGGGCGAGGCGTGGGTGCGGCCGGACGCCGAGCGGCGGACGCTCGAGTGGGGCGCCGAGGGCCCGGACGACTACCACGGCGAACTCCAGATCGAGGAGGTCGCGCCGGGCCGGTCGCGGATCACGGTGAGCCTGCACAGCGTCCGGGAGGCGCAGGGCGACGAGGTGCAGCGCGGGCTGGAGCAGACGGTCGCCGTGCTCACCCAGACCGCGGCGGCCGACGACCGTTCGACGGACTGACCCCCCTCAGAGCAGCTCGGCGAGAAGGGCCGCGGCCCGGGAAGCACCGTCGGTCTCGACGCTGCGGTAGCGCACTTCGCGGCCGATCTCCTCGGCCATCGCGGCAGCCAGGACGTCGCGGTCGGAGACCTCCTCGTACGTCATGCACCGGCCCGCTCCGTAGCGTTCGAGCCGGTGCCGTACGTGGAAGTTCTGCTCGAAGTGGTGGCGCAGCGGTACGTAGATGAACGGACGCCGGGCGGCGGTCAGCTCCATGCACGTCGTCAGGCCGCCCTGCACCACCGCGAGATCGCACGCGGCGAGGTAGCGGGGCAGGTCGGGCACGTACCCGCGGAACTCGACGCCGTCCTGCCCCGGTAGTGACGCCGGGTCGATGCGGGGCCCGGTGACGACGAGGAACCTCAGGCCCGGCACCTTCCGCCGTGCGGCGGGAACGGCGTCGAGCACGCGTCGCAGCAAGGACTCCCCCACACTCGAACCGCCGACCGTGACCACGCACAGCTTCTCGCCGGTCCCTCGTGCCGTCTCCCGCTTCTCGGGCAGGTCGAATCCCGTGACGTAGCCGGAGAAGTCGAAGTTCTGCTCCGTCCACTCGCGAATCGCGGGCAGGCCCTCGCCGAACGGCAGCGAGACCACGTCGTCCGGGTTGCCGACGAACACCGACCGGTCGCGAACGCGGCGGTGGCGGGCTCGTTGCTCGATCATGTCGAGGTTGTAGTCGGCGGTCAGGCGTTGCTCGCGGGCGCCGCCGTCCGGCATCGGCAACCAGCCGACGAAGTCCGTCAGCCACGCGAACGAGAACCGCTTCAGGCGGGGGTTCTCGTGCAGGAAGTAGTCCACGTCCCAGGCCTCGTCGCCGATCACCAGGTCGTAGTCCTCGGCCTCCAGCACGTCGTGGAACACCATGAAGTTGGTGACCAGCACCGCGTCCAGGCGGCGGAACGTCTCGAACACGTGCAGGTCGTGCTCACCCGCGTCGTCCTCCACGTGCGACGACTCGTTCGCGAGCCAAGCGGACGCCGGGTGCACCCGCTCCCCCGCCGGCCCGAGCACCTCGGTGACCGGGTGCTGCGCGAGCCAGTCGACCTGCAGGCGCGGATGGAGCTTGCGCAGTTCGGTCGCGATGGCGAGATCACGGCGGGCGTGGCCCAGACCGATCGGTGAGCTCAGGTACAGCGCCCGCGGCGGCCTGGTCCGGGACGTTCGGATGCGCTGAACATCTGGATGAACACGATCAACGAAGTCCTTGACCAGCAGGTTGATCCGCACCGGGTCGCGGGCGTGCACGCCGTGACCGGCGCCGTCGATCAGCACCAGCGAACCGCCGGTGAGCTCGGCGAGGCGTTCCCCGATGGCGTGCGGGCGGACGCGGTCGCCGGTCCCGTGGATCACCAGCACCGGGCAGCGGACCTCGCGGCAGTCGTCCGCGATCGACGGGGAGGCGAGCCGACCGGCCGTCGTGTCCACCAGCGTCGCGGGCTCGATCTCGTGCGCCCACCGCACCGCGTCCTCGATCTGCCTGGTGGAGTGGGGTTCGGCGAACATCCCGGCGAAGAACCAGTCGGCGAAGTCGTCGTAGCCGCCGTTGAGCCAGTAGTCCCGGTTGTACTTGCCCTCGGCCGACTCCCAGGACTGCTTCTCCTGTTCCTGGACACCGATGAGCGACCCGCTGGCCGGGCCGATCGCGACGATGCCGGAGATCCGTTCGGGGTGGCGGGCGGCGGCGAGCACCGACCAGGCGTCCCCTCGGGACAACGCCACCAGCACGGCCTGCCCGGTGTCCGTCGCGTCCAGGACCGCGATGGTGTCCGCCGCGTACTCGTCGTCCACATAGGACTCGCCCCCGGCCGGGCGGCTCGACTCGCCACTGCCGCGGCCGTCGAACGTGACCACCCGGAAGTGCCTTGCCAGGTAGGGCACCTGCGCCTTCCAGAACCTCGACGGCACGATCGACCACGTCGGCATCAGCAGCACCGTCGGCCGGCCCGGGTTGTCGTAGACCTGGAACGCGAGCCGCACCCCGGCGCGCTCGGCGAAACCCCTGCTGTCGGCCTCGCGCACCGGGCGCGGCTCGGTGTTCACGGCCGGACTTCGAGGACCTGGTTGAACGGCGTCTGCGCCACTCCGGCGAACCGGTTGAAACCGCCGGCCACCGCCACGTCGCGGATCCGCGCGGGCCCGGCCTGCGTGCCGAGCGCCAGTCCGACGTCCTGCGACAGCGAGGCCGGCGTGCACAGCAGCGTGGAGAAGCCGTAGTAGGTGCGGCCGACGGGGTTGAGGTTGTCCTCGACGTGGTCGCCCGCCATGGGTTCGACGATCATCCACGTGCCGTCGGCCGCCACCGCGTTCTTCACGTGCTTCGCCGCGCCGACCGGGTCGCCCATGTCGTGCAGGCAGTCGAACATGGTCACGAGGTCGTAGCCCGTGCCGCTGAAGTCCTTGGCGGACGCCACTTCGAACGTCACGCGGTCGGCGACCCCGGCGGCCTCCGCCCGTTCGCGGGCGATCTGGATCGACTCGGGGTGGTAGTCCGACCCGGTGAAGGCGGAGTTCGGGAAGGCCTGTGCCATCAGGATCGTTGATGCGCCGTGACCACAGCCGACGTCGGCGACCCGTGCCCCGGCCCGCAGTTTCGCGGTCACGCCGTCGAGCGCGGGCAGCCAGCCCTCGATCAGGTTCGCCGCGTAGCTCGGCCGGAAGAACCGCTCGCAGCCGATGTGCACGTCGCTGCTGTGCTCGTGCCAGCCGACACCGGACCCGCTGCGCGCCGCGTCGAGCACCCGTCCGGCGTCGTTCACGGTGCCCAGCGCGATCTGGAACATGCCGGGCAGGAACGCGGGGCTGTCCTCGACCGTGAGCGCCACCGCGTGTTCGATCGGCAACGTGTACCGGCTGGTCACGGAGTCGTAGGACACGTAACCACCGGCGGCCTGGGCGTTGAGCCACTCCCGCGCGTACGGCTCGGCGGTGCCGCTGCGGTCGGCGAGCTCGGCGGGGCTGATGGGCTCGCCGGACGCCATGAGGCGGTAGTAGCCGAGCTTGTCGCCCATGACGACGAGCGCGGCGTTGAGCGTCGCGCCGACCTCGTCGACGGCCCGGAACACGAACTGCATGAGCTTGTCGGTGTCGACCTCGGGTCTCGTAGTGGTCATCTGCTCTTCCCTCCTGTGAGGGTCGGAACCTATGAGCGCCAACGGGTCAGCCGCATCAGGTGCCCCACCTAGGCCCTGTCCTGCAAGTCTCGTCGGGCGACAGCGGCGGCCGAGGGCCCCGGAGACGGCACCGCCGCAACGCCCCAATACGCCCAGGTATGAGGGCATTGCGGCGGCACCGCCTCCGGGACTCTCGCCCGCGTCTCTCACCAGACGAACTTGCAGGACAGCGCCTGGTCACGGTTGCCCGCCTAGACTGCCCCGTGTGCTGATGGGACGCGAGTCCGAGCGTCGACAGGTCGAGCGGCTCGTCGCGAGCGCCCGGCTCGGGCACGGCGGCGCGCTGGCGATCACCGGCGAGCCCGGCGTCGGCAAGACCGCGCTGCTGCGGTTCGCGTCGTCCTGCGCCACCGGCATGACGGTCCTGCAGGCGGCCGGCAGCGAACCCGAGCAGGACATCCCGTTCGGCGCACTGCACCAGGTGCTGCGGCCAGCGCTGGACTGCCTCGGCGAGATCCCGGGCCCGCAGGCGCAGGCGTTGTCCGTGGCGCTGGCACTGAGTTCCGGACCCGCCATCGACCGCTTCGCGGTGGGCGCCGCCACCCTCAGCCTGCTGTGCCGGTTCGCCGAACAACGCCCGGTGGCGGTTCTCCTGGACGACCTGCACCTGGTGGACCGCCCCTCGGCGGACGCGCTGGCGTTCGCGGCACGCAGGCTCGCCGCCGACCCGATCGTGCTGGTGGCCACCACCCGGTCGCCGGATCCCCCGCTGCCCGCACTGCCGTTGTCCGGCATCGACCTCACCGCGGCCGGCGAGCTGGTGTCGAGCCGTTCCAGCGCGGCGGTGCCACCCGAGCTGGTCGCACGACTGCACCGGGCGACGGCCGGCAACCCGCTGGCGTTGATCGAACTGGCGGCCCGCCCACTCGAACACCTCTCGCCCGAGGCGCCACTACCGGTGTCGGCAGCACTGGCCCGCGAGTTCGCCTCGCAGGCGCGGTCCCTGAGCGCCCCCGGACGCGCCGCGCTGACCGTGGCTTCGGTGGCGGGCACGGACCTGCGAGTCGTGGCCGGCGCGTGCGCGGTGCTCGGAGTCGCCGTCGACGCCCTGGCCGAGGCCGAGAGCGCCGGGCTGGTGCGAATCTCGGACGGCCGCGCCGAGTTCCGGCACCCGCTGATCCGAGCGGCGGTCTACGGCGACACCGATCCGCAACACCGCCGGTCCGTGCACCGCGCCGTGGCCGAGGCGTTCGGACCACACGACGCCGACCGGCACGCCTGGCACCTGGCCGAGGCGTCGATGGGACCGGACGCGCACGTCGCCGACCTGCTGGTCCAGGCCGCCGGCCGGGCGCACGACCGGAGCGCGCACGACGTCGCGGCCGCTGCCTACGCGCGGGCTGCCCGGCTGAGCCCGGACGTGGGGCAGCACGCCTCGCTGTGCGTCGCCGCGGCGGAGTCGGCCTGGCTGGCCGGCGAGACGAGACGGTCCGTCTCGTTGCTCGACGAGGCGCGCGGACCGGCCGACCAGCCGAGACGAGACGTCTCGTCTCTGCACGACGCAGGCAACCCGGCCGCCCCTGCCATCCCGCTGCGCACCGCCGAACTGCGCACCACTGAACTACGCACCGCCGAACTCCGCACCACCGAACTCCGAGCAGTCGAACTCCGAGCAGTCGAACTCCGAGCCGCGATCGCAGCCCGAACCGGCTCCCTGACCGAAGCCCGCGACCTCTGCCGACTGGCAGCAGCCGACTCCCCAGCCCCGAACGCGACCGTGCTCCTCCTGGCCGACGCCGTCAACGCCTGCTTCTACCTGGGCGACACCACCACCGGGCTGAAGCTGGCACACGAGATCGAGGCCCTGCTGGACCACGTCACGACCCCGACGGCACAAGGCCTCGGCCAGATGGCAGCAGGCGTGGCCCGGATCCTCGCCAACCAGGGCGGCACCGACCAGATCCGCGCCGCGGTCGGCCTGCTCGCCTCCTCCGGTCTGCTCCGCGACGACCGGCGCAGGCTGTCCTGGCTGATGATCGGCCCGATGTTCCTGCGCGACGCGGACTCCGGTGCCGACCTGAGGCGCATCGTCGCCGACGCCCGCGCGGAGGCGGCGGTCGGCACGCTGCCGGCCCTGCTCTTCCACGTCGCACGAGACGAGGCCACGACGAACCAGTGGGTCCGCGCCGAAGCCACCTACGACGAGGCGACCAGGCTGGCCCGGGAGACGGGGCAGGAGACCGACCTGGCGATGTGCCTGGCCGGACTCGCCTGGCTGCGGGCCAGGCTGGGTGACGAGGAACGGTGCCGTGCGCTGGTCGCAGAGGCGTTGCCGATCTGCCGCGCCCGTGACATCCACATCGGACGGGTCTGGTCGCTGTTCGCGCTGGGAGAGCTGGAACTCGGTGATCCGGCCAAGGCGTTGACGCACCTGGAAGAACTCGCCGCCCTGCTGGACGAGCTCGGACTCACCGACCCGGACCTGTCCCCCGCGCCGGAACTCGCCGACGCGTTGGTGCGGCTGGGCAGAAGAGACGACGCGGTGCGAATGGCGCGGCGCTACCGGGCTGAAGCCGCCGCGAAGGGTCAGCCGTGGGCGATGGGACGCGCCGAACGGACGCTGGGGGTGGTCAGCGCGGACTTCGACCAGCACTTCGAGGCGTCTTTGGGTTACCACGAAAGGACTTTGGACGACTTCGAGACCGCGCGCACCCGGCTCGCCTACGGTGCCCGCCTGCGCCGCGCCCGGCGGCGGGTGGACGCCCGGCCGCACCTGCACGCCGCGCTGGAGACGTTCGAGAACCTCAGGGCGGCGCGCTGGGCCGACCTCGCCGCGATCGAACTCGGCGCCACCGGCGAGACCATCCAGCGCAGGGCACCGGGCGAAACCCTTACGCCGCAGGAGTTGCAGGTCTCACTGCTGCTCGCGGAGGGCAAGACCACCCGCGAGGTCGCCGCCGCCCTGTTCCTGAGCCCGAAGACCATCGAGTACCACCTGCGCAAGGTCTACACGAAGCTCGGCATCCGCTCACGTTCCGAGCTGGCCGGCCGGCTGCCCTGACGCCCACGCGAACCCGTCCGGGTCGGTGAACTCACCGGCGCCGTTCAGGACGATCCGGTGCGAGCCGGATCCCTCGGGCGCCACCCCGGCGTCCTTGGCGAGCGCACGCCGGCGGTACAGCCCGAGCTTCACCGAGCCGGCCGCGGCGAACTGCACGTACATGCGGCCGAAGCTCTTCTCGACGGTGAACCCCTGGTCGACGTAGCACTGCCTGCTCGCGGCGATGTCCGTGGCGCCGAGCAGCAGTACGACGTCGTCGATCCGCCCGGTCGACGGGCCGGTGTTCTTCTTCGCCGAGGTGGCGACCTTCCAGATGGTGCCGTCCGGCGCCTGCACCACCCCGCCGTAGCCCCACAGGGACTTCCCGGCGGGCTTGAGCACGGTCGCGCCGGCGTCGAGCGCTCCGCCGATCAGCAGGTCGACGTCGGCGGGCTGCGCCACCGTGAGGGACAGGGTGAACCCGCGGAAACCGGTCGCCGGTTCCTGCGAGGCGCGCAGCCGCAGCCGGGAGCCGAGTCCGAAAGCGGTGGCGTAGAAGCGTTCGGCGGCCGCGAGGTCGGCCACTTCGAGGGTGATCGCGTCGAATGAGGTCATGCCGGAAACGCTAGGCGTCACCCCGGGACCGGTGCTTCTCGATTCCTGACCGGACCGCGATCATTCCGGCGACGACCACCGCGACGGCCACGAGCATGCTCCCGGTGCCGACGACCTTCTCGATCCTGCGAGCGGTCTCCCCCGCCGCCGCACCGAGTCCGATGTGCAACGCGCACCACCCGGTGGCGCCCACGAGCACGGCGGGCAGGAACGTCCGGTACGGCAGCCCGGCGGCTCCGGCGGCGGCCGGCAGCAGCGTGCGCAGCACCGGGAGGAAGATCGCGATCAACACTGCGACGGCTCCCCTGCGCCTCAGGAAGTCGGTCGCACGGTCCCAGTGCCGCGCGCCGTGCCGTCGCACGATCCGCGACTCGCGCAGCCGTGCCCCGTAACGCCGGCCGATCAGGAACCCGACCGAGTCGCCACCGACCGCGCACACCGTGGTCACGAGCCACATCAGCACGAACGCGGGCGGGCTGGTGGCGGTGGTGCCGAGCACGAACAGACCGGTATCGCCGGGCGCGATGAAACCCAGGCCGAGCGTGCACTCGCCGAACACGAGCACACCGGCGGCGACGATCACCCAGGCCGGCGGCAGGGTCGCGAGCCAGTCGAGGAACGCGGTCACGGGACGAGCCTCGCGTCCGGGTGCGGCGATGCCCCGTCGAACAGGGTGGTGTGCCGCCCGCGCAGGTGCAGGTCGAAGAACGCCGCGAGGTAGTCCCGTTGAGCCGCAAGCGATCGGTCCGCGTCAACCGTGCCGATCGCCGCCGCGAGCTTGTCCGCGGGCAACGGGTGCGAGCGGTCGATCTGGGGCAGCAGCACCTGGGCGTCGGTGAAGCTCGCGTGTTCCGCGGCGGGCAGGTACACGTCCCGCTTCCACCCGGTGGAGTTCGCCCAGAACGACGCCCAGTCCGGTGCGTGCAGGTGGTTGTGCGGGTGCCGGTCGGCCCCGCTCGTGCCGCCGCCCATCAGCAGGAACGGCCGGTCGGCGCCGCGCGCGCTCGCCTGGCCCGAGTTCGGGTCCATGCTGCCGTCGAGGTTGGCGCCGGCGTCGATGCGCGCGTCGGTGAGCATGGCCTCGGCTGCGGTGAACCCGCCCATGGAGTGGCCGGCCATGCCGACCCTCGACAGGTCCATCACGCCCGCCAACGCCGTGGTGCCGAGCCGGTCCAGCACGAAACTCGTGTCGCGCACCCGTTCCCGCATCATCAGCGCCGTGTCCGCGCGGCTGACCGGGAGTTCGACGCGGTCCGGGAACTCCACGGGACCCGCGAAGGTGTGGTCGATGGTGACGACGACGTAGCCGCGGCTGGCGAGGTCCTCGACGGGCGTGGTGCAGAACGAACGCGACTGCCCGCGTCCCGGCGAGTAGAGGATCACCGGACGGCGGCCCGGAAGTGGCGGCGCCGCCCTCGCGTGGGTGCGGGTGCCCGCGAAGTCGGCGACACCGGGATCGAGCCCGACCGAGCCTGCGGAGGTCTGGTCGTAGAACGCCGCGATCCCCGGGCCGAGGTGCCGCACCGGCGCCCGGAACGAGGGTGTTGCCGGATACCACAAGGAGATCATCAGTTCGCGTGACCTGCCCGGCGTCCACGGATCGGCGCGGGACTCGTCCACGAGGTGCAGTTCGGTGGTGCCGACGGACAACGGACCGGTCGGCCTCGGCAGGGTCAGCGGAACGGGCGCGGCGAGTGCGGGCGCGGCCAGCGCGACCGTCAGCATCCCGGCCGCCACAACGGCTTTGTAGCTGGTTTTCACACGGCCGAGCCTGTCGATCCCACCTGCCGGCCGGCATCTGTCGAACGCTGCCGGTGGTACTGATCGAAAGACGTAGATCAGCCCTCGTCGACCAGCCCGGCCTCGAACGCGATGATCGCCGCGCGCACCCGGTTCGGCACCTCCAGCCGGCGCAGGATCGAGCTGACGAACACCTTCACCGTGCCCTCCACGACGTGCAGCCGCCGGCCGATCTCGGCGTTGGGCAGCCCGGCGCCGACCAGGGCGAGCACCTCCCGTTCGCGCTCGGTGAGACCCGCGACCAGGTCCCGTGCGCGAGCCGCGCCGGACACCCGTTCACCACCCAGCCGCCGGATCGCCCAGTGCGCGATCTTCGGCGACAGGTACGCGGCCCCCGCGGCGACCGCTCTGATGCCCGCGAAGAGCTCCCTCGGATCCCCTGACTTGAGCAGGAAACCGCTGGCACCGCCGTCGAACGCGCGCGCGATGTGCTCGTCCTCGGAGAACGTCGTCAGCATGATCACGCCGGTTCCCGGGACGGTGCGGCGGATCTCGGCCGCCGCGGCCAGCCCGTCCATGCGCGGCATCACGATGTCGAGCAGCACGACGTCCGGCCGGTGCGCCTGGGCGAGTTCCACCGCCGCGCGCCCGTCGGCCGCCTCACCGACCACCTCGAACTCCGGATCGGCGCCCAGCACGGCCCGGACCCCGGCCCTGGTCAGCGGTTCGTCGTCGGCCAGCAGCACCCGGATCACCGCGCCTCCCCCGCCGAGATGGCGCTGCGCGGCAGGGTCTCCTTGAGCACCAACCGGTCCTCGGCGAAGCACAGCCGGTGGAACAGCCGGCCGTCGGTCTGCTCGCGCGACCAGTGGTAGCGGCAGTCAGCGCCCTTCGGCGGATCGGACAGCATGCGTTCGGGGTCCCCCAGGATCTGGAACGGTGGCAGCAGGGCCTCGACGCCGGAGCGCGGTGCGTCGAGTTCGATCTTCTCGAACACCTCGGGGTCGAGGCTGTTGTTGGCGCCGACCGTCGCGTAGAGCGCCATCGCGAGCACGGCGACCGAAGTACCGGCCAGCAAAGGCTTCTTGGCGACGTTGACCAGGCTTCGACGGGCGGGCTCGCCGACGGACTCCGGTCGCGCGTCGTGCGGCAGCTCCGCCACGAGCACGAACCCTCCGTCCCGTGGCTCGGCGGTGAGGGTGCCGCCCAGCAGCCGGGCGTGTTCGGCCAGCCCCGCGAGCCCGGTGCCGTTCCCCGGAGCGGACTTCCGGCTCGGCTGTCCATTCGCGACGGTCGCGGTCGTGCTGTCCCGCGAGCGTTCCACCTGCACGCGGACCGGGGCTCCGGGCGCGTGCTTGGCGGCGTTGGTCAGTCCTTCCCGGACGATCCGGTGCACGGCGCTTTCGACGGCTTCGGGTGACGGCTCCGCCAGGGTCAGCTCGACGTCCATGCCCGCGGCCGCGGCGCGTTCGACCAGTTCGGTGACGCCGGTCCGTTCGTCTCGCGGCTGCAGGACACCGATGATCTCCTGCAGCCGTTCGGTCGCCGCCGCCACGCCCGCCCTCAGCTCACCCGCCGCCGCCCGATGCCGTTCGGGCAGGTCCGGCGACACCTCGAGAGCGGCCGCGCGCAACGCGATGAGGCCCCACTCGTGACCGAGGGAGTCGTGCATGTCGCGCGCGATCCGCGCCCGTTCGCGAGACCGCGCCTGCTCCTGCCCCGCCACCGCGAGTTCCGCACGCAACCGCAGATACCGGCCCGCCAGCCACGGACCCAAGACCACGACCAGCACGATCAGCACCAGCACGAACCAGTCGTAGACGCCGAACAGCACGCCGAAGCCGCCGCGCACCGACCCGTCCGCGAGCACGCTGACCGGCAGTCCGGCGAGCAGCACAGCGGCCAGGGGTAGGAGCACCGAGTCCTCGGCCCGGCGTCCGGCCCGGAACCCGAAGACCGCGGCCGCGACGAACGGCCAGACCCACGGCGGGTTCGTCACGGTCGAGCCCAGCACCAGCGCCGGAACCGCCGCGGCCGCGACGAGCGCGCACACCGTCCACACCGGAAACCTGCGGAAGAGCACCACCGCGCCGGTCAGCAGGAGCAGACCGGCGACCAGCCCGGCGAGACCACCGATCACCAGCGGCACCGCCAGGACCACCCACAACACGGCATCCGGCCACCGCAGCCCCCAGCCGCACCTCATCGGTTCATCGTAGGAGACGGTCTTTGTGACCCATGGCACCGAGCCCGTCCGAAACAAACGGGGTAGAGTCCACTTCTGAAAGCGGGGTACGGTCCGCTTCATCTTCGGCAAAGGACCTCAGGACATGACGCACATCGGGATCATCATCGGCAGCACCCGCCCCGGCCGGAACGGCGAGCAGGTGGCGAAGTGGGTCGCCCAGCACGCGCAGGAGCGCACGGACGCGACGTTCGAGCTGGTCGACCTCAAGGACTTCCCGCTGCCCCACCTCGACGAGCCGATGCCGCCGGCGATGGGCCAGTACCAGCACGACCACACCAAGGCGTGGGCGGCGAAGATCGCCGAGTTCGACGGCTTCGTCATGGTCACGCCCGAGTACAACCACTCGACGTCCGGCGTGCTGAAGAACGCGATCGACTACCTGTTCGCCGAGTGGAACAACAAGGCCGTGGGCTTCGTGTCGTACGGCGGCGTCGGTGGCGCACGGGCCGTGGAGCACCTTCGGCTCGTCGCGGGTGAGCTGAAGATGGCCGACGTGCGCACGAGCGTGTCGCTGTCGATGTTCACCGAGTTCAAGAACTTCAGCGAGTTCCAGCCGTCGGACTTCCAGGTGTCCACGCTGTCCACGATGTTCGACGAGCTCGTCGCCTGGAGCAGCGCACTCGCACCGTTGCGCGACCGTCAGCTCGCCACACAACAGGCCTAGGTCCGGGCTGCCGCATCACGGCAGCAACCGCGGCACCACCCGCACGTAGACGACCATGCCGACCACCTCGACCAGTGTCTGCGTCACCACGACGACGGCCGCGACGTCGCCGGGCAGTGCCAGCGCCAGCGGCAGCACCACCAGCGAGTTGCGCGTGGCCCCGGTGAACACGATCGCACGGCTCGACGCCACGTCCAGACTCCACAACCTGGCGACGACGAGCCCGGCGAAAGCCATGACCACCAGGAACGCCACGTAGAACGGCACCACGCGCACGACCTGCGTCAGGTCGTCACCGAGCTTCGGCACCTGCGACGCCACGACCGTGAACAGGGTCGCGGCCATCAACGGCACCATCGTCGTGCCGATCGCTCCGGCGAACCGCTCCGCCGCGAAGGTCTGGGTGAGCCACGCCAGCGTCAGCGGGATCGCGATCAGCACCACGAACGCCTCGACGAACGGCCTGGGTTCGACGGCCGCCAGGCCGGAACCGAGGAAGAGCCACAGGTAGACGGGCAGCAGCACCATCTGTGCGAGCAGTAGCAACGGCGTGGCGGCGAGCAGGCGCCGGCTGTCACCGCCGGCCAGCCCGCTGAACACGATCACGTAGTCCACGCACGGAGTCAGCAACACCAACAGCACACCCAACCGGATGGCCTCATCATCCGGGAGGAACGCGAACAGCGCCGCCACCACCACCGGCACCACGACGAAGTTCAGGACGAGCGCGGCCGCCAGGAACCGGCCCGCCCGCAGCGAACGCCCGAGTTCGGCCACCGGGACCTGGAGGAACGTCACGTACAGCAGAACGGCCAGCACGGGGTTGATGGCGTGTTCGAGGACCGGCCCGGCGCCCGGCGCGGTCCAGCCGGCCACCCCGCCCGCGGCCAGAGCGCCGAGGTAGACGGCGACCTGGTGACGTTCCATCCCCGCGACGAACCCCGGCAAGACACCCTCCCGATCGGATGATCAGGACGATATCGGCAGCGGGCGGGTCGGCTCCCCGGTGCGCGTGCTCACCTCGCTGCTTCTTCCACGCCTCCGACGACAAACCCGTACCCGCAGGTCAATCGGCGAACGCGTCGGCCTGCGACCGGTAGAGCCGCGCGTAACGGCCGTTGCGCGCGAGCAACTCGCGGTGGGAGCCGAGTTCCGCGATGCCGCCGTCGGCCAGCACCACGATCAGGTCGGCCGACCGGACGGTGGAGAAGCGGTGGGTGACGAGGACCGTGATCATGCCGTCGGCGCCGTCGGTGGCCCTGGTCATGCCGTCGAACAGGGCGTCCTCGGTGAACGCGTCGAGCGAGGCGGTCGGTTCGTCGAAGAACCGCACCAGCGGGGTGGTTCTGGCGAGGCCGCGGGCGAGCGCGAGCCGTTGCCACTGGCCGGTGGAGAGGTCGGCGCCGCCCCACGCCGTGCCGAGCTGGGCGTCCTGCGCCAGCACGTCGGCGCTCGCCCTGGTGATCGCGTCGCGGACGTGCTCCGCGTCGTCGAGGTGGTCGAGGTCGCCGACGCCCACGGCGTGCTGGACGGTGAACTCGAAGCGCGCGAAGTCCTGGAAGGCCGCCGCGAGCCGGGCGCGCCATTCGTGGACGTCCAGGTCCGCGAGGTCCACGCCGTCGACCGTGATCCGGCCCTCGGTGGGTTCGTACATCCTGGTGAGGAGTTTGACGAGGGTGGTCTTGCCGGCGCCGTTCTCGCCGACGACGGCCAGCGCGGCCCCGGCGGGGATGGTCAGCGAGACGTTGCGCAGCACCCACTTCTCGCTGCCGGGGTACCGAAAGGACACGTTCTCGAGCCGAACGCCCTCGGCGAGCCGCTCGGGCGGTCGCGCGCTGCCGGTGGCGGTGCGGGCGTGGTCGGCGAGCCAGAGGAACCGGCGGACGGTGTGCAGGGTGCGGCCGAAGCCCGCGACCGCCTGGATCGGCCAGATCACGGCGGTCTGCACCTGCTGGCTGAGGTAGATCGCCAGCACCACGTCGCCGGGTGCCGACCTCCCCTGGATCGCCTGGTGCAGCACGAAACCGACGGCGGCGATCACTCCGACGACGTACAGGACCTGCTGGGCGAGCGAAGCGAGTGCGACCTTGCGTTCGGCCCGCTCGAGCGGTGCGCGCTGGGCTTTCCAGAGCGTGTCGATGCGGCGTTCGAGGGTGCCGGCGAGCCCGAAGAGCCGGATCTCGACGGCGGCGTCACGATCCTGGGCGACCGCACGGAGGTGGCGGGCGGTGCGACCGGGCAACGCCGAGAGGTCTTCCGCCCGCGCCCGCCATCGTTGCTGGGCCTTGGTGATCAGCAGGGCGGGCAACGCGAGCAGCACCAGCGCGAGCATCGCCGGGTGTGCGACGACCAGCAGGACCAGCACCGTGAGGCCCGCGCAGACCGCCTTGACCGTGACGGCGAGGGCGCTCAGGGAGTTGCCCAGCTGACCTTGCCGCTGCCGCAGGATCTCCAGCTGGTCCTGATACTCGGCGCGTTCGAAGTGCTCGAGCGTCGGCAGTTCCGCGGACAACCGCGCGATCTCGGTGTCGAACGCGTGCGCGACCTTCTCCCCCAGCACCATTCGCCATTGGCTGGCCGACAGGTCGAGCTGCCAACCGAGCCCCGCGCCGAGCACCAGGGCGGCGACGCCGGTGACGACCTGGCCGGAGTCGTTGTGCAGCACGCCGTTCGTGAGCATCGCCAGCCACAACCCGGACAGGAGCACGAGGGTGTTGCCGAACGGCTCGGCGATCATCGCGAGCGTCAGCCGGCGGTCCACCCGCCACGCCATCGCGACCAGCACGCGGATCTCACGCATGGCTCACCTCCTTCTCCGCGAACCTGTTGGCCTGCAACGAGTACATCGCGGCATACCGCCCGTTCAACGACATGAGTGCGGCATGCGTGCCGTCCTCGGCGATGCGTCCGTCCGCGATCACGACGATGCGGTCGGCGTGCCTCACCGACGCGAGCCGATGCGACACGAGAATCGTCGTGATCTCGCCCGCCAGCTCGCTGAACCGCGCGAAGAGTTCCTCCTCGGCCAGCACGTCGAGGCCGGCACTCGGCTCGTCCATGATCAGCGTCCCGGTGTCGGCCGCCAGCAACGCCCTGGCCAGCGCGACCTTCTGCCACTGCCCGCCGGACAGGTCACGTCCGCCGGGGTGCGACGACGACAGCACCGTGTCCCACCCGTGCGGCAGGTCGTCGAGCAGCCCCGTCCCGCCCGCCCGTTCCAGCGCCTTCTCGACGTCACCGGCGCCGAACCCGATGTTGTCCCTGAGCGACAGCTCGAAGCGGGTGAACCGCTGCACGATCGCGCTGACCTCGCCGGGCACCACGACTTCACCGCGGTCCGGTCGGTGGATGCCGCACAACAGGGAGACGAGCGTGCTCTTGCCGGCGCCGTTCTCGCCGACGATCGCCAGCGACTGTCCACGGGGGACAGTCAGGTCGATCCCCTTCAGCACTTGCTTTCCGCCGTAGCCGAAGTGGACGTCGGTGAGCTGGATCGCCGGCGCGACGACCTGCGGCCTCGGCGGGGCCGCGGGGAGACGCCGGGCGAGCGAGCGCGCCAGTTCCGCGACCTTGCGGGCCCGGGCCAGCGGAATCTCGGCACCGAACACGTACCCGAGCGCACTCGTGGCCAGCACCGCCTGCGTGTACACGACGATCTCGGCCGGTGTGACCGTGCCCTGCGCGATCGCCGTCAGCACGACGAGGTGCGCGACCAGCACACCGCCAGTCGCCGCGAACACCGTGCGCATGCCCAGCTTCCGTCCGGCCCACACGACCTGCAGGGCGTGCAGGTAGGAGTCGCGGTACAGCGGCACCAGCCACCCGGCCAGCCCGAACACGCGGATCTCCTTGGCAGCGGGGCTGTCCACCGCGAGCCCGCGCAGGTAACGGGCGCGCCGCAGGGCGTTCTCCCCCTGCTGCGCACCGAGGTTCATGCCGTGGTCGAGCCACTTCCGCACGCCGAAGCTCAACCCGCGCCACCCGAGGAACATGACGACCGGCGCCCACCACGCGAACGCCGCCAGCACCGCGGCCGCGCCGACACCGGTGGCCCGCTGCCTGATCAACTCCCTGAGGGCCGTGGCGGTGCCGACGAACCCGTCGACCCGTTCGAACTCGGCCAACGCCCCGAGTTCCTTCGTCGTCCGCGGATCCCCGAGGTGCGCCACCTCCGCGCGCAGGGTGGCACCGGCGACCTTCGCGTGGATCGCCTTGGCGAACCTCCCGTCGAGCACGGCGGATTCGTGGTCGAGGACGGCGGACAGCACCGTGCCGGCGAGGAGCGCGGACCCGAACAACACCAGCCCGAGAGTGGCCTGCGCCGAATCGTCCGGGAGTCCGGCGACCAGCACGCCGGATGCGGAGATGGCGGCGGCCGGGGCGAGGCCCTGCAGCACGGCCAGCACGCAGAAGAGGGCGAACCGCCGACGCCCCGTCTGCCACAGCAACGCTTTCATGCCAACACCTCCGCAAGTCCTGGCGCCGTTCGTTCGCCGGGCGGCTCGTTGCCACCTCGCGCGTTGTCCCCGCACACCGACTCCGCCAGGTGTGCCACGACACCTGCCGTCCAGGCGGCCATGTCCCCCGGCTCATGGCCTGCGCCCCGCTGCTCGACGTACCGCTCCGCCCCGTGCAGCTCCACGAACGCCCGCGACTGCGCGACCGGCACCCGGTCGTCCCCCTCGCGGTGCCCGATCATCAGCCGTGGCAAGACGAACGGCCGGTGGAGCGGACTGCGTTCCCGCAACTGGTCCGGATCGTCCGCCAACGCCCCGAGTTCGGTCCGCAGCCATTCCCGGTGCAGGCCCGAGGCGGAATCCAGCAGAGCGACGATGTCCGTCACCGGCGCCCACACCGCCACGGCGTCCACCAGTTCGGACGAGGCGGCGAGCAGGGCCAGGTAGGCGCCGTAGCTCTGCCCGTAGAGGCACAACGGCCTGTCGCCGCGCAGTTCCCGCAGCCGGTCGACGACCGCCCGCGCGTCGGCACCGCCCCAGTCGCCGACCACGACGTCGCGGAACGCGTCGCCGTAACCGGAACTGCCCGGGTAGTTCATGCCGATCACGGTCCAGCCGGCGGCGACCAGTGCGGCGATCATCGGTTCGTGGATCTGCCTGAGCTGACTGCGCGGACCGCCGTGCAGGTGGACCACGACGCCCCCGTGACCGTTCTCCGGTTCGTAGAGCCACTCCGGGGACTGCGCCGACTCGCGGTGCCGCCAGCGGACGGTGATCTCCTCGCGCCGCTGACCGGGCAGGGGCCGCATCTGTCCGCTGTGGATGGTCCAGCGGGTCAGCGCCGGAGAGGCCGCCGGCGACTGGTGGAGACCGAGGAGGTGGCGTTCGTCCGCGGTGAAGGCCAGGTCGGTGGCGATGCCGTGATCGGGCACCGACGTTCCGATGATGTCACCATCCGAATTCAGCACCCGGTGGACGTAGCGGTGGTCGGCCCACGTCGTGGTGAGCAGCAGGCCGGACGGCGAGACCGCGACGCCCGCGCTTCCCGTTGCGTACCAACGGGTTCGGCCGGTGGTGAGATCCAGTACGCCGGGCACCTCACCCTCGCCGGTCAGCGCGACGAGTGGCCCGTCGCCCGCCGCTGACACCGCGTCGAGGTCCAGCCGTTCCCCGTCGTGGATCAGCCTGACTCGCCCGTCGCCGGTGAAGACCAAGGTGTCGCGGGTCCAGGCGGCGACCGACTGCACACCCTCGGTACCGTCGATAATCCGGTAGCTGCCGTCAGCGGGGCGGTGCACACACAGCATCGGGCGGCCGTCGCGCACGACCGCGACCAGCACTTCCTCGCCGTCGTAGCGCAGCGTGCGGCCGACCACCGGATGCGATGACGTCAACATCCGGCGGTCGGTGTCGAGGAGGCCGAACTCGCCACGGCGGCGCAGCACGACGCGGTTCGGAGCGGCCCAGCCGGCCAGGTGCCAGTCGCCGGCCGGGATCCAGTGTGTGGCGGACAGGTCGGCGTGTCCGTCTGGGGCGATCTCGGCCAGGCCCACCTCGCCTGGCCGGGTCAGGGCGAGCAGGTCGCGGGTGGGCGAGAGCATCGTCATGCCGCACCTGCCAGCAGACCACGCAGCGTCAAGAGGTCGTCGGCGATGAAGGCGTGCGAAAGGCGTGTCATGCCACACCCACCAGCAGACCACGCAACGTCGAGAGGTCGTCGGCGACGAGGGCGTGTGCGGCGCGTTCCCGCACCAGCGCTTCCGGTTGTTCGCCGAGGTTGCGCAGGACCGCGTCGACGACGTCCGGCGCTCCGCGGCGCATCCGGCTGACCGCGGCCAGGTACCAGCGGGTGGCCTGCGTCGTCGCCGCCGAGGCGAGTTCGTGGTCGGCGAGCCGGAAGCAGACGGCGGAGACGGCCTTCTCGCTCGCCTGGTTCGTGTCGCTCGCCCGGTCGAACAGGTCGAGCAACCGCGTGGCGACGGCTTCCGCCTCGGCCCGCTCCCCCTCGTCCAGCAGAATCCGCACGAGATCGGCGGCGACGAAGGCGGCGTTCGCGACGTCGTCCGCGATCCTCCAGGCCTGCCGGTAGAGCCCGACTGCCTCTGGGGTGCCACGGCGTAGCTTGGCGAGGTTGGTGCGGAGCTGGACCTGTTGGTCGGCAACGGTGTCGTGGCCCTCCAGCAGCTTCAGCGCGGTACGCATGCTCGTGACGGCGCCGTCGAAGTCGCGGTCGCGGTACAGGGCGAGCGCAGCTCCGTTGAACGACGCGGCGACCTGGGTGACCGGCACGTCCAGGTCGCGGGCGTGCGCGAAGCACCGGGCCGCCGACGAGCGCTCGGCCGGGTCGGGGTCCTTGGCGAGCAGCTGACCGAGGCTGTAGGCGAGCATCGCCTGCTCGGCCGGTTCGACGTGCCGGTTCGCGGCCTGGGCCAGGATCAGGTTCGCCTGCGCGCCGGAGACTCGGCGGCGGTCCGCCACCAGCGCCGCCAGGTAGGCGCCGGCCACCGTCTCGTGCGGGACCTCGCCGGTGCGGAGAGCACGCCGGTAGAGGTTGCCCGCGTACCGCGACAGCACGCGTCCCTGACCGGCGGCTTCGGCGGCGGCACCGGCAGTGAAGGCCTTCAACGCCAGCACGGGGTCGGTGAGCACTGCGGCCGTGGAGAGCGGTGCGCGTGAGGTGGCGACGACCTCCGCAGCCAGATCCGGCGTGATCGGCAGCGGGCGTGCGACCGGGGTGGCGTAGGTGCGCAGACCGTCCCTTGTGGACGTCACTGCGCGGATGATCGCATCATCCCAGTCGTGATTCGTTTGCCAGGCGCGAAATTCCGCCTCCGGCACCGATCCGCCGGCCAGGCGCAGCATCGCCAGGATCTCGTCGCCTTCGTGCGGCAGCGTGCTGCGGAGGTGCCTGAGCACGGTGACCGACTGCGCTTCCCCGCGCACCAGCCGCATGCGGCATTCCTGCAGGAACCGCACGTCGTCGCGGGTCGGCGCACCGAACAGTTCGACGACCACGGCCCGTTCGCCACCCTCGGCCAGCCACTCGCGCACGGCCCCGACCTCGGCACGCAGTCGTGCTTCGCGTTCGTCATGACACCTGAGCAACGCCGTGGTCAGGTCGGCGGGTGCATCGTCCTCCCTCAGCCACAACGGCCGTCCGGCCGACAGGTAGTAGCGCACCTGCCCGTATCGAGCGCGCAGGCCGGCCAGCACGCCGGGAACACGCGCGGACTCCACCGAAAGCACCGTCACGCTCATGACGTCACCCGGCTCGCCTTGAGCGTCGCGCGGTCCTGCACGAAGCCGATCGACCGGTACAACCGGCGTGCCGTGAAGTTCTCCGCCATGACGTTCAGCCGGCAGTCTGCGTACCCGGCGGACGCGAGTGCCAGCAGACTGCGCACCAGCAACGCCCTGCCCAGTCCCGCACCGCGCTGCCCGGACTCGACCACGAGGTGACCGATCAACGGCACACCCCGGTCCTCCGTCACGGCGATCGCGGCGCGCGTGGTGCCGTCCGCGACGATCCGCAGGCTCGCCTCGTCGATCACCGGCCCGTACTGCCCCGACACGACCTCTCCGAACACACCGCGGTCGTGCTCGTCGCCCGGCAACTCGTCCGTGAAGGCGTCGACCAGGTACCCAACCGGAAGCACGCGTTCAAATGATGCGATCATCTCAACGTCGAGCCTGAGCCACATGGGCACGATCCGCCCGCAGTCGGTGCCGCCGACGTCCCAGAACTCGGGGTGCACCGCGATGACGTCGTTCATCCCCAGGCCTTGGAGGTAGTCGATCACCTCGGCGAGATGTGCGACGGTGGCCGGGTCGTCGCGCTGAGGCAAGCACTCTGTCAGGTACGTGAGGCCCTGAGCCGGCCGCACAACACACTCGAACACGGTCTCGCCGTTTCGGATGGTGACAACACGCCGATTGGCGCCCCAGTCCACGACGAGCTCGTGGACCAGGAGGTCGGTGAGGTTCACGGTCGCTCCTCGAGTCGCAGGGTCAGTGGCGAACGGGCGACGTGCCCTGCCAGCCGAAGCCGGAACGCGTGCACGCCGGTGTAGCCGCGCATGTAGTCGGGCCGGGGCACGCCGAGACCTTCGGGCGCCCACTTGACGGCGAACCCGTCCCGGAACCGCAGCGCGTCGAGCTTGCGTCCGATGTGGACAGCACCCTCGTGGAACTCCTCGTGGTCCTGCGCCAGGTCGAGCAGGAAGTCCCCGTCCCCGGCCAGCCCGTGACACCGGCACGTGCTCCCGAACGGCCGCGCCGTGGTGATGGCCCGCCCGGCCTTGAGCGCCCCCAGGGCCAGTTCGCCATCGCCGGTGTGCCGAGCCAGCGCGTGCAGCAGGACGCCAACCCCCGCGGCCCCGTTGCACCAGTGCGACCAGACGGTGTCGCTGCCGGGCTTGTGCGGCCACGACACCCCCTCCGCCGCGGGAACCGCCTGCGCCAGCAACGCACGCCCGGTGGCAACGGCCAGGTCGACCGCGACGGGATCGTCCACGGCCCGCCCGGCGTGCAGCAGGAAGTACGCGACCCCCGCGCTACCGTGCGCGAACCCGTGGAACGACGAACCGCTGTTGGGCCACGCGGGCATCCCGTCCTTGGTCGACACCCCGGCGAGAACCTTGGCGATGACCTCGGCGACGTCGTCCGCACCTTCACCCGTGGCCCGCAGCAATGCGACCTTCGCCAGCCCGACGCCCGCCCACCCGTGGGTGATGTCCCAGCCGTGGACGTCGATCGAGGCGAGCTCGCCGGCGAACCTCAGTGCTTCCTGCCGCCAGTGGCCGGGTTCGTGACCGGCCGCGGCCAGGTCGGTCATGAGCCACGGAAGCGACCCGAGGCCGAAGTAGAGGCCGGGCGGGGTCTGCCCGGGGACCACGGGGTTGTTCTCGACGGTCCAGCTCAGCAACTTGTCCGCGTGCCCGAGCCAAAACCGATCGCCGGTGGCCTCGCCGAGGTCGAGGTAGAAGCGCGCGATGCCGGCGGTGCCCGCCATGAACGAGGCGGGGTGCATCGAACCCGGCGCCCAGCGCTGAGGCCAGGGCCACGGGTGGCGGTCCCACTCGGCGAGGCGCACGAGCTCCTCGCCGGCCTCGACCGCTTCCTCGACGGTCGAATCGGCGGCGCCAGAACTGTCAGACCCGCTTGAGATGATGGGAGTGGGGGCCTCACGCACCCCCCGGAGGGGGTGAGGGTGGATCGATTCCGCACCGTCACCCAGCCGGGTACGAATGTCGTCCAGCACGGCCGCGTCCAGCCCAGACTGCGCGAACGCCCCGGGCACAGCAGCATCCAGCCCAGACGGCGAAAAAGCCTCCCGCACCACAGCATCCAGCCCAGGCGGCGCGAACGCCTCCAACACCGCCGGCAGGTGCGAGGCATACCTGACATCCCGCCCCAGGAACGGATCGATACCGGTCACCACAAAATGCGCGACAGCCGCGAGCGCGTACTCCACATCGGCAGCCCAGGGCGCGGACGCCGGCACATACCCAGGCGTGTGCGCGACAAAAGGCGGTTCCGGTGAGTCGGCGAGCGCGGCGTGCTCCAGGTCGATCACGAACAGCCGCGACCCGTCGACCATGATGTTGTTCGGTGTCAGGTCGAGCAGGCGGACCCCGCGGGCCTCCACCTCACGGACCAGCCGCCGCACCCCGTCCACCAGCTCGGTCAACGCGGCCGCGGACACGGTGGACCGGTAGTTGCGGCGCTCCACCTCGGCCCGCAAAGTCCGCCCCGGCAGGAACTCCTGCACCAGGTACGCGTTGTCCTCCTGGTGGAAGAACGCCAGCGGTTCGGGTGCCAGCCCGGAGCCGGACAGCACGCGCAGCAGCTGCCACTCGTTGCGCAGGGCGGTGCGGGAGTCCCGGCCTAGCCGGTCGGGTGTGGTGCCGAACCGGGCCTCCTTCAGCACTGCGGGCGCTCCTCGGTGCAGGACGCGGTACACCCCGCCCTTCACCGACTGCCGCAGCACTCCCTGCACCACGATCTCGCGCCCGAACAGTCCGGTGCCGGGGCGTTCCAGGAACGTCCGCGGGGGCGCGGGCGTGAGGTCGTCCACCCAGTCGGGTGCGGCCACGCCCGGCGCGCGACGGTCTTCCGCGCGGCGGCCGGTGGGGTCGACCAGTACGTATCGCAGGCTCTGTTCGACGGGGTCGTAGACGCTCTGCCCGACGAACGCGCCGTAGCGCAGGTAGACGTTGCTGTGCGGGCGGAATCGGCGGTCGGACGGCACCACGGGCGCGTCGAACTCGCGGGTGACCTGGTCGAGGGAGGCGGCTAGGTCCTCCACCCCCGACTCCGGGTAGATGGTGATGAACTTGCCGGACTGGGTCAGCGGTGAGGGTGGTGAGCTCAGGTCCATCAGCTTGTCGATGGACCGCGCGGCCTTCCAGCGCAACGAGAGCGGAACGACGACGGCGGCCACCCGGCGCAGGACCTCGGCGGCGTGCTGGGGTGTGGCGCTCACGTGGATCTTCCAGCCCTGGCGGCGGGCCGGGCGGTCGGCCACCGGGTCGAAGTGCCACCAGAACGGTTCGCCGCGCACGGTGTAGGTGTCGGCGTTCGCGGCGGCGATCTCGCCGGCCTCGCGCCTGATGGGGTCCTGGGCAACGCGTCGTCGCATGGAACTCACCTGCCTGAGAAGGGACTTGCGGTGGGCCGCCCGACGGCGACCCACCGCATCACCGGAGCTCCGGTCAGTTCTGGCTCTGGGTCCAGGAGCAGAGCGTGCAGAGGGAGTTGTCCTCCATCAGCAGCGCGTCGTCCTCGAAGCCCATGGTCAGCAGGTCGGTCGCGTCGACGATCTTCTCCATCGGAATGCACCTCCGTGTAGTGGTTCTCGGTGTTTCAGGCCTCGTTGCGGCCCGAGAGAAATCTCCCGCCTACCAGCGGAAACCTCATCCGTGCCGGCCACCACCATTCGGAAACCGCAGCTCCGGGCCGCCGGGAGGGGAGGTGCGGCACCACCGCGCTCGAGCGAAAGGCGAGCGGTATGGGTGAGCATGCGTAGTGGCCCATGCGTAGGGGCGGCGCAATGGTGGTGTTCTACACGCATGACCCGCCGGTGACCCGCTGGCACGCTTCGTGTCATGGAGATCGCCCGCCGCGCCACACCCGCTCCCACGGACGTGTTCGCGCACGTCGTGGCCCCGTGGGTGAGTACGGCGAGCGCACGTCTGCACGCCGGTCTGGCCGCGTTGCCCGAGCACGCCGTGGTCCCGTCCGCACTGGTCGCCTCGTGCGCCGAACGCCTCACCGGCCGGCTCACCCGCCTCGTGGCGCCGGTCCTCGTGCACGAACTCGGGCAGGCCCCGCACCTCACGGGCGCCGACGGGCACGAACGGTTCCAGGACTTCCTGACCCGCGACCACTTCGGCCGCTATCCCGTGCTGGTCCGCGAGCTGGACCGGGAACGCGACGCCGCCGTCGAGGTCGTCACCGAGCTCGCCACGCGCTACGCGGCCGACCAGGACCGCCTGACCGGCACGCTGCTCGACACGAAGTCCGCGCTGGTGGCGGCACTCCCCGGCGGAGACCGTCACCGGGGCGGCCGGGCGACGACGGTCCTGGAACTCGCGGACGGTCAGCGCCTGGTCCTCAAACCGCGCGGCGTCGACGCCCACCTCGCTCTCGCGCACGTCGTCGAGCTGGTGAACGACCTGGTCGACCTCGGACTCGCGAGCGTCCGGGCGGTGCCGGGCGACGGTTACGGCTGGACCGAGTACGTCGAACCAGCGCCGTTGCCCTGCGGTGACGCCACGGCGTACTTCGTGCGGCTCGGCGGACTGCTCGCGGTGCTGCACCTGGTGCGTGCCACCGACCTGCACCACCAGAACGTGATCGCCCGCGCGGACCAGCCCCTCCTGATCGACGTGGAAACCCTCTTCCAGGCGCAGCTTCCCGGCGAACGGCCCGATCCCGCCGTCGTCGCGCTCGGCCGTTCGGTCGCACGCACCGGCCTCCTGCCCGCGGTCGCCGGACGGCACGGGCTCGTCGACATCTCCGCCGCGGGCGGTGACGCGGGCCAGGAAACCTCAGGTGTCACAACGGAATGGCTCGACGCCGGCACCGATCGGATGCGCGCGGTGTTGCGGCCCGAGGTCATGCCGGGTGCCGCGAACCGGCCGACCTGGCAGGGGCGGCCCGTCGAGGCCGCCGACCACGCCGAGGCCGTGCTGTCCGGGTTCCGGCAGACCTACGACGCGATCTCCTTGCACAGCGCGGAGTTCGCCGCCCTGCTCGCGGGATGCGCGTCGGTGCCGGTGCGGATCGTGCCCAGGCCGACGGCCCAGTACGCCGGGCTTCTCGCCGCCGCGCGCGGGCCGGAGTTCAACGAGGACCCGGAGGTCAGGCTCCGCGCGTTCACCACGGCCTGTGACACGGACTTCCTGCCCGGCCTGGCCGAACTGGAGGCCGCCGAGCTCGACGCGGGTGACGTGCCGCTGTTCACGACCCGCGCCGACGGCCACGACCTGTTCTCCGCCAAGGGAAAGCTCGGTGGTGTGCTCGCCACGTCCGGGCTGGAGGACGCGCTCGCGTGCCTGTCCGCGTTCGACGAGTTCGACCGGGACGACCAGGAATGGGTGATCGCCGCGGCCCTGGCCACCCGCCGCGTCGCCGTCACCGGGACCGGCCCCGGCCGGGTGCGGCCGCACGCCGTGGGCACGGACGAGGTGCTGTCCGCGGCCTGCGCGATCGCCGACCGGATCGTGACGACCAGCTACGGCACCGAGCGGATCAACTGGATCGGTCTCGAACCCGTCGGCGACACGCGCTGGCTGGTGTTGCCGATGGGTGCCGGTCTGGCGCACGGTTACACGGGCGTGGCCCTGTTCCTGGCACAGCTCGGCCAGATCAGCGACGTGTGCCGCTACACCGACGTCGCACGGCGCGCGCTCGCGGCGGTACCGGACCTGCTGGCTGGCCTGCGGGGCAACGACGACATGATCGCCGCGGTGGGTTCGGGCGGTCTGACGGGCTTCGCCGGGATCGGGTACGGACTGGCCAGGATCGCCCGGTTGCTGGACGACGAGGAGGTCGCCCGCTGGGCCCGCACGACGGTCCGGCTGACGGGCGCCGCCGCGGAGTTCGAGCCCGAACACGGCCTGGCTGCGGCGATGCGGGCGCTGGACGCGGAGATCGGTTGTTCCGACGCGCGCGAACTGGCCGAGCGGTACCCGGACGGACCGGCCGGTCCCGCGCAGTGGTGCCAGCACGATGCTTCCGAATGGACGGACGACGACTTGTCCTTGTGCCACGGCGAACTCGGCCGTGCGGACGTGTCGGTCACCGGCTGGTCCGCCGCAACCCGGCACCGCCGTACGGGCGAAGTGCTGGCGACACTGCGGCGTGACGGACCCCGCTGCGTCACCCCCGACCGCGTGCCCACACCCGGACTCCTCACCGGACTCGCCGGGCTCGGGATCGGCCTGCTGCGCCTGGGTTTCCCGGAGCGCACGCCGTCGGTCCTGCGTTTCGCCGCGGCGATCTGATCTTCCCCGTCATCGGGGTAGTGCAAGAAACCGTTACTCACCAACAGGAGAAGCAATGAGATTTTCGGAGACCCACGACCAGTCCGCCTCGGTTCGCGCCACCACCAGGAAGATCGGCCTGCGGATCGCCGCGCTGACCGGGGTCGTTCTCTCCGCGGGTGCCATCGCCGCAGCTCCGAGTGTCGCGGCGCCCACCAACGCCGACGTCGTGCTCGACTCGGTCGTGTCCGTCAACGGCGGTGGGAACGGTTCCACCTGCTGCCGTCCCGAAAACTGACGCGGTACAGGCCGTCCGATATCTGACCGTATGTCACCCTTTCGTGGCATGACGTGATCTCATGTGCACGTGGCATTACGTGCACCAGTCGTCGTCGGTCGTGACCATGAGCTGGAACTGATCAAGACGACGTTGGCGGAAGTCGCTACGGGGAGGGGTCAGGTCGTATTCCTGACCGGCGAAGCCGGGATCGGCAAATCCCGGCTCGCCTCCGCGGCGACCGACCTCGCCTACCAGAACGGGATGAGCATCATGCGCGGGCGCGGCAGCGCCATGAGCCGCACGATCCCGTTCCGCTGCCTGAGCGAAGCGTTGCTGTCGCTGCAACGCCTGGGCACCACCGTCGACATCGACGAGCTGGGCCCCTACCGCCCCGCACTGGCGCGCCTCAACCCCGACTGGGGCACCTCGGCCGACGACGCGTCGAGCAGTTCGCTCATCGTGCTCGCCGAAGGTGTGCTGCGCCTGACCGAACTCGTGGGCCGCGGCAACGGATGCGCCGTCGTCATCGACGACCTGCAGTACGCCGACCCGGACACGCTGGCGGTGCTCGAGTACGTCATCGACAACATCTCGCACCAGCCGACGTTGCTGCTCGCGACGATGCGCGACGACGACAGCGCGGCGCTGGAGTTCGCCCGTGCCACCAGCAAACGCGACTCCGCCACGCTGATCGAGTTGCGCCGCCTCCGGCACCAGCAGGTCTCCGCGCTCGCCGGCGCCTGCCTGGAGGGCGAACTTCCCGAGCCCGCACTGGACCTGCTGTGGGCGGGCAGCGGCGGGTTGCCGTTGTTCGTGGAGGAACTGCTCGACGAGATCGTCTCGGACGGACACCTGGTGCGGTCCGGCGACGTGTGGAGGATGGGCGAGGCCGGGGTGCCGCCGTCCGCGTTGGTGCACAGCGTCTCGGGCCGGTTCGGCAGGCTGAACGCGCAGGCGCGCGAGTTCGTGTCGGTCGCGGCCGTGCTCGGCCTCAGGTTCCCGCTGACGGTCGTCCGCGAGGTCACCGGCCTCGACTACCGGACGTTGCTGCGCTACCTGCAGAGCGAGCCGGTCGCGCACCTGATCGGCCCCGACGACCACACGCCCGACTGGTACCTCTTCACGCACGCGCTCGTCGCCGACGCCGTGCTGACCCTGATCCCGGAAGAAGTCCAGTCCTCACTGGCTCGGCGCGCGGCGGACGCGGTCGAGAAGCGCTACCCCGGCGTCCCCGGCGACTGGTGTCACCTCTGCGCGACGCTGCGCGAGGCGTCCGGGCAGACCGCCGAGGCCGGTTTCCTCTACGCCGAAGCGGGAAGACGAGCGCTGGCACAGGGAGCGGCGCAGTCGGCCGTGACGCTGCTGGACCGTTCGCTGGAGCTCGTCGAGGACCCGGTGCAACGGTTCGAGGCGCTCGAAGCCCAGTTGCTCGCGCTCACCGAGGCGGGCCAGGTCGACCGCGCGCTGGCCATGAGCTTCGACAGCTCGGGCCTCGACCGCCCGCACCGGGCCCGCCTGCACACCCAACTGGCGTGGGCGGCGAACCTGGCCGGCCGCACGTCCGACGGCCTGGCCCAGGTGGAGATCGCACGGGCGTTGCTCGGCGACGCCCCTCCGGAGAACTGCGCGCCCGTCGACGTGGTGGCCGCACACCTCGAACTGGACCGGTCCGAACCAGGCAGCCTGGAACGCGCGGAGGAGATCGCGCTGCGGGCCGCGACCGTCGCCGAACGCGTGCCGCTCCCCGTCGTCGCCTGCCAGGCCTGGCAACTGCTCGGAGCCCTGACCCGCCGCCGCGACCCGGCCCGCGCCACGGCGTACCTGGAACGCAGCCGCGCCTTCGCGATCGCGCACGACCTGCCCATCTGGGAGATCCACGCCCTGGTGCGGCTGGGTCTCGACGACGCGTTGCGCTCCGGCGACATCGGCCGCCTCGAACAGGCACGTGACCTCGCGTCCCGGATCGGCGCGGTGATCGCCCGCTACCAGTCCGAGGTCAACATCTGCCTGCAACTGGTGCTGCGCGGTCAGTTCGCAGCGGCCTCGCTCGTCGTCGAGGACGTCTCGTCGGCCGCGAAACGTTTGGGGCTCCAGGAGATCAGCCAGTTCATGACGGTGCTGCGCGCCGTGCTGGCGGGCCACCGCGGCGACAGGACAACGTTGACCGAGGCCTGGTCCGTGCTGTCCGAACCGGGCGGCGAACAGCACACCGCCCGCCTGCACGGCCTGGCGGCCACGTTCTGCTCACTGCTGGAGGAGGACAGACCGCGAGCCCGAGCGGACCTGGCGTCCGCCCTGGCCGCGGAACGCGCCACCCCCACCACGTACCACCTGACCGGCAGGCTCGGCCTCTCGTTGCTGCTGCGGGCCGTCGACGGCGACCTGACCCGAGCCGCGTACGACGCGGCGGTCGCCGACCCCGCCGCCGGTCTGCGCTGGGACCACCACTTCGCACTGCTGGCGTCCGCGGTGCTGGCGGGTGCCGCGGGTGACGGGGAGACCGCCACGGCCCAGGTAGCGGAGAGCGGCGACATCGGCCTGCCGTACCCGATGGCGCGGCACCTCGGGCTGCGGCTGGTGGCGGAGGCGGCGTCGCGGGACGGGTGGGGTGATCCCGAGACGTGGCTGCGGGCTGCCGAGCACCACTTCCACGACGCCGGGATACCGGCCGTGGCCGGGGCCTGCCGGGCCCAGTTGCGGGTGATGGGGGTGCGGGTCGCCCAGCGGCGGTCCGGGGTGGACGAGGTGCCGGACGAACTGCGGCTCGCCGGAGTGACCGTGCGGGAGTACGAGGTGTTGCGGTTGCTGGGGGCTCGGCTGGCCAACACCGAGATCGCGGCTCGGTTGCACCTGTCGCGGCGGACGGTGGAGAAGCACGTGTCGAGCCTGCTCACGAAGACGGGGCTGACGAACCGGCTCGCGCTGGGGAAGCTGGTCGCGGAGCATTCGGACTAGTGCACCTGTGCACAACCCTTAATCGCCCGATGATCACATTTAACGCAATTCCATGCCCGGATTCCATCCGCACCAACGCATGGACCCATACAGGGGAAGAATCGTCGAAGATTCTTCGAACAGGGTCGTGAGCCGCTAACGTGACGGCCCTGGCTCGGGTGCAAGCCGAGCCAGGGCCGAGGGTCCTGCTTCACGTCGTCACGCCACCTGCGACGACAAGGGGTCAGCCGAACTTCATCGAGTTCGTGCCGATGCCGCTAGCAAACGCCATGAGGCTGCCGGATGGCCGCTCGGTGGCTGCGCTCGCGGGTGTGGCCCCGAGCAGGCTAGCCATCACCAGCGCCAATGCGGCAATAGAAGTCCTGATCAACTTCGCCCTTCCTGAGCCATGGTGGTACAGATCACCATGAGCCTTCCAGGTGTTGATCAACCTCCTCCAAGCACCCCACCCTCTGCGATCTCGACGCGCCACGACCGGCTAGTGGTCGAGACCAATATTCCAGGTCAGTATCGGTCTGCCCCGCTATTTGCGAACACATACGCACTTTCTGTAGGCATCACCACCGAATAGAAGGACCCACGATTCGGTGACATTACGATTCCAACTCACGAAGGCTACGGCAACATTCTTCGTTCGCTGTGATCGTCGGTCTGAGATGAGAGACGTGAAGACGGCACCGCTGGTTGCTCGAATTCGCTGAGTTCTTCGAGATGCGCGCCGATCACGTCCGCCTGGGAATCACCGACGTCGCTGAACCCGGCGAACGCGGCCTCCCAGTGCCTGACGGCGAGGTCGAGCTCCCCCGCCTTCCACTCGATCTGGCCGAGCACGTCCAGGGCGACGGCTTCCGCCTGCCGGTCCATGCCGCGGCACAGCTCGACGGCCGAGGTCGCGTAGTGGCGTCCCAGCTCAAGGTCGTCGATCTTCACCATGGCGGCGAGCAAGGTGAGGGCACGTCCCTCACCGGGAGCGAAGTGCACCTGCTGGAACAGTCCCCTGGCCAGGTGGCAGTTGCCCAGCGCACCGACCGGCTGGCCCAGGTCGAACGCCAGCTGGGCCAACGCCAGCCGGCTTCGCGCCTCACCGAGGAGGTCACCTAGTTTTTCCCTGAGGTGCAGCGCTTCATACAGATGCGCACTCGCCTCGTCCAGCCGGCTCCCACGAGCACATGCCTCACCCAGCCGGTGCAGGATGCCCGCCCTGGTGTCGTCGCTGACAGCCAGAGCAAGCGCCTGCCGGTACATCTCGATCGCGCGCGGCACGCTGTGCGCACCCCTCAGGCACTCCGCCTGGTTGCGCAGGAGCACGGCCAGCGTCTCGGGGTCGTCACGGTCGCCGAAGATCGCCCGCGCCTCCTGGAAGCACCGATCAGCCGACTCGTAGTCGTGGCGTCCCGTCATGTGCACGTAGCCGAGGTTCTGGAGCGTGTCGACCAGGACACCCGTCTCCGCGAACTTGCGCGCGGCAGCGGCGCCTGCCTCCATCACGGCGACGACCGAGTCGTGGCGGCAGTAGCGGAGCAACAACTCGCCCACGCCGTTCGCCACCCGCCATCCGTGCTCGGGGTCGGCGACGTTGCGGACGAAAGCGACCAGCGCCGCCTCCTCGTCGAGACACCACCTGCGGACCTCGTCCTGGTCAGCGAACTCGCGCGGACGCACGCCGGGCGGCAGCGGCAGCATCGGCACTTCCTCGCGGAAGCCGACCACGCAACGGTCCGCGTGATGCACGGAGTGCGTGTACCACGCGGCCATCCTCGCCATCGCCGCTGCGAGGACCTCCGGCTCCTCGTCCAGCTCAGCACATTCCGAGGCGTACTGGCGCAAGAGGTCATGCATGGAATAGCGATCACCGTCGACCGAGTCGACGAGCCGGGTCCACATCAGTGAGTCCGCCAGACGGCGGGCGTCCTCGCGTTCGACTCCGACCAGCGCCGACACGATGTCGAGCGACACCTCACGCACGGGGTGCAGGCCGAGCAGCCGGAAGAGCTTGGCCTGTTCCGCTGTCAGGCCGCGGTAGGACAGTTCGAACGCGGTGCGGATGCTGCCCGGTGATCCGTCGCCCAGCGACAGCAGCGCGCGGCCGGTGGCGAAAACGCGAACGAAGTCTTCTAGCGAACGACGCGGCTGGGCCGCCACCTGCTCACCGATCAGGGCCATCGCGAGCGGCATGCCGTCCGCCAGAGCCGCGAGTCTGGAGACCGCGTGCGTGGCCGCGGAAGCCCTGCCTCCCAGGCGATTGCGCAACCACGCAACGGTTTCGCCGAGGTCGAGTGGGCTCACGGTCAGACAGCGAGCCCGGTGGTGGACGGCCAGGTCGCCGAGGCGGGCCCGGCTCGTGAGGAGCACGACGCAGCTCGACAACGCCGGCAGCAACGCGCGCACGTGATCGGTGTCGGCAACGTTGTCGAGGAGCACCAGCATGCAGCGGTTGGCCAGAATTTCGCGCAGGCGCGCCGTCCGGGCCTCCAGCGACGGGATCGAGTCGGCGGCGACACCGAACCCGATCAGCATGTCCTTCACGACCTGGGCTGCTTCCACCCGCGGGCCCTGTGCCACACCGTCGAGCGAGGCGAACCAGCAGCCGTCGGGGAAACGACCGCGGACCGACCAGGCCCACTGCAGCGCCAGAGCCGTCTTGCCCACCCCGGGCGGACCGTCCAGCGCGATCAGGCGCGGCTGCGGGCGCGCGAGGTTGTTCAGCTCCTCCAACAGATCCGCGCGGCCGGTGAACGAGTCGGAACCAGGCGGGAGGTACTGGAGGCTCGGCCCGGCGGTGGCCGGCCCCGCACGGGGTACGTGCCGCTCCCGCAGCTCCTCGTAGAACGCCAGGAGCTCGTCCTCCGAGCCGTCGCAGATCTCCGACACGATCCGGCGCCGGACGTTGCGGTGGTAACTCGTCGCCTCGACCCGCTTGCCCAGGCCGAACAACGCCACCAGGCGATGCCGGGCCAGCATGACGTCGAGTTCGTGTTCCGGCTGGATCTCGTTGAGATGCAACAACATCTGGTCAAAGCGGCCGAGCTTGCCCAGGCCGTAGAGCAAGCCGTTCATGACTGCCAGGTAGTGATAGCGCACCATCGAGTCGCGGCGATCGCACGCGACATCGCTGTCCATGTCAGCGAACAGTTCGCCGCTCCACAGCTTGATCGCCTCTTCCGAGATCGCGCATGCTTTCTCGTAGTCCGGCGGAGACTCGTGTGCCGCTTGCTTCGCCTGCCTCGCCAGGTCGATCGAGGCGTAGAAGTCGATCAACGACCGATCCACGTCGAGCTGGTAGGCACGCTCCACGTTGGAGATCACTCCCGGCAGGCCCGCGTCGCGCAGGGCTGCCTTGATGCGGGCGACGTAGGTCTGCAGGGTCGGGTAGGGGTTGCTCGGCCCGTCGTCCGACCACACCCACTTTTCCAGCGTGCGCACCGATACCGGTTTGCCCGCGTTGAACAACAGCACTGCGAGAACGGCGCGCGCCTTCGGCTTCCCCCAGTCGTGGACGAAGCCGTCTGCCGTCCTCAGGCCTGTGCGCCCGAGAATCCTGAATGCGATCTCCACCCGCGCCACCCCTCGCCAGGTGCATCTCTCCCGCAAGCAGTGTGCTCCCAACCATGGGGGCTTTCCAGCGAAGTTGCTGATTCGAAGCCCGATCGGCGTACTGAAAGCATTGTGAAACCGCAAGCAGTCCAGCGCGCATGGAAAACGCTTCCAAGCATGCGGCGACACAGCGTTTCACCTGCGCGTTCAGCGAACTCACCCTGCACGGAAAGGCTTACGGGCAAAGTCACACCGCACCTTGGTGTCCACAAACCCATTGGGAGGTGCGTTGTGGACATCATCGACATCACCGTCATCGGACTGGGCTTCACCGGATTGCCGACCGCGGTCGCGGCCGCGAGGTCTGGCATGACCGTTCTCGGCGTGGATGCGAGTGCGGAACGGGTTCGCGAGATCAGCGAGCAACGGCCCGGCTGCGGACTCACGACGGTCACCGAGCACGAGCTGAATTCCGCGTTGGCCAGCGGTCGTCTTTTGTTGCGGCACAACACACAGGGAATTCCGCACTCGAACATCTACGTCCTGTGCGTGCCGACGCCCGCTGGACGGCACGGCCGGCTCGACGTGTCGTTGCTCGCTCAGGCGGCCGACGAGGTCGCGAGGGCCATGCGGCCGGGCGCGCTCGTGATCGTGCAGAGCACCTGTGCGCCGGGCACGGTCGAGGAGGTGGTGCTGCCCCGCATCGCCGCCGTGTCGGGACTCTGCGCGGGACTCGACTTCCACCTCGCCCACTCGCCGGTGCGCACGGACCCCGGCAACGTCGGCGTGGACACGGTTCCGCGGGTCGTCGCGGGGTACACGCCACGCTGCACGGAACTCGCGGTGCGGTTCGTGAGCCGGGTGGCGCGACGGGTCGTGGCCGTCAGCTCGACCCGCGCGGCCGAGCTGGTGAAGATCTTCGAGAACACCTTCAGGATGGTCAACATCTCGCTGGCCAACGAGCTCGCGGCGTTGTGCCGGGCCCAGCGCGTCGACGTCGACGAGGTGCTGGAGGCCGCCGGCAGCAAGCCGTACGGGTTCCTGCGGCACCGGCCGGGGCCGGGCGCGGGCGGTGACTGCATCCCGGTGTCGGCCGGGTTCTTCACGGCCAGTGCCCGCCGGCACGGGCTGCACTCGCCGGTGGTCGACGCGGCGATCGCGGTGAACGACGCGATGCCGGCGCACACCGTGCACCGGGTCCGCGAGGCGCTCGCCGCGCGCGGGCTGCCTCCGTTGCGGCGCAGCAAGGTGCTCGTCGCGGGCGTGACCTACAAGCCGGACACCGCGAACGTCCGACAGTCCGCCGCGGTGCGGGTGATCAACGAGCTGAGCGGTGAGGCGGACGTGGCCTACCACGACCCGTACGTGCCGAGTCTCGTGCTCGACAACGGAACCACGCTCGTCTCCCAGCCCGTCTCGGCTCCGGCCGACCTCGTGCTGATCATGACGAGGCACGCGGCGCACGAGCCGGTGCGGCGGGACGACGTGCCGGTCTTCGACTGCTCCTCCGGTGACCCGGTGGAGGTGGCGTGATGTGGGAACCGTTCGGGCTCGGCGCCGAGCGCAGGGTGACCGTGCCGGACTGCCGCCAGGTGCTCGTGATGGTGCCGCACCTCGTGGCGGGCACGCGGTTGATGGACGTGCTGCCGCTGCTCTCGGCAGATCCACGGGTGCAGGTCGTGTGCACGGTGCCCACCGGATCGCCGCCGGGCACCGAGGAGTTCGTCGCGGGGCGGGGACTCGCGACCACGCCGTGGGAGAACGCGCTGCGGCACCGGTTCGACCTCGTCGTCGCCGCGAGCCATCGCGGCACCGACCTGGTGCACGGCCCGGTGATGGTGCTGCCGCACGGCGCGAGCGCGGCGAAGTCCCGGCGGCTGCACGGTCACGGCCTGGACCGGGCCTCGCTCACCCGAGCGGGCCGGGTGGTGCCGGCGGGGATCGTGCTCGCGCTGGACGACGAGCTCGCGCTGCTGTCGGAGGCCTGTCCCGAAGCGGTGCCGCACGCGGTGGTCGCGGGTGACCTCTGCTTCGACCGGATGAGCGCCAGCCTGCCGTTCCGCGAGGACTACCGGTCCGCCGCGGGCATCGCGCCGGACGAGACGCTCGTGACGATCACCTCGACGTGGACGGCGAGGTCCACGTTCGGCAGCCGGCTCCCCCTCTACCGCGCGCTGGCGCGGCAGACCCGCACCGCGGCGGTCCTGCACCCCAACATCTGGCAGGTGCACGGCGCGTGGCAGGTGCGGGCGTGGCTCGCCGACTGCCCGGGACTGATCATCGTGCCGCCGGAGGAGGGCTGGCGGGCGATGGTCGTCGCGAGCGACGCGGTCGTCGGTGACCACGGCTCCGTGACGCAGTATTCCGCCGCAGCAGGAATTCCGCTCGTTCTCGCCCGCACACCGCAGGTCAGGACGGACAGCCTCGCCGATCGGCTGGCTGGATCGGCACCCCTGCTGGACCTCACCCGGCCCGTGGTGCGGCAGGCACGACGGGTACCGCTGACGATCAGCTCCCGGCCCGGTGAGGCGGCGGCGGTGCTGCGCCGCACGATGTACCGGTTGCTGGACCTGGCCGAACCGGAGCGGGAGTGCGTCGCCGAACCGGTTCCGGTGCACCGTGCCTGACGGCGTCGAGCGGGCCGGCGACCTGCTCGTGGCGCACGTCGGCCGTGCGCCGGCCAGGTGGCTCGGGATCGCGGACGTCATGGTGTGCCCGCCGATGCCGTCAGCGGGGGTCGCGGTGCTGCTCGCCGGTCTGCTGCTCGGGGATCACGTCGGCTGCGAGGCGGTGCTCGTGCCGTTCCAGCAGGTCCCGCACGCGGACGGCGGCGGGGTCGGACGGATCGGGGAAGCACGCGAGCGCGGCGACGTAGTGCTCCCGGGCCTGCTCGTGGTCGTCCGCGAGCGTGCCCAGCAGCACCAGGGCGTCCGCGCGGTCGAACGGTGACGTGCGCAGGTCGTTGCTCGCCGATTCGAGCAACGACCTCGCGCGGTCGCGCTCACCGGTGTCGGCGCGGGCCCACGCGAGAAACGTCCTCACCCGCGCCCGTTCGACGGGATCGGTGAGCAGCGACTCGGCCAGTTCGAGCTCCGCGATCGCCTCGTCCGCGCGGCCCAGTTCGATCAACGCCTGGCCGATCCGCCGACGTGCCATGGCGACGCCGCGCTCACGACCGGGCTCGTTCCGCGCGCCGAGCACCCTCCGGTAGCAGTCGAGCGCGGCCGCCGGGTCCCCGCGTTCGAGGTGGGCCCGGCCGAGCAGCGACAACGCCGAGGGCTCGCTCACCGGGTCACCCAGGCCGGCGGCCAGCACGGCCTCGAGTTCAGCGGTGGCCTCCTCGTACCGGCCGAGGTTGAGGTAGGCCATCGCCAGCCGGGTCCCGAGCCTCGCCGCCGCCACCGGGTTGCCGGACTGGTGCGCCGCCGGGATGGCCAGCCGGTGGGTCTCGACCCAGTCCGTGTAGTGGTGGCCCTTGATGAAGAGGTGCCACATCGCCTCGCACAGCTGCCAGACCAGATCGGGCCAGCCGTGCTCGTGCGCGCAGCGCACGGCCGCGACGAGGTTCACCCGTTCCAGTTCGAGCCAGCCGGCCGCTCCGTCCGCCATCGCAACCGCCTCGCGGTAGGCGGGGCCGATCCGCTGCCGCCCCGGCATCACGGCCAGGTCGGCGGAGACCGCCGTCACGACACACCACTCGATCAACCGCCGCAGGCTCGCTTCCAGCGACGAGTCGGCCTTGGTGCGCGCGTGGGTCCGGAGCATGTCGTGGTAGCGGAAGCGGTTGTCGGCGATTTCGGTCAGCAGGTTCTTCTCCACCAGGTCTTCCAGTACCTCCGCGACGTCGTCCACCCGTCCGCCCACCATGGCCGCGGCCGGCTCCGCACCGAAACCCGCGCCCGGCAACCAGGCGCACAACCGGTACAGGCGGGCCTGCCGGGCGGGCAGGTCCACATAGGACCGGTCGAGCACCGCGGCGACCGACGCGTCGTCGTCCAGCTCCGGGAGGCGGTCGTCGCGCAACTCGGTCAGCTCCCGTCCCAGTGATCGCCGCGGCCGGGCCGACAACCGAGCGCCGACGACCGACAGCGCGACCGGGAGCCCGCCGCAGAGCCTGGCCAGTTCACCGGCGGCGTCGGGTTCGGCGGTGAGCCGGTCGTCCTGGACGAGCTCCTCGAGCAGCCGCACGGAGTCCCGTTGCCCGAGCGGCGCGACCTCGACGAACCGCGCGCCGTCGGTGCCGAGCGGGCTCAGCCGCCACCGGCTGGTGACCACGACGGTTCCCGAAGCCGGCAACAGGGGCCTGACCTGCGCGGACGACACCGCGTTGTCCAACAGCACGGAAAAGGCGCGGCCGGCGGTGACCGAGCGGAACAACGCCTGCCGTGCCGCGAGCGATCCCGGCGCGTCCCGCATCCCGAACGCGTGCAGGAACCACTCCAGCGCGTCCTCGGGCGCGACCGGCCCGTCCGGTGAGTGCGCGCCCAGGTCGACGTAGAGTTGCCCGTCCGGGAACTCCTCGCGCCGGTCATGCAGCCACCGCAGCGCCAGTGACGTCTTGCCCACCCCGCCCGGCCCGCTGATCACCAGCAACGGCCAGCCCTCCAGCGCCGCGAGCTCGTCCTGCCTGCTGACGAAGCAGCGCGGCGCGGGCGGCAGCTGGAACGGCACGGGTACCGGCTCCTGGTGGTGCAGGTGCACCGTCCCGATCGACGACGCCTGCACCACCCGGCCCGCACTGCCCGACATCACGTTTCGCACTGGTCCCGCCCTCCCCGTCAGTCCAAGCTACGGCTAGGAGGGCTGCGAAATCTTCCATCACACGGGTAGCGGCGCGTCACTTCACGACGAGGTCCATCCTCAGGAACTCGGTGATGCGGAGAGACCTCGGCGGACGTTTCACACCCTCGGCCAACGCGCTGAACGCCTCCGCCTCGCTCACCACGCGGGGCGCGGACACCTCGACGTCCTCGCCGTTGATCGTGAGCTTCGCGTGCCCGGCGGCCATGACGTTGCGCACCCAGTCGGACCGCGAGCCGTAGACCAGGACGACCAGGTAGCCGCCGTCGACCGGGTGCGCCTCCATCGGTGTGCGGTAGAGCATTCCCGAGCTGCGGCCGACGTGGGTGAGCACCGCCCACTTGCCGCTCTTGAGGGCGTGCGGGTTGAACACGCGCTTGTTGATGTGCCCCCACCACCTGGGCATCGGCATGTCGGACTCCTCTCCTGGTCCAAGACGCGGCCGGCAGCGGAACTGTTGAAGTAGCGTTCGCGCGTGGAGATCACCGACGACCGCGCCTTCCCCGCCGCGCTGGCCGCTCTCAGCGGCATCGACTTCCCGTGGGAGTACGACGAGAAGGCCGACGAGCCCTCGCCGGCCAACATGGACTACGAGCCGTACGACGAGTTCGAGTCGGCCGAGGACACGGCCGACTGGCTCCGGCATTGGACGGGCAACAAGGAACTCGACAGCGCCCGGTTCCGGCTCTTCGGGAAGGACGGCACGGGCGGGCTGGCGGTGCTGTGGCTGGTGCGGGAGGGGCCGTTGACCGCGCAGCCCGTGATGTTCTTCGGGTCGGAGGGTGAGGTCGGGCCCGTCGCGACGAGCCTCGGTGAGTTCCTGTGGTTGCTCGCGGGCGGGGTGGGGCCGCAGGAGGCCGTCGAGTTCGGGTCGGAGAGCGGTGTGCCGAACGCGGAACTGCGTGCCGTCGCCGAGAAGTACTCCGGGATCAAGCCGCGCACGCCCGCCGAGGTGCTGGCGGCGGCGCGGGCGGAGTTCCCGGACTTCGCGGAGCAGGTCCAGTCCTGGTGCCGATAGGACCAGCAGGGGAACCGGTACTCGTTCCGGTTCCCCGATGGTCTATACCACTTGGTGAACTAGGGTTACGCTCCGGCCAACCCTGTTGTGCCGCAAGGTAAACAGGACCTCATCCCCCGGAGGTCTGCCCTGTGAGAAAGTTCCTCGCGGCCGCACTTCTGCTCGGTGCCGCCGTCATCCCCACCGGAACGGCCGCCGCGGCCGATCCGATCTACAAGGACCCGACCCAGCCGATCCCGGCGCGCGTCGCCGACCTGCTCGGGCGCATGTCGCTCGACGAGAAGGTCGGGCAGATGACGCAGGCCGAGCGCAACGCGGTCAGCAACGCGGACCTCACGAACTTCCGCATCGGGTCGCTGTTGTCCGGTGGCGGTTCCGCGCCCTCGCCGAACAACGCCACGTCGTGGGCGAACATGTACGACGACTTCCAGCGCGCGGCGATGGCCACACCGCTGGGAATTCCCATGATCTACGGCGTGGACGCCGTGCACGGCCACAACAACGTCGTCGGCGCCACGATCTTCCCGCACAACATCGGCCTGGGCGCGACGCGTGATCCGGGGCTCGTGCAACGGATCGGCCGCGCCACCGCCGAGGAGGTGTCGGGCACCGGCATCGACTGGGACTTCGCGCCGTGCCTGTGCGTCGCGCGCAACGACCGCTGGGGCCGCACCTACGAGTCGTTCGGCGAGACGCCCCAGGACGCCACGTCGATGACGACGATGATCACTGGTCTGCAGGGCGCGAAGCTGTCGGACTCCGGCTCGGTGCTCGCGACGGCCAAGCACTGGATCGGCGACGGCGGCACGACCAACGGCACCGACCAGGGCAACACGCAGGTCAGCGAGGCCGAACTGCGGGCCACGCACCTGCCGCCGTTCCGCGACGCCATCGCCAAGGGCGTCGGGTCGGTGATGATCACCTACAGCAGCTGGAACGGCACGAAGCTGCACGGACACAAGTACCTGATCACCGACGTGCTGAAGAACGAACTCGGCTTCAGCGGCCTCGTCGTGTCGGACTGGAACGCCATCGACCAGATCGACGGCCAGCCGGGCTTCACCGCCGCCGAGGTGCGCGACTCGATCAACGCCGGCCTCGACATGATCATGGTGCCGACCGCGTGGCGGAACTTCATCACCTTCCTCAAGCAGGAGGTGCAGGCGGGCCGTGTGCCGATGTCGCGCATCGACGACGCCAACCGCCGCATCCTCACCAAGAAGTTCGAGCTCGGCCTGTTCGAGAAGCCGCTGACGGACCGCTCGTACACGCCGACCGTCGGCAACGCCGCGCACCGCGCGCTGGCCCGCGAGGCCGTGCGCAAGTCGCAAGTGCTGCTGAAGAACCAGAACGGCGTGCTGCCGCTGTCCAAGACGTCGTCGAAGATCTTCGTGGCGGGCAAGAGCGCGGACAACATCGGCTACCAGAGCGGTGGCTGGACGATCTCCTGGCAGGGCGGCAGCGGTCCGGTGACGCCGGGAACCACTGTGCTGCAGGGAATCCGGAGCGCCGTGTCGTCGTCCACGACGGTGACGTACAACCGCAACGGCTCCGGCATCGACGGCTCGTACCAGGCCGCGATCGCCGTGATCGGCGAGACCCCGTACACCGAGGGCGCCGGTGACCGGCCGGGCGGTCTCGGTCTCGACGCCGAGGACATCGCGACCCTGAACACCCTGCGCGCCACCGGTGTCCCGGTCGTCGTGGTGCTCGTGTCCGGCCGCCCGCTGGACATCGCGGCGCAACTGCCGCAGTGGCACGCCCTGGTCGCGGCCTGGCTGCCGGGCACCGAGGGCAACGGCGTCGCGGACGTGTTGTTCGGCGACCACAAGCCGACCGGCACGCTGCCGTTCACGTGGATGCAGAGCGCCTCGCAGCAGCCGATCAACGTCGGTGACGGCAAGGCTCCCCTGTTCGCGTACGGCTTCGGCTCGCAGTTCCCGGCCACGCAGAACGCGTACGGGATCATCGGCGCCTCGTACTACGACGAGCAGCGCGGCACGCAGGTCGAGCGGTGCACCGACTCGGGCTGCGGCCAGAACGTCGGCTACCTGACGCCGGGCGACTACGTGGCCTACGCGGACGTCGACTTCGGTGCCACACCGCCGACGTCGGTGACCACGCGCCTCGCGTCCGGCTCCACCGCCAACGGCACCCTGCAGTTCCGCCTCGACAGCCCGACCGGGCCTCTGGTCGCGACGGTCTCGGCGGCGAGCACGGGTGGGTGGCAGACGTGGACGAGCCGCACCTCGGCCGCGTCCGGAGCGACCGGTGTGCACCGGCTGTACCTCGTGGCCACCGGTGGCACGGGTGGTGACCTGGCGAACGTGAACTGGTTCCAGTTCGCCCGTTAGACCGGTGGCTGGACGGGGACCCGGGCGGGAACCCCGTCCAGCCACCTCTGCCCGACCCGCACGGCGCACCAGCCGAGGAACGCCAGCCCCAGCCAGACATAGGTGTTGCCGACGACGTGCTGCCACCACGTCCACCCCAGCTCCTTGTCCCCCGCCGTGGGCATCAACCAGTGCGGCCCGACCGCGAACACCGCCGCGACCGCGATCCGCACCCTGCCGCGCAACAACACCAGCGCCGGCGCGATCCACACCCAGTGGTGCGACCAGGAGACCGGTGAGATCAGCAACCCGGCCGCCGCGGTCGCCACGAGAGCCGTCAGGTCGTCCCGCAACCGCGGGAGCACCACGACCGTCAACGCCAGCACCGCCGCCACCGCGACGAACCACCAGAACTCCGGTGCGCCGAGCCGGACCAGCAGGCCGCGCAACGACTGGTTCGCGCTGTACGAGAGACCGCCGACGCGTTCCGGGTCGAGCATCGCGTGCAACCAGAACTGCTTCGCCTGCCCAGGTGCGAGCAGAGCGCAGCCCACGAACGTCGCCACGGCGGTCAGCGCGGGCCGCCATCGCCCGCGGCACAGGAAGAACAGCACGAAGACCGCCGGGGTCAGCTTGATCGCGGCGGCCAGCCCGACGAGCATTCCGCGCGGCCAGACCGTACGGGGCAGCAGGCAGTCCAGGGCGACCAGCCCGAGCAGGACGAGGTTGATCTGCCCCAGGTCGAGGGTGATGCGCAGGGGTTCGAGCAGCAGGAACACCGCGATCAGGCCGAACCCGGCGAACGTGCGGGCGGCCGCCGTGAAGAGGCCGATGCCCACCACCGAGAACAGAAGTGCCGCGGCGGCCAGGGAAAGTGGTGTGAGAGCGCTGAACACCATCGCCGCGAAGGGCGGGTAGGTGAACGGCAAACCCCGGTAGGCGTGGAAGTTCGCGGTGTACAGATCGGTGCCGGCCAGCCACGCCTCGCCGCCCGCGAGGTAGACGCGGAGGTCGATCAGGCCGGTGCCGAAGCTCCGCGCCAAGACCCAGATGAGCAGACCCGCAACCGTTGCGCCCCAGAGGTTTCTCACACTTCAGAACTCTGCTGCGCGACGGTGTGCCGCGGGATCGGCCGGAGAGCACCGAGATCATGGCCGTTGAGGCAGCCACGGCGGCGGAACTGGCCGGATGGCCATGGTCAGCCGGCCACCACGTGCGCGCGGAACGCCCAGGCCACGATCTCGACGCGGTTGCGCGCCCCGACCTTGGTCTGCACCGAAGCGAGGTAGGCCTTGACCGACGACACGGAGACCTTCAGCGAGGCCGCGATCTCGTTGTTGCTCAAGCCTTTCGCGACATGCCGCACGACCTCCAGCTCGCGTTCGCTCAGCACGTGGGCATCAGCGGAGGCCACCGGAGGCGTCGACCGCCGCAACACGCGCAGAACCACCTGCGGCGACACGAGAACGTCCCCGCGGGCCGCCGACCTGACCGCCTCGGCCAGCAACCCCGGTGACGCGTCCTTGGTGAGGAACCCGCACGCGCCCAGGTCCAGTGCCTTGTTCAGCACCTCGTCGCTGTCGAACGTCGTCACCACCACGACGCGGGTGTGCGGGGCGAGCTGCCGGGTGACCTCCAGGCCGTCGAGCCCCGGCATCCGCACGTCCACCAGGCACACCTGCGGCTCCAGCGCGCGAGCCTGCTGGACGGCGCTGACCCCGTCCGCCACGTCGGCGACGACGCTGATGTCCGGCTGCGCCTCCAGGATCAGCCGGAACCCGGCGCGCACCATGTCCTGGTCCTCGGCGATGAGCACGGAGATCACGCACGCACCTCCAGCGGCAGCTCGGCGGTGACGAGCCAGCCGTCACCCGTGGCGCCCGCGAAGAACCGCCCGCCCAGTTCGCTCACCCGTTCCCTCATGCCCACCAGGCCGAAGCCGCCCGAGTGCGCCGGCCGAGTCCTGCCGTTGTCCACAACGGACAGCAGCACGGCCTCGGCAGTCGAGCGCACCTCCACCTGCACGATCGTCGCGTCGAAGGCGTGCTTGCGCACGTTGGTCAGCGCTTCCTGGACGATCCGCAGCACCGACCGGCCGAGCTCCGGCCGCACCTCGGCCAGCTCGATGTTCGCCAGCACCGGCAGCCCGGACCTCTCCGCGAGCTGGTGCAGGTCGGCTGTGAGGTCGGTGGTCGCGGTCGCGGTTCCGTTGTCCCGCAACGTTCTCACCATCGCGCTCATCGCCCCCAACGCCTCCGTGCCGCCGTCCACGATGCCCGGCAGCATCGCGCAGGCCTTGTCCTTGTCGTTCGCCGCCACCACCAGCGCGGCCTGTGCCTGCACCAGCATGCCGGTGACGTGATGCGCCACCACGTCGTGCAGCTCGCGGGCCATGTCGAGGCGTTCGTCGCGCCGGGCCCGTTCCTCCGCCGCCGCCGCCAACGCCGCACGTGATCGTTCCCGCATCCGCAACAACAGCCCGCCGACGACCATGATGCTGCACAGGATCAACATCAGCTGGACCGCGTCCGCGCGGGAGAAGCTCGTGTGAGGACGGTAGAACGCGGCGTGCTCGAGCACGGCCACGAGCACCGCGACCGACGGGATGGCCAGAAGCGCCCGTGACCGCCACGCGTGGGTGAAGACCAGCACCAGCACTGCTGCGGGCTCGACGATCAGGTAGAGCGGGTGATCGAACCAGGTCTCGCCGACTCCCCGGCCGCTGACCAGGTGCAACGCCCGGTCGAAGCCGATGGTCCGCCCGGTGGCCACGAAGACGAGCACGCACAGCGCGACGGTGACGATGATCAGCGGCCTGGTGTGTTTGTCCCCCACCCGGCCGATCGTAGGACCACCACCGGCCATCCGCCTCGACCGTCGGACCGAGGCGGATGGCCATGTGGTCAGGCGGCGGCGATCGCCTCGTCCAGGATGCCGATCCCCAGCGCCAGCTCCTCCTCGGAAGCTGTCAGCGGCGGCGCGATCCGGAACACCCCGCCCATCCCCGGGATCTGCACGATGTTCATGTGCAACCCCAGGTCCAGGCACTTCTGGGTGATCGGCGCGCTCAACGACTCGTCCGCGATCTCCAGCCCTACGAGCAGCCCGCGCCCGCGCACGTCCGACACCAGGTCATGCCTCGAAGCGATGCCCTCCAGCCCGCTGCGCAGGAACGCGCCGAGCTTCGCCGCCCGTTCGTCCAGCCGCTCCTCGACGAGGACGTCCAGCACGGTGTTGCCGACGGCGGCCACCAGCGGGTCCGACACGTGCGTGGTGAAGAACAGGTAGCCGCGGGCGTGCGCCTCCGCCTCGATCTCCGCGGAGGTGATCACGGCGGCGAGCGGCAGGCCGGCGCCGAGGGTCTTGGAGAGCGTCAGGATGTCCGGCACCACGCCGTCACGCTCGAACGCGTACCAGTTGCCCGTGCGGCACAGGCCGGTCTGCGCCTCGTCCATGATCAGCAGCATCCCGCGCTCACGGCACTTCTGGGACAGCGCGGCGAAGTAGCCCAACGGTGGTTCGAGGATGCCGCCCGACGAGAGGATCGGCTCGACGATGCAGGCGGCCAGTGAGCCGACCGACTGCGCGTCGATCAGGTCGAACGCCAGGTCGAGCTGCGCCTGCCAGTCGCCGGACGGGGCCGGGATGGCGAAGTTGCCGGGCGTGGCGGGGCCGTAGCCCTTGCGGCCCGCGCTGTAGGTCGCGGCGGCCGCGGCGGCGGTCATGCCGTGCCACGAGCGGGCGAACGCCACCACCTCGTGCTTGCCGGTCACGAGCTTGGCCATGCGCAGCGCGGCCTCGTTCGACTCGGCACCGGTGGTCAGCAGCTGCACCTTGGAGAGCGTGTCGGGCAACGTCTCCGAGAGCCGCCGCGCCAGATCGACGACGGGCCGGCTGAGCATGCCGCTGAACAGGTGGTCGAGGTTCGCGATCTGGCGCTGCACCGTCTCGACGATGCGCGGGTGGGAGTGGCCGAGGATGGCGCTCATCTGCCCGGACGTGAAGTCCAGGACGCGGCGGCCGTCCTCGGTGAACAGGAAGCTCCCCGACGCGCTGTCGATGATCTCGCGCGTGAACGTGCCGCCGTAGCGGACGAGGTGGCGGTCGACGTCGTCCCAGAAGGTGTCCATGCATCTCAAGCTAGGACTCGTCGAGCAACAGGTCCATCTCACAATCCCACGCCCGCTGTTCGGAAATACTGCACAGCATGACGCTCAACCCGTGGCGCCTGCGCCTGCTCAGCCAGCTCGACGCGCTGGGCACCGTGCGGGCCGTGGCGCAGGCCGCGAACCTCAGCGCTTCGAGCGTGTCGCAACAGCTCGCGGTGCTCGAAGCCGAGACGCGCACGCAGCTGATCGAACGGACCGGGCGGCGCGTCCGGCTCACGTCGGCCGGGCTCATCCTGGCGCGCCGGGCACGGTCGATCCTCGATCAGATGGAGGCCGTCGAGGCCGAGCTGCGAGGGCTGAACGACGAACCGTCGGGCCTCATCCGGCTCGGCGCGTTCCAGAGCTCGATCCACACGCTCGCCGTGCCCGCGATCCAGGCCCTCGGGCACCCGCACCTGCACGTCGAGATCGTCGAGCTGGAACCGCACGCGAGCATGCCCGCGCTGCTCGCCGGGGAGGTCGACGTGATCATCACGACGACCGACTTCGTGGAGCTGCCGGTCCCCCGCGACATCGACGTCGTACCGCTCGGCCAGGACCCGATCGTGCTGGTCACGCCGCCGAACCACCCCGCGGCCGACGTCGCCGCGTGCAAGGACGAACCGTGGGCGTTCGACATCCCCGGCTCCTACATGGCGAAGCTCGCGACGAGGCTGTGCCGGCAGTCGGGGTTCGAGCCGCGGGTCGTCGGCCGGTTCAGCAACTACATGCTCACGCTCAAGCACGTCGAGGCCGGCCTGGCGGTCGCCGTGCTGCCCGCGCTGGCCGTCGACCGCCGGTTCGACGTGGTCACGAGGGAGCTGCCGGTGACGAGGAGGATCACCGCCGCCGTGCGCCGCGACTCGCGCGCCGCGATCACCGTGGTGCTCGACGCCCTGCATACTCGGTCGCAGTCGGACGAGAGGTGATCATGAGCAAGCGCGTCACGATCAACGACGTCGCGCGGGTCGCCGGGGTCTCGCGGCAGACGGTGTCGCGAGCGCTCAACGACAAGGGCGAGATCGACGCGAGCACCAAGCAGCGGGTCCTCGACGCCGCGCAGGAGCTCGGCTACCGGCCGAGCCGGTTCGCGCGCGGTCTCGTGCGGCAGGACAGCACCACGATCGGCCTGGTCATCCCCGACCTGCTCAACCCGTTCTTCACCGAGGTCGCGGCCGGGGCGCTCGAGGCCGCGCGCTCGCACGGCTGGCACGTGATCGTCTACGACACCGCCGACAGCATCACCGAGGAACGCGGCACGCTCGGCGTCATCACCTCCCAGGTCGACGCGGTGGCCGGTTACTTCAGCCTCGACGAGGCCGAGCTCGACAAGCACCTCAGCGGCATGCCCGCGGTGCTCATAGGGCGTGACCACCACACGCCGCGCTTCAGCTCGATCCGCATCGACGGTGAGAAGGGCGTGCACGAGGCCATCGACCACCTCGTCGCCGCGGGTCACCGCAGGATCGGCATGCTCGACCACGCGGGCCGCGCCGAACCGAGCCTGCGCCGCGACTGGTTCGCCGACGCGATGAAGGACCACGACCTCACCGCTCCCGTCGTCGGCAACGCGGTGCAGTCCGTCGACGGCGGCGCCGAGGCCCTCCACGAACTCCTCGGTGAGCACCCCGATCTCACCGCGGTGTTCACCTACAACGACGTCATCGCGATGGGTGCGCTCAAGGCCGCCCGCAAGCTCGGCAAGGCCGTCCCCCAGGACCTCGCGGTGGTCGGGTTCGACGGCCTCCAGCTCGGCACGGTCGTCGACCCGGCGCTCACGAGCGTCGCGCTCGACACCCGTCGCATCGGCGCCCTCGCCATCGAGCAGGCGGGCAGGCTGGTCGCGGGCGAGACACCGCTACCCGAGGAAGAACTGCTGGTCAGCGGCGTGTTGTTAGTCCGCGAATCCGCCTGACCCTTGACAGGCTCACTCGTCCGGCCCATGCTTCGCGCCAATCCGTGAACGTTCACGGGAGCGTTCACGGGCTCTCCGGAGGGTCCCCGATGACGTTGACTCGACGCAGGTTTCTGACCGGCGCGGCAGCACTCGGTGCAACAGCACTGGGCACTACCGCGTGCACCAGTCCGACCACGGCCAACCCGGGCAGGATCACGCTCTGGTACTCCACGAACGGCCTGTCGGAGAAGGTGCTCGGCGAAGCCGTGCAGCGATTCCCCGCCCAGCGCCTCACGCCGAACAAGGTGAGCGGCGAACTGAACCGGCGGCTGCTCGCCGCCCTGTCCGGCGAGGCCTACCTGCCGGACATCACGATGCTCGGCGACGGCATCTCGACCTACTTCAGCGCCACCGACCGGTTCGCCGACCTCAACGCGCTCGGCGCGAGGCAGGACGAGTCGCGCTACCTGCCGTGGAAGTGGCAGGCGGGCCGCAGCCCGGACGGGTTCCAGCTCGGCTTCCCGATCGACACGGGCCCGGCCGCGCTCTACTACCGGCACGACCTGTTCGCCGAGGCCGGACTGCCGAGCGAACCGGACGCCGTGGCCGCCGCACTGTCCACGTGGGACGAGTACTTCGAGTTCGCGAAGCGGGTCAAGGACAAGCTCCCCGGCAAGTACCTGATCACCGACACGAAGATGGTGTTCACGTACTCGCTCGCGCAGGAGAAGCAGAAGTACCTCGACCGGCAGAACCGCTACCTCGACGACCAGTCGCAGGTCCGCCGAGCCTGGGACCGCGCGGTCACGGCGTTCCGGATGGGGCTCACCGCGGGCTACGCGGGGTCGGCCGCCGGTGAGGGCGTAGACCGGCGCGCGGCCTGGACGAACGGCAAGGAGGTCGCGTTCGTCAACGCCTCCTGGATCACCGGCAACCTCAAGCAGTCCGCGCCGGGCACGTCCGGCCGATGGCACGTGTGTCAGGCACCCGGTGGTCCCGGCAACCAGGGCGGCTCGTTCCTGGCGATCACCAAGTACTGCCCGGACCCGCAGGGCGCCTACGACGTCGTGAAGTGGCTGATGTCGCCGGAGAACCAGGCGTCGGCCTACCTGGAGCTGGGCCTGTTCCCGTCCAGCCCGTCGGTCTACTCCGACCCGAAGGTGCTGGCGCCGGAGGAGTTCTTCGGCGGGCAGGTGTCGATCCAGGTGTTCGGCGAGATCGCGGAGAAGGTCCAGCCCGTCTACTTCTCGCCCTGGGACATCACGATCTCCGACACCTACACCGACGAGCTGGCCAACGTCGAGTCCGCGGGCAAGGACCCGGAACAGGCGTGGCAGGACGCGCGGACGTCGGTCGAACGGCTGCTGCGCCGGCAGGGGGTGCTCGCATGACCGCCGTCACCGCGAACCGCAGGTGGAAGTACCTCCCGCAGTACCTGGCCATCGCGCCGTTCTTCGTGCTGTTCGCCGTCTTCGGGCTCTATCCCGTGGTGTACTCGCTGTGGTTGTCGTTGCAGCGCTGGAACGGCGTCAGCGAGATGAAGTTCGTGGGGCTGGAGAACTTCGCGTTCCTCCTCACCGACACCGCCTTCTGGGACGCGATCGGCAACACCCTGATCATCTGGGTGATGTCGACGATCCCGATGCTGGCCCTGTCGATGCTCGTCGTCCTGGGGCTCAACTCCTCGGTGCGCCACAAGGGTTTCCTGCGAGTCGCGTACTTCCTGCCCAACGTCACGTCGATCGTGGCGATGTCGCTGGTGTTCGGCTCGTTCTTCTCCAGCGAGTTCGGTGTCCTGAACTGGTTCCTGGGCCTGATCGGCGTGGACCCGGTGCAGTGGCTCACCGATCCGTGGGCGATCCGGACCGCGATCTCGTTGATGATCATCTGGCGCTGGACGGGCTACAACGCGATCATCCTGCTGGCGGGCCTGCAGGCACTCCCCCAGGACGTCTACGAGGCCGCGCGGCTCGACGGCGCGGGCCCCGTGCAGACGTTCTTCCGCATCACGCTTCCGTTGCTGCGCCCGGTGATCCTGTTCTCGGTCGTGATGTCGGCGATCGGCGGGCTGCAGATCTTCACCGAGTCACAGGTCCTGCTCGGCGACCGCGGCGGCCCCGAGGGCGCGGGCATGACGATGGTCCTCTACTTCTACAACACCGCGTTCGCGGACAACGACTTCGGCTACGGCGCCGCCATCGCGTGGGGCATCTTCGTGGTCGTCGTGCTGTTCTCGATCCTCAACTGGCGGCTCGTGCAGCGCCCGGCCCGCGCGAACGGAGGCGACAAGTGAACCGGACGAGGCCCGGCACCCTGCTCACCTACGGCGCGCTGGTGGTCGGTGCGCTGATCACGCTGTTCCCCTACTACCAGCTCGCGGTGATGGCCTCGAACACCACCGCGGACATCTACTCGACGCCACCGACGTTCTGGTTCGGCGGGCACCTCTTCGAGAACATCGGCGAGGTGTTCGCGAAGGTCGACTTCTTCGGATCGGTGCTCAACACCCTGGTCGTGGCGATCGCGACCACCGTGCTGGTGCTGTTCTTCGACTCGCTGGCGGCCTTCACGTTCGCCAAGTACGACTTCCCCGGCAGCAACGTCCTCTTCGGAATCCTGCTGGCGACGTTCGTGGTGCCGACCCAGCTCGCGGCGATCCCGCAGTTCGACCTGATGGCGAAGTTCGGACTGGTCGGCAGCCTCAACGCGCTGATCATCCCGGCGGCCGCCAACGCGTTCGGCATCTTCTGGATGCGCCAGTACGCCCGCGGTGCCATCGCGGACGAACTGCTGGAGGCCGCACGGGTGGACGGCGCGGGCTTCTTCCGCACCTACCTGTCGGTCGGGCTACCGGTGCTGCGGCCCGCGCTCGCGTTCCTCGGGATCTTCACGTTCGTCAACGCGTGGAACGACTACCTGTGGCCGCTGGTCGTGCTGATCGACTCGAACCACACAACGCTGCAGGTGGCGTTGTCGCAGCTCAACGGCCTGTACGTGCAGGACTACGCGGTCGTCATGGCCGGGACGCTGGTGGCGATCGTGCCGCTGGTGATCGTGTTCCTGATCGGTGCGCGTCACTTCATCCGCAACATCGCCGCCGGCGCAGTGAAGGGCTGAACATCTTGTCGTACATCGAGGAAATCGGTCCCACGACGGGCGGCCTGGCGCCGCGTGCCTTCTTCACCTCCGACGCGGCCTCGCTGCCGCTGGACGGGACCTGGGACTTCCAGCTCGACGAGGGCGCCTGGGGCACCATCACCGTGCCGGGGCATTGGCAACTGCAGGGGCACGGCGCTCCCGCGTACACGAACGTGCGCTACCCGTTCCCGGTCGAGCCGCCGTTCGTGCCCTCCGAGAACCCCACGGGCGAGTACCGGCTGACGTTCGACCTGCCGGAGGACTGGCCGGACGAGCCGGCGGTGCTGCGCTTCGACGGCGTCGACTCGTGCGGACTGGTGCGGCTCAACGACGTCGAACTGGGTGTCACCCGCGGCAGCAGGCTGCCCAGCGAGTTCGAGGTCGGGCACCTGCTGCGCCCGTCCGGGAACGTGCTGACCGTGCGCGTGCACCAGTGGTCGGCCGGCAGCTACCTCGAAGACCAGGACATGTGGTGGCTGTCCGGGATCTTCCGCTCGGTGGCGCTGCTGTCGCGCCCACGTGGTGGCGTCGCGGACTACCAGGTCCACGCCTCCTACGACCACGTCTCCGGGTCTGGCACGTTGTCGGTCGAGGGCGGGATGCTCACCGTGCCCGAACTGGACGTGCACGACCTCCTGCCGGGACAGTCGTTCTCGCTGCCCGTCGAGCCGTGGAGCGCGGAAAGTCCCCGGCTCTACGACGGTGTCGTGCACACCGAGGTCGAACGCGTGCCGGTGCGGATCGGCTTCCGGACAGTCGCCATCTCCGACGGCGTGCTGACCGTGAACGGTGCTCGTGTCGTGTTCCGGGGCGTGAACCGGCACGAGCACCACCCCCGTTCGGGTCGCGCGGTGCCTCGGGAAGTGGCGTTGCAGGACGTGCTGCTCATGAAGCGGCACAACGTCAACGCCGTGCGCACCAGCCACTACCCGCCGGACCCGTACTTCCTGTCGTTGTGCGACGAGTACGGGCTGTGGGTGATCGACGAGTGCGACCTCGAGACGCACGGGTTCGGTGAACTGGGCTGGGACCGCAACCCCAGCGACGACCCCCGGTGGGCCGAGTCCTATGTGGACCGGATGCGGCGGATGGTCGAGCGGGACAAGAACCACCCGTCGATCGTGCTGTGGTCGCTGGGCAACGAGTCGCACACCGGCCGCAACCTCGCGGCGATGGCTTCGTGGACACGCGACCGCGACCCCTCACGTCCGGTGCACTACGAGGGCGACTTCGACTGCGAGTACGTCGACGTCTACAGCCGGATGTACGCCTCGCACGAAGAGGTCGAGAAGATCGGCCGTGAGCACACCCACGGGTTGCCGTTCATCCTGTGCGAGTTCGCGCACGCGATGGGCAACGGGCCGGGCGGGATGCTGGAGTACCGCGAGCTGTTCGAGCGCTACCCGACCGTGCAGGGCGGGTTCATCTGGGAGTGGATCGACCACGGGATCGAGCGCGACGGGCACTTCGCGTACGGCGGTGACTTCGGGGAACCGTTGCACGACGGGAACTTCGTGATCGACGGGCTGGTGTTCCCCGACCGGACGCCGTCGCCGGGCCTGACGGAGTTCGCCAAGGTCTTCGAGCCGGTGCGGATCTCCGGGGGTTCCGGTATCCGGATCGAGAGCTTCTACGACCACGAGAGCACCGGCCACCTGCGGTTCGACTGGGTGTACGAAGACGACGGGGTGGAGGTCGCCTCCGGCTCGCTCCCGACACCGAGGATCGGGGCGGGAGAGCACGCCGTCGTGCCGTTGCCCGAGGTTCCCGAGGTGTCCGGCGAGGGCTGGCTCACGGTTCGCGCGTCGCTGGCCACCGCCACCTCCTGGGGCGAGTCCGGTCACGTCGTCGCGTGGGGCCAGATCGCCCTCTCGGCAGCGGCCCCGGCGTCGTCCAGGGCCCGAGAGAGCGTCCGTGCCGGAAGACTGGGTCCCGGCGAGTTCGACCCGGTCACCGGCCTGCTGACCAGGCTCGGTGGCCTTTCCGTCGAGGGCCCGCGGCTGGACCTCTGGCGCGCTCCCACCGACAACGACCGCGGCTCCGAGCACCCCGAGGAACGGGCGTGGCGCGACGCCGGACTGCACCGCCTCCAGCACCGGGTCGTCGAGGTCCGCACGGGCGGGTCCGAGCTGGTCGTGCGCACGCGCGTCGCGCCCCCGGCCTGGGGTTTCGGCATGGTCGCCGACTACCGCTGGACCGCCGACGGCGACCGCCTGCACCTCCAGGTCGACGTCACCCCGGACGGCGAGTGGCCGTGCACGCTTCCCCGCCTCGGCCTGCGGATGGCACTGCCGGAGGCGGACGTCGTCGAGTGGTTCGGCGCAGGGCCGGGTGAGGCGTACGCGGACAGCCGCCAGGCCGCCCGCGTCGGCCGGTTCTCCTCGACGGTCGACGCGCTGCAGACGCCGTACGTGTTCCCGCAGGAGAACGGCAACCGCGCCGACGCGAGGTGGCTCGAGATCGGCGGGCTGCGGATCGAAGGCGAGCCGGTGTTCGACTTCACCGCCCGCCGCTGGACCAGCGAGGACCTCGACGCTGCCAAGCACACGCACGAGCTGCGTCCCCGTGACCGCGTGTACCTGAACCTCGACCTCGCCCAGCACGGCCTCGGTACGGCGTCGTGCGGGCCGGGCGTGCTGCCGCAACACCGGTTGCACGCGCGCACAGCGTCGTTCGCGGTCACCTTCGTTCCAGCATCTGGACGTAGTTGAGACGTCATCTAAAATCGGGAGGAGACGCTGAGGAGGGGTTCCGTGCCGCGGAAGTCAGAGCCGTTGCGAAAGCTGGGTTTTCTCACCATCGGGCTGTTCGACGAGCACGATCCCGGTGCGGGACACCGGAACACGCTCGACGTGATCGTGCTGGGCGAGGAGCTCGGGTTCGACAGCGCGTGGGTGCGGCACCGCCACCTGCAGTTCGGCATCTCGTCGCCGGTCGCGCTGCTCGCCGCCGCCACCCAGCGCACGAGCCGGATCCAGCTCGGCACCGCGGTGATCCCGCTGGGCTGGGAGAACCCGCTGCGGCTCGCCGAGGACCTGGCGACGGTCGACGTGCTGTCCGGCGGCAGGCTCAACCCCGGCGTGAGCGTCGGGCCGCCGATGCACTGGGACGACGTCAAGGACGTGCTCTACCCGGAGACCGCGGACGTCGAGAACTTCAGCTACGACCGCGTGCGGCGGCTGCTGGACTTCGTGGGCGGCGAGAAGGTCGTGTCGTTCAGCGGTGTCGAGGGCATCGAGGTCTGGTCGGACCGCGTCCAGCCGCACTCGGCGGGCCTGCGGGACCGGATCTGGTACGGCGGCGGCAGCCTGCGGTCGGCGCGGTGGGCCGGCGAGCAGGGCCTCAACCTGCTCGCCAGCAACGTGATCCAGTCCGAGGGGTCGCTGGACTTCGCCGAGACCCAGCGCACGCTCGTCCAGACGTTCCGCGAACACGGTGGCGGCCGCGTCTCCCAGGGTCTCGTGGTGATCCCGACCGACTCGGCCACGCCCGAGCAGCGTGCCAAGTACGAAGCCTACGTCGCGAGTCGCGCGGACCGGGCCGGCAAGACGTTCGGGCCGCGCGGGTTCATGTTCGAACGCGACATCATCGGCACCTCCGCCGAGATCGCCGAGCAGCTCTACGCGCACGCCGGCTTCCAGGAGGTCGACGAGGTGGCGTTCGCGCTGCCGTTCAGCTTCGCGCACGAGGACTACGTGCAGATCCTCACGGACATCGCGACGAAGCTCGGTCCCGAACTGGGCTGGCAGCCCGCCTAGAGGGCCCACCAGGTGTCGATGCGCGGCACGGACCGCGCATCACCCTCGGCCACCCGCGCGGCGTGGAACAGGAACCCGGCGATGCCCGCCGCGCCCTGCATCCAGCCGATGCCCGGTGGCAGCAACGGGTCGTCGTTGCGGTGCTCGGTGAACCGCCAGCAGACACCTTCGCCGTCCGCGATCGCGTTCTCCACCACGACGTCGGCGAGGTGCAGCGCGAAGTCCGTGTGCTGCCCCGAGTCGAGCAGCACGTCGCCGACGCCCGCCGTGCCGCAGCACCGGCCGTCGTTGTCCCAGAAGCCCGGGTACTTCCGCTCGGGCAGGCCGGAGACGCGGATGCTGTGCAGGCAACGGCGACGCCACTCGTCCACATCGACACCGGCCACCTCGGACACCCCCGCGTGCCGCAACGCGGGCCACAGCAACGAGGTCCCGGTCGGGCCGTGGCACCAGCCGTAGCTGAACTCCTCGATGCCCTCCAGCGACGGGATGCGCCCTGGCACTCGAAACCCGCCGTCGGACACGTCGCCCAGCGTCACGAGGTGCTCGGCACCGGCGGCAGCGGCCTCGACGAGGTCGGGGCGACCGAACTCGGCCCCGGCCAGGGCGAGGGCCGTCGCGACACCCGAGAGGCCGTGGGAGAAGTTGGGCAGCTTACGCTGCTCGACGCACGACCGCACCGGCACCATCCGCCAGTTCAGCCCTGTGAGCAGCTCCTCCCGTTCGGCCAGCAGGATCCCGGCTGCGACGTGGGCGAGTTCTCCGGCGCCCGCCACCCCGTGACGACGTGCCCACACCGCGCCCAGCAGCACCCCGGCCGTTCCCGCCGTCAGGTCGTGGCACCGGGCGCCGTCCAGGAAGCGCGGCGGCACGAAGTGGTCGTTCACCCAGCCGTCCGGTGTGGACAGTTCCAGCAGCCGAGCGACCGCCTCTCCGGCCCCCGGCGCGCCCAGCGTCGTGAGCACGCTGATCTCACTGACCAGCCGTCGAAGAAACCGGCCTCGGCCGGCCCGTTCCCCCGGACCCTGGCCACCACGGCCTCCGCCAGTGCCGCTTCGCGCGTCGTCCACTCGCGGCTCAGACGGATCTCCGCCAGCACGTGCGCCAGCCCGCCGACCCCGGCGTACATGCCGTCACGCCAGTCACCCGGCAGGTCTCCGCCCAGAAACTCCGGGATCCACACACCGGTGTCGTCCTCACGAACCTGATCCAGCACCCACAGCCAAGCGAGCTCGGCTGTCCCCCGGTACGTCCCCATGCCTTCGATCATTACATTGGCCGGAGTGCAGCGAATCCTCGAAGCCGCAGGACTCACCGAAGTGACGACGCGTCCGCTGGGTGGCGGCACCTACAACTCCGTGTTCCGGGTCTCCGCCGCCGAGGGCGAGTTCGTGCTCAAGGTGGCGCCCCAGGACCAGCCCGGCCTGACCTACGAACGGCACCTCATGCGGACCGAGGCGATGTTCTGCACGCTGGGTTCCAAGGTCGCGCCGGTGCCCGAGGTCGTGTACGCGGACGACACCGCGCTCCTGGCCACGTGCCTGCCCGGCGAGCCCGTCTTCGGACGGTCCGACGTCGACCGTCCGCTGGTCCGCAGCGAGCTCGGAGTCGCCGTCAGGGCGTTGCACGAGGTCACCGGCCCCGGCTTCGGCTATCCGCAGCTCGGCCTGCACGGGACGTGGACCGGGGCGTTCTTCGGGATGACCGACGCGGTGCGGGCCGACGCCGAACGCTACGGCGTCCCGCTCCCGGACTTCGATCCGCGACGGCACACCAGGGCGTTCGACGAGGTCCGACGCCCCGCGCTGGTGCACTTCGACCTCTGGGACGGCAACGTCCTCGCCGACACCGGACTCACCGGGCTCGTGGACGGCGAGCGCGCGTTCTGGGGCGATCCGGTCGCGGAGTTCGTGTCGCTCGCCCTGTTCGGCGAGATCGAGGACGACCCGGACCTCCTGACGGCCTACGGCTTCGAGTTCACCGACTCGGCCCGCGTCAGGCTGGCCGCCTACCAGGCCTATCTCTACTCGATCATGCTCACCGAACGGGTGCCGCGCGGCAGCACGGACGAGGGGTTCGAGCGGGTGGTCAGGGACGCGCTGACCCGCGCACTGGGCGTTCTCGCCTGATCGCCGCCGGTGATCTGGAAAGCTGGAAGTGTGCGCGTGGTTCTGCTGGGCCCGACGACCGTCGAGACCGAGGACGGCACACCGGTCGACATCGGTGGTGCCCGCGTCCGCATGCTCGTCGCCCGCCTCGCGCTCGACCCCGGCCGCCCGGTCCCGACGACGACGCTGATCGACGACCTGTGGGGTGAGCAGCCACCGGCCGACGCCGTGAACGCGCTGCAGTCGCTCGTGTCGAGGCTGCGCAAGGTCTGTCCCGTCGCGCTGGAGCCGGGCGGGTACCGGCTGGGTGTCGCGACCGAGGACGTGGACGTCTTCCGGTTCGAACGGCTGCGGGCCGCCGGACGGCTGGACGAGGCCCTCGCGCTGTGGCGGGGTGACGCGCTGGCGGACGTGCGGGAGGCACCGTTCGCCGCACCGACCGCCGCCCGGCTCGAAGAGGCACGTCTGTCCGCCGAGGAAGATCGTGGTGAGCTGGACGTCGCCGCGCTGACGGCGTTGCACGAGAAGCACCCGCTGCGGGAACGGCTGGCCGGGCTGCTGATGCGGGCGTTGTGCGCGCAGGGCCGGCAGTCCGACGCGCTGCACGTCTACGCCGAGGTGCGCGGCAGGCTGGCCGACGAGCTGGGCGTGGATCCGTCGCAGGAGCTTCAGGACGTGCATCTGGGGGCGTTGCGCGGTGAGCTCGGGCCTCGGGCGGTGGTCGACCGGTTGCCGGTGCGGCTCACCAGCTTCGTGGGGCGGGAGACCGAGCTCGCGGAGATCTCCGGGCTGCTCGGGCAGGCCCGGCTGGTGACGCTGGTCGGGCCCGGTGGCGCGGGCAAGACCCGGCTCGCCACCGAGGTCGCGGCACGGCATCCGTTGCACGGCAAGGGTCGTGTGTGGTTCGCGGCGCTGGCCGGCATCCGGGCGGCCGAGGACCTGGCCGGTGCGGTGCTGAGCGCGTTCGAGTTGACGTTCTCCGGGGATCCGCGGCGGCGGGCCAGCGAGGGCATGGACCGGATCGCCGAGGTGCTCGGTGCCGGGGAGTCGTTGCTGGTGCTGGACAACTGCGAACACCTCATCGGCGCGGCGGCCGAGTTCACGACCCAGCTGCTGCGCCGGGTGCCGAACCTCCGCGTGCTCGCGACCAGCCGTGAGCCGCTCGCGATCGACGGTGAGTCGTTGTGTCCCATCGGTCCTCTCGCCGTGCCGAACGGGCAGACGGACGTGTCCGGGTTCGGTGCCGTGCGGTTGTTCCTCGACCGGGCCAGCGCGGTGAAGCCCGGCTTCCGGCTCGACGAGTCCACTGTGGACGACGTGCGGCTGATCTGCCGACGGCTCGACGGCATGCCGCTCGCGCTGGAACTGGCGGCGGCGCGGCTGCGGTCGATGACGGTCCGGCAGATCACCCAGCGCCTCGACGACCGGTTCCGGTTGCTCACCTCGGGCAGCCGCACCGCGTTGCCGCGCCAGCGCACGTTGCGCGCGGTGGTCGAGTGGAGCTGGGACCTGCTGACGGAGGAGGAGCTGCTGCTCGCCCGGCGTTTCGCGGTGTTCCCCGCCGGTGCCGACCTCGCCGCGATCGAGGCCGTGTGCCTGCCGGATCCGTTCTACGTCCTCACGTCGCTGGTCGAGAAGTCCATCGTGGACGTCGTCGAGCTCGACGGCGAACCGCGGTACCGGATGCTGGAGACGATCAGGGTCTACGCGGACGAGCAGCTCGACGCGTCCGGGGAGAAGCGGGAGGTCACCGGCCGGTTCCGGCACTACTACCGCGAGCTGACCGAACGCTGGGAGCCGCTCACCCGCACCGCGCGCCAGCTCGAGGCGATCGACGTCTACGAGGCGGAGCAGGACAACGTCGTGGCCGCGTTGCGCGGGGCGATCGACGACCGCGAGGTCGAGCTGGCGGCGGACCTGCTGGGCGCCACGTTCTGGTACTGGCTGGTCAAGGGCGACAACGAACGCGCGGAGATGTCGGTGCGGGACGTGCTCGCGCTCGGCGATCTGCTGCCGCCAGACCGGTTTGCGACGTTCCGGGCGATGCAGCTCATCATGGCCGCGGTGCCCGGCGTGACGGACGCCGTGGAGGCCGCGGCGGTCATCGACCGGTGCGTCGACAGCGGGGCCGTCCAGAAGTACCCGTCGCTCGCGATCGCGCTGCCGATGCTCGCGTTCATGAGCCAGAACTTCGAGCTCGCGCGGCGCGAGGTGGCGCGGGCGGCGGCGAGCGAGGACCCGTGGTCCCGGGCGGGCGCGGAGTGGGCGCTCAGCTTCATGCTGGTCGACGAGGGTGACCTCGACGGCGCCGAACGGGCCCGCGATCGGGCGTACGACCAGTTCACGGCCATCGGCGACCGCTGGGGTTCGGCGATGACGCTCGGCATGAAGGCCGCGTTCGTCTCGCACACCGGCGACAACCAGGCCGCGATCGACCTGTACGAGCGCGGGCTCGCCGTGGCGACGGAGCTGCGGTCCCAGGACGACGCCATCCAGCAGCGGTGGCGGCTCGCGGTGGAGTACGCGCGAATGGGCGACCACACCGCCGCCGCGCGCGAGGTGGCCGCCGCGGAGGCGTTCGTGCGGGACGTCGGCAACGACCAGCTGTCCACGATGCTCGACTACGCGAAGGCCGAGGTCGAGCTGCGGGCGGGCAGGGTCGAGCAGGCACGCGCGCTGAGCGCCTCGTTCAAGCAGCGCGCCTCGACGTCGTCCGTGCTCGGGTCGTTCATCACGGAGTGGGTGGCCATGCTGGACGCGCGGATCGCGATCGCCGACGGCAGGCTGGACGACGCCACCACCTTCGTCGGGTTGGCGATCCGGACGACGTCGGAACGCGGTGACATGCCGGACCTCGCGACGGTCGCCGAACTGCTGGCGCTCGTCCGCCACGCGCAGGGCCGCCTCGACGCGGCCGCGCGGGTGCTCGCCCTGGCCCAGATCTTCCGCGGCCGCCTCGACATGGGCGACCCGGACGTGCGGCGCCTGGTCGCCGAACTCGGCGAGCCGGACCGGTTGACGATCACCAAAGCCGAGGCGCTGCACCGGATACGCGAAGAGGCGGGCCTCAGCGGCTGAGGCCCGCCTCCCCGAAGTGATCACACGCGCTTGCGGTACGCCCACATCGCCAGCGGGAAGAACACCGCGACCGCGCCGACCATCCAGATCACCGATCCGGTGAGCGGCCCGGCGATCGCGCCACCGTTGAGCAGCCCGCGCAGCGCGTCCGAGAGCAGGCTGACGGGGCTGATGTCCGCCCAGGCCTTGAGCCAGCCCGGCATCGTCGAGGTGCCGACGAACACGTTGCTGCCGAACGTCAACGGCATGATCAGCACGAACATCATGCCCTGCACGGCCTGCGGGGTCTTGAGCAGCATGCCCACGAACACCGACGCCCAGCAGAAGGACAGTCCGAACAGGATCGTCAGCCCCGCCGCGATCAGCAGTTCGACCGGGCCCGTCTGGATGCGGAAGCCCATGATCGTGGCGACCACCAGCAGCACGACGATGCACACGACGTACCGGACGATGTCGGCGAGCACCGCCCCGACCAACGGCGCCGAGCGGGCGATGGGCATCGAGCGGAACCGGTCGAACACGCCCTTGGAGACGTCCGTGTTCATCTGCACGCCCGCGGTCATGCTGGCCTGCAGGATGTTCATCACCATGATGCCCGGCACCAGCATCTGCAGGTAGCTGTCCGTGCTGCCGGCGAGCGCGCCGCCGAACAGGTACGTGAACATCACCAGGAAGATGATCGGCGCGAGCGTGACGTCCATCAACTGCTCAGGGTTCTTGCGGATCTTGAGGATTCCCCGCCAGGCCAAGGAGAAGCCGTGGCGCATGCCCCTGTCCAACGCGATGGTGCTCATGCCAGGCTCCCCTCGGTCTGCTTGCCGGTCAGCGCGAGGAAGACCTCGTCGAGCGAGGGCAGCCGCAACGCCAGTTCGTCCGCGGTGATGCCGGCCTCGTCGAGCTTGCGGACCAAAGTGGACAGCAGCACCGGGTCGTTCACCGGTGCCGTCAGCAGTCCCGTGTCGTCGTCACGGGTCGGCCGCGCCCCGGTCAGGTCGCCGAGGATCCGGTACACCACGTCGAGGTCGCGCATCGACGTCGGCCGCACCTGCAGCGTCTGCCCGCCCACGCGCCGCTTCAGCTCGTCCGGCCTGCCCTCGGCCACGACGCGGCCGTGGTCGAACACCGTGATCGAGTCGGCGAGCTGGTCGGCCTCCTCCAGGTACTGCGTGGTCAGCAGGACCGTCACACCGTTCGCGACGAGCTTGCGCACCACCGCCCACACCTCGTTGCGGGCGTGCGGGTCCAGTCCCGTGGTCGGCTCGTCCAGGTACAGCACGGACGGGTTGCCGACGAGGCTGGCCGCGAGGTCGAGCCGCCGGCGCATGCCTCCCGAGTACGTCTTCGCGGCGCGTCCCGCCGCGTCGGTGAGCTCGAACTGCTCCAGCAGCTCCGCCGCCTTCGCCCGTGCCCCCGCACGCGAGAAGTCCAGCAGACGGGCCAGCAGCACGAGGTTCTCCGTGCCGGAGAGGTCCTCGTCCACCGACGCGTACTGCCCGGTCAGGCCGATCAGCGACCGGACCGCCCTCGGGTCCTTGAGCACGTCGTGCCCGTGGACCGTGGCGTGCCCCGCGTCCGGGCGCAGCAACGTGGCCAGCACCCGCACCGCCGTGGTCTTGCCCGCGCCGTTCGGCCCGAGCACACCCACGACCTTCCCCTCCGGCACCTCGAGGTCGACGCCGTCCAGCGCCTTGGTCTCCCCGTAGTGCTTGACCAGGCCTTCAGCCCTGATCGCGAGTGCCATCGTTCCTCCCTGTGGTTCAGGGTGAACTGTGCGCCCGCGCGCTGGCAGGCCGCTGGCAGCGCGCTGTCAGCGGCTGGCAGCCATCCGGCGCACGGCCTCGGTGATGATCTCGGGCGACGTGCCGAGGTTGAACCGGACGTGCCCCTCTCCCCCGCTGCCGAACCCGGTGCCCGACATCAGGGCCACCTTGCCCCGTTCGAGGAAGAACGCGGCCGGGTCGTCGCTGATCGCCCGGCAGTCGAGCCACGCCAGGAAGGTCGACTCCGAGGGTTCGTAGCCGATCTCGGGCAGGTGCTCGGTGAGCAGGTTCTTGAGCAGCTTCCGGTTCTCGTCGAGGCCGTCGAGCAGGGCGTCGAGCCACTCGCCGCCGTGGATGAACGCGGCGGCGTGCGCGATCGTGCCGAAGTGGCTCGGTCCGTGGCTGACCTCCTCGGGCAACCTCGCGAGGTCGTCGGTGTTCGCCACCGCGACCGCCGCGCGCATGGCCGCCAGGTTCCAGCCCTTCGACGCGGACATCAGGCACATCCCCTGGTCGTCGACGCTCAGGTACGGCACGAACCGGGTGCTCTTGGAGACGAGCGGCGCGTGGATCTCGTCGGCGATCACGCGAACGCCGTACGTCCTGGCCAGCGCGGCGAGAGCCGTCAACTCCCCGGCGGTGTGGACGGTGCCGGTCGGGTTCTGCGGGTTGCACAGCAGGTACACCGGGCGGTCCGCCTTGACGTGCCGGAACGTCCGCTCGATCCCGTCGAGGTCGAGGCGCCCGTTCGTCAGCGGTGCCTCGATCACGGCGCGTCCCGTGCTCCGGACGAACAGGTAGAACGGCGGGTACACCGGCGGGCTGACGATCACCGGGTCACCCGGACCGGACACCAGCTTGATCAGCTCGACGGCGCCGAGCATCACGTCGGACACGAGCGCCGTGCGGTCCAGGGGCAGGTCCCAGCCCCAGCGCTGGTGCGCGAACGCCGCCAGCGCCTCCTGGTACGCGGTCCCGGCCGGGTAGCCGGTGTCCCCCAGTTCCAGGGCGTCCGCGACGGCCTGCTTGACGGGCTCCGCCAGGTCGACGTCCATCTCGGCCACCCACAACGGCAGCACGTCGTCCGGGAACTGCCGCCACTTCACGCTCGTGCGCAGCCGCAACCGTTCCAAGGACGCCTGGCTCAGCGGGTTCAGCATGGAACCAACGTAAGTCACCCGGGAGGGCCCCACCAGCGAGGCGGGGCCCTCCGGAGCAGCGGTCAGGCGAACGGCGACCTGTCGATGCCGCAGGTCTTCTGAGCAGGCAGCACACCGGTGAAGAGGTACTCCCGCTTCACCTTCTCCGCGCACGCGCTGCGCACGTACATCGAGGTGTGCCCGTACCCCTCGACGGTCAGGAACCCCGTGCGGGCCATCTCCGCGGCACCGTCGCGAGCACCGTGCAACGGCGTCGACGGGTCGAACCTGCTGTTGATGAACAGGATCGGCGCCGAGGTCCAGCGGTTCCACGGACCGGTGTAGCGGTCTTCGTCACGGCCCTGCCAGAACGCGCAGGCCATCATGTCGAACACGATGGCACGGCCCCAGTAGGGCACGCGCTCGTCCTCGCTCTTGCCGTACTTCGTGTACGTGGCCGCGTCACGCGGGAAGTCGCTGTCCGAGCACTGCACGGCGTTGAACGCCTCGAACCGGTTCGAGGTGTAGTCGGCCGCCGATGCCGTCAGCGAGGCAGGTGCCTCCCAGACGCCCTGCAGCACGCGGGCCAGGTTCTGCCAGGTGTCCGGCTGTGCCAGCGAGTCCCACACGGTGGTGATCAGCGAGACGCGGTCGAACCGTCCGTCCGGCGTGGTGACCGGGGACGCCGTCACACGGGCGACGAGGTCCGCCCACTTCTGCTTCAGGTCGCCACCGGCGAACGCGCACTGGGCGCCCGGTGCCGCGCACAGCTTCAGGAACTGGTCGAACGTCTCGGCGGTACCGCGCGGCACGTCCTGACGGGTGTCCAGCGGCACGGTCCGGCCCTGGTCGCCGTGCCCGGTGGCGTTGCCGATGAAGTCCAGCGAGCCGTCGAACGCGAGCGCGCGCACCTTGTCCGGGAACATGTTCGCGTAGATCGCGCCGAGGTGCGTGCCGTACGAGATGCCGTGGTACGTCAGCTTCTTGTCGCCCACGGCCTTGCGCAGCAGATCGAGATCACGGGCCGTGTTGGCCGACGAGACGTGGTCCAGCAGGTCGCCGGACTTGTCCTCGCACCGTTGCACGAACTCGCGGTAGCTGTCGTAGAACGCGGGCTCCTGCGCCGCGGTGTCCGGGTAGACCGGAATGGAGTTGAGGAACGTCTGCTGCTCCTCGACGCTGTCGAAGCAGCGCACGGTCGCCGACCGGCCGATGCCGCGCTGGTCCCACGAGACCACGTCGAACCGCGACCGCAGCTCGGACGAGAACAGCCACTCCCACTTGCCGCGCGCCCGCAGTCTGTCCACACCGGACGCACCGGGGCCGCCGAAGTTCACGAACAACGAGCCGATCCGCTTCGCCGGGTCGGTCGCGGGCAGCCTGATCAGCGCCAGGTCGATCTTCGTGCCGTAGGGCTGGTCGTGGTCCAGCGGCACCTTCGCCGTCGAGCACTGGAACCCGTCCTGGCAGTCCTGCCAGGACAGAACGGGTGTCTGCGCCTCTTCGGCGGCGAGCGCGGCCGGCGCCAGCCCGATGACCAGCGCGGCCGTCAACAGTAGTGATCTCACATGAAGCTCCCCAGTTTCTGACCTCTCGACCACGAAGACGCCGATGAGATCAACCGGGTTGCGTCCTGGTAACCGTCAACCGTTCAACGCGTGGGTCGCCGTCGCCCCTCCGTCGACCACGAACTCCCCGCCCGTGCAGTACGCGCTGTCGTCACTGGCCAGGAACAGCACGACGTTCGCGACGTCCTCAGGCTGCCCGATCCGCCGCAACGCGAGCTTCTTGCCGATCGGCGACACGTCGATCGGCCGCCCCAACGCCGTGCTGACCATCGGGGTGTCGATGGCGCCGGGATGCACGGAGTTGACGCGGATGCCGTGCTGGCCCAGTTCCATGGCGGCGACCTTGGTCATGCCGCGGATCGCGAACTTCGACGCTGTGTACGCCACCAGATAGGGCATACCGCCCAAGCCTTCGACGGACGACACGTTCACGATCGACCCGCCACCGGCCTGCCTCATCGACGCCACGACGGAGCGCATGCCGAGGAACGTGCCGACCTGGTTGATGCCGATCACCCGCTGGTAGTCGGCGAGCGTCGTGTCGGCCAGTGCGGAGAAGTGCAGGATGCCGGCGTTGTTCACCAGAACCGTGATGTCGCCGAACGTCTGCACGGTGAACGCGACGGCCTCGGCCCACTCGTCCTCCGACGACACGTCCAGGTGGCAGTACTCGGCGCCGAGTTCGGCCGCCAGTTCCTTGCCCTGGTCGTCGAGGACGTCGGTGATCATCACCCGCGCGCCCTCGGCGGTGAACCGGCGTGCCGCGGCCGCGCCCTGACCCCGGGCGGCGCCGGTGATCAGGGCGACCTTTCCCTCCAGCCGCATCTACATCATCTCGTCGGTCAGCGGCATCATCACGGTCTTGAGCTCGGTGTAGGCCTCGTAGGCGCTCTGCCCGCCCTCACGGCCGAGGCCCGACTGCTTGTAGCCGCCGAACGGGATGTGCGGTTCGAGCTGGAAGCCGTTGATGCCGACCATCCCGACGCGCAAGGCCTTCGAGACGCGGAACGCGCGGCGCACGTCGTTGGTGTAGACGCCGGCGCCCAGCCCGTACTCGGTGTCGTTCGCGATCCGGACGGCCTCTTCCTCGGTGTCGAACGGCACGATCGTGAGCACCGGACCGAAGATCTCGTCACGCGCGATCGCCATGTCGTTGGTGGCGTCGGCGAAGATCGTGGGCGCGACGAAGTTGCCGGACGCGTAGTCGCCGTCGAGCCGGGTGCCGCCGGTGACGAGGCGCGCGCCCTCCTCCTGGCCGCGTTCGATGTAGCCGAGCACGCGTTCGAGCTGCTTGCCGTTGATCAGCGGGCTCGCCAGCACGGCCGGGTCGAACGGGTCGCCGAACGTCACGGCGGTCGCGAGCATCTGCGCCATCGAGATGAACTCGTCCTGCGCCTCCCGTTGCACCAACGCCCTGGTGTGCGCGACGCACGCCTGCCCGGACAGGCCCATCGTGACCATGCCCATGCAGGTCATCGCGGCGAGACCGACGTTCGGGGCGTCCGCGAACACGATCGCCGGCGACTTCCCGCCCAGTTCCAGGGAAACGCGCTTCATCGTCGCGGCCGAGGCCTCGACGATCCGGCGGCCGACACCGCGGCTGCCGGTGAAGCTGATCTTGTCGACGCCGGGGTGGGTGATCAGCGCTTCGCCGGTCGGGTTGCCGGGACCGGTGACGAGGTTGACGACGCCCTCGGGGAGGCCTGCCTCGAGCAGCAGCTCGACCATGCGGATCACGCAGAACGACGCGAACTCCGACGGCTTCACCACGACCGTGCAGCCCGCGGCCAGCGCGGGCGCGAGCTTCTGGGCGAACAGCACGAACGGCGCGTTCCACGGCAGGATCGCCGCGACGACGCCGACCGGTTCGCGGAACGTCATCGCGAGGTGGTCGCCGCCCTGGTACGGCGGCAGGGTCTGGCCGCCGACCTTGTCGATCCAGCCCGCGTGGTGGTCGAAGATGTCCGCCGCGATGCCGACCGAGGTGGCGTAGATCTGGCCGAACGACAGCGGCACGCCGTTGTCCAGCGCCTGCAGGCCGCGCAGCTCGTCGGAGTGCTCCCGCAGCAGGTCCCCGTACCTGCGCAGGACCTTGATGCGCTCGCTCGCCCGGCTGCGCGCCCAGGTGCCCTCGTCGAAGGCCTTGCGGGCGGCCAGCACCGCCGCGTCCACGTCCTTCGCCGACGCGACGGCGAAACTGCCGATCTCCTCACCGGTCGCGGGGTGGTGGTGGGTCCAGGTCTCGTCGGTCTCGCGGAACTCGCCTCCGATGAGGAGCCGGCCGTCCTTGAGGCCCAGCGTCTCGCGGTGCGGTTGGACGGTGAGCGTCACAGCTCCTCCTAGAGCAGCCAAAGTCAAAGTTGCAGTGTGTCCGTGCAGGCGAAAGTCCTTTGTGGATCCCGGTCGGCGAAGTGGCCGTCGAGATCGGTGAACGCGCCGAACGTCTGCTCGACGGTCGGCGGCGCCATCAGCGCGACCATGCCGCCGTGCACGACGAAGACCTGTCCGTTGATCCTCTCGCCGGACGGTCCCGCCAGGTGTGCCACGAACTTCGCGACGTGCTCGGGCGCCAGCGAGTCGTCGCCCTCCGGCGCGTCGCCGAACACGTGCGCCGTCATCTGGGTGCGGGCGCGTGGGCAGATCGCGTTGGCGCGCACGCCGTACCGGCTGGTGCCCCGGGCCGTCGCCACGGTGAGCGCCGCGATGCCCGCCTTGGCCGCCGCGTAGTTGGCCTGGCCCTCCGAGCCGAGCAGGAACGCCTCCGAGGAGGTGTTCACGATCCGCGCGTAGACCGGTTCGCCCGCCGCCTTCGACTGCTGCTTCCACAGCGCGACCGCGTTGCGCGACAACAGGAAGTGGCCGCGCAGGTGCACGCGCACGACCAGGTCCCACTCCTCGTCGGTCATGTTGAACAACATCCGGTCGCGCAGCACTCCCGCGTTGTTCACGACCACGTGCAGCCCGCCGAACTGCTCCATCGCGGCGGTGACGAGGGCGTCGGCGGTGGCCCGCTCCCCCACGTCACCCTCGACGACCACGCACTTCCCGCCCAGTTCCTCGATCTCGGCCGCGACGGCGTCAGCCGACCCCAGCAGGTCGTTGAGCACGATCGACGCACCGGCCCGCGCGAGCTCGAGTGCTTCCGCACGACCGAGCCCTGCACCGGCGCCGGTGACCACGGCGACCTTCCCCGCAAGGTCCACAACAGACTCCTAATCGAAGAGGATCACCTGGCGGATCAGGGATCCGCCGCCCTTGAGCGCCTGCAGGCCCTCGTTCACGTCCTCGAGCCTGATCCGCTTGCTGATCATGCCTTCGAGGTCGAGCCGGCCCTGCCTCCACAGCGCGATCATGCGCGGGATGTCGCGGCGGAAGTTCGCCGTCCCGTAGAACGATCCGTGCAACGTCTTGTCGTGCAGGAAGAGTTCCTGGGCGCTGAACGACACCATCGCGTCCGCCCGGCCCGCGCCGACGACGACCGTGTGGCCACCGCGGCGGGTCAGGTCCCACGCCTGGCGGATCGTGGCGGGCAAGCCGACGACGTCGAACACGTAGTCGAAGCCCATGCCGAAGTTCAGCTGGTTGTTGAGGTCCACGACGCCGTCGGGCGTCGTCGCGTGCGTCGCGCCGAACCTCTGCGCCACCTCGTGCTTCTCCAGCACGGGGTCGACGGCGACGATCCGGGCCGCGGCGGCGAGCCGGGCCCCCTGGATCACCGCGACACCGACCCCACCGCAGCCGATCACGGCCACGCTGGCGCCCGCCTCGACCTTCGCGGTGTTGAGCACCGCTCCGACGCCGGTCAGGATGCCGCACGACAGCAACGCGGCGACGTCCCACGGCACGTCGTCGTCGATCTTCACGGCCGCGTCGGCGGGCACGACCATCTCCTCGGCGAACGCGCCGAGCCCGGCGTAACCGAAGGCCGGGTTGCCCCCGACGACGAACCTCGGTGACGTGAAAGCGGAGATGGTGTGTATGAGGCACAGATGCGACTGGCCCGTCACGCACTGGGCGCACTTCCCGCACGGCGGCACGAACGTGATCGCCACGTGGTCACCGACCGCGAGCGACGTCACGGCGCTCCCGATCTCGGCGACCTCACCGGCGCCCTCGTGGCCGACGACACCGGGTGCCAGGGCCGGCAGTGTTCCGTCCATTGCGGACAGATCGCTGTGGCACACCCCGCACGCCTTGATCCTGATGCGGATCTCCTGCGGCCCCACCGGGGTGGTGGTCACGTCGTCGCGGAGCTCGAGCTTGTCGTCGCCTACCTGGTTGAGCACGGCAGCCTTCACCGGTATCACTCCTCGCTGAGCTCACGGTCGAAGTAACCCGTCGCACACTAGAATCTGTTCTTGTTCATGACAAGGCCCATCAGCGTGAGAGCCGCAGCGCGCCCATGGGGCACGACGCCACCGCGCGTTCCGCCGACGCTTCCTCCCCCGAGGCCAACTCACCATCCCGGATCTGCAGAACCTCGTCGTCGTCGAGGTCGAACACCTCGGGCAGGATGGACATGCACTCCCCGTGCGCCTCGCACAGCGCGGGGTCGACGCCGACCTTCATCACGGCCTCCTGACATCAAGTAGAACTTGTTCTAGAGTAGCGGTCATGCGCATCGGTTTCACGCCCGAACAGGAGCAGCTGCGCCAGGAGTTGCGGGCGTACTTCGCCGCGCTCATGACGCCCGAACGCAAAACCAGCCTCGCCGGGGGCGGCGACTACGGCGACGCAGCGGTCTACAAGGACACCGTCCGCCAGATGGGTCGCGACGGCTGGCTGACCATCGGCTGGCCGGAGGAGTACGGCGGCCGGAACAGGCCGATGATCGAGCAGCTGATCTTCCTGGACGAGGCCTCCGCGGCCGGTGCGCCGGTGCCGTTCCTGACGCTGAACTCCATCGGCCCGACGATCATGTCGCTCGGAACACCCGAGCAGAAGGCGTTCTACCTGCCGAAGATCGCGTCCGGTGAGCTGCACTTCGCCATCGGCTACTCCGAACCGGAGGCGGGCACCGACCTCGCCGCCCTGCGCACGAGAGCGGTCCGCGACGGCGACGAGTACGTGATCAACGGCCAGAAGATGTGGACGAGTCTCGTCCAGTACGCCGACTACGTGTGGCTGGCCTGCCGCACCGACCAGGAGTCTCAGCGGCACAGGGGTTTGAGCATCCTGATGGTGCCGACGACCGATCCCGGCTTCTCCTGGACCCCCGTGCCGACGATGTCCGGGCCCACGACCAGCGCCACCTTCTACGACAACGTGCGGGTGCCCGCGGCGAACCTCATCGGCGAGGAGCACAAGGGCTGGAAGCTCATCACCAACCAGCTCAACCACGAACGCGTCGCCCTCTGCTCGGCCGCGCCACTGCAGACCGCGCTGCGCGAAGTTCGTCAATGGGCGGACGAAACCGGCGCCGCGGAACAGGAGTGGGTGCGCCTGCACCTCGCCCGCGTGCACGCCAAGACCGAGTTCCTCAAGCTCATCAACTGGCGCATCGCGTCCGGTTCCGACGAGGCCCCCTCACCGGCCGAGGCCTCCGCGACCAAGGTGTTCGGCACCGAGTTCGCTACCGAGGGCTACCGCCTGCTGATGGAGGTGCTGGGCGCCAACGGAATCGTGCGCACCGGCTCTCCCGGCGCACTGTTGCACGGCCGGGTGGAACGGATGCACCGGTCGGCGTTGATCCTGACGTTCGGCGGCGGTACCAACGAGATCCAGCGGGACATCATCGCGCGGACGGGCCTCGGGCTCCCCGCTGTACCTCGGTAGGAGATGCCATGGACTTCACGCTGACCGAGGCGCAGCGCGAGCTGGCCGGTCTGACCCGCAAGATCCTCGACTCGTCGGACACGCCGTGGCCCGATCTCGTGAAGTCGGGTGTCGTGCCGGAGCAGGCCGACGAGTTCGGTGTGCTGGAACAGTGCTCGGTGCTGGTCGAACTGGGCCGGGCGGTCGCGACGGTCCCCTACCTGCCCGCGACGGTCGCGGCGTCGGCACTCGCGGAGTTCGGCACACCCGAGCAGCGCCGGCGCTGGCTGACGCCGGGAACCGTGCTGACCGTGGCACTCTCGGAGGCCGACGGCGTGCGGACCGCGGTGCCGTTCGCGCGGACCGCCGCCGCTTTCCTGGTGGCGCACGGCGAAGAGGTGTTCCTCGTCGAGGCGGACCAGCTGGAGATCACCCCGCAGGAGCTGGTCGACGGCTCCGACGCGGGGTCCTTCGAGTTCTCCGGCGGCGAGGTCGTCCCCGGCCTCTCCCCCGACTGGCTGATCACGCGGTACACGCTCGGCCTCTGCGCGGTGCAGCTCGGCGTCACCGAGCGCGCTCTGGAGCTGACCGCCGAGTACGCCCGCACCCGTGTGCAGTTCGACCGGCCCATCGGCAGCTTCCAGGCCGTGGCGCAACGACTCGCTGATGCGTACATCGACGTCGCGGCCATCCGCCTGACCCTCTGGCAGGCCGCCTGGCGGCTCTCCGAGGGCCTGGACGCGGCGGCGGAGGTGGCGACGGCGAAGTTCTGGGCCGCCGACGCCGGGCACCGCGTGGCGCACACCGCCGTGCACGTCCACGGCGGCACGGGCATCGACATGAGCCACGACGTCCACCGCTACTTCACAGCGGCGAAGCGCAACGAGTTCGAGCTGGGCGGGGCGACCGCCCAGCTCCTGAAACTCAGTGCCGCGATGTGATCAGCCGCAGACCCGCAGCCGAAGACGCACAGCTGCGGGTCAGGCCTGCCGTTCCGGGCCGTGTCAGCGGCCCAGCGACGTCAGCCTCTTCACCGTCTCGTCGAACTCCGCCAGCAGGTCGGCCATCACGTCCGCGACCGGCCGGACCTCGTTCATCCGCCCGACGACCTGCCCGACCGGCATCGACACCACGGACGGGTCGGCGGACCGGGCGATCCGGTGGTGCGCCTCGCTGACCAGGATGTTCTGCAACGGCATCGGCAACGGCTCCGGCGCGTCCGGCGACGCCCACGCCTCCGTCCACCGCGTCTTCAGCAGCCGCGCAGGTTTGCCCGTGTAGATGCGGGTGCGGACGGTGTCGCTGGAACCGGCCGCCAGCAGGGCTTCCTGCGTGCTGGAGTTGCCCAGTGTGTACTCGGCCGTGGTGAGCCAGTACGAGCCCATCCACACGCCGGACGCGCCGAGCGCCATCGCCGCGGCCGCCTGTCGTCCCGAACCGATGCCGCCCGCGGCGAGCACCGGGACGTCGACCGCGTCCACGATCTCCGGCACGAGCACCATCGTGGCGACCTCACCGGTGTGCCCGCCGGCCTCGTAACCCTGCGCCACCACGATGTCGACGCCGTTGGCCACGTGCCGTCGCGCGTGTTCGGCCTTGCCCGCCAGTGCCGCCACCGGCACCCCGGCCGCGTGCACCCGCTCGATGACGTCCGTCGGGGGTGAGCCCAGCGCGTTCGCGATGAGCCGGATCGGGTGTTCCAGCGCCACGTCGACGTGCGAGCGCGCGACGGAGTGCAGCCAGCCGAGCACGCCCTCGCCGCCCTCGCCGTCGGGCAGAGGTGGCACGCCGAGCTTGAGCAACGTCTGCTGCACGAACTCCTTGTGGCTCTGCGGGATCAGCCCGGCCAGGTCGATCTGCGTGCCCTCCTTCGGCACGGTGGCGGGCATGACGATGTCGACGCCGTAGGGCTTGCCGTCGGTGTTCTCGTCCATCCACGTCAACGCGCGGTCGAGGTCCTCCGCCTCGTTGAACCGCACGCACCCGAGGACACCGAGCCCGCCCGCCCTGCTGATCGCCGCCGCCACGTGCTCGGACGGCGTGAAGCCGAAGACGGGGTGCTCGATGCCCAGCTCGTCACACAGGCTGGTGCGCATGGTCCTCCACGTGGCGCTTCGCCCACTGGTAGTCGGGTTTGCCGCTGGGGGTGCGGCCGATCTCGCCGACGAGCCACAACGACCGCGGCACCTTGTAGCCCGCGAGCGACTCGCGGACGTGCGCGTCCAGTTCGGACAGTGTCGGCGTGGCACCATCGCGCGGCTGGACGATCGCGCCGACGCGCTGGCCGAGCAGGTCGTCGGGGATGCCGATCACGAGCGCGTCGAAGACGTCCGGGTGCGACTTCAGCACCCCTTCGACCTCCTCGGGGAACACCTTCTCGCCGCCGGTGTTGACGCAGGTGTTGCCGCGCCCCAGCAACGTGATGTCGCCGTCCTCCTCGAACCGGGCGAAGTCGCCGGGCACGGTGAACCGCTTGCCGTCGACCTCGACGAACATCCGCGCGGTCTTCTCCGGGTCCTTGTAGTAGCCGATCGGGATGTGCCCGCCACGCGCCAGCTTGCCGATCACACCGGGTGCCGGCTCGAGCCTGTTGCCGTCCTCGTCGATGACGATGGTGTCCTCGTTGAGCTTCACCTTGGTGCCGTCGGTCTTGACCATCTCCTTGGACACCGCGCCGATGCCGGTGGACCCGGTCTCGCTCGACCCGATCGACTCCAGCAACGTCGTGTGCGGCAGGAGCTCCTGGTACAGCTTCTTCACGGGATAGGAGAACAGGGCGGCACTGCTGTTGAGGATGAACAGCGACGAGCCGTCGTAGTCGTTGCGCTGGAACTCCTCGATCAACGGCCGGCCCATCGCGTCGCCCGTGATGGCCGCGACCTGGACCTTCTCCCGCTCGATCGCCCGCCAGATCTCGGCGGGGTCGAACTTCGGCACCAGCACCACCGTGCTGCCGCAGAACAGCGCGCCCAGCACGGCCCACTGCGCCGCGCCGTGGATCAGCGGCGGGAGGCAGAGGCGGACGAGGCCGTAGTCCTTGCCCGACTTGGCCTGCTGCCACTCGTCGGTCAGCCGTTCGCCGGTGACGAAGTCGATGCCGCCGCCGAGCGTGCGCCACACGTCCTCGTGCCGCCACATCACGCCCTTGGGCATGCCGGTCGTGCCGCCGGTGAACAGGATGTAGAGGTCATCGGGGCTGCGCGGCCCGAAGTCCCGCTCCCCCGACTCCTCCGCGAGCGCCGCCTCGTACTCGACACCGGCGAACTCCTCGTCGGACTCGTCGTCGATCACGACGATGGGCCCGGGAGCGCCGACTTCCGCGACCAGCGGCGAGTACCGCCGTTCGTGTACCAGAGCGACCAGATCGGCTTCCCCGAACAAGTATTGCAACTCGTTCTTGGTGTAGCGGTAGTTCACGTTGATGGCCACGGCACGCAGCTTGTAGACCGCGAGCAGGGCTTCGACGAGTTCGATGGAGTTGCGCGCGTAGAGCCCCACGTGCGCACCCTGCGTCACGCCGTTCTTTGCCAGGTGGTGAGCCAGTTTGTTGGCTCGCGACTCCAGCTCGGCGTAGGTGACCCGCTTGGACCCGCACACGAGCGCGGTCCTGTCGGGCACGGTGTCGGCGGCGTGTTCAACGAGGTCTGCGACGTTGAGGGCCATGGTAGGCAAAGTAGAACGTGTTACTGTTCGGGACAATCCCCCGTGCGGTCAGACTCGATCCAGGAGGCCTGTGAATGACGACCACGACGGAACCACACGCGTTGGTGGACCTGGTCGGCAACGTCCTGGTCGTCACGATGAACCGGCCCGAGGTCCGCAACGCGTTGTCCGGCCCCATGTTGGCCATCATGAAGGACGCGTGGGACCGAGTGGACTCCGATCCGGACGTCCGCGTCTGCGTCCTGACCGGCGCGGGCGGCTCGTTCTGCGCGGGCGCGGACCTGAAGGCCATGACGTCCAACCACCCCAGCGAGAACGCCGGCAAGTTCGACTTCTCCGTCATCGAACCACTGCTCAAGGGACGTCGATTGACGAAACCGCTCATCGCCGCGGTGGAAGGACCCGCGGTCGCCGGTGGCACGGAGATCCTGCAGGCGACCGACATCCGGGTGGCCGGTGAGAGCGCGCGGTTCGGCGTCTCCGAGGCGCGCTGGGGCCTGTTCCCCCTGGGCGGCTCGGCGGTGCGGCTGCCGCGCCAGATCGCCTACACGGTCGCGGCCGACCTCCTGCTGACCGGGCGGCACATCCGGGCCGCCGAGGCCAAGGAGATCGGGCTGATCGGGCACGTGGTGCCGGACGGCCAGGCGCTGGACAAGGCCCTCGAACTGGCCGCGCTGATCACGGCCAACGGGCCGATCGCGGTCCAGAAGATCCTGCAGACCATGCGGGAGACCGAGGTGATGCACGAGAACGAGGCGTTCCAAGTGGACGCCCGGCTGGGCATGGAGGTGTTCTCCAGCGAGGACGCCAAGGAGGGGCCGCGAGCGTTCGCGGAGAAGCGCAAGCCGGAGTTCAAGGGCCGGTAGACACCTCCCGGACGAATTCGTTCGAGCCCGTAACACTCGGCGGCACCGCTCCGATCTGCGTATCAAACAATCCGCAGTCCGGGGCAGGGGCCAGTCTTGAGACACTCCGATCAAGAGACCGACAACGGGATAGACGGCAACGTCAGCACGGCGTTCCAGGCCGGGTCGATGGCGTTCACCCTCGGAGCTCCCGCCAAGTCCCTGCGGGGCAAGAGCTTCTGGGCCGCGACCGCCGCGGTCACGGTGATCGCCGTCGCCGGTGTGTCCACACTGGCGCTGAAGTTGATGCCGTCCGGCGAGCCGGTGAAGGAGATGCCGGCCGCTGTCACCAGCGAGAACACTGCTGAGATCGTTCCAACCCCGGCACCCGCCATCGTCCCGCCCGGCACCACGACCACCGCGGGCCGTCCTGCCCCGATCGTGCCGACAGCGCGTCAGACCGTCAGCACCCCGGCCGTCGTCCCACCGGTCGTCACGACGACCACCGCCAAGGCAGCCACGGTTCCCCCACCCGCGACCACGGGCGACGGTGTGCGGTTCAGCGGCCAGTTGAGGTTCGCGAGCTTCCACCTGGACCCCGTCCCTCCCCGGGACGTGCCGGAGTCGAACGTCTGGGCGCTCACCCCGACGCGACTGCACGGTGATCCCGGCTACTGGCTGGCGGAATGGTTCGCGGAGGGCGTGCCGGGACGGGCCGACTGCCTGGCGCACCTCGGCGAGAACGCGACACTGGACGCTGACAACGTCGTCGTGGGCAGCCGGGTGTGCGGGAAGACCCCTGCCGGAAGGATCTTCCGCATCGACGTGATCGCGCTGGACGGCAGCGCGATCACCGGCCAGGTCACGATCTGGGAGGCGGTCTGATCGTTAGCATCGGTCCGTGAGCCCTGTTGTCATCATCGACCTCGACGACTGCCTGATCCCCGACGGCGCCGCGGCGCGCGCCGCCATCGCCTCGGTGCTGAGCGAATTCTCGCTCGCCTCGGACGTCCAGGCCGTCGACACCGTGCTCGCCGCCGCACGGCGAGAGTGGCGTGAGAACCGCCAGGTCACTCATCGCGAGGTGGAACGGGTCGCCTCCTGGGAAGCGCTCTGGGCGGACTTCCACGAACTGCCGATGCCGGAGGACGTCGTCCAGGCGTTGGTGGGCAACGACGTGCGGGCGTGGCGGCTCGCCCTGGACGATCTGGGCAGTGATGCCGACGCCGGAAGCGCGGCGGCGGCGTTCCGCGGAGCGCGCAGGGCCTTGGTGCGGCCGTTCCCCGGCGTGGAGTCCGCTTTGGACTCACTGCGCGAACGTCACGAACTGTGGCTGGCCACGGACGGCTGCCGGTCGCTCCAGCGCGCGAAGATCGAGCTGTCCGGTCTGGCCGACCGGTTCGAGCGCGTGTTCGTCTCCGGCGAGGTCGGACATCCCAAGGGCACCGCAGGGTTCACCGCCGCGGTCCGCGAGGCGCTGACCGGCGGACGGACGGTCTGCCTGGTCGCCGGGGACAGCACGACCACCGATCTCCTGCTCGCGGAGACCGGTGGCTGGCCGTTCGTCCAGATCACCGAGCGGCTCAGGTTCGTCGACGTCCCCGCCCTGTGCCGCTGTCCCTAGAGGTCGTTCGCCGCGATGTACCCGAACGTCATGGCGGGCCCGATGGTCGATCCCGCCCCGGCGTAGCTGTTGCCCATCACGGCCGCGCTCACGTTGCCCGCCGCGTAGAGCCCCCGGATCACCGAGCCGTCCGGTCGCAGCACGCGGGCACGCGCGTCGGTGACGAGGCCGCCCTTGGTGCCGAGGTCGCCGGGCACGATCTTGAAAGCGTAGAACGGCGGCGCCCACAGCGGTGCGAGGCACGAGTTCGGGAAGACCGCCGGGTCGGTGTAGTAGTGGTCGTAGGCGCTGTCGCCGCGTTTGAAGTCGGCGTCCCGGCCGGTCATGGCCTGGCCGTTGAACCGGCTGACGGTCGACTTCAGGTTCGCTCCCGGCACGCCGATGGCCGAGGCCAGGCCGTCCAGCGACCAGTTCTTCACCACCGCACCCGACTGGTACCAGCCGTCGGGCAGCGGCAGCGTCGGCGCGACGTCCGCGAACAGGTACCTGTTGCGGTAGTTCTGGTCGACGACGAGCCACGCCGGAATGCACGGGTCGGACGGGTTCTTGTCGTACATGACGTGCACGACGTCGCTGTAGGGCGCGGCCTCGTTGACGAAGCGGCGACCGGCGGCGTTGATCATCAGGCCGCCGGGGAGCGTGCGTTCGGCGAGGCAGAAGTACGGGGTGCCGGGCACCGGGATAGCGGGACCCCACCAGGCGTCGTCCATCAGGTCCACGGCGGCGCCCGCGCGCAGGCCGGCCCGGTGGCCGTCGCCGGTGTTCTCCTTCGCGCCGACCGTCCACTGAGTACCGATCGGCTGGCGCTGGTACTGGGCGCGCATGGCCGCGTTGTGCTCGAAGCCGCCGGAGCCCATGATCACGCCGCGACGGGCCCGCACGGCGCCCCGCGAGGTCAGCACTCCCTTCACGACGCCGTTCTCGACGATCAGGTCCTGCAACCCGGTGTTCAGCCAGACCGGCACCTGAGCCTGCAACAACCCCGCGCGCAGCCCGCCGGCCAGTGCCTGCCCCATCGTCAGCGGCTTCTGGCCCGCCAGGGCGGCGGCGGTGCCTCGCGCCAGGGCGGCCGCCGCCGTCGCGGCGCCCTTCGCGTTGACCAGGGCCAGTGCCAGCCACTTGTAGTCCGCGCCGTAGATCACCATTCCGGCCGGTGTGGACAGGTACGGGGCGTTCAGGTTCGCGAGTTCGGGCCCGAGGACGCGGCCGTCGAGCATCTCCGGCTCGATCGACCGTCCCTTCGCGATGCCGCCGGGGTACTCCGGGTAGTAGTCGCTGTAGCCGTCCATGTGCCGGAACCGCAACGGGCTGTTGCGCATGACGAACGAGATCATCTGCGGCCCGTACGACAGGTACGCCTGCTGCCGCACCAGGGGGATGTCGCCGACGACCGCCGCCATGTACTGCGCGGCCTTCGCGGGCGTGTCCGGCACACCGGCGGCGAGGATGATCTCGTTGTTGGGGATCCAGATGCCGGCGCCGGACCGGGCGGCCGAGCCCCCGTAGGTCGGCGCCTTCTCCACGACCACGCAGCTCAGGCCGCGTTTGGCCGCGGTGAGCGCGGCGGTCATGCCGGCCGCTCCCGCACCGACGACCACGACGTCGAACTCGCCGAGGTCGGCGGACGCGGTGGCGGGTCTGACGAGTCCGGAGGCCAGTGCGAGACCGGCTCCGGCGAGCACCTGACGGCGGTTCAGGTTCACGGGTTCACTCCAGACATCGTCTTCCGGTGGTCCCAGCTGGCTGTCTTGGTCGGACGGAAGATCACGGCGACGCGCCTCGACATCGCCTTGCGCAGTGCCTCACGGGCCTGGGGGTCGTCGCCGACCTCGCCGAAGTTGCGCTCCACCACGGCGTCCACGACCGGGCCGAGGTCCGTGAACTCGGTGACGCCCTCCATGTGCACGCCGCGAAGCTGGTCGTAGGACTCCCCCGCCTCGGCCAGCACGCTGCAGCGCGGATCACGTTGCAGGTTCAGGATCTTCTGCGACTTGCGGTCGGTGCAGAAGACCAGTTCGCCGTCTACCCACGCGAACCACATCGGCGCGAGGTGCGGCAGCCCGTTGCGGCCGATGGTGGCCACGATCAACGTCTTCTGCCCGGCCAGGAACGTCTCGACCTCGTCGGCCGACATCTTGATGGCGTCACGCACTGCCTGAACTCTTTTCTTGGCTCCGTAGCTTTCGCTTGTACAGCTTGCCGTTGGGGTCGCGCGGCAGCTCGTCCATGTACTCCACGGTGCGCGGCAGCTTGAACTTCGCGAGCCTCGTCCGCGCGAACTCCAGCAGTTCCTCGGTCAAGGCTTCCGAGGGTTCAACGCCGTCGACCGGCTGCACGACGGCCTTGATCGCCTCACCCCAGTCCGCGTGCGGCACACCGAACACCGCCACGTCCGCGACCTTGGGGTGGCAGATCAGCTCACCCTCGATCTCCGCCGGGTAGATGTTCACCCCGCCAGAGATGATCATGTCGTTCTTGCGGTCGCACAGGAACAGGTAACCGTCCTCGTCGAGATACCCGATGTCCTGCAACGTGAACAGCTTGCCCACGCGCGCGGCACGGGTCTTCTCGGAGTCCTTGTGGTACTCGAAGGTCGAGTCGCCCATCCGCATGTAGACCAGGCCCTGCTCGCCGACCGGCAGCTCGGTCCCGTCCTCGCCCAGGATCTTGATCTCGGACGTCGGCCACGGCAGCCCGACCGAACCCGGTTTCTTGAGCCATTCCGTGGCGCTGATCGCCGTGCCACCGCCCTCGGTGGCCGCGTAGTACTCGATCACGACCGGCCCCCACCAGTCGAGCATGCGGCGCTTGACCTCCAGGGGGCAGGGCGCCGCGCCGTGGATCATCGACCGCAGCGACCCCATGTCGTACTTGGCCTTCACCTCGTCCGGCAGCGCCAGCAACCGGTGGAACTGCGTCGGCACCATGTGGCTGTGAGTGACCTTGTACCGCTCGATCAGCCGCAGCATCTCCTCCGGCGCCCAGTGGTCCATGAGCACGGCGGTGTGGCCGAGCTGGATCGAGATGGTCACGAAGTTCAGCACGGCCGTGTGGTAGAGCGGAGACCCGCACAGGTGCACGTGCCCGTCGTGCGGCTTGATCCCGAAGATCCCGAAGAACCAGGCGGCGCTCGGCGGCACGGTGTCGGGGTCCGCGCCGGTCAACGGCCTGCGCACGCCCTTGGGCCGGCCGGTCGTGCCGGAGGTGTAGAGCATCGGCGACCCGGTGGTGCGGCCGTCGGGCCTGCCCTCCTCACCCTCGCCGAGCTCGGCCAGCGGCTCGAACCCCGCGATCTCACCGACCGCGAACCGCGCGTTCGCCGGCAGGCTCGCCGCCGCCTCGGTCGCGGCGACCGCGAACCGTTCGTGGGCGACGAAAGCCTTGGCACCGCTGTCCTGCACGAGGTACGCGACCTCGGCGCCGGTCAGGTGCCAGTTGGCCATCACGACGTAGAGACCGGTCTGGTAGGCGGCGAAGTACACCGCCACCAGGTCGGCGCTGTTGGGCAGCATCAGCACGATGCTGTCGCCGGGTTGCAGGCCCAGGGCCCGGAACCCGCGTCCGTAGCGGTTCGCGTCGGCCGCGAGCCCGGCGTAGGTGATCTCGCGACCACTCGGATCGACCAGCGCGGTCAGGTCCGGCTGATCGGCAGCGATGTTCCAGAGTCCTATGACCACACCCTCAAAGTAGAACGCGTTTCACCTACTGACAAGCCTCCGACAAGGCCTTGATCGAGGCAACGTCGCGGCATCCGACGAGCAACGTCGTGACACCCGCCTTCTCCCACCGGCGAACCTCCTCGCGCACGTGCTCGGCGTTCCCGACGATGCTGATCTCGGCCACCAGCTCGTCCGGAACCACCTGCGCGGCCTCGTCCTTGCGTCCGGCCTGGAAGAGCCTGCCGATGTCATCAACGACCTCGCCGTAGCCCATGCGCGTGAACACTTCGGCGTGGAAGTTCATCCCGGGAGCACCCATTCCGCCGATGTACAAAGCGACGAAGGGCTTCAGCATGGCCCGCACCGACGCCGGATCGTCCGTCACGACGACCTGGCACGTGGCCGCGACCTCGAAGTTCTCCCTGCTACGAGGTGAATCCCCTTGGCTCGACTTCGCGAAGCCCTCGTCCAGCCATTCGTTGTACATGTCCGCGAGCCGTGGCGCGTAGTAGATCGCGAGCCATCCGTCCGCGATCTCCGACGTCAGCGCGACGTTCTTCGGACCCTCCGCGCCGAGCCAAATGGGCAGGTCAGCGCGCAACGGATGGGTGATCGGCTTCAACGGTTTGCCGAGCCCCAGCGCACCATGCCCCTGGTACGGCAACGGGTAGTGCGGGCCGTCGTTGCGCACGGGCGCCTCGCGGGCCATCACCTGACGCAGGATCGACACGTACTCCCTGGTCCTGGCCAGGGGTTTCGCGAACGGCCGGCCGTACCAGCCCTCCACGACCTGCGGCCCGGACACCCCGAGCCCCAGGATGAACCGGCCGCCGGAGAGGTGGTCCAGGGTCAGCGCGTGCATCGCGCAGGCGGCCGGCGTCCGCGCCGACATCTGCACGACGGACGTGCCGAGCCGCACCCTCGAAGTCTCGGATCCCCACCACGCCAACGGGGTGAACGCGTCCGAGCCCCACGCCTCGGCGGCGAACACCGCGTCGAAGCCGAATTCCTCCGCCGCCGCCACGAGTTCGGCGGCGTTCAGGGGCGGCTGAGCACCCCAGTACCCGAGCTGCAGACCGAGCTTCATGCCCTCATCTTGCCACCATTTCGAGAACCTGTTTCACTTTGATCTGTGACTCGGCCGCTGAGTGCTCCGCTCGACGTTGGCTTCGACTACACGCGCTCCCTCGGCCCGACGCTGGGCCGGTTCCTCTCGGATCTGCGCCGCCGCAAGGTGACCGGGATCCGGGGCAGCGACGGGCGCGTGCACGTGCCGCCGCTCGAGTACGACCCCGTGACCGCCGAACAGCTCCACGAGTTCGTGGACGTGGCGGCGACCGGTGTCGTGCGCGGGTGGTCGTGGATCCCCGAGCCCCTCGAAGGACAGCCGCTCGACCGGCCGTTCGCCTGGGCGCTCATCCAACTGGACGGCGCGGACACCTCGCTGCTGCACGCCGTCGACGCGGGTGCGCCGGAGCAGATGTCGACCGGCGCTCGCGTGCGGGTGCGATGGCGTGGCGAACGAGTCGGTGCGATCACGGACATCGAGTGCTTCGAGATCTCCGACGAGCCCGCCGACGAACCGGTCGAGGCGGAGGCCGTCACGATGGTCACCACGCCGGTGAACCTCCACTACACGCACTCGGCGTCGCCGACCGAGGACCCGTTCCTGCGCGGTCTCATGGAGGGCAGGCTGATCGCCCAGCGCTGCCCGTCCTGCGAGAAGGTCTACTTCCCGCCGCGCCCCGCCTGCCCCACCGACGGCGTGCCGACGACGGACCAGATCAAGCTCGCCGACCACGGCACGATCACGACGTTCTGCGTGGTCAACGTGCCGTTCCTCGGCCAGCGCATCCCGCCGCCGTACGTCTCGGCGTACGTCCTGCTGGACGGCGCCGACATCCCGTTCCTGCACCTGCTGCTCGGCGTCGCACCCGAGGACGTGCGGATGGGCATGCGTGTGGAGGCGGTCTGGAAGCCGCGCGAGGAGTGGGGCCCGACGATGCAGAACATCGACCACTTCAAGCCGTCCGGTGAGCCGGACGCGCCGTTCGACTCCTACTCCCAGCACCTGTGAGGCTCGCGTGCGTGACATTGCGGTAGTCGGCTTCGCGCAGACGCCCTGCGTGCGCGAGACCGACGGCACCACCAACGGTGTCGAGATGCTGGTGCCGATCTTCCACGAGGTGCTCGGCGGCCTCGGGCTCACCAAGACCGACATCGGGTTCTGGTGCTCGGGCTCCTCGGACTACCTGGCGGGACGCGCGTTCTCGTTCGTCTCGGCGGTCGACGCGATCGGCGCCTTCCCGCCGATCGCCGAGTCGCACGTCGAGATGGACGCCGCGTGGGCGCTCTACGAGGCGTGGGTGAAGCTGCTCTGCGGCGAGATCGACACGGCTCTGGTCTACGGCTTCGGCAAGTCGTCGGCCGGTCAGCTGCGCCGGGTCATGGCCATGCAGCTGGACCCCTACCTCGTCACTCCACTGTGGCCGGACTCGCTCGGCCTGGCCGGCATCCAGGCGCGGATGGGCATCGAGAACGGCCTGTGGGACGAACGCGCGATGGCCTCCGTTGCCGCGCAGAGCCGTCACGCCGCCCTCTCCAACCCACTCGCGCAGCTGTCCGGCGAGGTCGATGCCGACGAACTGCTGACGCTCCCGTACGTCGCCGATCCGTTGCGCCGCCACGACTGCGCGCCGATCACCGACGGCGCGGCCGCGATCGTGCTGGCAGCGGGCGACAAAGCCCGCGAGCTGTGCGAACGTCCCGCGTGGATCACCGGCTTCGAGCACCGCGTCGACTCACCGTCGTTCGGCACGCGCGACCTGACGACCTCGCCGTCCGCGGTGGCAGCGGGCAAGGCGGCGGGCGCTGACGGTGTCGAACTCGCCGAACTGCACGCGCCGTTCACCCACCAGGAACTCCTGCTGCGCCAGGCACTCGGGCTCGGCGACGACGTGACGGTGAACCCGTCCGGCGGTGTGCTGGCGGGCAACCCGATGTTCGCGGCCGGACTGGCTCGCATCGGTGAGGCGGCCCGCCGGATCCACGACGGCACCGCCCAGAAAGTCCTCGGGCACGCCACCAGCGGGCCCCTGCTCCAGCAGAACCTCGTCTGCGTCATGGAAGGGCGTGCGTGATGCGACCGGCAGCAGTGGTCGGCACCGGCCAGACGCACCACGCCGCGAAACGCCTCGACGTGTCGATGGCGGGCCTGTGCCGCGAGGCGATCGACCGCGCGATGGCCGACGCCAGCGTGGACTGGTCCGACATCGACGCCGTGGTCCTCGGCAAGGCACCGGACCTGTTCGAGGGCGTGATGATGCCCGAACTCTTCCTGGCCGACGCCCTGGGCGCCGTCGGGAAACCGTTGCTGCGCGTGCACACCGCCGGTTCGGTCGGCGGCAGCACGGGCAACGTGGCCGCGTCGCTCGTCCAGTCCGGCGTGCACGACCGGGTGCTGGCCGTGGCGTTCGAGAAGCAGTCCGAGTCGAACGCGATGTGGGCGCTGTCCGTGCCGACCCCGTTCACCATGCCGGTGCACGCGGGCGCGGGCGGCTACTTCGCCCCGCACGTGCGTTCCTACATCCGCCGGGCGAGCGCTCCCGAGCACATCGGCGCGATGGTGGCCGCCAAGGACCGCCGCAACGGTTCGAAGAACCCGTACGCCCACCTCAAGCAGCCGGACATCACGGTCGAGTCGGTGCAGGCCTCCACCATGCTGTGGGACCCGATCCGGTACGACGAGACGTGCCCGTCCTCGGACGGCGCCTGCGCGGTGGTGATCTCCTCGGAGCCCACGTCCGGCAAGGCGGCCTGGATCCGTGCCACCGCGATGCGCACCGAGCCCACCACGTTCGCCGGACGCGACCAGGTCAACCCGCAGGCCGGCCGGGACGCCGCGAAGGCGCTGTGGAAGCAGGCGGGCATCACCGACCCGCTGTCCGAAGTGGACGCCGCAGAGATCTACGTGCCGTTCTCGTGGTTCGAGCCGATGTGGCTCGAGAACCTGGGTTTCACCGACATCGGCCAGGGCTGGAAGCTCACCGAGGCGGGCGAGACCGAGATCGGCGGCCGCCTGCCGGTGAACCCGAGCGGCGGCGTCCTGTCGTCCAACCCCATCGGTGCCTCGGGGCTCTTGCGGTTCGCCGAAGCCGCCATGCAGGTCATGGGTACGGCGGGAGAGCACCAGGTGGACGGCGCGCGAGTGGCGCTGGGTCACGCGTACGGCGGTGGGTCGCAGTTCTTCGCCATGTGGGTCGTCGGATCGGAGAAGCCGTGAAGTTCACCGTTGGCATCGCCATGAGCCCGCTCGACCAGCTGACCGAGCTGGCGAAGTGCGCCGAGGAGTGCGGCTACGCCTCGATCGCGCTGCCGGACTCCCTCTTCTTCTCGGAGAAGGTCTCCGCCGACTACCCGTACACCCCCGACGGCTCCCGCATGTGGAACGCCGACACCCCGTGGGTCGACCCGTTCGTCGCCGCTGCCGCGATGGGCGCGGTGACGTCCCGGATCAACTTCTACACGCAGGTCCTGAAACTGGGCTCCCGCAACCCGTTGCTGCTCGCCCGCCAGGTCGGGTCGGTCGCGCACATGACCGGCAACCGGTTCGGCTTCGGTGTGGGTCTCGGCTGGTCGCCGGAGGAGTTCGAGTGGTGCGGTGTGCCGTTCAAGAACCGCGGCGCGCGCGTGGACGAGATGATCGACGTGCTCAAGCTCGTGCTCGGCGGCGGAATGGTCGAGTACCACGGTGACTACTTCGACTTCGACCGGCTGCAGATGTCGCCGGCACCCACTTCGCCGGTGCCGTTCTACGTCGGTGGCCACTCCCCCGCCGCGTTGAAGCGCGCCGCCCGCGTCGGCGACGGCTGGACGTCGGCGATGATCAAGTTCGAGGAGCTGAAGTCGGTCATCACGACGCTCGACGACCTCGGCGCGTTCGAGCGGCCTTTCGAGATCCAGGCCGTGTGCATCGACCGGTTCGGGCTCGACGGCTACAAGCAGATGGCCGAGGCCGGCGTGACCGACACGATCGTCGTGCCGTGGCTGTTCTACGGCGTGGGTTTCGACGGCAGCCTGCAGGCCAAAAAGGACGGACTTCGGCGCTTCGCCGACGAAGTGATCGGAGAGTTGGCATGACAGCGGTGACCTGGACGGCGTCCAAGACCGAAACGCCCGCCCGCGTGGCGTCGTGGCGTTCGATGGACTGCGTGACGCGCGGCGTGAAGGACGAGTGGCTGGCACTCTTCGCCGAGGACGCCGTGGTCGAGGACCCCGTAGGCCCGTCGATGTTCGATGCCGAAGGCAAGGGCCACCACGGCAAAGAGGCGATCGCCGCGTTCTGGGACCTGGCGATCGCCAACGTGGAGCGCTTCGAGTTCGCGATGCACGACTCGTTCGCGGCGGGTTCGGAGTGCGCGAACGTCGGCACGATCAGCGCGTTCCTGCCCGGCGGCGCGCGCGTGGACACCGAGGGCGTGTTCGTCTACAACGTCGGCGAGGACGGCCTGATCAAGTCGATGCGGGCGTTCTGGGAGACCGAGCGGGCCCTGGCGACCCTGCGCGTCGAGACCTGATCCCGCACACAGCATGAGGCCCCTCCATCCGCAGATGGAGGGGCCTCAGTCGTTTTCAGCTGTACTGGACGCGGAACTCCTTGATGCCGTTGAGCCATCCGGACCGCAGCCGCCGCGGCTCCGCGACCTGCCTGATGTTCGGCATGGCGTCCGCGATCGCGTTGAAGATCAGATCGATCTCCAGCCGGGCGAGGTTCGCGCCGATGCAGAAGTGCGCGCCGCTGCCGCCGAACCCGAGGTGCGGGTTGGGGTCGCGGGTGATGTCGAACGTCTCCGGGTTCTCGAAGACCTCCTCGTCGAAGTTGGCCGACGAGTAGAACATCCCGACCCGTTGCCCCTGCTTGATCTCCACGCCGCTCAGTTCGGTGTCGGCCATCGCGGTGCGCTGGAACGACACCACCGGCGTGGCCCACCGGACGATCTCGTCACCGGCCGTGGTGGGACGCTTCTCCTTGTACAGCTCCCACTGCTCGGGGTGGTCGAAGAACGCCTTCATGCCGTGCGTGATGGCGTTGCGCGTGGTCTCGTTGCCCGCCACGGCGAGCAGCAGCACGAAGAACCCGAACTCCTCCGACGCGAGCCCTGCACCGTCCACGTCGGCCTGGACGAGCTTCGTCACGATGTCGGACCGTGGACACTTGCGCCGGTCCTCGGCCATCGTCCACGAGTAGCCGAGCAGTTCCGTGGCGGCGGTCAGCGGTTCGATCTCGAACTCGGGGTCGTCGTAGGCGATCATCTGGTTGGACCAGTCGAAGATCTTGCGGCGGTCGTCCTGCGGAATCCCGATCAGCTCCGCGATGGCCTGCAACGGCAGCTCGCACGCGACGTCCGAGACGAAGTCGCCGCTGCCCTTCTCCAACGCCTCCGCGACGATCTGCTCGGCGCGCGACGCAAGCGCGTCACGCAGGCTGTTCACCGCGCGAGGGGTGAACCCGCGCGACACGATCCCGCGTTGCTTGGTGTGCGTCGGCGGGTCCATGTTCAGCAACAACAACCGCTGCATCTCGATGTTGTCGCGCGGCATGTCCTCCTTGAAGCGGATGATCGCCGTGTTCTCGCGACTGGAGAACAGCTCGCTGTTGCGCGAGATCTCCTTGACGTCGTGGTGCTTCGTCACCACCCAGAAGCCGTCGTCGGGGAACCCCGCCGATCCCTGGGGGATGGAGTTCCACCAGATCGGCGCGGTCCGGCGCAGTTCGGCGAACTCCTCGAACGGCAGCCGGCTCGCGTACATGTCGGGGTCGGTGAAGTCGAAGCCATCCGGGATGCGCGGCTTGCCCACAGGAACCTCCTAGGTGGAACGCGTTCTATCCGATTCAAACACGGTTGCGGCTTGTGCTGAAGCCCCCATGCGGCCAATCTGAAGTCTCACAGGAACGTGTTCTAGTGGTGTGGCTCAGGACGTGGCCGGTGTATTCGCGGTCAGACGGGTGGCTCGTGGTGCCGCCCCCACGCCCTCGTACTGGTTGTACGGGGGTGTGGGGGCGGTGCCACGAGGCGCCCTGCTGAGCACGGATACGCCGCACACGTCCTGAGTCACACCACTATTTCCAGGCCAAGGAGGCTCGCGTGGGCAGTCCGGTGATCGTGGGAGCGGTGCGCACGCCCATCGGCAGGCGGAACGGCTGGTTGTCCGGCCTGCACGCGGCCGAGCTCCTCGGTGCGGCACAACGAGGTCTTCTTGACAGGACCGGACTTGATCCGTCCACCGTCGAACAGGTCATCGGCGGCACCGTCACGCAGGCGGGCGAGCAGTCGAACAACATCACCAGGACGGCCTGGCTGCACGCGGGCCTGCCGCAGACCACCGGCTGCACCACGGTCGACGCCCAGTGCGGCTCGGCCCAGCAGTCCACGCACCTCATCGCCGGGCTCATCGCGGCGGGCGCGATCGACGCCGGCATCGCGTGCGGGGTCGAGGCGATGAGCCGCGTGCCGTTGCGCAGCAACATCGGCGAGACCGGGATGCCGCGCCCCGACTCGTGGACGATCGACCTGCCCAACCAGTTCGTGGCCGCCGAACGGGTCGCGGCCCGGCGTGGCATCGGGCGCGAGGAGGTCGACCGGTTCGGTGTCCAGTCCCAGAACCGCGCGCGGGCCGCGTGGGCGGCGGGCCGGTTCACCGCCGAGGTCGTGCCGGTCAAGGTCGGCGAGGACCTGGTGGACACCGATCAGGGGCTGCGGGAGACGTCACTGGAGGCGTTGGCCGCGTTGAAGGCGGTCGTGCCGGACGGCGTGCACACCGCCGGCACGTCGTCGCAGATCTCGGACGGCGCCTCGGCCGTGATGGTCGTGGACGAGGAGTTCGCGCGGGCCCACGGGCTCACACCACGGGCGCGGATCGTCACGCAGTGCCTGGTCGGGTCAGACCCGTACTACCACCTGGACGGGCCGGTCGACGCCACCGCGCGGTTGTTGCAGCGCAGCGGCATGAAGATGGCCGACATCGACCTGTTCGAGGTCAACGAGGCGTTCGCGTCCGTCGTGCTGTCGTGGGCGGCGGTGCACCGGCCGAACCTCGACCGGGTCAACGTCAACGGTGGCGCCATCGCGATCGGTCACCCCGTGGGCAGCAGCGGCACGCGGTTGATCACGACCGCGCTGCACGAACTGGAGCGCCGGGACGCTTCGACCGCGTTGATCACGATGTGCGCGGGCGGCGCCATGGCCACCGGCACGATCATCGAACGGATCTGAACGGGTACGGCGCTCGCCGGCTCTCGTTCTGAAACCGGCGGTAGAAGTCCTTCATCACCGCGGCCACGTCGTTGTGGCGGTGGAGGATCTCGGCGATACGTGGCGGGACTCCCTCGGACCGCAACGCGTACGCGAACCACCACACCAGGCGCGCGGTGGTGTAGTGGCGGTCGTAGTCCTGGTGCTCGGCGAAGAACGCGATCTCCTGCTCGGACAGGTCGAACCGGGAGGAGATCGCGAGGCCGTAGTCCGCGAAGTACAGGCGCTCGCCATCGGTCAGGACGTTCCAGAAGTGGCCGTCGAAGTGCAGCAGGCCCTGGGAGTTCATGAACTCCACTCCGGCCGCCAGCTCCCGTTCGACCGTCTCGCAAGCGCTTTCGAGGTCGTCCTGGCTGTTCAGCCAGTCGTGCAGGTTGTGCGGGAAGTACTCCAGGAACAACGCGATGCTCGACTTCGACGCCCGCAGCGCCTCGATCCGGGGGCCGATCTCGGGTCCCCAGTAGTCGACCGCCTGGTCCAGTTCCTCGGGAAGCGTCTGGTCGAGGTGGGGCAGAACCCGCCAGTGGTACATCAACGGGAAGCCGTCGTGCTCACCCCTCAGCACCCACTCGGTCGTCATGGTGTGCACGGCCAGTTCGCGCCACGCCCCGAAGCCCACTCCGCCGATCAACCCGACGCCGTAGTGCATGTGCACGGGCAGGTCGTAGAGGTTCGCCGTCGACCCGGGGTGCTGCAGTTCCAGGTCGGTCAACGGCAACCGCTTCACGAACACCTGGGTGCCCGCGACGTCCAGCAGCGCCGTCGGCCCGCCGATGCCCGCTCCGGCCGGCTCGGCCCGTTCCAGCAGGTCAGCCAGCTCGTCGTCGCTGAGTCGCGACAAGCTGGCCGAGACGGCGGTGTGGGTGCTCAGGCGGGTCACATGATCGAAGTTACTCGGCCCCGTAGACCGGCGTCGGGTGGTCGTCGGCGACCAGCTTGCGCACGACGCTCCCGAGTTCGTCCGGCGACCACCGCGCGCCCTTGTCGATCTCCGGCCCGCGCTGCCACCCGTGCACCACGCAGACACGTCCGCCGTCGACCTCGAACATCCGGCCGGTCACGTCCCCGGCCTCCTCGCTGCCGAGCCACACGACCAGTGGCGAGACGTTCTCCGGGGCCATCGCGTCGAACCCGTCCTCCGGCGCCGCCATCATGTCCGCGAACGTCGCCTCGGTCATCCTGGTCCGCGCGGCGGGGGCGATCGCGTTGACCGTGACCCCGTATCGGGCCAGTTCGGCCGCCGCGACCAGCGTCAACGAGGCGATACCGGCTTTGGCCGCCGAGTAGTTGGCCTGCCCGACGCTGCCGAACAGTCCCGCGCCGGACGACGTGTTGATCACCCGGCCGCTCACCGCGCCCCCCGCCTTGTGCACGGCACGCCAGTGCGCGGCGGCGTGGTGCAGCGTCGCGAAGTGGCCCTTGAGGTGCACCCGGACGACCTCGTCCCACTCGTCCTCACTGCACCCGACGACCATCCGGTCGCGCACGATGCCGGCGTTGTTGACCAGCACGTCCAGCCCGCCGAACTCCGACACCGCGGTCTCCACCAGCCGTTGCGCGCCGGACCAGGTGCCGACGTCGTCGGTGTTGACGATCGCCCTTGGCCCGATCTGCTCCGCCACCTCACCCGCGACCGCCGCGGACAGGTCGTTCACCACGACCCTCGCCCCGGTGGCGCCGAACGCCAGCGCGTGGGCCCGGCCGATGCCCCGCCCCGCTCCCGTCACGATCACGACCCGGCTCATCCAGAACCCCCATCGGCTGCGGTCAGGAACGCGGGCGCTTCTCCCCCGCCATGCACGACCAAGGTCGCGCCGCTCACGTACGACGCCAACGGTGAAGCCAGGAACACGGCACACGCGCCGACCTCGTCCGGTGACGCGAGACGCCCCATCGGCACGGTCTTGGCCACGGCCTCGATCCCGGCCTCGGAGCCGTAATGCAGGTGCGACTGTTCGGTCCGCACCATTCCGACGGCCAGAGCGTTGACGCGCACCTTCGGCGCCCACTCGACGGCCAGCGACGACGTCAGGTTGTCGAGACCGGCCTTGGCCGCGCCGTAAGCAGCGGTACCGGGCGACGGACGCCGTCCGCTGACGCTGCTCACGTTCACGATCGACCCGCCGGACGCCTGCGCCTGCATCACGGCGTTGGCCGCCTGGGACACCAGCAGCGGTGCCAGCAGGTTCAACTCGACGATCTTGGAGTGGAACCGCGGCGAAGCCTTGTCCGCCAACACGAACGGCGCCCCACCGGCGTTGTTGACCACCACGTCCAACCGGCCGTGGTCAGCGACGATCCCGGACACCAGCCCGGAAACCTGCTCGGCGTCCCGAACGTCACATGGCACGAACGACGCGCCGTCGACTTCGGCCGGCCGGCGCGCACACGTCACGACGACCGCCCCGGCGGCGAGAAACGCACGGGTGATGCCGAGTCCGACACCCCGCACGCCGCCCGTCACGAGGACCACTGCTCCGTCGAGGTCCAGTTCCACAAGCACCTACCCCGGTCGCTCCGGCACTGCTAAGTTACCAAGCAATCGCTTGGTTCGGAAGGCGGCTCCATGGGAATCTCCAGCAGCCACACCGAAAACGGCATCATCGAGGTCACCATCGACTATCCCCCGGTCAACGCCATCCCGTCCCAGGGGTGGTTCGAACTGGGCAAGGCCATCACGTCGGCGGGTGAGGACCCGGAGGCACGGGTGGTGATCCTGAGGGCCGAGAACCGCGGCTTCTGCGCGGGGGTCGACCTCAAGGAGATCCAGCGGGCCGAGGGCTACAACGCGCTCGTGGCAGCCAATCGGGGGTGCGCCAAGGCTTTCGCGGCCGTGTACGACTGCGAGGTGCCGGTGATCGCCGCGGTGAACGGGTTCTGCCTCGGTGGCGGTGTGGGACTGGTCGGCAACGCGGACATCATCGTGGCGTCCGACGACGCCACGTTCGGGCTGCCCGAGGTCGATCGAGGGGCGCTGGGCGCGGCCACGCACCTGGCCCGGCTCGTTCCGCAGCACCTCATGCGGACGCTGTACTACACGGCCCGCAACGTCAGCGCGCAAACCCTGCACCACCACGGCAGCGTCGTCGAGGTCGTGTCACGCGCACAACTCGACGACGCGGCCCGCGAGATCGCCAAGGAGATCGCGAAGAAGGACACGACGGTGATCCGTGCGGCCAAGGAGGCCATCAACGGCATCGACCCGCAGCGCGTGCACCAGAGCTATCGCTTCGAGCAGGGCTTCACCTTCGAGCTGAACCTCACCGGTGTGTCGGACCACGCCCGGCAGGCCTTCCTGGACGGAAACCATGCGCGACAAGCGAATGACAGCTGACGAGGTCGTCGGCGAGATCAAGGACGGGATGACCGTCGGCGTCGGCGGCTGGGGCTCGCGGCGCAAGCCGATGACCCTGGTCAAGGCGTTGCTGCGGACGGGGGTCAAGGACCTGACCGTCGTCACGTACGGCGGCGCGGACGCCGGGTTGCTGTGCGCGGCGGGCAAGGTCCGCAAGCTCGTCTACGGTTTCGTCTCGCTCGACTCGATCCCGTACGACCCGTGGTTCAAGCGGGCGCGCGAGACCGCCACGATCGAGGTGCTGGAGCTGGACGAGGGCATGTTCCAGACCGGCCTGCGGGCGGCGGGGCACCGGCTGCCGTTCCTGCCGATCAGGGCGGGACTCGGGTCGGACGTGCTGAAGTACGCGCCGGAGCTCAAGACCGTGCGATCGCCCTACGACGACGGCGAGGAACTCGTCGCCATGCCGGCGTTGAAGCTCGACGTCGCGTTGGTGCACCTCAACCGCGCGGACAAGCACGGCAACGCCCAGTACCTCGGGCCTGATCCGTACTTCGACGACCTGTTCTGCCTGGCCGCCGATCGGCGTTACGTCTCGTGCGAGCAGATCGTGGAGACGTTCGACGGGCCGCCGCAGACGTTGCTGCTCAACCGGATGATGGTCGACGGCGTGGTGGAAGCGCCTGGTGGTGCGGGTTTCACGAGTTGCGTGCCCGACTACGGCCGTGACGAGGCCCTTCAGCGCGAGTACGCCAACGCGGCGTCCGACCTGGAGACCTGGCCGGAGTTCTACGAGAGGTTCCTCGGATGAGCGACATCACGCGCGCCGAAGTCTGCGTCGCGGCCTGCGCCGACCTGTTCCTCGGCGCCGGGGAGACCCTGGCCAGCCCGATGGGTCTCATCCCTTCGCTGGGCGCGAGACTGGCGAGGCTCACCACCGAGCCCGACCTGCTGCTCAGCGACGGCGAGGCGTTCCTGCTCACGCCCGAGTCCACCATCGAGGGCTGGCTGCCGTACCGGAAGGTGTTCGACGTCGTCGCGCACGGCCGCCGGCACGTCGTGATGGGCGCGAACCAGGTCGACCGGTTCGGCAACCAGAACATCTCCGCGATCGGCGACCACGCGCGTCCCACCCGCCAGCTCCTCGGATTCCGGGGCGCACCGGGCAACACCGTCAACCACCGCACCAGCTACTGGGTGCCACGGCACAGCCCGCGCGTGCTGGTCGAGGCGGTGGACGTGGTGTCCGGCGTCGGCTACGACAAAGCCGCCGGGCCGTTCCACGACGTCCACCGCGTCGTCACGAACCTGGCCGTGCTCGGCTTCGACACCCCGGACCACTCGATGCGCATCCTCTCCGTGCACCCCGGGGTGTCGGTCGACGAGGTGCAGAAGCAGACGTCGTTCCCGTTGGTAGCTCAGGACGTGGCCGAGACCCGCCTACCCACTGACGAGGAACTGGACCTGATCCGGACGAAGCTCGATCCGGGTAGCAAGCGGGACAAGGAAGTCCCGTCGTGAGGACCGCGCTCACCGACCTGGTCGGCGTGCGGCACCCGGTCGTGCAGACCGGGATGGGCTGGGTCGCGGGACCACGGCTGGTGTCCGCGACCGCCGAGGCGGGCGGGCTCGGCATCCTGGCCTCGGCCACCATGACCTACCCGGAGCTCGAAGCCGCGATCAAGGAGACCCGCGCGCGCACGACCGCGCCGTTCGGCGTGAACCTGCGGGCCGACGCGCACGACGCCCCGGAACGGATCGACCTGCTGATCCGCGAACAGGTGAAGGTCGCCTCCTTCGCGCTGGCACCGAAACCGGACATGATCGCGAAGCTGAACGACGCGGGTGTCGTGGTGATCCCGTCGATCGGCGCGGCCCGGCACGCCGAGAAGGTCGCGCAGTGGGGCGCCCACGCGGTGATCGTGCAGGGCGGCGAGGGCGGCGGCCACACCGGTGGTGTCGCGACAACCCTGCTGCTCCCGAGCGTGCTGGACGCCGTCGACATCCCGGTGGTCGCGGCCGGGGGATTCTTCGACGGCCGGGGCCTCGCCGCCGCGCTGGCGTACGGCGCGGCCGGCATCGCGATGGGCACGAGGTTCCTGCTCACCCAGGAGAGCACGGTCCCGGACGCGGTGAAACAGGCTTACCTGCAACGGGATCTGAACGGCACGGTCGTGACCACGCGCGTCGACGGTCTGCCGCACCGGGTCCTGCGGTCGGATCTCGTCGAGCACCTCGAGAAGTCCGGACGGGTCAGCAGTCTCGCGCGGGCCGTCGCCAACGCCGCCAGGTTCCGGCAGCACACGGGGTTGTCGTGGCGCGCGATGATCCGCGAGGGCCTGGCCATGAAGCACGGCAAGGACCTCACGTGGTCGCAGGTGATCATGGCGGCGAACACGCCGATGCTGCTCAAGGCCGGTCTGGTCGAGGGCCGCACCGACGCGGGTGTGCTCGCGTCGGGGCAGGTCGCCGGACTGCTCGGCGACCTGCCGACGTGCGCGGACCTGATCGAGACGATCGTGCAGGACGCCGAGGCGGCGATCGACCGGCTCAGAGCCGTTCGATGATCGTCACGTTCGCCTGACCACCGCCCTCGCACATGGTCTGCAGCCCGAACCGGCCACCCGTCCGCTCCAGTTCGTGCAGCAACGTCGTGAAGAGCTTCGTGCCGGTCGCGCCGATCGGGTGGCCGAGGGCGAGCGCTCCCCCGTTGACGTTCACGCGACCCAGGTCGATCCTCAGCTCCTTGGCCCAGGCCAGCGCGACCGACGCGAACGCCTCGTTGATCTCGAACAGGTCGATGTCCGCAATGGACATCCCGGCTCGTTCCAGCGCGTACTTCGTCGCCCGGATCGGCGCCGTCAGCATGTAGATCGGGTCGGAGCCGCGCGCGGACATGTGGTGCACGCGGGCCCGCGGCGTCAGCTTGTGCTCGCGCACCGCCCGTTCCGACACGACCAGCACCGCCGAGGCACCGTCGGAGATCTGCGACGACAACGCCGCCGTCGTCCGCCCGCCGGGCCGCAACGGCTGCAACTTCGCCATCTTCTCCGCGCTGGTGTCCGGGCGCGGGCACTCGTCGGCCGCGACCCCGTTCACCGGCGCGATCTCCCGGTCGAACCGGCCCTCCTTGATGGCCGTGATCGCCCGGAGATGGCTCTGCAGCGCGTACTCCTCCATCTCACGCCGCGACAGGTCCCAGCGCACGGCGATCAGGTCGGCCGCCCGGAACTGGTTGACCTCCTCGTCGCCGTACCGGTGCTGCCAGCCCTCGCAACCCTCGAACGGACTCACCGTCATGGCCGCGCCGATCGGCACCTGCGACATGTTCTGCACACCGCCCGCGACGACGACGTCGGCCGTGCCGCTCATCACCGCCTGCGCCGCGAAGTGCAGCGCCTGCTGGCTCGACCCGCACTGCCGGTCGACCGTCACCCCCGGCACCTGTTCCGGGAAACCCGCGGCCAGCCAGGACGTGCGCGCGATGTCGCCGGCCTGCGGGCCGACCGTGTCCACGCAACCGAAGATCACGTCGTCCACGTCCGTCGGATCAACGTCGACCCGGTTGAGCAGTGCCGTGATCACGTGCGCGCCGAGATCCGCGGGGTGCACGTGGCTCAGCTCGCCACCACGCCTGCCCGCCGGGGTCCGCACAGCCTCGATGATGTACGCCTCGGCCACGAGGGCCCTCCTTCTACGTCCTTGCTACGTCTTGGAGTTCTTCCGGCGGCCCGTGGCGATGCCGTCGAGCAGGATCGCGAGGTACTGGTCGGCCACCGCCTCCGCCGACAGGCCGCCGTCCGGCCGGTACCACCGCACGGCCACCCACACCGTGTCGCGGATGAACCGGTACGCCACGTCAACGTCGAGGTCGGCGCGGAACACACCCGCGCGCATGCCCTCCTCCAGCAGCACCGTCCACAGCTTGCGGAACTCCACGCTGCGGTCCTCGATGTAGGAGAACCGCTCCAGTGGCGTGAGGTGCTTGGCCTCGTTCTGGTAGATCGCGACGGCCGCGTGCCGGGTGTCGATCGCCTCGAACGACGCCACGACCAGCGCTTTCAACGTCTGCTTCGGGCCGACGCCCGCCTCGACGACCTCCCGGTACCGCGTGAACAGCTCGTCCAGGAACGTCCGCAGGATCTCGTCCACCATCGACTCCTTGGAGTCGAAGTGGTGGTAGAGGCTGCCGGACAGGATGCCCGCCGCGTCGGCGATGTCCCTCACCGTGGTCTGCCCGTACCCACGTTCGGCGAACATCTTCGCGGCGAGCTCCAGCAGCTCCGCCCTCCGGCTACTCATCGGTCGTTCCTTCCTCACGGGTGCTGACTGCTCACCGAGACGACCTCGCCCGTCAGGTAGGACGAGTAGTCGCTGGCGAGGAACACGATCACATTCGCGACCTCCCAGGGCTCGGCGGCGCGCCCGAAGGCTTCTCGGGACGCCAGTTCCGTGAGCAACTCCTCACTGGTGACCTTGGCCAGGAACGGGTGCGCCGCCAAGCTCGGCGCGACCGCGTTCACCCGGATGCCGTGCTCGGCGACGTCCATCGCGGCGCACCTGGTGAGCGCCATGACCCCGGCTTTCGCTGCGGCGTAATGGGCTTGACCCTTCTGGGCGCGCCAGCCGATCACACTGGAGTTGTTAACGACGACACCGCTTCGTTGGACGACCATTTGGCGTAGCGCGGCCCTGGTGCAGCGGAAGGTGCCGTTCAGCGTGACGTCGAGGACGCGCGCCCACTCGTCGTCGGCCATGTCCAGCACGGACTTCTCACCGCCGAGGCCGGCGTTGTTGACCATCACGTCGATGCGGCCGTAGCGCTCTACCGTCTCGTCGACCAGCCTTTGCACCTGCTGTTCGTCGGTGACGTCGCACGGGATGGCGTGCGCGGTGCCCAGCGCCTCGTGGGTCTCCTTGAGGCGGCGTTCGTGCCAGTCGCTGATGATCACGGTGGCGCCCTCTTCGAGGCAGCGCTTCGCGGTCGCACTCCCGATGCCGGTGCCGGCCGCGGCCGTGACCACGACGATCTTGTCCCGGAGCAGGTCGTGGCCGGTCATCGGGGCAGCCCCAGGATGCGGTGGGCGATGATCTCGCGCTGGATCTCGTCGGAGCCGCCGTAGATCGTCTCCGCGCGGCTGAACAGGAACATGCGCTGCCACTCGTTGTCGTCGATCATCGACTCGGGGCCGAGCGAGTCCATCGCGAGCTCGCCGAGCCTGCGGTGCCAGCTCCCCCAGAACAGCTTCAGCACGGACGCCTCCGGGCCCGGTTCGTCGTTCAGGGTCCTCATCGTGTGCGAGCGCATGACGTGCAGTTCGAGCCACGCCCTGGTGAGGCGTTCGTCGTCGCTGTTCGCCATGATCGCGTCGAGCTGGCGGCGGAAGCTCACCTGGTGGCCGAGCATCGCGGTGCCGCGTTCGAAGCCCAGGGTGGCCATGGCGATCTTCCAGCCCTCGCCCGGCTCGCCGACGACGTTCTCCTTCGCCGTGACGGCGCCGTCGAAGAAGACCTCGTTGAACTCGGACGTGCCGGTGAGCTGGCGGATCGGCCGCACCTCGATGCCCGGCTGGTCCATGGGCACGAGCAGGTACGAGAGGCCGTGATGTCGTTGAGAGCCTGGCTCGGTGCGGCACAGGACGAAGATCCAGTCGGAGTAGTGCGCGTTCGACGTCCAGATCTTCTGGCCGTTGATCACCCACCGGTCGCCTTCGAGGGCCGCCTTGGTCTGCACCGACGCGAGGTCGGAGCCCGCGCCCGGTTCCGAGTAACCCTGACACCACAGCTCGTCGAGGCTGCGGATCCTGGGCAGGAAGCGGGCCTTCTGCTCCGGTGTGCCGAACGCGACGAGTGTCGGGCCGAGCAGCCCCTCGCCGACGATGTCGACCTTCGCCGGGGCGTCGGCCTCCGCGTACTCCTCGTGGAAGACGACCTGTTCCTCCACGCTGCGCTCACCGGGCCAGCCGAGGCACGTCCACCCGCTCCGCGCGAGATGCCGGTGCCACCGCAGCCGCCCCTCGAACGCCTCGTGCTCGCGCCCCGGTCCACCCAGGCCGCGCAGCTCAGCGAACTCACCGACGAGGTTGGCGGACAACCATTCCCGCACCTCGCGCCGGAAGGACTCCATGGGCCATACTCTAACCTACCAAGCACTTGCTTTGGAGGACGTCGTGGTCAACGTTCCAAGCAGGCAAACGGTTTCAGCCGTGCTCGACCGCGCTGCTGCTTCGTACATCGACGCGGAGGCGTTGGTGGACGGGGAGGTTCGCCTCACCTGGCTGGAGCTGCGTTCGGCCGTGCGGGACGCCGCCCGCGCGCTCGCGGGGATGGGCGTGCGTTCCGGCGATCGGGTGGCGTTGTGCGCGCCCAACTCGGCCCAATGGGTGGTCGCGGCGCTCGGCGCGTTGCACGCCGGTGCCGCTCTGGTGCCGATCAACACGCGGTTCACCGCGACCGAGACCCTGGACGTGCTGCGCCGCAGTGCCGCGCGGGTGCTGGTGGTGGCGGGCGAGTTCCTCGGGCGTGACCGGGAGGCGGAGTTGCGCGCGTTGTCGCCCAACCTGCCCGCGGTGGTGCGACTACCGGCTTCCTGGGTGGCGTCCTCGGAAGATCTTCCTGCGCTGACCGAGGACCAACTGTGCGACGTCATGTACACGTCGGGCACGACCGGGCGCAGCAAGGGCGCGATGAGCGCGCACCGCCAGTCGCTGGGGGTGGCCGAGGCCTGGGCGTCCTGCGGTGAACTGACGGCCGCCGACCGCTACCTGATCGTCAACCCCTTCTTCCACACCTTCGGTTACAAGGCCGGGATCCTGGCCTGTCTGCTGACGGGCGCGACGATCGTGCCGCAGCCGGTGTTCGACGTCGTCGAGACGATGCGGCTGATCGAACGGGAACGGATCACCGTGCTGCCCGGGCCGCCGACGATCTTCCAGGCGTTGCTCGACCACCCCGATCGCGGCTCGTTCGACCTGTCGAGCCTGCGGCTGGCGGTCACCGGCGCGGCGGTCGTGCCGGTGGTGCTGATCGAACGGATGCGGTCGGAACTCTCCCTGACCGTGCTCACCGCCTACGGGCTGACCGAGGCCGTCGTCGCCACGATGTGCCGTCCCGGGGACTCGCCGGAGACCGTCGCGCACACGTGCGGCGCGCCGATGGCGGGGTTCGAACTGCGTCTGGGCGCGCAGGACGAGGTGCTGTTGCGCGGCCCGAACACGATGCTCGGGTACCTCGACGATCCCGAGGCCACCGCTGCCGCCGTCGACGCCGACGGCTGGCTGCACACCGGTGACGTGGGGAAGATCGACTCGCGGGGGTACCTCTCGATCACCGACCGGCTCAAGGACATGTACATCTGCGGCGGGTTCAACGTCTACCCGGCCGAGATCGAACAGGCGCTGGCCCGGCTGCCGGGGGTCGCCGAGTCGGCCGTGGTCGGGATGGCCGACGCGCGGCTCGGTGAGGTCGGGGTGGCGCACATCGTGCTGGGTGCTGGTTCTTCGCTGACCGCGGACGAGGTGATCGCTTTCTGCCGCGAACGGCTCGCGAACTACAAGGTGCCGCGTGCCGTCGAGTTCCATCCCGTGCTCCCCCGCAACGCCATGGGCAAGGTCCTCAAAATCCAACTGCGCAAGGAGAACGCGTGACAGTCTCGTATGAGCGGCGGGACGCGGTCGCCGTCGTGACCATGAACCGCCCGGAGTACCGCAACGCGCAGAACTCGGCGATGACCTACGCGTTGGACGAGGCCTTCACGCGCGCGGTGAACGACGACGAGGTCAAGGTGATCGTCCTGGCCGGTGCCGGCGACCACTTCTCCGCGGGCCACGACATCGGCTCTCCCGGTCGTGACGTCGACAAGTCCTTCGAGCGCAAGGCCGTGATGTGGTGGGACCACGTCGGCCGCGAGGGCGGTGACCTCCGGTTCGCCCGCGAGATGGAGGTCTACCTCGGCATGTGCCGGCGGTGGAGGGAGATCCCGAAGCCGACGATCGCGATGGTGCAGGGAGCCTGCGTCGCCGGCGGGCTGATGCTCGCGTGGGTGTGTGACCTGATCGTGGCCGCCGAGGACGCGTTCTTCGCCGATCCCGTGGTGCGCATGGGGATTCCGGGCGTCGAGTACTTCGCGCACCCATGGATGCTGGGGCCTCGTGCCGCCAAGGAAGTGTTGTTCACCGGTGACCGCTTCTCGGCCCAGCGCGCCTACGAATGGGGCATGGTGTCGCGCGTCGTGCCGCGTTCTTCGTTGGAGACGTCGACCTTCGAACTGGCCGGGCGGATCTCGGCGATGCCGCGGTTCGGGCTGGCGCTGGCCAAGAAGGCGGTCAACCAGTCCGAGGACCTGATGGGCCTGCGGGCCGGGATGGACTCGGTGTTCGGGCTGCACCACTTCGCGCACGCGCACAACGCCGAGGTGAGCTCCGACGCGCTGGCCGGGATGGACGCCCGTTCGATGAAGAAGGCCTCCGGCTGATGGACCTCTCGCTGGACGCCTCGACACTGTCGTTCCAGGCGGAAGTGCGCTCCTGGCTGGCCGCAAACGTTCGCCCACTGTCCTCGATGGACACCGCGGAGGGCTTCGAGGAACATCGTTCTTGGGAAAGGAGGTTGGCCTCCTCGCGACTCTCGGTGGTCTCCTGGCCTGCTGCTTTCGGCGGCCGTGAAGCCTCGTTGCTGCAGTGGCTGGTGTTCGAGGAGGAGTACCACGCCTCGGGCGCGCCCGGCCGCGTCTCGCAGAACGGCATCTTCCTGCTGGCACCCACGTTGTTCGCGCACGGCACCGACGAACAACGCGCCCGAATCCTGCCGTCGATGGCGCGCGCCGACGTGGTGTGGGCCCAGGCCTGGTCCGAACCGGAAGCCGGCTCCGACCTGGCTTCGTTGCGCAGCACGGCGGTGCGCTGCGACGGCGGCTGGCTGCTGCGCGGCCAGAAGACCTGGAGCTCGCGGGCGGCGTTCGCGGACCGGGCTTTCGGCCTGTTCCGCACCGGCCCCGGCGAACGTCACCGAGGCCTGACCTACCTGCTCTTCGACCTGCGGGCTGATGGCGTCACCGTCCGTCCGATCGACCAACTGGACGGCGAACCGGGCTTCGCGGAGATCTTCCTCGACGACGTGTTCGTGCCGGACCACGACGTCGTCGGCGAGGTGGGCGACGGCTGGCGCGTGGCGATGAGCACCGCGGGCAACGAACGCGGCCTGACCCTGCGCAGCCCCGGCCGCTTCACCGCGGCGGCGTCGCGCCTGGTCGAGCTGTACCGCAAGAACCCGGACCCGGCGTTGCGCGACCGCGTCGTGGACGCGTGGATCGGCGCGCAGGCCTACCGCCTCCACACGTTCGGCGCTCTCGCGCAACCGTTGAGCGGGCCGGCCGCCAGCGTGACGAAGGTGTTCTGGTCCGAGCTGGACGTGGCGATCCACGAGACAGCGCTCGACCTGCTCGGCGAGGTCGCGCCGGGATGGCGGGACGGGTGGCTGTTCTCGCTGTCGGGGCCGATCTACGCCGGTACCAACGAGATCCAGCGCAACGTGATCGCCGAACGACTCCTGGGGTTGCCGCGATGATGTTCACGCTGTCGTCCGAGCAGACGGACTTCGCTTCGGTGCTGCACGACTTCCTGGGGGCGGGGAAGACGGACCTGGTCTCGCTCGGGGTGGACGAGGTGACGGACCCGGTCGACCTCGTGGTGGTGTTCGAGGAGGTGGGACATCACGCGGTGGCGGGGCCGTTGATCGAGTCGCTGGCGGTGCTTCCGGCACTCGGTTCCGGTCCTGGCTCGATCGCGTTCCCACCCCTCGTCCCGCATGCGGTCGAAGCCGACCGCTACCTCCTCGTCGAGGGCGACACCCTCCGCGAGGCCACCCCCACCACCGAACTCGAGTCCGTCGACCCGTCCCGCCGCCTGTTCGACCTGACCCCGGGCCAGGTCGTCGCCACCGACGTCCCGGCGGCCCGAGCGTTCGACCTCGGCGTCCTCACCTGCGCGGCCCAACTACTCGGCCTGGGCAGGGCCATGCTGGAGATGACCACCGCCCACGCCAAGACCCGCGCCCAGTTCGGCAAGCCCATCGGCCAGTTCCAGGCGGTCAAGCACCACCTCGCGAACGTCCTGATAGGACTCGAACTGGCCCGCCCGCTGGTCTACGGCGCCGCCGTCACGATGACCCCCAAGGACGTCTCGGCCGCCAAGGTCGCCACGTCCGACGCCGCCTGGCAGGCCGCGCGCATCGCGTTGCAGGTGCACGGCGCCATCGGTTACACCGCCGAGCACGACCTCGGCCGGTTCCTGCTGCAGACCCGAGCCCTGCGCACGGCGTGGGGCAGTCCGTCGATGCACCGTGCCCGCGTGCTGGAGGCGTTGTGACACCGGAACAGCTCGCTCTCAGGGACGCCGTCCGCGGCCTGCTGACCAAGCACTCGGATGTCCGCGCGGCCGTCGAGACCCCGCACGGCTACGACAAGGACGTGTGGGCCCGCCTCACCGACATCGGCGTGCTCCCGATCCCCGAGCAGTACGGCGGGTCCGGCGCGACCCTCGCGGAAACCCGCATCGCGCTGGAAGAACTCGGCCGCACCCTCACCCCGTCACCGCTGCTGGCCTCGACGCTGGCGGCTCAGGCACTGCTGGCAACGGGGAACGAGGAGGCGTGCGCACGGCTGCTGCCCAGGATCGCGGACGGCACCGTCGCCACCCTCGTCTGGCCGTGGGACAACGCCCCGACCAGCCTCGAATCAGCGCGCTACGTCCTCGACGGCGACCACGCCGAGATCCTCCTCGCCTCCGACGGCACCGACCTCTACGAGATCGAGCCCACCGTCGCCCGCCAGCACACCCCGACCATGGACCAGACACGTCGCCTCGCCACGGTCCACCTGGACGGCACGGGAACACACCTGGGCCGCTGGTCACCGGAGATCCGTGACATCGCGCTGGCCGCGCTGGCGGCGGAACAGGTCGGCACCGCCGCGAGAGCCCTCGAACTCACCGTCGAGTACACCAAGACCAGGGTCCAGTTCGGCAAGCCCATCGGCTCGTTCCAGGCGCTGAAGCACCGCATGGCGGACATGCACGTGCTCGTCGAGACGGCCAGGTCAGCGGCAGGAGCGTGCACGGACGAGGTGTCGGCGGCGGTCGCCAAGGTCTACTGCTCGGAGGCGTTGTTCAAGGTCGCGGCCGAGATGGTCCAGCTGCACGGCGGCATCGCGATCACCTGGGAGCACGACGCGCACCTGTACCTGAAGCGGGCGCACGGAAGTGGGCAACTGTTCGGCAGTCCGGCCGTGCACCTCGAACGGTTGCGGGCCAGGATCTAGGCCTGACCCAGCACGCGGCGGAACGTCGGGCACTCCAGGTGCGTCGGCGCCGGGCACGCCGCCGCGTGCCGCAGGTCGTCGCGCATCACCGCGAGCTTGCGGATAGTCGCGTCCAGCTCATCGGCCTTGGCGGCGAGCATCTCGCGGTTCGGTGACGGACGGCCGTCTGGCGAGAACATCAGCATGATCTCGTCCAGCGAGAACCCCGCCGTGCGGCAGACCGCGATCAGCGCCAGCTGTTCCAGCACCGCGGGTGAGAACACGCGAGTCAGGCCCTGCCGCCGCACGGACGCGATCAGGCCGCGCTCCTCGTAGTAGCGCAGGGTGGAGGCCGGCACGCCCGAACGGCGGACCACTTCGCCGATGCCGATTTCGAGTGAGTCCACGACACTTGACCTCAAGCCGACTTGAAATAGGACGGTAGGAGCATGACATCTGAGGTGAACAGCGCGCAGGCCGCCTGGTGGAACGCCGCCGGGCAGGGCTGGGCGAACGTGCAGGACATCGTGGACCTGATGCTGCGCCCGTTCCAGGACCTGCTGGTCCAGGTCGCGCTCGAACGGCCGCGCGAGCGGGTTCTCGACGTCGGGTGTGGCACGGGTGGTGTCACGAGGGCGATCACCGAGGCCACCGGAGCGGCCTGTCTGGGCGTCGACATCTCCGAGACGATGCTCGCCGCGGCACGCGAGCACGGACAGGCGCGGTATCTCCTGGCCGACGCGCAGGTGCACGCGTTCGACACGGGCTTCGACCTGATCGTCAGCAGGTTCGGGGTCATGTTCTTCGACGACCCCGTCGCCGCCTTCCGCAACCTGCTGCGAGCGGCGTCACCCGGAGGCGAGCTCTGCTTCGTCACGTGGCGCGGCGCGGACGAGAACCCGTTCATGACCACCGCGACCAACGTCGCCGCCCCGTTGCTGCCGGACGTGCCGGCACCGGATCCGCACGGGCCGGGCCCGTTCGCCTTCAGTGATCCCGGCAGGACGCGCGAGATCCTCGGCGAGGCCGGCTGGGGCGGGGTCGACATCCGCCCGGTGGACCACGTCCGCGCACTGCCCGAGGGGCTGCTGGTCCCGTACCTGAGCAACCTCGGACCGATCTCTCGCGCGCTCAAGGAGGCGGAGGAGTCCGAACGGCCCCGGATCATGGCGGCCGTCCGGAGCGCGTTCGACGGGTTCGTGCACGGGGACGAGGTGCTGGTTCCCGCCGCGGTGTGGCAGGTCACCGCGTCAGCTCCACTCTGACTGGCGCTGCCAGGTCAGGAGGGTGTCGAGGACCTCGCCGGACCAGCCGCGGGTGTCCAGCTCGGCGTGCGAGGCGTAGCGGCCGCGGTAGAACAGCAGCGGCTGCGCCTCGCGCACCGGGCCGAGTTCGACGACGGCGCCGACGACCATGTGGTGGTCGCCGGCGTCGTGCACCACCGACACCTGGCAGTCGACCCACGTCAGCGCGCCGTCCAGCACTGGAGCACCGGTGCTGGACGGTGTCCACTTCACTCCCGCGAACTTGTCCGCCCCCGACCTGCCGAACACCGTCGACACCTCGCGCTGGTCCTCCGCCAGGACGTTCACGCAGAACGAGCCGGCGGAGGCCATCGCGGCCCAGCTGCCCGAGGTCCGTTGTGGACAGAAGACGACCAGCGGCGGGTCCAGCGACAGCGCGGCGAAGGCCTGGCAGGCGAACCCGACCGGGCCGTCGGCGGACATGCCGGTCACCACGGTCACCCCGGTGCAGAAGTGACCGAGCACGGAACGGTAGCGGGCCGTTACTTCTGGACCCCCACGCTGAAGTCGTGTCCCCACAGGCTCACCGCCGTGCTCTCGCGTGCGATCCAGTCCTCATCGTCGACCTGCCGTCCCTCACAACCGAACTCGACGTCGAACCCACCGGGTGTCTTCATGTAGAACGACAGCATCAGGTCGTTGACGTGCCGGCCGAGCGTCGCCGACATCGGCACCTTGCGCCGCGAAGCCCGGTCCAGCGTCAGGCCGACGTCGTCGGTGTTCTCGACCTCGACCATCAGGTGCACGATCCCGCTCGGTGTCGGCATCGGCAGGAACGCGAGGCTGTGGTGGCGCGGGTTGCAGCCGAAGAACCGCAGCCACGCGGGCGGTCCGTCCTCCGGCCTGCCGACGAACTGCGGTGGCAGCCTCATCGAGTCGCGCAACCGGAACCCCAGCACGTCGCGGTAGAAGTGCAGCGCGGCCTCGTCGTCCGAAGTGGACAGCACGACGTGCCCGAGCCCCTGCTCCTCCGTCACGAACCGGTGCCCGTACGGCGACACCACCCGCCGGTGCTCCAGAGCCGCGCCGTGGAAGACCTCCAACGTGTTCCCGGACGGGTCATCGAAGCGGATCAACCCGGTGACCCGTCGTTCCGCCAGGTCCTCGGCCGACGCCTCGACGTACTCGACACCGGCCGAGGCCAGCCGTTTCGCGACCTCCTCCAGCTCGGCCTCGGTGGCGGCCTCCCAGCCCGAGGCCTGCAGGCGGTCCCTCTCCCCCGGCACGATCACCAGACGAGCCGGGAAGTCGTCCATCCGCAGGTAGAGCGCACCAGGGGTCGAACCCTTGCCCTCGACCATGCCGAGGACCTTGAGCGCGAACTCCCGCCACCGGGCCATGTCGGTGGCCTCGATGCGGAGATAACCCAGCGACCGGATGCTCATGAGGCCTCATTCAGGAAATCGAGGGCGAGCCTGTTGAACTCGTCGAACTTCTCGAGCTGGGCCCAGTGCCCGCAGCCGCCGAACACGTGCAGCTGCGCGCGCGGGATCAGCTTCGTCGCCAGCAACGCGCCGTCGAGCGGGTTGACCCGGTCCTCGCGGCCCCAGACGAGCAGGACCCGTTGGCGCAGCTTGTAGGCCTCGCGCCAGAGCATGCCCTGCTCGAAGTCCGGGCCGGAGAACGACTTGCCCAGCGCGGCCATGGCGCGCAACGACTCCGGCTGCCGGGCCGCCTCGAACCGTTCGTCGATCAGCTCGTCGGTGATCAGCGACTGGTCGAAGACCATGATCCGCAGGAACTCCTCGATCTTCTCCCGCGTGGGTGTCCGGGCGAACGCGCTGAGCTTGCGCACGCCCTCGGTGGGATCGGGCGAGAAGACGTTGAGCGACAACCCACCCGGCCCCATCAGCACCAGTCGCCCGGCTCGTTTCCCGTAATCCAGAGCGAACCGGACCGCCGTGCCGCCGCCGAGCGAGTTGCCCAGAATGTGCGCCTGCCCGACACCCAGTTCGTCCAGCAGGTCCTTCAAAGCCCTGGCGGCGAAGGTGAAGTACTGGTCGTGCTCGGCCGGCTTGTCGGACTGGCCGTAGCCCGGCATGTCGACGGCCAGCACCCGGAACGACTTCGCGAACACCGGGATGTTCGCGCGGAAGTTCGACAGGGACGACGCGCCTGGTCCGCCGCCGTGCAGCATGACCAGCGTCTCGGCGTTGTCCGCGCCCGCCTCGTGGTAGTGCAACCGCACGCTCATCAACGCCCCCTCAGAACAGCCCGTCGCGAACCTGGATGCCGAGCTCGTTCTTGCCGTACAGCACGAGCACGCGCTCCGGGTCGTTGCCCGCGTGCACTCGTGCGGCGTGCGCGTCGCGCCAGAATCGGGGCAACGGCAGGCCGGCGTTGATCGCCTTGCCGCCCGCGCTCTCGAAGAGCAGGTCGATCGCGGCGAGCGCCCGCCCGCTGCCGAGCACCTGGTCGCGCCGTGCCCTCAGGCGCAGGTCGATCGGGATCTTCGTCTCGGCGACGGCGTGCGCCCACTCGTCGTTGATGTCCTTCTCCAGCGTCCACCACGCGATGTCGACGTCGGCCGCCGCGGTCGCGATCCTGACCTGCGCGAACGGGTCGTCGACCGCCTTCTCCCCCAGGTACGCCGCCCGGACGCGTTCCCGGGTCGCGTCGACGTGCAGCGCGTACGCCCCGGTCGCCATGCCGATGATCGGCGCCGTCACCGCGTACGGGTGGATCGTCCCGTACGGCATGCGGAACAACGGGCCGGGGTTGACCTCCTGGCCGGGGCACTTGCACCGCGCGGTGTTCGCCATGCTCAGCGCCCGGTACTCCGGCACGAACACGTCGTTCACCACGATGTCGTTGCTGCCCGTGCCGCGCAGGCCGACCGTGTCCCACACGTCGTTGATCGTGTAGTCGGAGATCGGCAGCAGGAACGTGCGGAAGTCGATCGGCTTGCCCTCGTCGTTCATCACGAGGCCGCCGAGCAGCACCCACGTGGCGTGGTCGCAGCCGGAGGAGAAGCTCCACTTGCCGCTGAACCGGAACCCGCCCTCGACCGCCGTCGCACGACCCGTCGGCGCGTAGGAGGAGGAGATCCGGGTGTCCTGGTCCTCGCCGAACACCTCTTCCTGCGCCCGGACGTCGAAAAGCCCGACGTGCCAGGGGTGTACGCCGAGCACGGACGCGACCCAGCCCGTGGATCCACACGCGCTGCCGATCAGCCTGACCGCGGTGTAGAAGTCGAGCGGGTGCGACTCGAAGCCGCCGTACCGCGCGGGTTGCAGCATCCGGAAGAAACCGGTCTCCTGCAACGCCTTCACCGACTCCGGCGGCACCCTGCGCAGTTCCTCCGCCTCGGCCGCGCGTTCGGCGAGCGCCGGCAGCAGTTCCCGCACCTTGCCGAGGATTTCCTCACTCATCGGACTTTCTCCCTGCTCAGCTCCAGTGCGATGTCGATCAGCTGGTCCTCTTGCCCGCCGACGAGTTTGCGTTCGCCCGCGCGGACGAGGATCTGCGCGCCGGACACGCCATAACGTTGCGCCTGCGTGTACGCGTGTTTGAGAAAGCTGGAGTAGACGCCCGCGTACCCCATCATCAGCGCCATCCGGTCGAGCAGGCACTCGTCGGGCATGACGGGCCGGACGACGTCCTCGGCCGCGTCCACGATCTTGAAGAAGTCGACGCCGGTCTCGAACCCCAGCTTGTCGCAGACGCCGACGAACGCCTCGAGCGGCGTGTTCCCCGCGCCCGCGCCGAATCCGCGCACGCTGCCGTCGATCTGCTTCGCCCCGGCGCGGGCGGCCGCCACGGAGTTCGCGACGCTCAGCCCGAGGTTCTCGTGCCCGTGGAAGCCGACCTGGGCGTCCGAGCCGAGTTCCGCGACCAGAGCCGAGACCCGGTCCGAAACCTGTTCCAGCACCAAAGCGCCGGCCGAGTCGACCACGTAGACGCACTGGCAGCCCGCGTCGGCCATGATCCTTGCCTGACGAGCCAACGCCTCCGGCGGCTGCGAGTGCGCCATCATCAGGAACCCGACGGTCTCCAGCCCGCGTTCACGAGCCAGCGCGAAGTGCTGCACGGAGACGTCGGCCTCGGTGCAGTGCGTGGCGATCCGGACGATCGAGGCGCCGTTGTCCTGCGACACCAGGATGTCGTCCTTCACCCCGACACCCGGCAGCATCAGCACGGCGATCTTGGCCTGCGTCGCCGTCTCCACCGCGACCTTGATCAGCTCCTGCTCGTGCGTGTGGCTGAAGCCGTAGTTGAACGACGACCCGCCCAGCCCGTCGCCGTGCGTCACCTCGATCACCGGGACCCCGGCGCCGTCGAGGGCGGCGACGATCGAGCGCACGTCGTCGACCGTGAACTGGTGCCGCTTGTGATGCGAGCCGTCACGCAGTGACGTGTCGGTGAGCCGTAGCTGCACGAGCGATCTCCTCCCCCACCTTGGTCGCGGCGGCCGTCATGATGTCGAGGTTCCCGGCGTACTCGGGCAGGAAGTCGCCCGCACCGGCCACCTCCACGAAGATCGCCACCCGTCCGGGGTCGAACTGCGGTTCCCTCAGCAACCGGAATCCCGGGACGTACGAACGGATGTCGGTCTCCATCCGGGCTATCGAGTCCGTGATCGAGTCGGGATCGGCGTCCTCGGGGATCGCGCAGAAGATCGTGTCGCGCATGATCATCGGCGGGTCCGCCGGGTTCAGCACGATGATCGCCTTGCCCTTCGCGGCACCCCCGATCGCCTCGATGCCGCGGCTGGTCGTGCGGGTGAACTCGTCGATGTTGGCTCGGGTCCCAGGGCCCGCCGACACCGACGCGACGCTCGCGACGATCTCCGCGTACGACACCGGCACGACCCGGGACACCGCGTGCACCATGGGAATCGTGGCCTGGCCGCCGCACGTGATCAGGTTGATGTTCGGCGCGTCCTGGTGCTCACCGAGGTTCACCGGCGGCACGACGTACGGCCCGACCGCGGCCGGTGTCAGGTCGATCGCCCGGATGCCCGCCTCGGCGTAGCGCGGGGCGTTGGCCCGGTGCACCGCCGCGGAGGTCGCCTCGAAGACGATGTCCGGCAGTTCGTCCTGACGCAGCAACCACTCCGCGCCGTCGACCGAGACCTCGAGCCCCAGATCGGCCGCGCGCCGGAGCCCCTCGCTGGCCGGGTCGATGCCCACCATCCAGCGTGGTTCCAGCGCCTGCGAGCGCAGGAGCTTGTAGAGCAGGTCGGTGCCGATGTTGCCGGAGCCGACGATGGCCGCCTTCACCCGTTCACCCCTATTCGAACTTGAGGTCTACCGAGCCGAGTCCGGCGAACTCGGCGTGGAACTCGTCGCCAGGCCTGGCGTCGATGGCACGCGTGCACGATCCGGGCAGCACGATGTCGCCCGCGAGCAACCGGACGCCGAAGCCCGCCACTTTGGCCGCGAGCCACGCCACCGCGATCGCCGGATCACCCAGCACGGCGTCACCACGTCCCTCGGCGACCAGCTCGCCGTTGCGCCGCAACGTGGCCGCGACGGCGCCGATGTCCAGTTCGGACGGACGCACCCGCTCGGACCCGAGCATGAACCCGGCCGACGACGCGTTGTCCGCGATGGTGTCCTGCAGGCCGATCCGCCAGTTCTCGATCCTGCTGTCGATCAGCTCGATGGCCGGCGCGACGAACTCGGTGGCCTCCAGCACGTCCTCGACCGTGCATCCCTCACCGGGCAGGTCGCGGGCCAGCAGGAACGCGATCTCCACCTCGACCCGCGGGTACAGGTACGCCGACGCGTCGGCGGTCCCGGTCAGCTGCATGTCGTCGAGCAGGTGGCCGTAGTCGGGCTCGTCGACACCCATCATCTGCTGCATCGCCAACGACGAGAGCCCGACCTTGTGGCCGATGACGTCACGGTTGCGGTGGCGGATGTTGAGCAACTGGATCTCGTAGGCGTCGACCACGTCGATCTCGGGATACAGCTCCACCAGCGGTTTGATCGGTACGCGGTCGTGTTCCGCCGTGCGCAGCAGCGCGGCGGCCGCCTCCCTGGTCTGGATCGTCAGCACCTGGCCTCCTTCGCGACGTGGTGCCCCGCGCGACGGCCCGAGAAGACGCAGTCGGCGAGCGCGAGGCCGCTGACGTAGGACTCCGAGCACACCCCGACCGCCGACCGGCCGGCCGCGTACAGGCCGGGAACCCCCTGCACCTGACCGGTGTCCTCGTCCACGACGAGGCCCCCGAGCGTGAGCATCGGGCACGGGTAGCCGAATCCCGCGCGCACCGACACGTTGATCAACGAGTAGGGCGGCGTCCCGAACGGTTCGGGCGCCGCGATTCCGGCCTTGGCGGCCACTTCCTCGATCGTCGGGGCCGTGACCAGGCCGCGTCCGAGCAGATAGCGGACCTGCCAGCGCTGGAACGGCGCGGTCTGCGTCTTCACCTGCGCACGCGCGACCTGGAGGATCTCGTCGTCGATCAGCAGCCACGCCTTGCCGCCGCGCCGCACGATCTCACTCCCGTTGGCCGCGCCGTAGAGAGTGGCGTCGCCGAACCGCTGCCCGGCCGAGTCGACCAGGACACCGCGCTGCAACGCGCTGGGCGGCGTGACGAACCGCCACACCGAGATCCTGTCCATCCGCGCGGTCTTCCCGCCCGCGGCGACACCGAGCCTGATCCCGCCGCCGTCGTCGCCGGGCGTGCCCAGCGCGAGGCCGCCGCGATGAGCCGGAGCGTGTTCGTGCACCAGCGCCCGATCGGCGATGAAGCCGCCGGCCGCGATGATCACGCCCTGCCCGGCGGTGACCACCAGCGGCCGGCCGAATCGTTCGAGCCGCGCCGCCAGCCCGAACAGCTTCTTCCCCAGCGGCGGGTAGTACAGCCACGGTTTGGCGCCCGCCTTGGACAACACCGCGTGCAGCACCCGCGGCAACCCGGTGAGCGTCCGGCACCGCACCCCCGTCACCCGGCCGTCCTCGAGAACGAGTTCCAGCGCGCGGGTCTGCGGCATCACCCGCACGCCCGCACGTCGGGTGGCCTCGGCCAGACGGGTGAAGAAAGCCTTGCCCGACGTGCCTTTCGCCCTGGTCCGATGCCCGCGCGGCGCCGGGTCGGGCCAGGCGTCCTCACTGCCGGACAGGTACAGGTAGTAGTCGTCGGTCGGGTACGAGGTCTTGAACGGCGACACGCGGGCGTCGAACGGGACGCCCTGGTCCTCCAGCCACGCCAGCATCCCGGCGCTGTCCTCGCAGAACCGCCGCAGGGTCGCCGGGGACACCGCGTCCTGGACCTCGTGCCGCAGGTAGCAGTACATCGCGTCGACCGAGTCGGTAACGCCGGCCTCCACCTGCTGCCGCGTCCCGCCGCCCGCGTAGACGACACCGCCGGACAACGCGGTCGCGCCACCGCCGGCGAACCGGTCCAGCACCACCACGGACGCGCCGGCCGTCGCGGCCTCGACGGCGGCGCACGCGCCGGCCGCGCCGAAGCCGATGACGACCACGTCAGCGGTGACCTCCACGCAACCCTCCTGGAACAGGTTCTTGGTCAGAAACAGGTTCTTGGTGAGTCGACTTGCCTGGAACTCCTACACCATAGCGCCAAACCGCCTCAGAACTATAACCTGTTCTAGTCTGAGCTCCGGGGAGGTGCGATGTACGACGTGATCGTCGTCGGCAGCGGCGCGGCGGGTATGACAGCCGCGCTCTGCACCGCTCGAAACGGCCTGCGGACCTTGATCATCGAGAAGGCCGAGCACTACGGCGGGTCGACCGCGCGGTCGGGTGGCGGCATCTGGGTGCCGAACAACGCCGTGGTCGCCGCCAACGGCGTGGCCGACTCACCAGAGCGGGCCAGCGAGTACCTGGCGCACATCGCGCCGGAGGTCCCGGCGGAGTTGCGGAAGGCGTTCCTGGACGCCGGACCGGCGATGCTGGCGTTCGTGGTCGCCCACACGCCGTTGAAGTTCCGCTGGGTCCGCGACTACTCCGACTACTACCCGGAGGCGCCCGGCGGACAGCCGCGCGGCCGCTCGGTCGAGCCGTTGCCGTTCACCACGACGCTGCTCGGGGACGAGATCAAGGACCTCGAACCGCCGTACGTGCCGACACCCGCGGGCATCGTGATCACCCAGACCGACTACAGGTGGCTGACGCTGATCGGCCGCCACCCGCGCGGCATCGTCACCGCCGCCAAGGTCTTCGCCCGCCGGTTCCTGCCGGGCCGCCGCCTGACCATGGGCCAGGCGCTGACGGCCGGGCTCAGAGCGGGCCTCAAGGCATTGAACGTCGAGATCAGGCTCGGCACCGCGATGACCGACCTGCACCACGAGAACGGCCGCGTCGCAGGCGTTCTCGTGGGCGAGAAGGTCATCCTGGCGAAGCACGTCGTGCTGGCGTCCGGCGGGTTCGAGAACAACGAGCGGATGCGCAAGCAGCACCAGAACATCGGTACGGAGTGGACAGTCGGCGCGAAGGCCAACACCGGCGACGGCATCGAGGCCGGTCAACGCGCCGGAGCCGCCGTCGGGCTGATGGACGACGCGTGGTGGGGCCCTTCGGTCCCGTTGCCGCGCGGCCCGTTCTTCCTGCTCGCCGAACGGTCGCTGCCCGGCTGCGTGCTGGTCGACAAGACCGGGCGCCGGTTCGTCAACGAGGCCGCGCCCTACATCGACGTGGTCAACGCGATGACCGGCGACACCTGGCTCGTCTTCGACCACTCCTACCGCAGCCGCTACCCGTTCTGCGGCATCCCGCCGCGCCGCCCGCTCCCCCGGCGCTGGAAGGACTCGATCCTCACCGCGCCCAGCCTGGAGGAACTCGCCCAGGAGGCCGACCTGCCGGAACTGATCGACACCGTCCGGCGGTTCAACACGCTCGCGGTCGACGGCAAGGACGCCGACTTCCACCGCGGCGACAGCGCGTACGACCGCTACTACGGCGATCCGCGCACCAAGCCGAACCCCAACCTCGCGCCGCTGACCACCGGCCCGTTCTACGCGGTCAAGATCGTGCCCGGCGATCTCGGCACCAAAGGCGGCCTGCGCACCGACACCCACGCTCGCGTGCTGCGTGAGGACGGTTCGGTGATCGAGGGCCTGTACGCGGCGGGCAACACCAGCGCCTCGGTCATGGGCCACACCTACGCGGGCGCGGGCGCCACCCTCGGACCGGCGATGACGTTCGGATACCTCGCCGGCCTCGACATCTCTGGAGGAAACCGATGACGCAGGACGGTGTGCGGACGATCGACGCGGGCGCCCCGCCGGCCCGGTTCGCGCGCGGCTGGCACTGCCTCGGCCTCGCGAGCAGCTTCCGCGACGGCAAACCCCACGCCATCGAGGCGTTCGGCACGAAGCTCGTGGTGTTCGCCTCGGAGGACGGCGAGATCAACGTGCTGGACGGGTACTGCCGGCACATGGGCGGGGACCTCACCCAGGGCACGATCAAGGGCAACACCATCGCGTGCCCGTTCCACGACTGGCGCTGGGCGGGCAACGGCAAGTGCGTCGACATCCCCTACGCCAAGCGGGTTCCGCTGCGGGCGCGCACCCGCTCGTGGATCACCATGGAGGAGAACAAGCAGCTCTTCGTGTGGAACGACCCACAGGGCAACCCGCCGCCCGAGCACATCACCATCCCGCGCATCGAGTCGGCGTTCAGCGACGAGTGGAGCAACTGGACCTGGGACTCGGTCGTGATCGACAACGCGAACTGCCGCGAGATCATCGACAACGTCGTCGACATGGCCCACTTCTTCTACATCCACTTCGCGTTCCCGACGTACTTCAAGAACGTGATGGAGGGCCACGTCGCCTCGCAGTACTTGACGACGCGCGGCCGTCCGGACGTGGCGATGGGCTCGAACTACACCGGTGACGTCGAAGTGCGTTCGGAGGCCGCCTACTACGGGCCGTCGTACATGATCGACTACCTGTGGAACGACTACAAGGGCCTCGAGATCGAGACCGTGCTGATCAACTGCCACTACCCGATCTCGCCGACGTCGTTCAAGCTCCAGTGGGGCGCGATCGTGAAGAAGCTGCCCGGTGTGGACGACGTCCACGCCGACAAGATCGCGCGGAAGTTCGCGCGAGGCATCGGCGTCGGGTTCCTGCAGGACGTGGAGATCTGGCAGAACAAGTCGCGCGTCGACAACCCGTTGCTGTGCGAGGAGGACGGGCCGGTCTACCAGCTCCGTCGCTGGTACGAGCAGTTCTACGTGGACGTCGAGGACGTGTCCGACGACATGGTGCGGCGCTTCGAGTTCGAGGTCGACACGAGCAGGGCGATCGAGGTGTGGGAGAAGGAGGTCGCCGAGAACCTCGCCAAGCAGCAACCGGCGCCTCAGGAGCAGGCGACGTGAGCGAGCGCGACGAGTTCCTCGCAGGCGGGATGGTTCCCGTCGGGTGCGACTGCGGGAACCGGGTGCTGGTCAAGAAGAACAGCCCGCAGCACACGTCGGTGCAGTGGCTTTCGGACACCCGGGACTGCCCTGAGCTGTGCGGTGCGCGGGCGGCTCTGGTGCCGACGTGCCTGCGGTTGCGCGACAGCATCGAGAAGGCCGTGCGCGAGGGGTTCCTGGAGGTCGCCGATGGCTGAGGTGCACCGGCTCCGGGTCGACGCCGTGATCGAGGAGACCGCCGACGCGCGTTCGTTCGTGCTGTCGGGGGCGGACTTCTCGCCACGGCCGGGCCAGTTCCTGACCGTGCGGGCGGGCGAGGTGGCCCGCTGCTACTCGCTGTCCAGCGCGCCGGGCGAGCCGTTGAAGATCACCGTCAAGCGCACGCCCGACGGGTACGGGTCGCTGTGGATGTGTTCCGAACTGCGGGCAGGCATGGACCTGGACGTGCTGGCACCGGCCGGGGTCTTCACGCCGTCCTCGCTCGACGGATCACTTCTCGCCTTCGCGGCGGGCAGCGGGATCACGCCGGTCATGTCGATCATCAGGGCGGTGCTGTCCGGCGGGTCCGGGCAGGTGTTCCTCTTCTACGCCAACCGGGACGAGTCCTCGGTGATCTTCGCTGCCGAACTGGACTCCTTGGCCCGCGCACACCCCGGCCGGCTGACCGTCGTGCACTGGCTGGAATCGGTGCAGGGCCTGCCGCACGGCCTGCGGGCGTTCGTCCGACCCTGTGACGAGGCGTTCGTGTGCGGGCCCGCGCCGTTCATGGAGGCGGCTCGCAAGGCGCTGCACGACGTTCCGGTCGTGCACGTCGAGAAGTTCGTCTCGCTGTCGAGTGATCCGTTCTCCGCCGAAGTGCCGGTCGTCGACGACCGGCCGGACGCGGTGGTCGAGGTCTCGCTGGACGGCGAGCGGCACCGGTTCCCGTGGCCCGCACGGACGAAGCTGCTCGACCTGTTGCTGGAGAAGGGACTCGACGCGCCGTACTCGTGCCGCGAGGGTGCGTGCAGCGCGTGCGCGTGCCGGCTGGTCGAGGGCGAGGTCAAGATGCTCAACAACGACGTGCTCGACTCCGAGGACATCGCCGAGGGCATCGTGCTGGCGTGCCAGTCGGTTCCGGTCACGGACACCGTGAAGATCAGCTACGAGTGAGGGGCGCCTGATGCCGATCGATCCCGCCGTCGCCGTCGGGGCGGAACTCCCCGAGGTCAAGTTCTCCTGGACCGAGTCCGACGTGCTGCTCTACCACCTGGCCCTCGGCGCGACCGAACTCCGATACGTCTACGAGCGGGGCCTCCGGGTGCTGCCGACGTTCGGTGTCGTCGCGCCCCGGTTCCACGAGACCGCCGCCCCGGTCGTGTCGTTCCCCGGTGTCGACATCGACCTGGCGCGGGTGTTGCACGGCACGCAGGAGATCGCCGTGCACGCGCCTCTGCCGGCCGCGGGCGAGGCCGTGTTGCGGACGCGGATCGCGGACGTGTGGGACAAGGGCAAGGCCGCGGTGATCGTGCAGGAGGCGACCGCCGTGACACCGGACGGGACCGCGTTGTTCACGACCAGGTCCAGCATCTTCGCCCGCGGCGAGGGCGGGTTCGGCGGTGATCGCGGACCCTCGGGCAAGGTCGAGGTGCCGTCACGGGAACCGGACTTCGTGATCGAGACTCCGACTCTGCCGCAACAGGCCTACCTCTACCGGCTGTGCGGTGACCGGAACCCGCTGCACGCCGATCCCGAGTTCGCTGTCAGGGCGGGCTTCGACGCACCGATCCTGCACGGGCTGTGCACGTACGGGGTGGTGTGCCGGGCGGTGATCGACGCCGTGCTGGACGGACCGGAGCAGGTGGCGTCGTTCGGGGTGAAGTTCGCGGGCGTGGTGTTCCCCGGCGAGACGCTGACGACGCGGGTGTGGCGGGACGGGCCCCGGCTCGTGCTGACCACGTTCGCCGGGGACCGTCCCGTTCTCGCTGACGCCGTCCTAACCCTGACCTAGGACCAGGCCGCTGGTCGGGACGCCTGTGCCGGCGGTGACCAGGACGTGCTCGACGCCGCCGACCTGGTTCACCGCGGTGCCGCGGATCTGACGCACTCCCTCGGCGATGCCGTTCATGCCGTGCAGGTAGGCCTCGCCGAGCTGGCCGCCGTGCGGGTTGAGCGGCAGCTCGCCGTCCAGTTCGAGCGCACCGGACGCGACGAAGTCCTTGGCCTCGCCCCTGCCGCAGAACCCCAGCTCCTCCAACTGCACCAGGACGAACGGCGTGAAGTGGTCGTAGAGCACGGCCACGTCGACGTCGTCCGGACCGATGCCCGACTTCTCCCACAGGCCGCGCGCCACCACGCCCATCTCGGGGAGGCGGGTCAGGTCGTCGCGGTAGTAACTGGTCATCGTGAACTGGTCGACGCTGCTGCCCTGGGTCGCCGCCCTGACGTGCGCGGGCTTGTTCGGCAGGTCACGGGCTCGTTCCCGCGACGTGACCACGAGCGCGACTCCGCCGTCGCTCTCCTGACAGCAGTCGAGGAGCCGGAGCGGTTCGGCGATCCAGCGCGACGACTGGTGGTCGTCCAGGGTGATCGGCCGGTTGTGGAACCACGCGTGCGGGTTCGTGGCGGCGTGCTTGCGGTCGATCACCGCGATCCGGCCGAAGTCCTCGGACGTGGCGCCGTACTCGTGCATGTACCGGCGGGCGAACATGGCGACCATCGCTGCCGGTGTGCCCAGCCCCATGGGGTACGACCAGCTGTTGTCGATGTTGGCCGCGGCCGCCGTCTGGACCTGCCCGAACCGGTGCCCGGACCGTTCGTTGAAGGCCCGGTAGCAGACGACGACCTTCGCCGCGCCGGTCTCGACGGCCATCGCGGCCTGCTGCACCGTCGCGCACGCCGCCCCGCCGCCGTAGTGGACGCGGCTGAAGAACGTCAGCTCCGGGATGCCCAGCTCACGGGCGACCGCGATCTCGGCGTTGGTGTCCATGGTGAAGCTGACCAGGCCGTCCACATCGGACGGTTCGAGCCCGGCGTCCTCCAGCGCGGCCCTGACGGCCTCGGCGGCGAGCTGGAGTTCACTGCGGCCCGAGTCCTTGGAGAAGTCGGTCGCGCCGATGCCGACGATCGCGGCGTTCACGCGGGCACCTCGATCTTCACGGTCCCGGTGACGTGGTCACCGTGCGCGGTCCGGCCGACGACCTCGATGGTGAGATCCTGCTGCTCGCGTTCGACGACCTGACCGAAGAACTTCAGCGTGTCGTAGGCGAAGCAGGGCGCGCCGAGCTTGATGTTCACCTGCCGCACCAACGCCTCCGGGCCTGCCCAGTCCGTGACGTAGCGCTGCACCAGGCCGGTCGTGGTGAGGATGTTGACGAAGATGTCCTTCGACCCGCGCTGGATCGCGAGGTCGCGGTCGTGGTGGACGTCCTGGAAGTCGCGGGTGGCCAGCGCGGTGCTGATCACGAACGTCGGGGTGGCCTCCACGTGCCACTCCGGCAGGGAATCACCGATTCGCACGGGGCCTCCAGCTCGGCATCGTCAGCTCGTCGTCGACCTTGGTGAACACGACCTCGACCCGTTGCCCGACAACGGGCTCGCCGTCGAACTCGCCCAGCATCCGCACGCCCTCGTCGAGTTCGACCAGGGCGATGACGAACGGGGTCTGCTTGCCCGGCACCTGCGGGTGGTGGTGCACGACGTAGCTGTAGATCACGCCGTACCCCTCCGAGACGAGGTACTTCGGTTTGGTGGCACCGCATTCCGGGCACATCGGGCCGGGTGGATGCCTCAGCAACCCGCACCCGCCGCAACGCTGGATCCGGAGCTCGCCCTGCCGGGTGCCCTCCCAGAAGTACTCGGTGTCGCGGTTGACCGAGGGCCGGATCGCCTGAGGTTTCGGGGTTTCCTCCTGCGGTTCGGGCTTCTGCGCGGGCTTGAACTTCAGCACCCGGAACCGCATCTCGGCGACGGCCTCGTCGCCGACCCACCACGTGCTGCGTGTCGTGACGAACCACCCCTCGCCCAGCCCGGTCCTCTTCGGCCCGGTCACGTCCTCCAGGCTCGTCGTCACCGAGAGCTGCTCACCGAGCTTCAGGTACCGGTGGTAGGTCTGGTCGCTGTTGGTGGCGACCACGGAGGTGTACCCGGCCTCGTCGAGGATGGACATCATCTGCCCGAGCGGGTCGTCGAGGGTGCGCTGGCCGTGCAGTCCGCCCATCGTCCACACCTGGACCATCGCGGGCGGCGCGACCTCGGTGTAGCCGGGGTGCTCGTCGCCGATGGCCTCCAGCCAGTTGTTGATCATCGGCAGGTTGACCGGGTCCCGTGCCAGCCGCGGCGCGCTCTCGCCCTGTTCGGCGACGCGGGCGGCCTCCTTCTCGATGTCGATCATCGCACCACCCGCGGTAGTCCGAGCCCGATGTTCGCGATCAGCTCGCGCTGGATCTCCTGCACTCCCCCGCCGAACGTCAGCACGAGGTTGCGCCGCGCCTGCACGTCCAGCCACTTCACGAGTTCCTGGGGCGCGCCATGCCGTCCGACGAGCTCTTCCATCAGCCGGCCGATGTGCTGGGTGCGGTCGGCGGCGAACACCTTGGTGGCACTGGCGTCCGCGACCTCGACCTCACCGCTCGCGACCTGCCAGTTCAGCAGTTCGTTCACGCGGTGGACCGCCCGCGCCTCGGCGAACGCCCGGCGCACGTCCGGTTCCTCCAGGAGCTGACGTTCCGCTGCCCAGCCGTGCACTCGCTCGACCAGCGCGCCGAGGCGGCCGGACGGGCCGAGCATCACGCGCTCGTGGTTGAGCTGCGTGGTGATGAGCCGCCAGCCCTTGTCCTCCTCGCCGACCCGGCGGGCTTCGGGTACCCGGACGTCGTTGTAGTAGGTGGCGTTCACGTGATGGGCGCCGTCGCAGGTGATGATCGGCGTCCACGAGTAGCCGGGATCGGTGGTGTCGACGATCAGGATCGTGATGCCCTTGTGCCGCGACTCCGGGGCTCCGGTGCGGCAGGCCAGCCACACGTAGTCCGCGTCGTGGCCACCGGTCGTGAACGTCTTCTGCCCGTTGACGACGTAGTGGTCGTCTTCGCGAACGGCCTTGGTGCGCAACGCCGCCAGGTCCGTCCCGGCGTCCGGTTCGGTGTAGCCGATGGCGAAGTGCAGGTCGCCGCTGAGGATCTTCGGCAGGAAGAAGTCCTTCTGCTCCTGAGTTCCGTACGACTGCAGCGTCGGACCGACGGTCTGCAGCGTGACGTACGGCAGCGGGACGTCCGCGCGGGCGGCCTCGTTGACGAAGATCTGCTGCTCGACCGGCCCGAACCCCAGCCCGCCGTACTCCTTCGGCCACCCGACGCCGAGCCTGCCGTCGCGCCCGAGCCGTCTGACCAGCTCGCGGTAGGTGGCGCCGTGCCGTTCGGTGAGCATGGCCTCGCGTTCGGCGTCGGACATGACCGTCGCGAAGTACTCACGCAGCTCGTCGCGCAGTTTCCGCTGTTCTGCCGTGAGGTCAATGAACATCGATGGCCCCCAAGCGGTGCTCCACTCCGCCGACGAACCGCGTCAGCTCCTTGGCCATGCCGTAGTAGCGGTGCATGGGGTACGTGATGTCGAGCCCGAGGCCGCCGTGCAGGTGGTGACAGGTGTGCACGGCCGGCAGCGCTTCCGCCGCGAGCCAGTAGGCCGCGGTGTCGAGGTCGTTGTCGTCGAGGCTCCAGGCGGCGGTGAGCGCGGCCAGGTGCAGGGTGCGGGAGGCGATGTAGACGTCCGCGACCAGGCCGGCCGCGATCTGGAAGGTGGCCAGCGGTTTGCCGAACTGGTGACGGGTGCCGACGTGCTTGACGGTGAGGTCGAGCGCTCCGGCGAGCACGCCGTCCGCCATCGCGCAGGCTCCGGCCAGGGCGAACCTCGTGAGGCCCTCGGCCGCTCCTTCGAGGAGTTCACCTCGAGCGCCGTCGAACGTCACGGTTCCATCCGAAATGGACACACCGGGTTGCGCCGGGTCGACGACGAAGACCCCGTCGCTCGTGCTGACCAGGATCCGCTGGGCCTCGGCCGCGAACGGCACGTTGATCTTCGTGCCGAAGATGCCGTCCTCTCCGGCTCTTGTTCCAGGCTGGCGAGGCAGTGGCCTGGACGGCTCGCTCAGCGCCGCCGTGAGCACTCCATGCTGCTCGGTCACCAACGGCAGCAAGGCGTCCTGTTGTGCCTCGGTCCCGTACGTGGCGATCGGCAGCACGCCCAGCGCGAGAGTGGCCAGCGCCGGTACGTCGACCGCCCGCCGTCCCACCTCGGTGAGCAGCACGGCCGTCTCCAGCACGCCGAGCCCGTCACCGCCGAGCCGTTCCGGAACGGCCAGGGCCAGCAACCCCGCCTCCCCCAACGCCTTCCAGGGGGTGTCGCTCTCCCTGCCCAGCACGTCGGCCGCCAGGGCGGCGATCTCCTGCTGGGTCTCGTCGAGCTGGAAATCCATTAGGGCTCCTAATTTCGCGGCAACTCCCGCTGGTCTCGTCGAGCTGGAAATCCATTAGGGCTCACTGCGTCAGATTTCCCTGGGTAGACCGAGAATTCGCTCGCCTGCCAGGTTCATCAACACCTGCGTGGTCCCGCCCGCGATGCTCAGGCACCGGGTCAGCAGGAACTCGTGGATCAGTTCTCCCTCGACGGCGGCGTCAGGCCCGAGCAGTTCGACCGCGAACTCGGCGACCTCCTGCCGCTGCCGCACCCCGGCGAGCTTGCGCACGCTCGACTCCGCGCCCGGTTCCTGCCCGCTCAGCACCCGCAGGCTCGCCCGCAGGTCCAGCACGGACACCGCCAGGCCCTGCGCCACCAACGCCCCCAGCCGTTCGGCGTGCTCAGGGGCAGCCGGTGACCTGAGGACGTTCTCCAGCGGTTCGCCGAGCGCCGAGCCCATCGCGACGCGTTCGTTGGCCAGCGTCGTGCGGGCCAGCCGCCAGCCGTCGTTCACCGCGCCGACCACGCAGTCGTCCGGCACGAACACGTCGTCCAGGAACACCTCGTTGAACCGCGCGTCGCCGGTGATCTCCCGCAGCGGCCGCACGTCGACGCCGGGTGACCGCATGTCGACCAGGAAGTACGTGATGCCCTTGTGCTTCGGCACGCTGGAGTCGGTGCGGGCCAGGCAGATCGCCCAGTCGGCCTGGTGCGCGAGCGACGTCCAGACCTTCTGCCCGGTGAGCTTCCAGCCGCCGTCGGCGCGGACGGCCTTGGTGCGCAACGAGGCCAGGTCCGAGCCTGCCTCGGGTTCGCTGAAGAGCTGGCACCAGGTCAGTTCGCCGCTCAACGTCGGCGGCACGAACCGTTCCTGCTGCTCGGGCGTGCCGTGCCGGAGGATCGTCGGTCCCGCCCAGCCGCCGATGATCAGGTCCGGCCGCCGTACCCCGGCTCGGGCGAACTCGCCGTCGATGACCATCTGCCTGGCCTGGCCGGCGTCCTGGCCGTACGGCTTCGGCCAGTGCGGCACCAGGAACCCGCTGCCCGCCAGCCGTTCGCGCTGACCGGCCGGGTCGAGTCCGGCGATCTCCTCCGCGAACGCCTGCACCTCGGGGTCCCGCTCGACCTCGACGTCGTAGGACCGGCGCACCCCGGCCAGCGCCAGTTCGGCGACCCGCCGGCGCCAGAACGCGACACCGCCCGCGAGTTGCTGCAATGCCAACGCCCGGCGCAGATAGCGATGGGCGTCGTGCTCCCAGGTGAAGCCGATGCCGCCGAGCACCTGGATGCAGTCCTTGGCGTTGCGCACGGCCGCGTCGAACGCCACCGCGGCCGCGACCGCCGCCGCCAGCGGGTGTTCGTCCTCGCCGACCGTCCGCGCCGCGTCCCACGCGACCGACGACGCCTGCTCCGCGCGGCACAGCATCTCCACACAGAGGTGCTTCATAGCCTGGAAGGAGCCGATGACACGCCCGAACTGCTGCCGCTGTTTCGCGTACTCCACGGCCGTGTTCAGGCACCACGCGGCCACCCCGCTCGCCTCGGCGGCCATCAACGTCACCGCGAGGTCGGTCGGGTCGCCCACGGTCTCCCCCGGCGCGGTCACCTCGACCTTCGCCAGCGAACGTGAGTGGTCCACGGCTTCAAGGGGCGTCACCGAAGCCTGCGCGACCGGTACGAGCATCCAACTGTCCGTCTTGAGCAACAGGTGCGTCGCCTCGGCCGCACCGACCACGTGGTGGGACGAGAACCCGAACCCGGCGATCCCGTCGAAATCGGGGCGCAGCGCCGACACCAGCGCGGTGGGCAGCAACGGCCCCGGCACCAGGTTCTCGGCCGCCCGCTCCAGCATCACGGCGAGATCGACGACGGTGCCGCCCTCCCGCGTCACCTCGAAGAACCCGACCCTGACGAGGTCGCCCCACTCCCCCTTGGCGGCGTCCACGCTGTCGCGCAGCGCGCGGTGCTCCCCGGTCGTGGCGATCGGCATGCGGCCTCCTCACAGGACGTGAAGAAGTTTATAGAACGTGTTCTATTTCTGACAACAGATCATGGCCGCCAAACCGATCGAGTATGATGCGACGGCAGCTGCAACACGTTTCAGGAGGATCATCTCCGTGTCACCTTCGAAGTCGCGCACGGACGCGCTCATGGCGGGCGACGAGCTCAGCTCGACCGCCCAGCGCGAGCGTCGCAAGCGGATCGTCGACGCGACCATCGCGCTGGCGTCCAAGGGCGGGTTCGACGCCGTCCAGATGCGCGCGGTGGCGGACCGGGCGGACGTCGCGCTGGGCACGTTGTACCGCTACTTCCCCTCGAAGGTCCACCTGCTCGTGTCGAGCCTCGCCGTGGAACTGGAGCGCGCCCAGGAGAAGATGGACCGCACCACCGTCCCCGGCGACAGCCCCTACGAGCGTCTGCTGTTCGTGCTCGGCCGCATCACCCGCGGCCTGCAGCGCAACCCGCACCTCACCGAGGCGATGACCCGCGCGTTCACCTTCGCGGACGCCTCCGCCGGCGCCGAGATCGACAAGGTCTCGCTGCTGATGGAGAGCATGTTCACGAAGGCGATGAGCGACGAGGCGCCGACGGACGAGCAGAAGGCCATCGCCCGCGTGATCGGCGACGTGTGGCTGTCGAACCTGGTCGCCTGGGTCACCCGCCGCGCCACCGCGACGGACGTCGCGAACCGCCTCGAACTCACGGTCCGCCTGCTGCTCAAGTAGGTGGTCCCGCGGGATGACCCGCGAGTCACACCACCGAACGATGCCGGTGCACGAGGTCCACCCCTACCGTCTGTCCTATGAAGACGCTCTTGGTCGTCCTCGCCGTGCTGGCCGTGGTCGGCGGTGGCACCGTCGCCCTGGTGAACCACTACGGCGGCTGGACGACGCTGACCGGCAAGGCCTGGGCCATCACCTACGAGGTGTCGGCCGAACCGGCCAAGTCGCTCGTCGAGGTGACGTACACGGAGTCGCCCACCCGCTACCGCAAGCAGACCCCGCAGACCGTCAGCACCGAGAAGCCGCTGCCGTGGCAGATCGAGGTCGTGGTCAACGCGGGCGAGAAGGCACAGGTCTCCGCCACGCCCAAGGGCGACGAGGTGCTGAAGTGCCGCATCCTGCTCGACGGGATCAAGGAGCTGGCGACCTCGACCGGCAAACCCGGCGAGAGGATCAGCTGCGAGACCGTGACCGCCACCTGACCAGTGGCGGCACCGCGATGATCGTCAGAATCGCGATGACCAGGTAGCCCCACCGCGGGTCGATCCCGAGCGCCCCGATGACGGCGCCCGCCGCGAACCCGAGCAGCACGAGGCCGAGAACGGTCAACGCGAACCTCCAGCGTCGCCCCACGATGCACGCCCCTTCCCCCAGCGCCGGAACCCCGGCGATCCGGCTCTTGGATCGGCACCGCGCGCCAGGGTTCAAACTCCGCCGTCGGGGTCGGTGAACGCTCGTGGGGCGCCCCGGGAGACCCGGGGCGCCCCACGCGTCACACGTTGTCGGTGTGCGTGACCCCCGCGTTGCGGTAGTCCTGCACCGCCGTCTTCACCTGGGCCGGGCTCAGCACCTGGTCCTTGGCGAAGTACACGTAGTCGACCTCCTGCTGGTACGCGCGCTCGGCGCTGCTGCCCTGCAGGCCGCCCGAGATGAACCACAGGTTGAAGTTGATCGACATCGGCGTCTCCGGGTAGTACTTGTCGCCGTGGTCGGCGACGAGCGCACCGTCGATGTAGTACTTCACCCGGCCGTTGGCGACCTGGAAGACCAGGTCGTGCCAGCCGTTGTAGCTCTGGCGCTGGGAGTTGTGGATGTTGTCGGCGACCCACGGTTCGTTCTGGTAGGTCTCCCAGGTGGTCTCGTACATGATGTTGCCCTGCTCGCCCCAGCCTCCGTTGGGCAGGTACTCGAAGTCGATCTCCCCGTAGTTCGGGGCCATCGGTGCGTCGAGCGGGGTGATGGTGAAGAACGTCTGCACGACGTGGTCACCGTCCGGACCGAAGACCGGCGCGTCGCTGAACTTCACCCTGGACGCGTAGGTGCCCTCGAAGAACTTGCGCTGGTGGAACATCTCCGTCTGCTTGGCCGCGGAGCCGTTGTTCCACGAGTCGAGGCGCATGACCTTCTGGCCTTCGACGGTCGGGAACGTCACGCGCGACGCGTCCCACTCGGCGCCGGGAACACCGGGGCCGCCCCCGCCCGAACGCACGGTCCAGCCGCGCTGACTGATCCGCGAGTCACTGGAGCTGGTGTAGGCGAAGTCGTCGAACAGCTTGGGGCCGTTGGGGTTCGGCGGCGTGGAGCTGGTCGTCGTGGTGGTGGGCGGGCTGCCGCCGGGCGGGGTGCCCCACAGCAGCGTGCTGCCGCGGTGGACGGTCACCTTGGTCGACGCCGAGTAGGTGCTGTCGGCGCGGAACGAGTAGTCGTCCGACTGGGTGATGGGGCCCCAGTTGGTGCGGTAGAAGCGGAGTTGCAGGTCACCGGAGTCGGCGCCGGGGTTGATCGTGCCCGCGCCGGAGGTGAAGCCGACCTCCAGGTAGCGGTCGGCCGGGCCGCCCGTCAGCGTGCCGAACTGGCCGGTCACGTTGCCGCAGCCGCGTACGGCCCACGAGCAGGCGAACCGGTAGCCCACGTCCGGTGTGTCGGCCTTGAAGTAGTAGCGGATCTTCACGTCGGACAGCGGCACGCTGGTGGTGCCCGAGTTGACCAGCTTGAACCACGGTTCGGCCTGGTCGGTGGTCGCACCGGACGCGCTGGTCCGGTACTGGGCGGTGATCGCGTCGGCGGCGAACGCGTTCGGTGCGACGGCCAGTGCGGCCACCGCCAGGGCCGCGCAGGACGCGGCTAGGAGTGCTCGCAACGTTCTCTCCTCATTTCGGCAGGGACGGACAGGGCGGCGAGCCTTTCCGAGTGGAGGCGCATCCTGGTGGTGAAGCCCTCCCACTCGGGGCGCTGGGACCAGAGGGTGTCGGCCAGCGCGGCGAGACGGGGAAACGCCAGGTATTCCAGGTGGTCCTTCGAACGCACGTGCTCGGTCCACAGCTGGCACTGGGCGCCGAGCACGCCGTCGGGCAGCGGCACGTGGTAGACGTCGCGGGTGGTGACGACGTACCCGGGCTGGCCGGGTGGTTCGTGCGGGGCGTCCGACTGCGGGTAGTCGAGGTAGGTGGAGGTGTGCGGGGTCATCACGACCGGCTGGCCGCGCTCGAGCGCTTTCGCCGCCTGGGTCTCGTCCTTCCACGGCATGACGACCGCGCGGGTGTCGCCGGTCGGTTCCCAGGCGGCCGGGACGCGGCCCCGGTCGAGCAGGTACCTGCTCGCCTGGCGGAGGAACTGGCCGTGCACGTCCTCCGGCAGCAGGCACTCGTCACCACCGAGGTGGACGTGCTCGCCGGGGAACACCTCCAGCACCTCGTCCAGCACCTCGCGCACGAACCCCATGGCGTGCAGGCCGAACGCGGCATCGCTGATGCCCCAGCGGGTCCAGACGGGCAGCGGTTCCGGGGCGACGCCGAGGTCGGGGTAGGCGGCCAGATCAGGGTAGGCGGCCAGATCAGGGTAGGCGGCCAGCGCGGCGCGGGCGTGGCCGGGCATCTCGATCTCCGGCATGACCCGGATGCCGCGCTCGGCGGCGAAAGCGACCAGCCCTTCCAGTTCGCCGCGCGTGTAGGTGCCGCCGTGCGGGACTCCGTCGCCGTTGGTCTCGGTGCGCCAGCCGCCGACCGAGGTCAGCAGCGGGTGCGCCGGCACGGGCATGCGCCAGCCCTGGTCGTCGGTCAGGTGCAGGTGCAGGACGTTGAGCTTGTGGAACGCCATCAGGTCGATGAACCGGCGGACCACGTGCACCGGCTGGAAGTGCCGGGCGACGTCGAGCATGAACCCGCGCCACGGCAGCCTGGGCAGGTCGCGGACGTCCACGCCGGGCAGCGTCCAGTCCACATCGGACACCCTGGACGTCCGAAGCGCCTCGGCCGGCAGGAGCTGGCGGATCGACTGGACCCCGTGCGCCAGGCCCTGCCTGGTGGCCGCGCGCAGCAGGACGCCGTGTTCGTTGACGGTCAGGGCGTAGCCCTCCGCGCCGAGTCCGACGAGCTTGGCGTCGAGCGCGATGAGGATCTGACCGTGGTCCGCGATCGGCAACGGGAGTCCCGTGGCCGGTCGCAGCAGTGTGCGCAGGAGTTTGGCCGCGGGTTCGGCGCCGGGCGTGACCCGCACGCTCGTGTCGCTGTCCAGCGTGAACCCCTTGCTGCGGCGCACGATCCTGGTCGGGAGCGGGACGATCATCCTTTCACCGCCCCTCCGACGATGCCGGTGGTGACCCGCCCCTGCAGCACGATGAAGATCAGCAGCACGGGCAGCATGAACAGCGTCGACGCGGCCATGGTGGCCCCCCAGTCGGTGCCGAAGGTGTTGTTGAACGAGGACAGCCAGACCGGCAGCGTGCGGTCGTCCTGGTCCTTGATGATCAGCACGTTGGCGAAGGCGAACTCGTTCCACGCGGTGATGAACCCGAACAGCGAGGTCGCCAGCAGGCCCGGCGCGAGCAGCGGGAACACGACCTTGCGGAACGCCTGCCCGCGTGTGCAGCCGTCGACCTGCGCCGCCTCCTCCAGGTCCACCGGGATGGCCGCGAGGAACCCGCGCAGCGTCACGATGGTGAACGGCAGCGTCATCATGAAGTAGACGAGTGTGAGGATCCAGAGCGTGTCGAGCATGCCGGTGTCGCGGGCGATCACGTAGATCGGGATGAGCAGCGCCTCCCACGGCGTCATCTGCGCCACGAACACCATCAGCACGAACCCCCTGCGACCCTTCCACTGCAGGCGGGCGATCGCGAACGCCGCCAGCAGGGCGACGAGCAGCGCGAGGACGACCGCCCCTCCCGCCACCAGCAGGCTGTTGCGCCAGAACGAGAAGAACCCCTTCGCCGCGATCGCCGTGCCGAAGTGGTCGAACGTGATCGGGATCGGCAGGAACGTCGGTGTGGCGCTCTGGATGTCCTTGGTGGGCTTGAACGCCGTGAGCACCATCCAGTAGACGGGGAACACGGACACGGCGAAGATCAGAAGTGCCGCCGTGGTGCGGGAGATCCGGCCGATCACGCTTCCTCCTCCTGCCGGTAGAGCTGGCGGAAGTACGCCAGCAGCGCGAGCACGAGCAGCACGACCATGAGCATCGACACGGCCGCACCGAGGTCGTAGCGCTGCAACGACTGCGCGACCTGGAAGGCGTAGACCGGCAGCGTCGTCGTGGCCTGACCCGGACCGCCCTGGCTGATCACCCAGATCTGCACGAACGACTTGACGACCCAGATCACCTCCAGGCACGTGATCAGCCCGAACATGGCCCGCAGCACGGGGAACGTGATGGTGGTGAACACCCGCCACGCGCCGGCGCCGTCGATGCGCGCGGCCTCGTAGAGCTCCTGCGGCACGGTGATCATCGCCGCGTACAGCGACAGCGCGGCGAACGGGATCGACTGCCAGACGATCAGCGTCACGAGGATGCCGAACGTCGCCTCGCCGTCCGCGAACCACGTGTAGTCGCGGTACTCCTCGAAACCGAGCGCGACCAGCGCCCAGTTCACGACGCCGAGCCGGGACTGGAAGAGCCACTGGAACACCGTGGTCGCCGCGATGATCGGCGTGGCCCAGGTGAGCACGAGCCCGCCCATCACGAGGAACCGCAACCACTTGCCGAGCCGCACGAGCAGCAGCGCGACCAGGGTGGACAGCACCATGATCAGCACGACGTTGATCGCGGTGAACAGGAGCGTCCGGCGGACCACCGCCCAGAACTCGGGGTCGGACAACACCTTCGCGTAGTTCGCGAGCCCGACGAATTTCGCGTCGCCGCGCACGAGCTGCGGCAGCCCGAACTCCTGCAGCGAGATGATCACGTTGCGCACCAGCGGGTACAGCAGCAGGTACGCGGTGGTGAGCAGCGTGGGGGCGATCAGGACGTACGGCAGGATCGATCGTTTGCGGCGCTTCGGCGGGGCCGGTGCAGTCTCCTGCACCGGCCTCTCGGCGAGGAGGGTCATTTGCCGGAGTTGAGGGCCGTGGTGATCACGTCGTCGGCCTTCGCCGCCGCCGTCTTCGGGTCGGCACCGGTGAGGACCGCGGTCTGGAACTCCTTGATCGGGTTGCGGGCCTCGACCGCAGCCCAGTTCGGCGAGTTCGGGGTGGCGAACCCGTTGGCCGCGCCGGCCGCCATCGCCGCCGTGCCGGGGTCGCCGCCCACCGCCTGGGCGAGCGACTTGCGGTTCGGCACGTAGTTCATCGCCTTCGCGAGCTCGACCTGCCACTTCTCACCGGCGAGCGCCTTGACGACCTCGTACGCGCCGTCCTGCCTGCTCGACGCCAGCGGGACGATCAGGTCGGACCCGCCGGTGAACACCGCTCCGGGCTTGTCCGCGGTCTTGCCGGGGATCGGGAAGAAACCGATCTTGCCGGCCAGTTCCGGATTGGCCTTCTCCACGAGCTTCGCCGCGCCGGGCACCGCGATGAACTGCGCGACCTTGCCGCCCGCGACCACGTCCGTCTGCTGCGGCTTGGCCTCGTCGGAGTCCTTCGGGCCGTCGCCGAGCGCCTGCAGCTGCTTGTAGAAGTCCATGCCCGCCAACGCCTCCGGCGTGTTCAGCGAGCCCTTCCACCGGTCGCCGTCCTGCTCGGCGAGGTCGCCGCCCTCGTCCCAGACGAACCCGGACAGCGTGTACCAGTTCTGCCCGGGCAGGTAGATGCCCTGCTGGTCACCCTGGTCGAGCTTGGCCGTGGCGGCGAGCCACTCCGCACGCGTCTTGGGCGGCGTGACCTGCGCGGCCTCGAAGAGGTCCTTGCGGTAGATCACGACCCGGTTGGCCGCGTAGAACGGGATCCCGAACTGCTTGCCGTCGACCGCGCCCGGCTCGCTCAGGCCCGGGATCCAGTCGTCGCCCTGCAGTTCGGACTTCTTGCCGGACAGGTCCGTGACGCCCTTGCTGGCCACGTACTGCGCGACCTGGGTGTTGCCGACCTCGATCACGTCGGGCGGATCGGTGCTGGCCAGAGCACTGGTCACCTTCTGCGTGATGCCGTTCCACTCCTGGATCTGGATCTTCAGATCGAGGTTCGAGTGGTCCTTCTCGAACTCGGCCTCGAACTTCGACACGAACTCCTCGGTGGCCGTGTCCTTCATGAGCCACACGGTGATCTCCTGCTTCTCACCGCCGCCCGCGGACGAACCGCAGGCGGACAGCGTGAGCGCCAGGACGAGTAAGGCAGCGGAGCGCGACACGACTCACCTCTCGCTGGGATGTGACCAATTGGTCAGGTCTCGACGGGTGAGTTAGAAAGTGGCATAGACCACTTCTCAGGTCAATACCCAGGTCGGACGCACGAGAGCGCTCACGATCTTCAACAGACTGGTTACTTACCAGTGGTATGACATACTGAACACCGACGAAGCGGAGAGGCATGGCCGAGGCGATCCTGAAGCGGGAGCGGGTCCGCGACTACCTGCTCGAACTCATCGAGACCCACCCGGCGGGCGCCCCGATCCCCGCCGAACGCGTGCTCTGCCAACAGCTCTCGGTCTCCCGCCCGACCATCCGCTCGGCCGTGGAGGAACTGGTCAACCTCGGCCTGCTCAGCCGCCAGCACGGCCGCGGCACCTTCGTGGCGCGCGCCAAGATCACCCAGGAGATGGTGTCCGACACCGGATCCATGTCCCTGCCCCAGGCGTCGGGCACCTGGTCCTCCCGCGTGCTCGAACACGCCCGCATCCCGGCCGGCGCGCGGGTCGGCCGCCGCCTGCACGTCTCCCCTGCCGCCGACATCCACTACATCGCCCGCCTGCGCCTGGTCGACGGTGAGCCGATGGCGTTGGAGTACCTGCACGTCCCAGCTCTGGTCGCGCCCGCGTTGACGTTGCACGACATGGAGTCCGGCGACTTCTACGAACGGCTGCGCGAACACGGCGTCCACGTTTCCGAGGCGGTGCAGTCGATCGAGCCCACGGTCGTCAACGACTCCGAGGCGTCGCTGCTCGGAGTTCCCGTGCTGGCACCGGCTCTGCTGTTCGAGCGGCTGACCACGGACGCGGAGGGCCGGCAGGTCGAGTACGTGCACTCGATCTACCGCGGGGACCGGTACCGGATCGTGTCGCGGCTGACGCTCGGGGCGTCGCCGCGCAACACCGTGGACGTGCAGGCCCGGGTCAGCGGCGACCCGTTCTGATCACGTCGTGAAGCGGGCGCTCTGGCTGTCCACGAAGTTCTGCGCCCGCTCCAGGGTGTGCGAGGAGTAGGTGCCGCCCGCCCTGGCGTCCAGCAACGCGTTCTGCTGCGCGTCCGTCATCATCCGCTGGAGTTCGAAGCGCTGGTGCAGCGACCTGTCCGGGTCCTGTTCCAGGAACTTCCTCTCGATCCCCTCGCTCATCGCGATCGTGCGTTCCAGCGTCTGCTCCAGCAGGTGCTCGTCGAACGGCTCCCCGTTCTCGCGGCACAGCGTGTCGCTCTCCAGCAACGACCGGCTCGCCGTCACGAGTTCGCCCGCCAGCCGCGCGTACTCGCGACGTTCGTGGTCCTCGTCGTTGCCGCGGATGCCCAGCCACCTGATCACCAACGGCAGCGAGCCGCCCTGCACGACGAGCGTGAGGATCGCGACCGTGAACGCGATCAGGATCAGCTCGTTGCGGTACGGCAGGTCCTCCGGCAGAGTCTGGGCGGCCGCCACCGTCACCACCCCGCGCATGCCGGACCAGGCGAGCACCGCGCCGCCGCGCCAGCTCAGGCCTTCGGTCGCGTAGAACGCGACATCGGCCTGTTTGCGTTGCAGCATGCGGATTCCGCGGTCGTACCGCTTCTCCTCGCCGGGTTTGGGACCTCGGGCGGTGAACCTGTCCACAAAGGCCTCGAGCTTGCCGGTGAACGCGTCCGCGCGGCGCTGCTGGCGGCGCAGCAGTGCGATCACCGGGATCGTGAACACCACGCGCAGCAGCACCAGCGCCACGGTGGCCAGGACGCCGATCAGCAGTGTCCTGGTGAGGCCGTCGTCCGCCACGGTGGCGACGACCGAGGTGAGCTCGAAGCCCACCAGCAGGAAGACGCCGTTCTCCAGGATCAGCTGGATCGTGCGCCAGTTGGTGCGTTCGGAGATGCGGTCGTGCGCGGTGAACTTGCGCGCGCTCTGATGACCGGTGATCAGCCCGGCCACGACGACGGCGATCACGCCGGACGCGTGCACCTCCTCGGCCGGGATGAACGCCAGGAAGGGCACGACGTACGAGATCGCGGTGGTGAGCACCGGCTGGCCCTGGATCTTCGACCGCGCCCACACCGACACGATGCCGACCGCGGCCCCGATCACCACCCCCACCGCGACGGCGTAGGCGAAGTCGCCCAGCGCGCTGCCGAACGACACGCTCGCCGTGATCGCGACGATGGCCGTGCGCAGCAGCACCAGCGCCGTCGCGTCGTTGACCAGGCCCTCACCCTCGAGGATCGTGACGAGGCGGGGCGGCAGGCCCAGCTTCTTGCCGATCGACGTGGCGGCGACCGCGTCCGGCGGGCTGATCACCGCGCCCAGCGCCAGCGCGGCGGCGAACCCGATCTCCGGCAGCAGCCACCAGATCAGCAGGCCGGTGCCGAACGCGGACACGACCACGAGCAGCACCGACAGCGACCCGATCGTCGCGAAGTTGCGCCGGAAGTCGACCACCGGCACGTTCACCGCCGCCGAGTACAGGATCGGCGGCAGCACGATCACGAGGATCCACTCGGGCTCCACGACCAGGTGCGGCGCACCGGGAAGCTGGCTGCACCCCATGCCGATGAGCACGAGCAGCACGGGCGCCGCCACGCCCAGTTTGGGCGCGGCGTACGACACCGCCACGATGATCAGCACGGCCGCGACGGCGAGCAAGGCCCATTCCTGCATGACGTGCAGTTTGCTCGATCTGTTCGGACCTCGCCCGTGGAGCCACGCCGGTCAGGACGCCGGCAGCACGTGGCTCCCGTCACGATCGGTGCTCAGGCACAGCGAGCAGATCTCCCCGCCGAGCGCGCTGGCCGTCATGTCCGGCCGCTCGTAGGACTCCCCGCACACCACGCAGTCGTACCGCGTCCCGCTCGGGTTGCCGTCCTCGTCGAGCATCGGCTCCGCGATGCCGTCGTCGGTGCGGCGCAGGTAGAAGCGGCCACGCGTGACGATCGCGAGCAACGGCGTCAGCACGATCGGGATGCCGACCGCGACCAGTGGCGAGTAAGGCTGGATCGCCGCGCCGAAAAGTCCGAAGTAGACCGAGATGGACAGGATCGACGAGGCCAGGAACGAGCCGACACCCACCGGGTTGACCGCGAACAGCATGCCGCGGCGGAACTCCGGCTGCTTCGGCGACAGCTTGAGCAGGTACTTGTTGATCGCGATGTCCGCGGCGACCGTGACGACCCACGCCATCGCGCAGTTCGAGTAGAAGCTCAGCAGGTTGTTGAGGAAGCTGAACATGTCCGCCTCCATCAGCACCAGCGCGATCGCGAGGTTGACCAGCACGAACACCAGGCGTCCCGGGTAGCGCTTCGTGACGCGGGTGAAGGAGTTGGTCCACGCCAGCGATCCCGAGTAGGCGTTGGTGACGTTGATCTTCACCTGGCTCAGCACCACGAGCACCAACGCCAGCGGCACCACCAGCCACGGCGGCATGAACTGCTTGAACACGCCGGTGAACTGCTCGATCGGCTCCACCGCCGCGACCTTGCCGACGGCGTCGAGCACGTAGATCGCCATGAACGCGCCGATCGCCTGCTTCAGGGCGCCGAACACGACCCAGCCCGGTCCGGCCATGACCACCGCCGTCCACCACGCACGCCGGTTCGCGGCGGTGCGCGGCGGCATGAACCGCAGGTAGTCGATCTGCTCGCCGATCTGCCCCATCAGCGACAGGCACACGCCGGCACCGAGCATCACCGCCGCGGTGTTCACTCCGGTGTCGCCGTACGCGAGCCAGCGGCTCACCGACGAGGGGTCGGCGATGACGAGGTAGAGCAGCGGCGCCACCATCAGCAGCAGCCACAACGGGTTGGTCCAGCTCTGCAGCTTCGCGAGCACCTTCATCCCGTAGATCACCAGCGGGATGATCACCAGTGTCGACGCGAGGTACCCCAGCCACAGCGGCAGCCCCAGCGCGTACCGCAGGCCCTGCGCCATGATCGAGCCTTCGAGCGCGAAGAAGATGAACGTGAAGCTCGCGAAGATCACACTGGTGATCACCGAGCCGTAGTAGCCGAAGCCCGATCCACGCGTGACCAGGTCGAGGTCGATGTTGTACCGCGCCGCGTAGTACGCGAGCGGGAACCCGGTCACGAAGATGACGATCGCCGCGAACCCGATGGCCAGCAACGCGTTCCCGGTGCCGTGCGCGAGCCCGATGCCCGCGCCGATCGAGAAGTCCGCCATGTAGGCGATACCGCCCAGCGCGGACGCCCCGACGACGGCAGGAGTCCAGCGCCGGTACGACCTGGGCGCGAACCGAAGGGTGTAGTCCTCGAGCGTCTCTTTGGACGCCGCCGGAGCCGGAGCCCGCTCCACAACCTCGTCAACGGTCATGGACCTCGACGCTAGGAAGCGCGCGTTTCCTGGGACCGCACCATTTGTGACGGCCCGATGACGCTATGTTCACCAGCCATGGATGATCTAGTGACGTTCATGAAGCAGCGCCGACTCGCCGACGAGGCCGCCGCCGAGTCGTGGGCCACGCGGTCCGCGACCATCTCGGAGTGGGCGCGCAAGGTCGTGGTCCTGCTGACGAACCACCAGATCCCCGCCGAGCACACGCTGCACGACCGGGTCGGCGAGCAGAAGGTGCGGATCGCGTCCGGCTGGCTCGTGCTGATCACCAGGACCCCGAGCGCGACCCTGCCCGGTGTGTTCAAGGAGGCCGGGATCCTGCTGACCCCGGCCGGCGAGCTGTGGCAGTACGACAACGAGTGGCCGGTGGCCGCGCGGCTGACCGCGGCCATCCCCGCGTTCCGCTCCTCGGAGGGGGCCGTGCTGAAGGCCCGCTGCGAGTGGATCCTCGACAACGTCATCGAGGCGTTCGCGGACACGCTGGAACGGCACGGCATCGACGTCTTCGAACTCGAAGGTCTCTAGATCACGACCTAGAGCTTCCAGATCCGCACGGTCTTGTCGTCACCACCGGCCGCGATCCGCTTGCCGTCCGGCGAGAACGCCACGGTCTGGATCTCCCCGCCCGACCCGATCACCGTGGCGCGGACCTTCTTGGTCTCCACGTCCCACAGCTGCACGAAGTTGCCCAGCCCCCAGGCCGCGACGGTCTTGCCGTCCGGGTGGAACAACGCGGACGAGAGCGTGAGGCCGTCGTCGGGCCGCAGGAACACCGCCTTGCTCTTGCCCGACGCCACGTCCCAGAGCTGCATGCTGTTCTCGCCGTCGGCGTCGACGACCGCGAGGGTCTTGCCGTCGGGCGAGAACGAGCCGCCGTGCCCGGTCGAGTCGTTGATGGTCACGACCGTCTTGCCGGTGGCCGGGTCGACGACCTTGATCTCCTGGTACTTGGTGCCCGCGTAGGCGAGGAGCTTGCCGTCCGGGCTGAACGACAGGTCGCTGCTGCCCTGGGCCTCGGTCAGGCCGATCTTGACCTTGCGGCTCGCCACGTCCCAGACCTGCAGGCGGCCGGTGTGGGTGATGCCGACCAGCGTCTTGCCGTCCGGGTGGAAGAGCAGGGTCTTCATGATCGACCGGCTCTCGTCCAGGCCGCCGATCATCGAGCGGTCGGAGAGGTTCCACAGGTACGTGGTGAAGTCGCCGGTGCGGTTGCCGCCCGCCGCGAGGATCTTGCCGTCCGGGCTGATCGCGACCGCGCACGCCGACGCGCCGCCGGGGCCGTCCGGGTTCTGGACGGTGCCGATGAGCTTGTTCGTCGTGGTGTCCCAGATGCGGACGACGGCGCCGTCCCTGCCCAGGCCGTCCTCGGCGCTGGCGAGGATCTTGCCGTCCGGGCTCCACGCGACCGACGAGACCGCCTCCTTGTGGTCAACGAGCTGGACGTGCTCGGCGAACTCCTGCGGCCGGCCCGGCTCGGCGTTCGACGAGGTCGTCGACTGCTCCGAGCCGCCCTCCTTGTTGGAGGCCGCCTTCTTGTCCTGGGTGGACGGCAGCTGCGCGCCCTCACCGTTCTCGTCCTGCGAGTTCAGCCACCACGCGGTGCCGCCGCCGATCGCCACGACCGCGCCGACGCCGGCCAGCAGTGCCGTGCGCCTGCGGACACCGGGCCTGGCCACCACCGGCAGCACGACGGGTGAGCCGGCCAGCATCGCGAGGGCCTGGTCGACCGTGGCGCGTTCGGCGGGGTTCTTGCGCAGCAGCCCACCCAGCAGGGACGCGAGGTGCCCGGCCCGTTGCGGGGGCGGCGGGTCCTGGGTGAGCAGCATCGACAGGGTCGTCATGAAGTCCTGGCCCTGGTACGGCGGCCGGCCCTCGACGGCGGCGTACAGGGTGGCGCCGAGCGACCAGAGGTCCGTGGCCGGGGTGATCGGCGCGCCGGTGCCCTGCTCGGGCGCCATGTACGCGGGTGTGCCGACGATCGACCCGTCGGTGGTCAGCGGGACGTCACCGGTGAGGCGCGCGATGCCGAAGTCGGTGATCACGATCCGGTCGCCGGACAGCAACACGTTGGCGGGCTTGAGATCGCGGTGCACGATCCCGGCCTGGTGCGCCACCCGCAACGCGCTGAGCATCGACGTCGCGATGTAGGCGACCTGGTCCGGCGGCAGCGACCCCCGGGTCTTGATGGCGTCGGACAGCGACCCGCCGCGGACGAACTCCATCACGATCATCGGGGTGCCGTTGTACTCGACGACGTCGTGCACGGTGACGATGCCGGGGTGGTTGAGCTGCCCGGCGAGCTGGGCCTCGCGCATGGCGCGCTGGCACAGCAACGCCCGCTGCTGCGCGTCGAGCCCGGCGGGCAGCAGCAGTTCCTTGATGGCCACCTCACGGCCGATGACCTCGTCACGACCGAGCCACACCCGGCCCATGCCGCCGGCGCCGATCACCTGAACGAGCCGGTAGCGCTGCGCCACCAGACTTCCCGTCGCATCTGTCACGGCGCGCAGCTTAGATGGGAGAACGCGCTCCCACGACGGTAACCGGCAAGTTCGCAATCTATTGGATCTGTTGGTAGTCAAGCAACATCGTGCGCGTTCAATCGGTCGACAATGGACCTGTCCCTAGTGGACTCTGGCGACCTCGATCCCCACGGTTCCGAACATCCGCAGCTTCCGCGTCCGCGACTGCTCGACGATGAACCCCGACTCGGCGATCCCCTTCGCCGCGTGGCCGTGGTGCTCGATGTCGGAGAGCACGAACAGGCCGCCCGGCTTCAGCACACGCCGCACCTCGGCGAGCATCTCCACCTTGGACGGGCCGTCGAGGTGGTGCAGCATGAGGCTGGAGAAGACGACGTCGAACGTCGCGTCGGGGAACGCCAGCTCCTGCGCGAACCCTTTGTCCAGCCTCGCCCGCAGACCGCGCAGCTTCCGCTCCGCCCGTGCGAGCATCTTCAGGTCGGGGTCCACTCCGGAGAGCTCGACGTCCCGATGCCGCTTTCCCGCCGACCGCAACAGGTTCCCGGTGCCGCAACCTACGTCGAGCACGCGCTGTCCCGACCGCAACCCGGCCAGGGAGACCATCTCGCCGTGCACCAGCCGCAGCCCGGACACCCGGTGGAGCACGTCGTAGAACGGCAACAGGTAGTGCTTGCCCATGCCGGGCAGGTAGTCCCGCTCCTGGGACGATGTTTCGGCCATGCGTTGATTCTGACTCTTGTCACACCACGATTTCTGTACCGATCCTCGGTTTGAATGGGACGATTCGACGGTGCGAACCCAGCGAACACCCCTCCAGGGCGACGAGCCCGCGAAGTACGCCTGGCAGCCCGTGCCCGGCGAGCTCGCCGTGGCGGCCCTGAGGCTGGGACACGGCGCGGACTTCGACGGTGCGCACGAGGCCCACTCCCACGACTTCCCCGGCATCGCCTTCTTCGAGGCGTCCGGCGGCGTGGTCCGGCACGGCAAGCACGCGCGGCAGGTCGAGGCCGGCGACCTGTTCGTCATCGCGCCCGGCGACGTGATGGGCCAGGCCCGCAGCGACGACCTCCTCGGTGCACGGGGCTGGGGCGTCTTCTTCACCGCCGACGCGCTCGGCCCGGAGACCCCCGGCGCGCACCTGGCGTGGCGCACGCACCCGCTGCTGTTCCCGTTCGTCCACGGTGGCGCGACCGGTGCGTTGCGGCTCAAGGTCCCCGACGACCAGCGCCCTGAGTGGACCGCTCGCGTCGAGGCGCTGCACGACGAGCTCCGGCACCGCCGCGACGGCTACCGCGAGGCCGTGTCGGCGCACCTGACGCTGCTGCTGGTCGGGGTGTCGAGACTGGCCGCGGACGTCGTCGGCGACCTGCGCGAGAACGCCGAACCGCTGCTGGCCGAGGTGTTCGACGTGATCGAACGGCGCTACCCGGAACCGTTGTCCCTGCGCGAGGTCGCCGCCGCCGTCAGCATCTCCCCCGGCCACCTGACCTCGACGGTGCGCAGGCGGACGGGCCGCACGGTGCAGGAGTGGATCACCGAACGGCGCATGGTCCAGGCACGGCGACTGCTGGCCGTCACGGACCTGCCCGTCGGCGACATCGGACGGCAGGTGGGCATCCCGGACGCGGGCTACTTCGCGCGGACGTTCGGCAAGCTGCACGGGATGAGCCCCACCCGGTGGCGGCGGTCCAACCACCTGAACACCGGCTGAACACCTGTGGACGGCCTGTCGATCAAGAGCCGTTTCGTCGTTTTCGTCCCTCTGCGCCGTGGCACTGTCGTGCCATGACCGGCGCCCTGAGCGACACCGAACGAGACCTCGGCACGAGGTTCCACGAGCTGATGGAAGTCGTGGTGAGGCGGCTGCCGTTCGGCCTGTCCCGCGTCGTCGCGCCGAGCCTGCTCGGGTTCGCCCTGATCAACGGGTTCACGTTCGGCGTCGACCTGCTGCTGCTCACGCTGTTCCGCGGCGGCCTCGGCCTGCCGGTGCCGCTCGCGTTCACGATCGCCTACGTGCTCGCGTTCGGCCTGAGCTTCGTGCTCAACCGGGCGCTGAACTTCCGCTCGCACGCGCCGGTCGGACCGCAGGCGGGTCTGTACGCCGTCGCGATCACGATCAACTACCTGGCGTTCATCCTCGGCGTCGGCAGCGCGCTGACCGAGATCGGCCTGCAGTACCACCTCTCGCGGATCGTCGCCGGCGCGTGCGAGGCCGCGTTCATGTACAGCGTGATGCGCTGGATCATCTTCCGCGACACCAGGAACTGACCTACTGCAGGTAGCCCTCGACCTCACCGACCGAGCGGGCCGGGACGTCCTCGGCGTTCTCACCCTGCGATCGGGCCGACCGGCGCCGCCGCAGCAGGTCCCAGCACTGGTCGAGGGCCTCTTCGACCGACCGGAGCCGGGCGTGCTCCTCGTCCGTGGAGATCTCACCGGTGGCGAGTTGCTGACGGAGCTTGTGCTCCTCGTCGACCAGTTCGTTGATGCGGCCCAGCACGTTCTCGTCGCTCATCTGCCCGACTCTACGACGGACCGCCGGGCAGCGCCGCGAGCGACAGGCTGTTGCCGTCGGGGTCCAGCACCTCGACGTGCCGCACGCCGTTGGAGTACGTCTCGACGGGCTCGTGGCGGACCCCGTGCGCGACGAGCCGTGCCAGCGCCCCGTCGAAGTCGCCGAGCGTCACGCCGAACGTGACCATCGAGCCGCCGACGCGTGCGGACCGCACGTCGCGGGCGTCGAGCACGACGTAGGCGTTCTCGCCCACCTGCCACAGGTGTTCCTCGCCGATGACCTCGTCGGCGGCACGGCCGAAGAACACCCCGTACCACTCCAGCGACCTCGTCAGGTCGCTCACACACATCACGCTGTGCAGATCCACGCTCTCCACCTTTCCAAGCCGTCTCGCAGGGACAGACCAGGGGTACGGGCCGAACTCATCGCACCAGGGGCGATTCGTCCGATTGGTCCAAGCAAATGGTTCAACCAATTGTTTACACTTGTGAACCAGGGCCGCCGACCCGTCACGCGAACCACCTCCCTCGCGAAGTGTTTCGCCACCTCCGCCTGCCAGGAGGCGTTGTGAAGTCACGCACTCGGCTTGCTCTGGCGAGCCTGTCCGCCACCTCCGCGGTGGTCTTCGCGTTCATCGTCCCCACGACGCCCGCGATCGCCCACGGCACGATGTCCGATCCGGCCAGCCGGGTCTACACGTGCAAGAACGAGGGCCCGGAGACCCCGAAGTCCGACGCGTGCAAGGCGGCCGTGGCCGCCGGGGGCACGCAGGCCTACTACGACTGGAACGAGGTCTCGCTGCTCGAGGCCGGCGGGCGCCACCGCCAGCTCATCCCGGACGGCAAGCTCTGCAGCGCGGGCCGCGACAAGTACCGCGGACTCGACCTGCAACGCGCCGACTGGCCCGCCAAGCGGGTCTCCCCCGGCTCGCTGACCGTGACCTACCACGCGTCCGCACCGCACTCGAACAGCAACTTCGAGTTCTACATCACCAGGGACGGCTGGAACCCGACGCAGCCGCTGCGCTGGTCCGACCTCGTGCACATCCAGACGTTCAACGGCCAGAACCCCAGCACGTTCACGAACTGGACGCTGAACCTCCCCAACCGCTCCGGCCGCCACGTCCTCTACTCGATCTGGCAGCGCGTGGTCGGCAGCAACGAGGCCTTCTACACGTGCTCGGACGTCGACTTCGGCGGCGGCACCACCAACCCGCCGACGACCACCACGACGACCCAGCCGCCCACGACCACGACCACCACGACGCAGCCGCCCGTAGGTGGCACGTGGGCCGCGGGCACGACGTACTCGATCGGCAACCGCGTCACCTACGGCGGTGTGAACTACGAGTGCCAACTCGCGCACACCGCCATCGCCGGCTGGGAACCGCCGAACACGCCCGCCCTGTGGCGACGCCTCTGATGCGGTTCTTCCTGCTGGTGCTCGCCTTCGTGGTGTCCGGCTGCGCGACCACGCAGCCGGGCACCGTGTTGCGCGGTGATCCGCTGGACGTGATGTTCCTGCAGATGATGCTTCCCCATCACCAGCAGGGAGTGGAGATGGTCGCCCTCGCGAAGGACAGGACGCAGAACGAGGAACTGCGCATGCTGGCGGCCGCCATCGAGCAGACCCAGGCGACCGAGGCCGACACGATGAAGGGCTGGCTCACGTCGTGGGGTGAACCGCTGACGGCACCGCCGGACTCGCACGCGGGCCACGGCGGCATGCGCGAGTCAGATCCCAAGGAGGTCGAACGGTTGTCCGCGCTGAGCGGCGCGGAGTTCGACCAGCGCCTGCTCAACGTGATGATCGCCCACCAGGACGACGCCGTGCAGATGGCGCGGTGGGAGTCCGGCAGTGGCGCCAACCGGGAGGTGAAGGATCTCGCGGAACGGATCGACAAGTCGCGGACCGCGCAGATCGGCATGATGAAGACGTTCCTCGACAAGGTGTAGCGGGGTACCCCGGTGTCGGACTGAAGGAGGCCGACATGCAACCCATCCCGTTCGTCCCCTGGGTGTGGCGCGACCCGTCGTGGACCGGAGAGCCGGACCAGGACCTCGGGGACCGCCCCGACACCGGTCTGATCGGCTACGACGTCGAGGCCACCGACGGCGGCATCGGCAAGATCGACGAGGACAACGCCAAGGTGCCGCACGACTGCCTGATGGTCGACACCGGACCGTGGATCTTCGGTCACAAGGTCGTGCTCCCGGTCGGCACCGTGCGGCACGTGGACCACGAGGAACGCAAGGTCCACGTCGACCGCACCAAGGAGCAGATCAAGGACGCGCCGGAGTACGACCCGGACGACCACGACGGCTACCGGAGCCGGACCGACGAGTACTACGCGGAGAGCTACCGGCTGATGCCGCCGATGCTCTAGACCCTGTCCTGTAAGTCTCGTCGGGTGACAGCGGCGGCCGAGGGCCCCGGAGACGGCGTCTCTCACCTGACGAACTTGCAGGACAGAGCCTAGACCGCAATAGGCTGGCGCGCATGACTTCGGTGTTGCAGAACGTGGCGATCGACTGCGCGAACGCCTACGAGCTGGCTCTGTTCTGGAGCAAGGTGACCGGTCGCCCGATGCACCCCGACGACAAGCCGGGCGACCGGGAGACCGAGGTGCTGCTGGCCGAGGGACCGGTGCTCTTCTTCAACCAGGTGCCGGAGCCCAAGACCGTCAAGAACCGGCTGCACCTGTGCCTGCGCCCCGACACCACGCGCGACGAGGAGGTCGAGCGGTTGCTGGGGCTGGGCGCGTCCTTCGTCGGTGACCACCGCAATCCCGACGGGACCGGCTGGGCGATCCTGGCCGATCCCGAGGGGAACGAGTTCTGCGTGCTGCGCAGCGCCTCCGAACGCGGTTAGGCCGGAACCTCGGGCGGGGTCATCGCGTCCAGCACCGACGGGCGCACGCCCAGCACGCTCATCAGTTCCAGCGCCTGCAGCGGACGCAGCACGGCGGCGGTGTTCGCGACGACGACGAGCGCGCTGCCACGGCGCAGGCAGAGGTCCTGGTGTTCGAGCAACAGCCCGATGCCCTGGGCGCCGAGGAACCGGACACCGGTCAGATCGGCGACGACGGCGGCGGGCGGAGTGACGGACCTGACCGCTTCTCCGAGACATTCAGCCAGTTCAGGGGCCGTGGAGTAGTCGATTTCACCGGCCACGTGCACGAGGACTGCGGTGCCCACGCTTTCGCGGGCGGCGCGGAAGGGGACTTGACCGTCGGTGAGCACGACGCAACCTCCAGTGACGACGGCACGGACGGCCGACGTCAAGGGCTGGCTGCTCAACCCGACACGACCGTAGCGCAGTGCTCGTGTGCGTGCGGTGTGGCGGTCCCACGACTTGCGTTCAGGGCGTGATCACCCCGGATGGCGGCGTAGCATCGGTCCTCGTGACCGGTTTCTTCCACGAGACCGCCTTCTACGGCACTGACGACGACTTCCTCGCGCACGCCGTTCCGTTCCTCGAGAGCGGTCTGCGCGCAGGCGAGCCGTCCGTTGTCGCGTGCACGGAGCAGAACACCGCGCTGCTGCGCGCGGTGCTCGGCAGCACCGGCGTGATCTACCGGCCCGGCGCCGACCAGTACTCCCGCCCGTCCGAGGCCATCGCGAGCTACCGCGACCTGTTCCGCGAGTACACGGCGGACGGCGCCCGGCAGATGCGCGTCGTCGGTGACGTGCCGCATCCTGGCATGGGCGCGCCGTGGGACTGGTGGGCGCGCTACGAGGCAGCGGCGAACCTGGCGTACGCGGAGTTCCCGGTGTGGGGCCTGTGCCCGTACGACACGAGGACGACGCCCGCCGAGGTGCTGGCCGACGTGGTGCGCACGCACCCGAACATCGCCACCGCGCCGGGCATGCACGAGGTGAACCCCGGCTACCGCGAGGGTCTCCCCCCGTCACCCCAGGTTCCGGACGTGCTCGAACGGGCAGTGCCGGTGGTGGACCTGATCGCCCCGTCCGCGAGCGCGGTGCGGGAAGCGGTGTCCGCGTCGATCGGCGGGATCAGTCTGACGGAGGACGGCGCGCACGACGTGGTCTACGCGGCCAGCGAGGTCGTCACGAACGGCCTGACGCACGGCATCGCGCCCGTGCGGTTCCGGCTGTGGGCGGACGAGTCACGCGTGGTGCTGGCGGTGACGGACCAGGGTTGCGGCCCGTCCGACCCGCTGACGGGTCTCGTGCCGACCACCGAGACGCTGTCGGCCGGGCTCGGGCTGTGGATCCTGCACCGCACGTGCGACTACGTGTCCATGGGCCGAGACGCCGAGGGGTTCACCGTGCGGGTCAGCATCGGCGGCCAGACGTAGGGCGGGCCGTACCGCACGAGCGCTTCCTCGTAGCCCACGCACATCTTCACCGCGGGGTGGTGGCGCCAGCCGTAGCCGGGCACCACCAGTCCGCGTTGCACCTGGATCGTCTCGACCCGCCGCTTGCCGAGTCGGCTCAGAGCACGTACTTCGACGCTTCGGCCGCACGTTCCCGGTCGACGTGCACCTCGTACCGGCGAGCCTGCAGCGTCATGACGCTCGCGAAGTCACGGCGGCCGCGGGTGCTCCAGTGCGCGACGAACCCGAACACCGCACCCCAGAACGCACCGACCGCGAGGCTGATGAACACGAACCACGCCCAGGTCTGACCGGCGGTGAACAGGCCGAACAGCAGGCCGATGAAGACACCGAACCAGGCACCGCTGGCCGCGCCCGCCGCCGCGGCGCGGGCCCGCGTCATGCGCCCGGTGACCTGCTCGACCGTGCGGACACCGTCACCGATGATCCGCACGCTCTCCACCGGGAACCCGTCGTCGGACATCCGGTCCACGAGGCGCTGGGCGTCGAGGTAGTCCGGGTAACTCGCCAGCAGGGACGATTCCGTCTGAGTCACTTCGTGCTTGATGTCCACTTCAGCGGGTTACCCGCGAACGCCCCGTCCCACACGATCATCCGCCGCGGCCGGTCTTCTCCTGGAGGCGGTCGATGAGCTGGGACGCCTCCACCTTGGTCAGCTCGGCCGGCACGTCCTCACCCGCCTCCTGGGCGAGTGTGTGCAGGTAGGACTCCTGCGGGCCGGTCATCGGCTCGTCCCCGGTCGTCCAGTCCTCAGGGTCCTTCTCCGGCGTGCGGTTCACCAGCACTCCCCTTTCGCTCGAACGTGCGTTCGAGGTACCCGGGGTCTTCACGGCTCAATCACCGACGGAGGAGCGAGTCTCCGGGAGTGGCCGGTCCGGGCACGACGATCGGGGGCCGGACGCGCGAGAGGAGCCGGTGGGCGACGGTCAGCAACATCCGCGCTTCCATCCGTTCCCGGTGGCGCAGGTGCTCCTCGGCGGCTTCGACACACCCCAGGACGCTCGGCGCCAGCGCGGCACCCACTTCCGTGCAGGCCGCGAGTGCTTCTTCGAGCCCTAGGCGGGCATCGTCCCCCTCGACGTCGGCCAGCGCGGTGCAGACGGCGTTGTCCAGCTTCTCCAGCGCGGTCGCCCGTCGCTGACGTGAGGACGGTTCGTCGAGTTCGGTGGTCATGGTCATCGCCTGCCTTCACAGTCGCGTCTTTCGCGCCGACTGCTTGACGCGCCCGCGCACGAATACCCGGTTCGAGCGCCCCCAAACCGGGACTTCAGCAAACGTGGCTACGGTGGCTGAATGCGTGCGACCTGGCGCGAGACGAACGCGCGACAGTGGATCAGCGACCTGTCCGACCGGATCGGTGTGACCGGGTGGGCGGCGCTCGCCATCACCCCCGCTCTGGCCGCCGAGGTCGACCAGCACGGTGCCGCAGTGCGCGACATCCTGCTGCTCGGTGTCGAAGGCGCCGGCGCGGTGGGAGCGGTCGTGCTCCTCGCCGCGTACGGGCGCGGACTGCTGGACCACGCGCTCGACTCGGACTGGACGCACACGTCGTGGCTCGGCGTCCGTCTAATGGCCGTCTGTCAGCTCGCGCACGTGCACGACGTGAAGCCGCTGACCGACGACGTGCACGCGCTTCCGAAGCTCACATGAAACGAGGCGCACCCCAAACGGGTGCGCCTCGTTCGAAAAATCCCCTCGGTCAGCGTTCTTCCGGCCTCCGCTCGCCGAGCACCGGGTCCTGCGGCCCGGCGGCCGCGGGCATCGGCGTGGTGACGGGCTCGGCGGGAGCGGCGACCGGGGCCCGCACGGCGTCCTCACGCCCTCGCTGGTACGCCTCCGCCTGGGCCTGGGCCTGCGGCAACTCCTGCTCCGCGCGGCCCAGCCAGCCTTCCCAGCGCTGCTGCATCGGCCGCACCAGGCCACCGCCCACACCGACGACGAGGATGCCGCCGACCGTGGCGAGGACCGCGATAAGGACCGGCGTGGTGACCGTGGTGGCGACACCGATCTGGTTCAGCGCCGCGATGATGCCCAGCGCCCAGATGAAGATCGACGCGATGTTCGCGAGCATCCGCCCGTAGGACAGGCCGCCGAGCGCTCCGCCGATGAAGTCCTTGACCGCGCTGGCGACCGCACCGGCCACCACGACGATGATGATCGCGACCGCGGCCTTGGGCAGCCACGACACGATGCCGGTCAACAGCTCCGAAACGGGGTTCGGGCCCCAGACGCCGAACGCGATCTGCAGGGTGATCAGCAGCAACGCGTAGTAGACCAGCTTCGCGAGCAGGTCGGAGGCGTCGTACTTGCTGTTCGCGAGCATCCTGCGGATGCCGCCGCGCTCCACCAGCTTGTCGAACCCGACCCGTTCGAGGACCTTGTCGACGAGCTTCGCCACCGCCTTCGCGACGAACCAGCCGACCAGCAGGATCAGCAGGAACGCCGCGAGCTTGGGCACGAACGTGGCGACCGCGCGCCAGGCGTCGGTCAGCCCTTGTCCGAAGTCCATGTCGAGCTCCCTTCACACGGGCGCCCAACCGGGTCACCCGATCAGGCAGTACCCGGCACGGACTCGCTTCACACGAGCTTCACGACACCTGGCGTAAGTCGCGGTCGCAGGCGGTCAGGTGTTCCCACGTCCTGCCGCGCTGACTCGGCGGCGCGTCGCCGTCCGCCGTGCAGATCGGGTAGACGAGGCCGAAGGGGACCGGTTGATCGAACTCGTCTCCGGTGTGGACGTCGACCAGACGACGCACGTGTGCCATCACGACCACTCCTTCGCGTGAACCGCGGACCAAGGGGTTTGGAGCATTCGAATACCCCTTGAGCTGCGCGAACATGCATGCCGCCGTTGCTACATCAGAGTGAAACCATCTGTCCTCAGTGGACTAACGCGCCGTGACGGTCAGGGTGAACGTGCCGTCGTGCGGGACGGTGAGGATCCGCATCGTCCGGCCGGGGTAGGTGATCGAGGACGCCGTGCGCAGCTGCGGATCCAGCTGCCGCCCCCAGTCGAACCGGACCACCGTGCGGCCACGGGTGAGCGTGAGGCCACGCGAGTCGAGCGCCACCGTGTCGGAATCCCGCACCACCAAGGGAATCTGCTCGGTGGCCGCGCTGGTGGCCCGAACCGAGCGCACGATCCGATCCCCCACCGTCACCTCCGTCACGACCGAACCGGACGGCGTGCGGTAGCGGAACCGGTACGGCTCACCGCCGAGGAACTCCGCCTGCTGTGGACCGTTGGAGTCCGGCACCTGTCCGGGGAACACGGTCGCCCAGCACGCGTGGTTGTTGTTGTTCATCGACTGCACCAGCGTGCCCGCGACGGGATGCCACAGGAACGTCAACCCGGTGCGCGCCAACGAGGTCGCCCGGCGCGTGCCGAAGTATCCGCCGACGTACCACCGTGGCCGCCGCACGAACAGGAAGTCCTGACCCTGATCGCTGCGCCGTTCGGTGAAGTGCGCGCGCTGGTAAGGCAACCGCGCGATGGCCGCCGTTCGTTCGGCACGGCCCGGGTAGCGCTCGCCGTAGATCGCGTGCGCGAGGATGCGCGGCGACGTGTCCGGCTTGACCAGCGCGGGCACCGACGCCGACGAGGCGGCCCAGGCCGTGCGGGCGGCGGCCAGGTCCTCACGGCTGGACACGAACGCGGCCAGGCCCGGCACCTCCGGCACGAACTGGGCGTTCAACGCGGTCCGCTCGGGATCGGGCCGTACGTCGGCGTAGAACCGCGAGGAGGTGCGGGAGTTCGTGGCGATGTTGGCGAACCAGCCGGAGCCGTCCGGTTCGCGCACCAGGTTGTAGCCCAGCCAGTCGGTGTACTTCCTCGCCATGACGACGAGGTTCGGGTCGCCGGACTGCCGCCACGCGTCGGCCAGTTCGGGCAGCATGACCTCGAAGTTGTAGTTGGTGTCCGCGCCGGACTCCTCGTAGAAGAACCCGGCGGGGCTCTGACCGGCCGTCGCCAGCCGCCGGAACGCCTCGGTGAGCCGCTGCCGCAGCACGGCGTCCGGGTGCTGCTTCAACGCGAGCGCCGAACCGGCGAGTCCGGACGCAGTCTGGTTGGCCCAGGTGAGCGGTGACTGCCAGACGGTGCCGTTCGACGGGTTCAGGAACCAGGTCATGGCCCGGCGCAGGGACGCGGTGATCTGGGCCTGCCGGGACGGCAGCACCCCGGCGCGGGCCAGCAGCGCGTTCGTCTTGCTCAGGTACCCCATGGCGAACCCGGTCGCCGCCAGCGAGTGCTGGTCCGGCGAGTACTCGGGCCACGAACCGTCGGCGTGCTGAAGCCCGAGGTAGTGGCCGAGTCCCGCGTCCAGCGCCGCGATCACGTTCGTGTTGCCGCGGTAGGGGTTCCACGAGCGGGACTGCGTCGCGAACCAGGCCAGCGTGTAGACGTGCTCCTGGACTCGGGCGTTGTACGAGACGTTGGGGCTGCGCCACCAGCCGCCGCCGAAGAAGCCGGCCGGGTTCATGTCGGCGACCATCGGCGAGACCGCCATCAGGTACGGCGCGAACCGCTGTTCGTCGGGTGCGAAAGAACGCCGGTTCGGCGTGACGGGCGGGGGCGCGGGCAGGGCGAGGGCCTGACCGGGCAGAGCGGCGAGCAGTCCGGCCGCGGTCGCACCGGTGATCAGGCTGCGACGGCTGAATGCGTTCACGGGCCTACCTCCTTGGCCGAGGACCTTCGCCCGGCCGAGCCACGCCCGTCAAGATGCTAATTCGAATTATTACAGGGTTGACGGCGGCGCTGGTGCTGACGCAGACTCTCGGCCAATTCGAATTGGCAGGTGGTCATGGCCAAGAGGCTCACCCAGCAGGACATCGCCCGGATGGCCGGCGTCAGCCAGGCCACGGTGTCGCTGGTGCTCAACAACCGCACCGACAGCGGCGTCCGGATCGCGGAGGACACGCGGGCCCGTGTGCTCGAGGTGATCCGGCGGACCGGCTACGTCGCGAACCCGATCGCACGCCGGCTGCACGACCAGCGCAACCGCATCCTCGGCGTCTTCACCTACGAGGCCGTCTTCCCGAGCACTCGCTCGGACTTCTACCAGCCGTTCCTCGAGGGCATCGAGGAACAGGCGGAGGAGGTGGGCTGCGACCTGCTGCTGTTCACCAGCGCCAGGGCGACGGACGGGAAGCGGCGGATCTTCAGCGACGACAGCAGGATCCGGCTCGCGGACGGCTGCGTGCTGCTCGGTCGCTCGATCGACCGGGACGACCTCACGCAGCTCGTGGCGGAGGCCGTGCCGTTCGTCTCGATCGGCCGGCGCGACGACGCGGGCGGACCGGTGCCGCACGTCGGTGCCGACTACGACGCCGCCGTGCGGGACCTGGTGGACCGCGCGGTCGCTCTCGGGCACCGCGAGTTCGCTTACGTGGGCGCCGGAACGGGTGCGGAATCGTCGGCCGACAGGCTGAGCGGGTTCAAGAAGGCCGTTGCGGCGCATGGTGTTCAAGGCACGCACGTGCAGTTCGCGGGGCTTGACCAGCTTCTCGGCGCGGGCATCACGTGCGTGCTCGCCGAGGAGGTCTCCGACGGTGCCGCGCTCGTGCTCGCCGCCCGCGAGCGCGGCCTGTCGGTCCCCGGTGACCTGTCCGTGCTCATGCTCGGCGCCGCGACCCGGCCCGCGCCGGACGACGTGGACCTGACCGGGTTCCGCATCCCCCGGCGCGAGATGGGGCGGCGGGCGGTGCAGGCGCTGACCGAGGTGCTCGAACACGGCACCACCCCGCAGGAGCTGCTGGCCTGCGAGTTCGTCGAAGGCACCACGCTCGGTTGATCCTGGAGGAATCTGTTGCAGCACAACACTGATGTCGTCGTCGTGGGCGGCGGACTCGGCGGAGTCGCCGCCGCTCTCGCACTGCTGCGCGCCGGTCGCCGGGTCGTGCTCACCGAGGAGTTCGAGTGGCTCGGTGGGCAGCTCACGAGCCAGGCCGTGCCGCCGGACGAGCACAGCTGGGTCGAGCGTTTCGGCGTGACGGCCTCGTACCGCTCGTTGCGCGACGGCATCCGCGACTACTACCGCCGCCACTACCCCCTCACGCCGCAGGCGCGGGCGTGGCGCGAGCTCAACCCGGGCGCGGGCAACGTGAGCCGTCTCTGCCACGAGCCCCGCGTCGCCGTCGCCGTGATCGACGAGATGCTGGCGCCCTACCGGGGCAGCGGCAAGCTCACGGTCCTCCAGCCCGCCAGGCCGATCTCCGCGCGCACCGACGGCGACCGGGTCGTGTCGGTCACCGTCGAGCACAACGGTTCGGAGGTCGAACTCACCGCGCCGTACGTCCTCGACGCGACGGAGACCGGCGAGCTGCTCCCGTTGTCCGGCGCCGAGTACGTGACCGGCTTCGAGTCCACACTGGACACCGGCGAGCCCAGCGCTCCGGAGACCGCGCAGCCGGCGAACATGCAGGCGATGTCGGTGTGCTTCGCGATCGACCACGTCGACGGCGACCACACCATCGACAAGCCCGCGCGCTACGACTTCTGGCGCGAGTACCAGCCCTCGTACTGGGGCGACCGCATGCTGTCGTTCCGCTCCCCCGACCCGCGCACGCTGAGCATCGCCGAGCGCACGTTCACCCCGAACCCGGACGACGACCCGTTGAGCGTCCTGTCCGACCAACGGCTCAGCGCGGGCGACAGCAACCTGTGGACGTTCCGCCGCATCGCCGCCCGGCGCAACTTCGTCGACGGCGCCTACGACAGCGACATCTGCCTGGTCAACTGGCCGATGATCGACTACTTCGAGTCGCCGGTGATCGACGTCCCGGACGCGGACGCGCACGTCGCCGCGGCGCGCGAGCTGTCGAGGTCGGTCCTGTACTGGCTGCAGACCGAGGCACCGCGGCAGGACGGCGGCACCGGGTTCCCGGGCCTGCGGCTGCGCGGCGACGTCACGGGCAGCGCGGACGGCCTGGCCCAGGCGCCGTACATCCGCGAGTCACGGCGGATGCGGACCGAGTACACGATCGTCGAGCAGGACCTCTCCCTCGCCGTGCGCGGCGACAAAGGCGCAGTCCAGCACGCCGACGCGGTGGGCGTGGGCATGTACCGCATCGACCTGCACCCCTCGACCGGCGGCGACAACTACCTCGACGTCGCGAGCTGCCCGTTCGAGATCCCGCTCGGCGCGCTCATCCCCCAGCGCGTCGAGAACCTGCTCCCCGCGGGCAAGAACATCGGCACCACCCACATCACCAACGGGTCCCACCGGCTGCACCCGGTCGAGTGGAACGTCGGCGAGGTCGCGGGCGCGCTCGCGGACTTCTGCCTGGCGCACCGAGTCACCCCTCGCGCGGTGCGCAACACCCCCGCCCTGCTCGCGGACTTCCAGCACCGGCTGGAACGCGACGGGGTCGAGCTCCGCTGGCCGGACGTGTCCGGTTACTAGCTGCCCAGGGAGACAACGATGTCCAGGCTTCTAGCACTCATCTGCACGGCTCTGATCGCCCTCACGGCGTGCAGCGGCTCTTCGGCGCAGTCCGGCCCCAAGACGCTGCGCATGACCGTGTGGACCGCCAACGAGGCGCATCTCAAGCTGCTCAACGAGATCGCGTCCGAGTACAAGGCGGCGCACCCGGACGTCACCGAGATCAAGTTCGACACGATCCCGGCCGACGGCTACACCACCACCCTCACCACCCAGATCGCCGGCGGCAACGCGCCCGACCTGGCGTGGATCCTGGAGGAGTCGGCGCCGGACTTCGTGTCGTCCGGCGCGCTCGCCCCGATCAGGGCGAAGGTCGAGAAGGCCGACGAGCTGGTGCCGTCCGCGATCAAGCTGTGGGAGAAGGACGGCGAGCTGTACGCGTACCCGTTCTCCACCTCGCCGTTCGGCCTGTTCGTCAACACCGACCTGGTGAAGGACCTGCCGAAGACCTGGGAGCAGGCCGTCGCGGCGTCGGCCGGCAAGAACCTCGTGCTGCCGGACTTCAAGTACCAGAACTGGGCGGTGCTCTCGGCGATCTGGCGCGGCTGGGGCGCGAACGCGTGGAGCGAGGACGGCAAGCAGTGCGGGTTCGCGAGCCCCGAGATGAAGGACGCCATGACCTTCATCCACAAGGCGATCTTCACGGACAAGGCGATCCCCGGTCCCGGCACGACCGTGGACTTCTTCGCGGGCAACGCGGCCATGGCCGTCAGCCAGATCTCGCGGGCGGGTGCGTTGAAGGAGGCCAAGTTCGGCTGGACGCTGCTGCCGCTGCCGCAGGGCCCGAAGGGTGACTACGCGGTGATCGGCCAGGCCGGTGTCGGCGTCCTGAAGCGCTCGAAGAACGCCGAGGCCGCCGCGGACTTCCTGGGCTTCTTCACCAACGCGGCCAACTCCGCGAAGCTCGCCCAGTTCTTCCCGCCCGTGCGCCAGTCGCTGCTCAACGCCGACACGCTCGCGAAGAGCAACCCGCTGATCAAGCCGGAGCAGCTGCAGTCGGTCGTGATCGACGGCATCAGCAAGGGCGTGGTGAAGCCGAGCCACCAGGGACAGGAGGAGCTCAACCAGACGATCCGCGCGGCACTCGACCCGTTGTGGAAGCCGGACGCGAACGTCGCGCAGGTGCTCGACGGCGTGTGCGCGAAGATCAAGCCGTTGCTGGAGCGCCAGTGACGTTCTGGACGTATCGCAGGCGCGACAACCTGGTCGGCTACCTCTTCGTCGCGCCTGCTCTGCTCGGCAGCCTCGCGTTCGTGCTGATTCCGTTGGGGATGGTCGCCTGGTACAGCCTCAACGAGTGGAACGTGCTCGGCGGGACGTTCGAGTTCATCGGCGGCGAGAACTACGCGAGGCTGCTCGCCGACGAGAAGCTGCGTGACTCGCTCGTCGCCACGACCTGGTTCGCCGCCGGGCTGGTGGTGCTGAACCTGTCGCTGGCGTTGTTGCTCGCGGTGCTGCTCAACCAGAAACTGCGCGGCACCACGTTGTTCCGCACGCTGTTCTTCTCCCCCGTGCTGGTGTCGCTGGTGGCGTGGACGCTGGTGTGGCAGCTCATGCTGCAGCCGGAGGGCAGCGTGAACGGACTGCTCGGCGTGTTCGGCATCGACGGGCCGAACTGGCTGCGCGGCGAGACGACGGCGATGGTGTCGGTCATCGTCGTGCAGGTGATCAAGAACGTCGGCCTGAACATGGTGCTGTTCCTCGCCGCGCTGCAAGGGGTTCCGGCCCCGCTGTACGAGGCCGCGAAGATCGACGGCGCGGGCGCGTGGACCCGGTTCTGGCGGATCACGATCCCGTTGATCAGCCCGACGATCCTGCTCACGTCGATCATCACGATCGTCGGCTCGCTGCAGGTGTTCGCGCAGATCGCGGTGCTCACCCAGGGCGGTCCCGGCACGTCCACGACCGTGTTGATCTACTACCTGTACCAGCAGGCGTTCCAGTTCCACCACTTCGGCTACGGCGCGACGATCTCGGTGCTGCTGTTCGTCATCGTCGCCGCTCTGACGTTGCTGCAGTGGCGGATGCGCCGGAAGTGGGTGCTCCATGAGTCGTAAGGTCTGGCTTTACGGCCTGCTGTGTCTGCTGTGCGTGCCGTTCGTGTTCCCGACGTGGTGGATGGTCACCTCGTCGATGAAGCCGATCAGCGAGATCTTCTCCGAGTCGCTGCTGCCGTCGGAGTGGACGTTCTCCACGTACGAGACCGTGTTCAAGATGCAGCCGTTCGGACAGCAGTACTGGAACAGCCTCTACATCGCGGTGATCGTCACGGCCGGCACGATGGCCGTCGCGGCGCTCGCGGGATATGCGTTCGCCCGGATCAGGTTCCCCGGCCAGAACGCACTGTTCGTGGTGGTGCTGACCGGCCTGCTGATCCCGAGCGAGGTCACGATCGTCCCGCTGTTCCAGATGTTCCAGTCGCTCGGGATGACGAACACGCACTGGCCGTTGATCATCGTGCCGATCTTCGGCGCGCCGTGCGTGCTGGCGATCTTCATCATGCGCCAGTTCTTCATCGCGCTGCCGCCGGAACTGGAGGAGGCCGCCCGCATGGACGGCCTGGGCCGGGCGGGCATCTTCTACCGGATCGCCCTGCCGCTCTCCAGGCCGGCACTGGGCGCGGTCGCCATCTTCACGTTCCTGCACTCGTGGAACCTCTATCTGGAGCCGATCGTGTATCTGTCCACACCGGACATGTTCACGCTGCCGCAGGCGCTGACCCAGTTCGTGGACATCTACGGCGGCCCCATGTGGAACGTCCAGCTGGCCGCCGCGACGATGACGGCCGTGCCGATCCTCGTGGTGTTCGTGCTGGCGCAGCGGCAGTTCATCGAGGGCCTCGCGCACACGGGCGTGAAGGGGTGATCGATCGCGAGATCGCGTCGGCGGTGGACCTCTTCCGCCCACCGCTGACGCCCGACGGGATCACCGCGAGGCGAGCCGCCGGCCGGGTGGTCACCGACGCCGAGCTGACGCGCGGCGGCACGGTGACGTTCACCGAGGAGGACGCGGACGGCGTCCCGGTGCTGGTGCTGCGTTCCAGAGGCTCACAGGGCCCTCCTGTTCTGCACGTCCACGGCGGCGGGATGGTCGCGGGCACCCGCCGGTCCGACCTGCACGTGCTGGCCGAGTGGGTGTCGGAGCTGGGCGTCACGCTGGTCTCCCCCGAGTACCGGCTGGCACCGGAACACCCGCATCCGGCGCCCGTCCAGGACTGCTACCGGGCGCTGGAGTGGATGGAGCGCACCGGTTTCCGCTCGCCTGCCGTCGCCGGCACCTCGGCGGGCGGCGGTCTGGCAGCGGCGGTCACGCTGATGGCCCGCGACCTCGGCGGTCCGTCGATCCGCGGCCAGCTGCTGATGTGCCCGATGCTCGACGACAGGTGCGAGACCCCGTCCAGCCACCAGTTCCTCGACGGCACCACGTGGGTGCGCTCGTCGAACCTCACCGGCTGGACGGCTTTGCTGGGTGACGCGAGGGGCGGCCCGGACGTGTCACCGTTCGCCGCTCCGGCGCGCGCGACCGATCTCACCGGTCTGCCGCCGACCTACGTCGACGTGGGCTCGGTGGACGTGTTCCGCGACGAGGCGGTCGAGTACGCCTCCCGGATCTGGCAGGCAGGAGGGAACGCCGAGCTGCACGTGTGGCCCGGCGGCTGCCACGGCTTCGACCAGCTGGTGCCGGAGGCGGCGTTGTCGCGGCGCGCCCGAGCCACGCGACTGGCGTGGCTGCGCCGAGTGATCGCGGGACGACAGGACTGATCGCGGAGCTCGCCGGTGTGGCACCACCGACGAGCTCGACACAGCCCAGGCGAACGCTCTACTTGTAGCGCGGATGCGTGGTGTGCCATTCGAAGCCGCCACCCATCCAGGCCTTGGTGCCCTTCAGGAACCGGTGCAGCTCCACCGACGGCACCGCGAGCAACGCCTTGTGCCCGGCCTCGAAATCGCGCACCAGCTGGTTGTGCAGCTCCACGGTCCGTGCGGTGGCCTCGGCGATCGAGCACTCACGGTCGGCCGCGATCTGCAGGACCATGTTGCAGACCGGTTTCTCGTCGGCGGCGTCCTTCTCCACCGACACCAGGTCGTTCACGATGACCGACGCCGTGCCCGCGGCCGTGAGCAGCTGCCGCACCCGCGGGTCGTAGTACAGCGGCGCGGGCAGTTCGTAGCCGCCGACGGCGTCGATGAGCGTCATCGACGTGTAGAAGGTGTCGTGCTGCCTCGTCGCGAGGTACTGCCACGCGGGCGGGTAGTTGCCCGTGTGCCGCCAGGCCGCGTAGGCGCCCCACGACACGAACATCGCGAACGTCGAGTAGCAGACCCGTTGCACCACGGTCGCCGTGCTGCGGGACGTGAGGTGCGCGATGCCCGAGCGGAGGCCGACGAGCACCGGGTCGGACGCGACCCGCTCCTCCAGGTCCACGGTGAACTCGGCGGCGGGCGCCACCGGGTCCATCGCGGCCATCGCCAGAGCCAGGCGTGGCGGCAGTTCGGCCGGGATCGCGCCCATCTCCGTGTCGTCCGCGTACAGGTCGTCGGCGGCCCACCAGGCCGCGTTCAGCCGGGCGGCGATCAGCAGCTGGTCGACGTCGTCGGTGTCCACGTGGGTGAGCACCGCGAGCCTGCCGAACATGCCGCCCAGGAACCGTTCGGGCTCCTCGAAACCGCACTCCCCCGCCCACGCGACGAGGCGCTCGTCCACGGCGGCCGCCAGCAGGGCGTCCTCGCGTTCGAGCACCGGCACGTACAGCGGGGGCGCGGTGCCGTCGCCCCACGGGCGTTCGGCGTAGCCCGGTTCCGGTGGGGGTGCCACGACCTCGGGCCGCCCGAGCCGGGCAGCGGAGGTGCCCAGCCCGGACGGCCCGGTGAGGAGATCCCTCATCAGATCCTGTCCGCGACGATCAGCAGGTAGTGGAACGAGCCTTCCTTGTACGCGGTGAGGAACGGGTCCTCGACGCCGGTCGCGACCGACGACTGGGCCCGCAGCTCCCAGTACGGGATGGTGTCCGGTGTCAGGTCGACGACGCTGATCGGCACGAACCCGTTGTCCGCCAGCGCCTTGAAGTAGTAGCTGCGGGGGTGGATGTTGCAGATGTAGTGCTGGTCGATCTGGCTGACCGCACGCGACCGCATGCCCGTCAGGTCGTTGGAGCAGCCCGTGATGCAGACGTACCGGCCGCCGGGCGCGATGAGGCGCGCGAACTCGCCGTACAGCTGCTGGAGGTCCACGTACATCGTGGTCTCGTTGGTCCAGATGCCGTTGAGCGAGCCGGTCTCGAAACCGGTGTCGAGCATGTTCTTGAAGTGGAACCGCACCTGGTCGGCGACGCCGCGTTCGGCCGCCTGGTTGTTGGCGAAGGCGACCTGCTCCTCGGAGATGCTGACGCCGTCGATGCGGGCGCCGAAGCGCGCGTTGGCCATGAAGCTCGTGCCGCCGCGGCCCGAACCGCCGTCCATCAGGTGCGGGTTGGCCGGCAGGTCGCCGAACGCGTCGAGCAGCACCTCCGCCTGCGCCGTCTCCAGCCGGTGCATCTCGGCGATCATCGCCTGGTCGCGCACCTCGGCGGGCGCCTGCAGCACAGCCGGGTCGTACTGGCCGAGCCCGTAGTGGTGGTGGTAGAGCCCGTCCACCTCACCGAGCTTGATGTTGACCGGGTCCTTCTCCTTGTTCCAGTAGTCCGCGACGGAACGCTGGTAGTCGGTGCGCAGAACCGGCTTCACAGTGGGGCTCGCCATGACCTGGGTGGCTCCTGTTCGTTGGAACGCTCACTGCCGAACAGGAAATGACCTTTGCAGCTGATGGCCCAACGAGCGATCCGCCGTTCAGGCTTGGTTCGGACACGAACGGGTGGGCGGGATGATGCATCAGAGTGGTCGCCGGAACCGCTCCACCCCTGTCCGCGAACTGGTTCCGGTGGTTCCGCACGTCCAACCGGATGAAGTGCGGATCGATATTCCACTTCGCCCGAAATCGCCGTCATCCGATCATGAGCGTCGCGACGGCGGGCCCTGCGGCGCCGCCGAGTTGATAGCAGAGGGTGAACAGCCCCAGGGCGACGGCTCGATCGGCCACCGGCACCGCCGAGATCGCCCGGCTCGCGTACCACCCCATCGCCGTGCCCGACGCGAACACGGAGAACGCGAGCGCTGCCGCCCAGCTCACGGGCCACGGTGTGACCAAAGGCAGAACAACCGCAACGCCACCAGTCACGGCGAGTGCGAGCCGCATCGCCGTGGGGGCGAAACGCGCCGTGTACCTGGCGATCACCAACGACGCTGCAGAGCCCGCCGCCAGTGCCAAGAGCGTCGCCACGCCGATCCGGCCGGGCGACCACTCCCGCTCCAACAGCCGGGGCACGGTGTACAGCAACACGAAGTAGGAGGTGGAAAGCATGCACGCGGCGACCGCGGCAGTGCGGAAGACATTCGCGCGCAGGACGGTCAACGGCACGAATCCGTCCGGCCGGCGACGGACGTGCAGGGCGAGCAGAACCACCGCGCCCAGTGCCGCGAACGTGACCAGCGGGAACCTCGGTATCAGCACCAACGCGCTGACCAAGGCGAGCACGAGCACCAGGCCGAACGGGTCGCCGGGATTCCGCCTGGCGACGTCAGGACGCGCGGGCATCCTGCGCAGCACCATCGGAACCGCGAGCAACGCGAGCAGCGACAGGCAGAGCGCGGCCCGCCAGGACGCGCCCGCCAGCACCGCGCCGGAGAGGGGCCCGAAGGCGCCGACGAGACCGAAGCTCGCGGCGATGGCGCCTGTCCGCTGGGCGGTTCCGGCGAGTCCGTACCCGAGCACGACCAGACCCCCTCCCCCCAGCGCCTGCACCGCGCGGCCGGCGAGCAGCACGGGCAGGCCGGGGGCGACGAGCACGAGCAGCGTGCCGGCCAGGACGAGGACACCGTTGAGCAGGAGCACGAAGCGGGGTCCCCGGTCGCGCAGCAGCCCGGCGGTCACCGGGGTGCCGGCGAGGGCGGCCCAGCCGAAGGCGGTGGCGGTCCAGGTGGCGACGCCCGCGGACACGCCGAGGTCGTGCGCCAGTGCGGGGATGACGGTGGTGGTGGCGTTGGCACTGAGAGCGGCCGGAGTGGCGAGCAGGACCAGCCACGGCACGGGCACCCGCTGGTCAGGAACAGTCTGGGTGGTCACTCGCCCCAAAGTACACCGGGTAGTGCATCTAGTACACCGACTGGTGCATTCAGTAGACTGCACCGAGCAGTTTCCACCCGGAGGGCGGCCATGACCGACGGTCGGCAGAAACCACACGGCAGGCCGGAGAAGAGGCGGGCGATCATGCACGCCGCCCGCAAGGTGTTCGGACGCGACGGCTACAGCCGCGCCGGGGTCGACGCGATCGCCGCCGAGGCGGGCGTCTCCAAGCGGACGATCTACAACCACTTCACGGACAAGGAACAGCTGTTCCTCGACGTCGCGCTGGAGGGCGCGCACGAGGTGACCGCCGAGATCGGCCGGATCATGGACCGGCATCTGCGCAAGATCGTCGACCTGGAGCAGGACCTGATCGACTTCACCCTCGACCGGGTCGCCGCCATGAGGACCTTCCCCGACCACTTCGCCCTGGTCCGGGCGATCGAGGCCGAGGCGTCCCGGATCCCGCCACCCATCCTGAAGGCGTGGATCGACGCGGGCCCGCAGACCGCCCACCTGCGGCTGTCGCCATACCTGAGCACCCTCGCCGACCGCGGCCTGCTGGTCCTCGACGACGCCGAGCGCGCCGCCGCCCACCTCACGCTGCTGACGATCACCGAGGTCAACCACCAGACCTTCTACGGCGCCGTACCCCTGCCGGCGGAGGACGTCCTCGCGATCACCACCTCCGGCGTGCGGGCCTTCCTGCGCGCCTACGGACCCACCGCCTGAGTCGTCCGCTCCCGCGCGGCTCCGGAAATCCCGGTCCGGCGGCCCCGACCCGTCCTCGCGCCCACTCGGACCGCGACCGGTCCATTCGACTCCCACGATTCAGGGCCGTGAGCTGCCGCGCACACCGTCCGATCGGGCAACATCCGTCATTGAAAAGCATTGCAACATTACCCATTTCATGAATGTGAATATTTGACACAGATCTAAACCATCGACTACAAAGAAATGGCCCCGCCCTGCCAACCGAGGGTTATCAATGACGAAAACCTCTCTGTCTCTGCTGTCCCTGCTCTTAATCGGTTCGCTGACCGTCCCCGCCGCGTCAGCGATCGCCGCACCTGCACTGACGGGGCTGGACGTCTCGTCAGGCAACCGGCGCGCACCTATTTCCGGCATGTACGACTGGTCGAAAGCCGGATATCGCGGCAATGGGGTGCTGCCGGGAAACAATGAGATCAACCCGAACGCCGCCTGTCAGATCACGGCGGCGGAACTCGCTTCCCAGTTCGGCGTCCGCCCGGACGACGCGGCCGACGACACGGCGGGGCTCCAGGCCGCGATCGACACGATCAGGACGCAGTGCTCGCCCAGCGCGAGCTACACGAAGCTCAGCACCATCACGCTCCCGGCTGGCCAGGTGAAGGTCTCCAAGGAGCTCCACGTCGATGCCGACCACCTGGTGATCAGAGGCGCGGGCGCGACCGCCACGAAGATCGTCTACACCCCGGACGCGAACACCCGCTACGACTCCCTGACCCCGGACGGCTCGGACTGGGACGAGGACGGCATGACCTCCGGGCAGGGCAAGGGCGGCTGGCTGTGGCCGGGCCGCGGCCTGTTCCGGGTCCAGTCGCGTGGTGTGCACAGCAGCTACGCGAGCGACTACGCGGCAGCGCCGGAGAACCGCAAGGACATCTTCGAGGGCACGGTGAACGTGCACTGGAAGGCCGGCGCGAAGGTGAGCGCCGCCGCGAAGGCCGGTGATCGCACCGTCAAGGTCGCCTCGGCCAGTGCGATCAAGGCGGGCATGCTCGTCAACGTGCGGGCCGCGAACTCGGTCAAGTTCTACGAGCAGCAGTTCGCGACCGGCACGCCGTACCCGATGCTCAACATGCACATGCGGCAGCAGATCTTCACCGTCGCCTCGGTCTCGGGCACCACGATCACGCTCGACAAGCCGCTGGAGTTCGACGTCCCGGTCAACTCCACCTCGGACGGTTCCCCGGCGATCGGCGGCGCGACGTACGACTCGAAGGTGTCGCCGCTGGTGGACCCGGTCCTCGGCGTCGGGTTCGAGAACTTCGGCTTCACGCAGGCGATGCCGAACCTCGACCCCGCCGAGGCCGTCAACAACTACGGCAACATGGCTCCCGCCGACGAGATGCACGGCATCGTGTTCAAGTGGGCGGCGAACTCGTGGGTCAAGGGCATCCGCGCGGAGATGACGGGATCGCACCCGATCGTCACCGAGGAGGCGAAGAACCTCCAGATCGTCGACAACCACCTCGACGGCTCGTGGAACAAGGGCAAGGGCGGCAACGGTTACTTCCGCGGCTCACGCGTGTGGGACTCGCTCTACGCCGGCAACACCTCCCGCAACCTGCGGCACTTCACGTTCCAGTGGTCGGCCGCAGGCAACGTAGTGGTGGGCAACGACTTCGACTCCGACCTCAACCTGCACGGCGGGTGGGAGCGCAACAACCTGTTCGAGAACAACAGCGTGAAGGTCTCCTACGCCCACCGCTCGGGCAACTGCCGCGCGAACTGCGGCGAGGAGGGCGGCGGCGGACCCGACGACTCGAACTGGTTCCCGATCTGGTGGGGTGCCGGCAAGAAGGCCGTCAAGTGGTCCGGCGCCTCCGGCCCGCGCAACGTGTTCTTCAACAACGGCATGACGAAGCAGCTGTCGACCGGCGGCTCCTACGACCCGTTCTACAGCGAGAGGTCGCGGATCTACCAGTTCGGCTGGAACGGCGGCGCGTACAAGCACCTGGACGTCGGCGGCACCGCCATCGCGGACTGGGCGAAGAACGAGCGGCGCGACTACACCGGCGGTCACGGCGTCGACGCTTCGAAGACCGATTCGGCGAAGTCCTTGTTCCTCAAGAACATCCCGGCGAACTTCGCGGCGGGGTCCACTGAGGACAACGTCGGCGCGCGGGCCACGATCCCGGTGTCCACCGCCGACCAGCTGAAGACCGCCCTGCTCAACGCCAAACCGGGCGACACGATCTCGTTGGCGCCGGGCACGTACCGCGGCGCGTTCGTCTCGCAGAAGGCCGGCACGTCCAGCAACCCGATCACGCTGACCGGCCCGTCGTCCGCGGTGCTGGTCAACGACGGCCCCTCCGGTACAGCGCCCTCCTGCCCGGTGCCGACCGCGGGCTGGGACTCGGGGTACGGCCTGTGGCTGTACAACGCGCCCTACTGGACCATCAAGGGCATCACGGTGGCGGAGTCGAAGAAGGGCATCATCCTCGACAACTCCCACCACGTCACGATCGACGGCGTGACCGTGCGCAGGACCGACGAGGAAGGCGTGCACTTCCGGCGTTCCTCCGCCGACGGCGTCATCAGGAACTCGACGATCACCGACGCCGGCGTCGTCACGAAGGACTACGGCGAGGGCGTGTACATCGGCTCCGCGAACTCCAACTGGAAGTGCCACGGCAACTCCGGCGGCGCCGACAGGTCCGACCGCGTCCAGGTGCTCGGCAACAAGATCGGCCCCGGCGTGTCGGCGGAGCACATCGACGTCAAGGAAGGCACGCAGGGCGGCCTGATCAGCGGCAACACCTTCAACGGCACCGGGATCTCCGGCGCCAACTCCGCCGACTCGTGGATCGACGTTAAGGGCTTCGGCTACCGGATCGAGAACAACACCGGCACCTTCGCCTCGCCCGGCACGTTCAAGAACGGCTACGAGACGCACAACCCGAGCACGACACCGTCGTTCGGCAACGGCTGCGGGAACGTGTGGCGGGGCAACAGGTCCGACCTCGGCAACGTCGGCGAGTACGCGGTGTACGTGTCGTCCACGTCGAAGTGCAAGGCCAACCCGAATGTCGTGCACGCCTCGAACACGGTCAGCCGTGCGAAGAAGGGCGTGTCGAACATCCCGGTCACCCCGTAGAAGGCGGGGGTTGCAGGGGTTCCGATCGGTGTACGGCGGCGTCGCCGATCGGGACCCCTGGCTACTACGCGTTCTGCCTGATCGCCCGCACTTCCTCCCGCAGCGCCCGGACCTCCTGCAACAGCAGGTCGTCGTGGCTCGCGGACCGGGGTGCGGGCAACGTGATCTCCTCCTGCATCGCGCTGCACACCACCGCGATGAACAGGTTCAGCATCGTGAACGAGCCGACCATCAGGTAGACGAGGAAGAAGATCCACGCGAGGGGCTTCTGCTCCATCAGGTCGCGCATCACGTCCGACCAGCCGTCGCCCGTGGTGATCTGGAACAGCGTCAGCAACGTCGGGCCGAGGCCGGTGAAGCGCGGGTCACCGGTGTCGCCGAACAGGTTGCTCGCGATCACGCCGCCGATGTAGACCAGCAGCGCCAGCAGACCGGACAGCGACAGCAACCCCGGAATAGACCTCACCAGCGCCGTGACGACCCGGCGCATGCTCGGCACCATCGCGACGAGCCGCAGCGCCCGCAGGATCCGGAGGCTGCGCAGCACGGACAGCGGACCCGCGGCCGGGATCAGCGCGATGGCCACGATGACGAAGTCGAAGACGTTCCACGGGTCCTTGAAGAACTTCCAGCCGAACGCGTACAGCCTCGCCCCGAGCTCCAGCGTGAAGATCGTCAGCGCCAGGTGGTCGATCAACGTCAGCAGCGGGCCGAAGTTCGCGTTCAGAACGGTGGAGGTCTCCGCTCCCAGCGTGATCGCGTTGATCACGATCACGCCGATGATGAACATCTGGAACCGGTTGCTCTCCACGAGCTGGCCGATCCGGGCACGCGCCATCTTCACTTGCTGCTCCTACGACAGGGGTTGTGCTTCCCTATCGGCGGTGGAGGCGGCCCAACTGTTCACCCGGTCGTGTTGATCAGTTCCAGCCTGCTGGCGGTGCGGGCGAGGTCGCGCGTGTCGCCGCCGACGATCTCCCCGAGCACGTGGTCGCTCACGAGCGTCAGCCTGACGTCCTTGTCCACCAACACGTCCACGACGTTCGAGAACCGCTGCCTGGCGTCCCTGCCGCAGGTGTGCAGCCGGGGAACACCGGCGACCACCCACTCGTCGAAGCGGTCGGCGAGCACCAGGTAGTCCTGCGTCGAGGTCGGTTTCTCGCACAGGTCGCCGAAGTCGAACCAGATCCTGGCGCCTTCGGTGCCCAGCGCGGTGATCGCGCGGCCGTTGACGTCGAGCGTGACCGGGTCTGACGGGAGATCCGCGGTCCTGGTGATCTCGCCGGTCTCGAAACGGGAGCGTGGCGCGCCGCGCAGGTGCCGGTAGTCGTTGGCGCCGTTGAGCTCCACGGGTTCCATGAGCTTCTCGACCAACTCGATGCCGGGGAGGAAGAGGTCGTGGTGGAGCGGGTCGGGCAGCAGTCCGCCCGGCGGGTAGTTGGACGTGGCGATGATCATCACCTCGCGGTCTTGGAGCACCTCCAACAACCGGGTCAGCAGCATGGCGTCACCGACGTCGTGCACGTGCAGCTCGTCGAACGCGAGCACCTTCGCCCGCCCGACCAGCTCACTCACCGCCCTGGCGACGGCGCCGCGTTCGCGCAACCGCTCGGAGATCCGCCGGTGCAGCTCCTGGAAGAACGCGTGGAAGTGCACGCGCTTCTTGGGCCCGGGCAGCACGTCGAACAGCGCGTCCGCCAGAAAGCTCTTCCCCCGGCCGACCGGCCCGTGCAGGTAGACACCCCTGCGCTGGCCGGCGAGCGCCTCGAGCCGGGCGATCACGCCGAGCTGTGCGTCGTCGAGCACGTACCCGCTGCTCGACACGTGTGCGCGAAGATCCACTGATACCCCCGCGCCAGCTTACGATCGACCCCGTGAGCAATGTCGAGGCCGAGCCCGCAGAAGTGACGTGCACCTCCATCCCCGGTGGCGTGGAGGTGCTGACCCCGCGCGACGTCCCGCTGGGCGGCCCGCGGGCGATGAAGGTGCGCCGCACGCTCCCCCAGAAGCAGCGGTCGCTGATCGGCGCCTGGTGCTTCTGCGACCACTACGGCCCCGAAGACGTCAGCATGGACGTGGCCCCGCACCCCCACACGGGCCTGCAGACCGTCAGCTGGTTGTTCACCGGCGAGATCGAGCACCGCGACAGCCTCGGCGTCCACGCGTACGTCCGCCCCGGCGAGCTCAACCTGATGACCGGCGGCAGCGGTATCTGCCACTCCGAGCAGTCCACCACCGCGTCCACCGTGCTGCACGGCGTGCAGCTGTGGCTGGCCCTGCCCGACGCCCACCGGGACGCGCCGCGCGACTTCCAGCACCACGTCCCGCCGACCGTCACGGTGGACGGCTGCGCGGTCCGGGTGTTCCTCGGCTCGCTCGCGGGTTCCCGCTCCCCCGTCCGCACGTTCACGCCGTTGCTGGGTGCCGAGATCGTGCTGCCGGCGGGTGCTTCGCTGACGGTGGAGGTCGACCCGGCGTTCGAGCACGGCGTCCTGCTCGACACCGGCGACGTGACGCTGGGCTCGACCCCGCTCGAGTCCGGCTCGCTCGGGTACGTCGGCACCGGCCGCACATCGCTGACGTTGTCGTCGGCCGAGGGCGCGCGGGTCGTGCTGCTGGGCGGTGAACCGTTCGGCGAGGAGATCGTCATGTGGTGGAACTTCGTCGGGCGCACCCACGACGAGATCGCCGCGTTCCGGGAGGAGTGGCAGGCGGAGACCGACCGGTTCGGCCGGGTCGAGGGTTACCCCGGTGCCCGGCTGCCCGCGCCGCCGCTGCCCGGTGGACGGTTGCGGCCGCGCGGCAACCCTGCCTGACGGAGCGCGCCATCACCGAGATGCGGCATGTCACTTACCGTGCCGAAACAGCTACAGAATGCACGTTCACTTTTAAGGCGAATTTAAGGTAATCATCCCGCCGTCCCATCTTCCGGGTCGAGAGCAGGCCGTCTCATCTCGTGACCTGCATCCACAGATGACCGAGCCGACCTCCGCGAATATCGGAAAATCCCTGGTCAGAACAGGTGACTGCCCGCGTCTTACCTGGTGGGAGTGTCTGCATGCGAAAAGTCATACTTCAGGCCCATTGAAAATCACGTTCCGATCGCTTTTCCTGATCGAGGCATCCACGGAGGTTGCCGGACGTCTAAGGGGGCATGAGGAACGTGACACGAGTGGGCGCCGACTCGACATTCGCCTTCATCGCGCCGTCCGGGCGTCCCCTGCCCGTCGACGTCGAGCTCGGCTACCGCGCCGACGACCCGCACGCGGTGACCATGACTTTCCGCATGGGACGCCAGGAGACCGTGTGGCTCGTCAGCCGCGACCTGCTCGCCGACGGACTGATCACCACCAGCGGCGCGGGTGACGTGCGGCTGCGGCCCCACAACTCCACGACCGCCGTTCTGGAGCTGCGCTCCGACGTGTCGCACGCGGTGTTCCACGTGCAGTCGGCCGAGCTGCAGGAGTTCCTGAACTCCACCTACGACGTGGTGGCCCCCGGTTGCGAGAACGACTACGTCGACTTCGAACTGGAGCTGCGCAAGCTGCTCGACTGAGGCAGCGCGGTCGAGAGCGGGCGTTTTCACTCGAACGAGCCCGTACCTTGGACCGATTCCAACCCATACGTTCGGAGTCGTGACCGTGACGACTTCCACCGCGTACAGCAGGGATCTGGGCGACGAGCTGCGCCGCCTCAGGCAGAGGTTCACCGGTTTGAGGGGCCGCGCGATGGCGCTGCAACTCGGCTGGGATCCGAGCAAGGTGTCCAACCTCGAGCACGGCAAGATCCGGGGCACGGACATCGACCTGGCCCAGTACCTCACCGTGTGCGGCAAGGACATCGACTTCTTCGAGGACTTCCTCCGCCGCTACCACAACGCTTTCGACCCGTACCTCGCCCAGGTGCCCGGCAACCTGCGCACCCTCGCGATGACGGAGGCCACGGCCACCGGCATCACGGCGTACGACGTCCTGACCGTGAACAGCCTCCTGCAGACCAGGAACTACGCCCGTGCCCTGCAGGCCGCGACGGGCCAGCCGATCGAGGACCTCGACAGGCAGGCGGTCATGCGCCGCCCCAACGGCCCCCGGTGCGTCTTCTACCTCCACGAACTGGCGCTGCGGATGCGCCTCGGCACCGCGCAGGTGATGGAGGAGCAGTACGTGTGGCTGCAGGCGAACTCCGCCATCGTCCGCATCGTGCCGGAAGAGGCGGCCACGGCGGCGTTCCAGTCCACGTGCACGCTGTTCGAGTTCGAGAAGGCCCCGCCGCTCGTCCACGCGGAGTCCGACCTGGCGAGGGTCTTCGCCCAGGGCGAGGCGGCCGTCGAACGGGCCCGCAGCCTCTTCGACCTGCTCGGCGAGGTCGCCCTGGACGAGAACCAGTCGCGGCGCAAGATCGCGGAGTACCGCGGCCCCACACCGCTGCGCGCCCTCGCTCAGTAGCCGTGCACCAGGTCGAACGCGAGCTGCGGGTCGAACTTCCCGGCGTCGACGCCCGGTGCCTTGCCACAACGTCCGTCCGAATCACCGGGCACCTTGACCCACAGCAGCATCTCCGCACCCCCGCCAGTGCGAGCGGGCGTGCCGAGCTTGCGCCCACCGGGGTTGCACCACTCACCGTTGTGCCCGTTGCCGTTGCGGCTGGTGTCGATCACGTACGGCTTGGCGTAACCGGGCAGCGAGCCACTGACCGAGTCGCCGTAGGCCGTTGAGGCGGCGGTGGTGTGGTAGTTCGACACGTTGATCGAGAAGCCGCGCACGTTCCGCACACCCGCTGAGTCGAGCCGCGCCGCCATGGTCCCGGCCGGCACCCACTGCGCGTTGCCCGCGTCGAGGTAGGCCCACGTGTTGGGCGCCTTGGACTTGAACTGCTCGGTGGCGTACTTGATCATCGCCGTCCGCTCGGCGGCCTTGACCCCGTCCATGCAGGTGAAGTCCGCCAGCGAGTCCGGCTCGATCACCACCACGGCCGGCCGCGTGCCGATCGCCGAGGCGAAGGAGGAGATCCAGGTCCGATAAGCAGCAGGCGTCCCCGCGCCGCCGCCGGAGTGGCCACCGCACGCGTCGCGGCCGGGGATGTTGTAAGCCACCAGCACGGGCAACTTGGTGCCGGTCTTGTTCACGTAGGACGACACGGCGGTCTTGATGTCCCCGCTCCAGGCCCCGAACCAGCGGGCGATCGGCTTGGACGAGATGTTCGCCTTGATCGCGGCCTGCCGTCCGTCGCCCGCGTGGTCGCGCACCCACACGGCGGGGTTGGAGTCGGGGTCCACGTAGAAGCCGTCGGTCAGGCCGACTGGGCCGGCGGCGTGTGCTGCCGGGGCGGTGACGACGACGGTCAGCAGGGCCAGCGCGAGTGCTCTGATCATGTCCCGCACACTCGCGCGGACCGCTTAAGGGGCGGTAAGTCCGGGTTGAAGCCGCAGTCAGGGCGCGAGAAGCCCGGCCTGCAGCGGCAACAACGGCGCCACCACCCGCCCCAGCGGCCCGCTCCGCACCACTCCCCCGGCCGGTCCCGCGAACGGCGCGGCGGCGTCCAGCGTGTCCGGCAGCCGCGCCCACACGGCCCACCGCTCGTCCCAGGCCTGGATCACGTCGAGGTGCCCGCCGGGGAGGAACCGGGCCAGGTGCACCCCTGCGACCTGCCCGGTGTTCCCCAGCAACGGGAGCAGGCGAAAACCGCCCTCCCGCCGCAGCCTCTCGATCAGCTCCGCGCTGTCCATCTCACTGTCACATTCCTGTCTGGGCCGCCAACCTCGTGTCCGCCCGATAGGCATCAACCGCAGCATCACGTTCAGAGCCGGACCACCCCAGCGGGCCGGCGATCAGATCAGCCACCTCACCCGCGACCGACGAACCGAAGTCCAGGTGCTCCATGGCGATCCGGGTGCGCCGGGCCAGCACGTCCTCCAGCCCCAGCGCGCCCTCGTGCGTCACGGCGTACACGATCTCCGCCGCCAGGTACCCGGCGACGGGCTCCGCCAGAGAAGCGTCCTGCGCGACGAGGGCCAGCACGTCGGACACGGCCGAGCCGTAGCGGCGCAGCAGACGTTCCACGGTGGACGTGGGCAGGCCGGACTCCGCAGCGACGCGAGCCCGGTCCGCCCACAGTTCTTGGAAACCGACGGCGCCGCACAACGGCAGCCGTGCGGTCAGGGAGGGTGCCACCGCACGGCCCAGGCCGGAGACCGCCGCGTTCACGACGTCGGCGGCCATCACGCGGTAGGTCGTGTACTTGCCGCCCGCGATCACGAAGAAACCGGGCTCCGGCTGTGCGACGGCGTGTTCGCGCGACAGTTTCGAGGTGTCGGCGGAGGCTCCGGCGAGCAGAGGGCGCAGACCCGCATAAGTACCGACGACGTCTTTCACCGACAAAGGCGATCGCAGCACGGCGTTCACGTGGTCGAGGATGTACGCGACGTCCTCGGGAGTGGCCGAGACCGACTCCGGCGCCTCGGAGTACGGCGTGTCGGTGGTGCCGATGATCCAGTAGGCGCCCCAGGGGATCACGAACAGCACCGACTTCTCGGTCTGCGTGATCAGGCCGCCGTCGAGCTGGATCTTCGACCGCTCCACCAGGACGTGCACGCCCTTGGACATCCGCACGTGGAACGGCGGTGCGCCCGGCGACATCGAGTTGAGCGAGTCGGTCCAGACGCCCGTGGCGCTGATTACCCGTCGTGCGCGCACGACGTGTGTTACGCCCGACAGCTCATCACGCACCGAAGCACCGGTGACCTTGCCGTCGGTACGCAAGAGCGACGTGACTCGTGCGCGGGACACGACGGTCGCACCGTGCTGAGCGGCCGTGCGCACGAGAGTCGACACGAACCGCGCGTCGTCCATCTGCGCGTCGTAGTACCGGATCGCGCCGGCGAAAGCGTCCGCGTCGACAGAAGGTCCGACGGAGGCCATCTTGCGGCGGGAGAGGTGCCGGTGCATCGGCACGGCTCCGGCGCCGCCGATCGAGTCGTACAGCAGCACGCCCGCGCCGACGTAGGCGCGTTCCCACTGCTTCTTCAACGGGAAGAGGAACGGCACCGGCCGCACCAGGTGCGGTGCGAGCCGGCGCAGCAGCAACCCGCGTTCCTTCAGAGCTTCCCGGACCAGCTTGAACTCCAGCTGCTCCAGGTACCGCAGCCCGCCGTGGACGAGCTTGCTGGACCGGCTCGACGTGCCCGCCGCCCAGTCGTCGGCCTCGACCAGGGCGACGGAGAGGCCGCGTGACGCCGCGTCGAGAGCAGCGCCCGCGCCGACCACGCCACCGCCGACGACGAGGACGTCGAACTCCGTGCTGCCCAACGCTTCCAGAGAGCGGGCGCGCCGAGCCGGATCCAGCCTTGCGAACAACTTCAGCTCCTAAGAAAGGAATTTCCTAGCGGACGTCGGCGTCGACCCAGTCGAACGACTTGGTGACGGCCTTCTTCCAGTTGCGGTACTCGCGCTCGCGCTCGTCGGAGTCCAGTTCGGGCGTCCAGCGCTTGTCCTCGGCCCAGTTCGCGCGCAGCTCGTCCAGACCGGACCAGTAGCCGACGGCCAGGCCGGCGGCGTACGCGGCGCCGAGAGCGGTGGTCTCGGCGACGACCGGACGCACCACCGGCACGTCGAGCACGTCGGCCTGGAACTGCATCAGCAGTTCGTTGGCGACCATGCCGCCGTCGACCTTGAGCTCGGTCAGCGGCACGCCGGAGTCGGCGTTCATCGCGTCCAGCACCTCGCGGGTCTGGAACGCCGTCGCCTCCAGCACGGCACGGGCGAGGTGACCCTTGTTGACGAACCGGGTCAGGCCGACGACCGCACCGCGCGCGTCCGCTCGCCAGTACGGCGCGAACAGACCGGAGAACGCCGGCACGAAGTACGCGCCGCCGTTGTCCTCGACGGAGGCCGCCAGCGTCTCGATCTCCGCGGCCGAGCCGATGATGCCGAGGTTGTCGCGCAGCCACTGCACCAGCGAGCCGGTGACGGCGATGGAGCCTTCCAGCGCGTAGACGGGGGCCTCGTCGCCGATCTTGTAGCAGACGGTCGTGAGCAGACCGTTCTTCGAGGCCACCTTCTCGGTACCGGTGTTGAGCAACATGAAGTTGCCGGTGCCGTAGGTGTTCTTGGCGGTGCCGGGCTCGTAGCAGGCCTGGCCGAACGTCGCCGCCTGCTGGTCGCCGAGGATGCCCGCGATCGGCACGCCCTTGAGCACACCGCCGGGGCCGCCGTTGCCGTAGACCTCGGAGGAGGAACGGATCTCCGGCAGCATGGACAGCGGGATGCCCATGTCGGCGGCGATCTCCGCGTCCCACTGCAGCGTGTCGAGGTCCATCAGCATGGTCCGCGACGCGTTGGTGACGTCCGTGGCGTGCACACCGCCGTTGGGGCCGCCGGTGAGGTTCCACAGCGTCCACGTGTCGGTGTTGCCGAACAGCAGGTCGCCCGCCTCGGCACGCTCACGGGCGCCCTCGACGTTGTCGAGGATCCAGCGGATCTTCGGGCCGGAGAAGTAGGTCGCCAGCGGCAGGCCGACCTTCGCCTTGTAGCGGTCGGCGCCGCCGCCGAGGGCGCCGAGCTCCTCGACGATCGCCTGGGTGCGGGTGTCCTGCCAGACGATCGCGTTGTAGACGGGCTCGCCGGTGTTCTTGTCCCACACCACCGCGGTCTCGCGCTGGTTGGTGATGCCGACGGCGGCGAGGTCGCCGGTGTTGAGGTCGGCGGTGGAGAGCGCCTGGCCGATCACGAACCGGGTGTTCTCCGAGATCTCGACCGGGTTGTGCTCGACCCAGCCGGCCCTCGGGAAGATCTGCTCGTGCTCCTTCTGGCCCACGGCGACGATGGAGCCGCTGTGGTCGAAGATGATCGCCCGCGTGCTGGTCGTGCCCTGGTCGACGGCGAGAACGTACTGCGTCATCGAAACTGTCCTTTCCGGATGGTCAGATCAGAACGCGAGCGAGGCGATCACGCCGGCGAGAGCGCCACCGATGATCGGGCCGACGACGGGCACCCAGGAGTAACCCCAGTCGGAGTCCTTCTTGCCGACGGCCTCACCGTCGGTGCCCTTGTAGGACAGCGGAAGCAGCGCGTGCGCGATGCGCGGACCGAGGTCGCGGGCCGGGTTGATCGCGTAGCCGGTGGGGCCGCCGAGGGAGGCGCCGATGCCGACGACGAGCATCGCGACGGCCAGCGGGCCGAGCTGGGTCGGGGTCTTGCCCAGGGCGAGGACCACGAAGACCAGGACGAACGTGCCGATGATCTCGCACACCAGGTTCCAGGTGTAGCTGCGGATCGCCGGGCCGGTGGAGAAGACGGCGAGCTTGAGACCCTCGTCGGGCGTCTCGTCGAAGTGCGGCTTGTACGCGAGCCACGCGAGCACGGCACCGAGGAACGCGCCGAGCATCTCGCCGGCGAAGTAGACGAGCGTCGAGCCGACGCCGACCGGCACACCGGGGGCGAACTCGTCCGCGCCACTGGTGAGGATGCCGATCGTGACAGCGGGGTTGAGGTGCGCACCCGACTTGTACGCGATGTAGACACCGGCGAAGACGCCGAGACCCCAGCCGAAGTTGATCAACAGCCAGCCGCCGTCGAACCCCTTCGACTTGGCGAGCAGCACGTTGGCCACCACGCCCGCACCCAGCAACAACAAGATGCCCGTACCGAGCACCTCGCTGAGGAACACTGTCCCGAGACCCACGCTGGCCTCCCATTCGTCCTTGAACGGCTGATCACCACGTGGTGATTGAGGCGGAACGTAATGAGCCAGGTCACTACTGCTCAACAGGCACGTTTCGACAATGTCGACACCTGCGGCCACGGAAGGTGTGACCGACCGGTCACGCTGCGCGCAGACAAGGCGTTTCAGGCCCGTATCCAGGGGTGACGGGCGTCGTAGCTGTTCGACATTGCCGACACAGGTCGTCTCAATTACGTTTCTCGCGTGCCGGGACCCATCCAGTCGATCGAACGAGCCGCAGCCGTGCTGCGGCTGCTGGCGCGTGGCTCCGGCCACCACGGTCTCACGGAGATAGCCGACTCGCTCGGTCTCGCGCGGGGCACAGCGCACGGGATTCTCCGTACGCTGCAACGGGTCGAGTTCGTCGAGCAGGACTCGGGAACGGGCCGCTACCGCCTCGGCGCGGCCCTGCTGCACCTGGGAACGTCCTACCTCGACGCGAACGAACTGCGTTCTCGATCGATCAACTGGGCCGACACGCTCGCCGCGCGGAGCGGTCAGGAGGTGCGGATCGGCATGCACCACGACGGCGCCGTGCTCGTCGTGCACCACGTGTTCCGCCCCGATGACTCTGTGCAAACCCTCGGTATCGGCGCGATGTTGCCGTTGCACGCCACCGCGCTCGGCAAGGTGCTGCTCGCCTACGACCCGGACCTGTCGGCGGCCGCACGCAAACGGGAGCTGACGTCGTTGACGCGCAGGACGATCACGCGCACGCAGATGCTGGAGCGCGTGCTGACCGAGGTGCGCGGGCAGGGCTGGGCGGGTGAGGCCGAGGAGTACATGCCGGGCGAGGCCAGCATCGCCGCGCCGATCCGCATCCCGGGCGGGCTCGTGATCGGCGCGATCGGCATCTCCGGCGCGGCGGACCGCCTGTGCGACTCGGCGGGCCGGCCGCGTGCGACGCTGGTGCGTCAGGTCGTGCAGGCCGCGGAATCCGTCACCACCTCGCTCGTCGACGAGAACTGAGGGGCTCGCCGTGCAACGGTTCGTAATGGCGATCGACCAGGGCACCACGTCGACGCGCTGCATCGTGTTCGACCAGAACGCCCGCCTCGTCGCGGTCGCCCAGCGCGAGCACCGGCAGTACCACCCCCGGCCGGGCTGGGTGGAGCAGGACGCCGTGGAGATCTGGCGCAACGTCGACCGGATCGTGCCGCAGGCGTTGCGGCAGGCGGGGATCACGGCCGAGCAGGTCGTCGCGATGGGCATCACGAACCAGCGCGAGACGTTCGTGCTGTGGGACCGGCACACCGGTGTCCCCGTGGGACGCGCGATCGTCTGGGAGGACATCCGCACCGAGGACCTCGTCACCGAACTCGGCAAGAAGCAGGGCATCGAGGAGGTCCGCGACCGCTGCGGCCTGCCGCTGGCGACGTACTTCTCGGCGCCGTCACTGCGCTGGATGCTCGACCACACACCAGGCCTGCGCGCCAAGGCCGAACGCGGCGACGTCCTGTTCGGCACCATGGACACCTGGCTGATCTGGAACCTCACCGGCGGCGTGAACGGCGGCCTGCACGTCACGGACGTGACCAACGCGTCGCGGACGATGCTGATGAACCTCTCGACGCGGCAATGGGATCCGATGCTGCTGGAGTTCTTCGGCGTGCCCTCTGTGATCCTGCCGGAGATCCGGCCGTCGACCGAGATCAGCGGTGTCACGACGCGCGTGGTGCCGGGCATCTCGATCACGGCGGCGCTGGGCGACCAGCACGCGGCGCTGTTCGGCCAGACCTGTTTCGAGAAGGGGTCGATCAAGGGCACGTACGGCACCGGCGGGTTCCTGTTGATGAACACCGGGACCGAACTCGTGCGTTCGAAGCACGGGCTGCTGACGACGATCGGCTATCAGATCGGCGGCGAACCGGCGTACGCGCTGGAGGGCTCGATCGCCGTCGCCGGGTCGCTGGTGCAGTGGTTCCGCGACAACCTCGGGCTGATCCACTCCGCGCCGGAGATCGAGACGCTGGCACGCACGGTGAAGGACAACGGCGGCTGCTACATCGTGCCGGCGTTCTCGGGGCTCTTCGCGCCGCACTGGCTCTCGCAGGCGCGCGGCCTCGTCGTCGGGCTCACCTCGTACATCAACAAGGGTCACCTGGCGCGGGCCGTGCTGGAGGCGACGGGCTGGCAGACGCGCGAGGTCGTAGACGCGATGAACGCCGACCTCGGGGCGCCGACGCCGGTGTTGAAGGTGGACGGCGGGATGACCGCCGACCACCTCCTGATGCAGTTCCTCGCGGACGTCCTGGACATCCCGGTGATGCGGCCGCTCGTGGCGGAGACCGTGTCACTGGGTGCCGCGTACGCCGCAGGCCTGGCCGCCGGTTACTGGCCGGACCTGGAGGGGTTGCGGAGGAACTGGCACCTGGCCGCGCGGTGGAACCCGGCGATGGACGCCCGGCACCGCGAGGACGAGTACGCGAACTGGAAGCGGGCCGTGGAACTCACGTTCGCGTGGGCCCGCTCCACTCCGTCCACTTAGGAACGCGTCAGGAGCGCTGCTTGCGCACCCAGGCGGCCACGTCGTCGGCGTCGATGGGCAGCGAGTCCGAGAGGACGTCCGCACCGGTCGACGTGACGACGAGGTCGTCCTCGATGCGCACGCCGATGCCGCGCAGCTCCGGCGGCAGCGTCTCGTCGTTCGGGTGGAAGTACAGGCCGGGCTCGACCGTGAGCGCCATGCCGCGTTCGAGGATGCCCTGCTGGTAGGTCTCCTGCCGGGCGTCGGCGCAGTCGTGCACGTCGAGGCCGAGGAAGTGCCCGGTGCCGCAGACGATGTAGCGGCGGTGGTGCTGACCGGACGGGTCGAGCGCCTTGTCGACGCTGACCGGCAGCAGGCCCCAGTCGTGCAGGCCCTCGGCGAGCACGCGCATGGCGGTGTGGTGGAAAGCGCTGTAGTCGTTGCCCGGCCGCACTTCCGCGAGCGCGGCGACGTGCGACTCGAGCACGAGGTCGTAGACCTGGCGCTGCGGCGCGCTGAACTCGCCGCTCACCGGGAACGTGCGGGTGACGTCGGCGGTGTAGAGCGAGTTCATCTCGACACCGGCGTCGAGCAGCAGCAGGTCGGCGTCGTTCACGCGGCCGTCGCAGCGCGTCCAGTGCAGGACGGGGGCGTGCGGGCCGGCGGCGACGATCGAGGTGTAGCCGGGCCCCTTGCCCTCGGTGCGGGCGCGGCGGTCGAACGTGCCCTGCAGCCAGCGCTCTCCCCCGCCGCGCACGGCCTGGCCGAGCTCCATGGCGACGTCGGCGAAGCCCTTGACGGACGCGTCCACGGCCTGGCGGAGCTGGTCGATCTCCCAGTCGTCCTTGATGCGGCGCAGCTCGGCGAGGACGGTGCGCAGCTCGTCGCTGTGCGAGCCGGTCAGCGCGTCGAGCAACGGGTCGACGCCCTTGGCGACGAGCGTCTCGGGGTGACGGCCGCGCAGGGCGTTCGCCAGGTCCTCGATCGGGCGGGCGGTGATGCCGAGCGCGCCACCCCACTCCTTCGGGCCGGCGGCGGCGCCGATCCAGAACGGGCTGCGGTCGGCGTCACCGAAGAAGTCGACGCTGTGGGTCTCGGACGGCGTCGGCACGAACAGCGTGGCGTCGTCGTCGGTCAGCACCAGCACGGCGCCCTCGACCTGGCAGCCGGTCAGCCACACGAAGTCGCTGTCGGCGCGGAACTCGTGGAACGTGTCGTTGGACCGGACGTGCGCGCGCCCGGCGGCCAGCGCGATCCGCTTGCCCGGAAGGGCAGCGGTGAGCCTGGCGCGGTGGGCCGCGGCCGCCTCGGCGGTGCCCGCGGGCAGGTCGACGGAGCTGTCCCACTCACCCCAGCCGTCGCGGATGTACGTGCGGAAACCGTCCGCGTCCACCAGTTTCGCCATGTCGCGGCGTGTCCGAGCCAATTCGCGTCCCTCCAGAGTGGTCCTTGCCTACCACCCTCCCTCCTGTCGGAGGGGTCTCGCCAATCCGGATCGGGGATAGCCTCAGGCTATGGAACTGGAGATCCGGCACCTGCGGGCGGTCTGCGCGATCGGCGACGCGGGCAGCCTGTCGCGCGCGGCCACGCAGCTCGGCATCTCCCAGCCGTCCCTGACGACCCTGTTGCAACGCGTGGAACGCCTGGTCGGCGGCAAGCTGTTCGACCGCGGCCGGGCCGGCGCGGAGCCGACCGCGCTGGGTGCGCAGATGCTGCAACGGGCCCGGTTGCTGCTGGTCGAGCTGGACGCGTTCGGCTCGGACCTGGTCCAACGAGACGGACCGTCTCGTCTCGGCTCGGTGCACATGGAGTGCGTCGCGTCGCTGTACACGCGGCTGGAGGACGTGCTCGACGACATCACGATGGTGGTCGACCCCTCCTCGACGGGCCTGGCGCTGGCGCTGGCGAACGGGCACCTCGACGCGGCGGTGATCGCGGTCGACGAGGAGGGCGACCTCGGGCTGCCGCGCGGGGTGGCGCAACGGGTCGTGGTGCCGTGGGTGCCGGTGTACATCGCCATTCCCGCTGGTCATCGCCTTGCATCCCACCCGGAGATCGAGCTCGCCGACCTGGCCGGCGAGTCGTGGGTGGGGCCGCCGGGTGCCGAGGACGGGTCGCTGACGGCGTTGCGCGCGGCGTGCCGGGCGGTGGGGTTCGTACCGCGGATCCGGTTCGAGATGCCGAGTGGCGCGGGCCGGCAGCTGATCGCGGCGGGCAAGGCCGTGCAGTTGGTCGAACCGACGTCGCAGGGAGGTCCGGGGGTGGCGGTGCGACCACTGGCGGGGGCGCCGATGCGGATGCGGCTGGTGTTCGCGTGGCGGCGGGAGCGGCTGACCTTCCGTCAGGCCAGCCGCGTGTTCACCGAGGTGCTGGGTGCCTATTCGGACCAGGCGATGGCGAGCCCGGTGTTCCGGCCCTGGTGGGAGGAACGGGGCGCGGCCCTCGCCTCAGCGGACTGACGTCAGTTCACCGCGGCGAGCCACGTGTACCAGTCCGCGTCGTACCGGTCGCCGATCACCCGCGTGAGGTGGTCGCGGGCACCGGCCCAGTCCCCCGCCCGGTAGTCCGCCAGCACCGCCGCGACGTCGGCCGGGTGCTTCTCGACGAGGTACCTGACCGCCAGATAACCCCAGTTGTAGACCCGCGTGGAGTCGTGGTCGTAGCTGGTGTCGAACAGCGTGCTCAGCGCGTACGTCCGCTTCTTGGCCTCGGCCAGCGCGTCGGCGTAGACCTCGCCCCGGTAGCTGTACGAGATGTACTCGGCGACACCCTCGCTCCACCACACCGTCGGCGTGGTCATGTTCTCCGCGAAGTCGCCGTGCATGTCGAACCGGCCGTCGAGGTAGTGGGTGTACTCGTGGTTGAGGTTCCAGATGGCGAACTCCGGCAGCCAGTCGGCCTCGTGCGCGATGAACCGCGCCTGGTTGAGCGCCGGGTCGCCCTCGAGGTACATGCCGCCGTTGTTGGTGGAGATGTCGAACAGCACCCCGGCGTACGTCCGGTAGTCGTTGCTGGTGTTGAAGACGACGACTTCCAGCGAGGTGTTGTTGTCACCGGCGACGGGACCGGGATCGCGCACGACCGCGTGGAAGGCCGCGTCCTGCCCGGCGAGCGAGGCGCAGGTCTGGCGGAGCTGGGTCCTGGTGAGCTGCTGCGCGCGGATCTTCAGGGTGGCACCGCAGGTGTGCCGGACGGTGAGGACCCGGCGGTCGATCTTCGCGCGGAAGTCGCACGTGTTGTAGCGACGGCAGTTCGCCTTGTCGTACCAGTCGACCATCTCCGCGACGCCCACCCACAGCGGGGCGAGTCGGCCGACGACGTCACCGCGTGAGGCCATGTCCGCGAGCAACGGACGGACGCGCGGCGCGATGTCGTTGTGCCGCAGGAACCTGCCCAGCTCGCGGGTCGCGTTCTGCACGAGGTACTGGCGGTCGGTGCCGAAGAAGTCCAGGTGTGCCACCACGAACCGGCGCAGCGCCCGCAGGACCTCGGGCTCGGCGCGCACGGCGGCGAGGAACTCCGGCTGGGCGTGGCCGTAGTAGAGCAGGAGCATGCCGGCGTGCACGGCCGCGTCGTCGGCGCTGGTGTAGTTGTCGAGGACGCGGACCAACGCGCGCAGCTCGGACGGGTAGTCGGCGGCCGCGGCGGTGTAAATGGTCGAGTCGGGCCTGGGGTGCAGGGTGGTGCGGGCGATCTCGGGCGGCAGCAACGGGCTGGTCGGCGAGGTGAGGGGTGCGGCGTGACCGCCGGCGAGACGGACCGTCTCGTCTCGTTGGTCAGAAGGCGCGGCGTGAGCGGGCACCGGCACCAGCAGTCCAGCCGCCAGCGCCGCCACCAGGGCGAGTGATCTCATCAGGGTTCCTCCGCAGGGTTCGAGGTTCCCAGAGCGTCACACCGCCCGACGGCCCGCGATCATCCCTTCCGTTCATAGCGCGCTGCTATGGAACCTCGTCCCTACTCCGGCTTCCGCGGCTCCGCGAACAGCAGGTGCCGCACGTGCGCAGGCCCCTTGGCCAGCGCGCGTGCGGTCTCCTGGTTCTCCTGGTCCACGACGGTGCCGCGCTCGACGTGCTGGCGCAGGTGCTCCTGCCACGTCGCCACGGTGAAGGTCTCGAGGAACGTCTCGGTCCGCTCGGTGTCCCGGAACAGCCCCCACATCGTCGCGCCCGTGCGGCGGCGGGCCCGGCCGACGCGTTGCATGGCGTCGATGAACGCCTCCTCGTTCTCGGGCGCCACCGGCCACTCCACCGTGACCAGCACCGGGCCCGCGTCGGTGTCGTCGATCTCCGGCGGTTCCTCCCAGTACGTCGCCGGACTGACGTCGAGCGGCCGGTCGTTCAGCGGCAACCACCTGGTCGCCGCGGCGGCCAGCACGACCATCGCCACCGCGGGCGTGATCATGGCGACCTTCAGGCTGTACGCGTCCGCGATCGCGCCCCACACGACGGCGCCGAGGGCCTGGCCGCCCATCAGGATCAGTTGGTAGTACGCCAGTGCCCTGGCACGCGTCCACGCGGGCAGCAGGACCTGCGCGGTGGCGTTGAACGTCGACAGCGTGGCGATCCAGCAGGCACCGGTGAGCAGCATCGCCACGATCACCAGCGCGAAGCTCTGCGTGAGCACCGCCGTGCTGGTGGCCCCCGCGTAGACGAACGTCGCGAACAGCACCATCCGGTTCTTGCTCATGCGCCGCAACAGCTTCGGCACCACGAACGCGCCGCCGATCGCTCCCGCGCCGACGCTGCCGAGCAGCACGCCGTACCCGCTCGCGTCGAGCCGCAGCGGGCCGCGCGCGATCGCCGGCAGCAGGGCCCACAGGCCGCTGCCGAACACGATGAACAACGTCAGCCGCGTGAGCACCCGCCGGAACAGCGGCGAGCTCGCCACGTACCGCGCGCCCGTCCGCATGGCGGTCGTGATGTGCTCCGCGCCGAGGGGCCGGTGGTCCGACGGCCTCTTCCACCGCGCGAGCACGATCAGGACGCCGAAGAAGCTCACCGTGTTGAACGCGAACGTCGCCTCCGGCCCGGACAACGCGATCAGCAACCCGCCGAGCGCCGGGCCGATCGCGCGTCCGACGTTCATGTTGACGCCGTTGAGCAGCGCGGCCTGCGGGATCTCCTCGCGCGACACCAGTTCCGGCTGGATCGCCTGGAACGACGGCATCGACAGCGCCTGCCCGATCGCCATCAGCGCGAGCAGTCCGAGCAGGGTCAGCGGCGTCGCGGACCCCGTGCCCGCGAGCAGCATCAGCCCGCCCGCGCCCGCCAGCATCAACGCCTGACCGGTGATCAGCACCTGCCGCCGGTCGAAGATGTCGCCCAGCGCCCCGAACGGCACCACCAGCAGGAACACCGGCAGTGTCGTGGCGGTCTGGACGAGCGCGACCTGCAGGGCGCTGCCGCCGAGGTCACCCATCAGCCACTGGGCACCGACGGTCTGCGCCCAGGTGCCGATGTTGGAGGCGAACTGGGCGAGCCACAGCGCGCGGAACGCGTTGCGGCGCAGGGGCGCCCACGAGGAGACGGTCACTGCCCGATCTTCACACCTGCACGTACGCGTTGCCGACCACGACCGAGGGTTGGATTCGGTCAACACTGAAGTCACCGAGAGCACAACCCCTCAACCACTCATAGTGATTTGGGTCACACTGAACTGTTGATATGTCTGCCACGGACGTGTGAACGACCCGTGCGCGTTCGCCCAGTTCACGCGTTGAGAGTGCTCCCGGAAGCTGCGAAAACAAGTGTTCACACCCAATGCGCATGCCCGGAAGTGGCCCGTTTCCCGCGGTCGCGACCGATTGTGAACATTCGTCTCAATCGGGTGCGCATTCGCCCGATGAGGAACGGCCCGCGCATTTCTGCCTGATACTGCGCGCATAGCAGGCAGAGCAGAAAGGTTCCGAGCACTCGTGATCACGCCCGAGTACTTGCTGTCGCCCCGCGAGTTCGAGGTGCTGTGGCAGACGCTGCGGCTCGGCAGAATGCCGTACCCGCTCGACGTGCCCAGCGAAGGAGCGACCGAGCAGGACGTCAAAGCCTTGCAGGACAGGACGATCGCCGGACTGCGCGGACGTGGCCTGGCCGACGACGCGCGTCTGGAGGACCTCATGCGCCTGCTCGGCGACCACGAGGTGTCCGTGGACGCCGTCGCCGGCCTCGACCGCACCGTGCGCGCCCTGGCCGCGGCCAGTGGAGGTGAGGGCGTTCTCGCCGTGATCGACGGCGACAAGGTCGGCCTCTCCGAGATCAGGCCCACCGCGCTCGCGCGCGAGATCGTCCGGGTGCTGCCCGAGGGGGTGGCGGGGCCGGGCAGCGCACTGTCCGTGCGACTCGAGACGTTGCAGCAGGCGGTCGCACTGCAGGAGGCCGAGCAGGAGGAGGACTCCGAGGACCCGTGGGGCGCGGCCGACGAGGAGCTCGACGACCGCGAGGCGCTGCTCAAGGCCGGGCTGTCCGCGCAGGACGCACGGCAGATGGACGAGCTGGCGCAGAGCCGGGTCGCGGGTGGCCAGTTCGGCGTCACGCACGGACGGCACCGCGCGGACGTGGTGATCAACTGGTTCGACACGCACCAGGGCCGCTACCTGATGGTGCGCTCGGACGGCTGGCTCAGCCTGTCCCCCACCGACAACGACAGGATCGCGACGCGGATCGACGCCGTGCTGGCCTGACGGTCCACGGGTGCGGCACAGCACACAAGAATGATCCAAATCGGGCATCGCGGGCGTACTCTCCGGAGTGCGCCCGCGTTCTCGTGGGACGTCGCACGATTCAGCCGATCCGGTGAACGCCGAACCAGCCGGTGACGTACCTCAAGAGAGCCCTAAATCCAGGATAATTCCCACTGTGATTTGGGTCACATCAGGCCTTGTCAAGGGCCGTTCCAGGGATGTGAACAGAGATCGGGAGCCCGAACGGGCAGCACCCCGAGAGCGCTCCCACAACCAGGGCAAACGATCACGTTGTTACACGACGTTCACCTGGTCGTGGCCCGTTTCGGTCCGTGGCAACGGATTGTGAACCCGGATCTCAATTGGTAACTCGCGCCCCACAAAGTGGGCGATGCGCGAAAAGACCCCCGATACTGCCCGCATGTACATCGTCGGTGACAAAGACGCTGTCCCGCTCGGGGACACCGTCAGCTCGGGTCGGGTGCAGATCGACCCGACCGCGGGCGAGGAACTCCGAAAGCAGTTCCAGGCCCAGATCGACCAGGTCGACTCCTGGATCCAACGCGCCAACACGAGCATCGCCCGGCCGGCGCCGCTCGGCGCGAACCCCGTCGGCGACAAGATGCGGGACAAGTTCACGCATCGCGCCGAGGGCGAGCAGTACTCGTTCGTCAGCGTCATGACCGCGTATCGCACGGTCCTGGAGCAGACGAAGAACTCGATCGTCGATGCCATCGAGAACTTCGAGAAGCTCGACTCGGAACAGCAGGCCGAACTGAAGAAGCACATGGGTAACAGCTGATCTCGTGGCCAGCTGATCCAACGACGTGAGAGGCGAGCCGGTCATGCCCCCCGAGACCGACCCGAGCGAAGTCGAGAACGTCCCGGTCCTCACGGACCCGCAGAACTGGGCGTCCCGATCGCACCAAGAGCTCTATGCCGCGGTGCACAACAACAACGACCCCGGTCAAGCCGGCCAGATCAGCTCCGACTGGGGCAAGTACGGCAACGAGCTGACCGAGGCGTCCCGAGTGATCAACTCGGTCATCACCTCCTCGGAGTCGAAGTGGACGGGTGACGCCGCCGAGGCCGCCCGCGCCGCGATGAAGAAGCTCGGGGACTGGGTCGACGAGACCGCGAAGACGGCCGTCGAGGTCGGCAACAAGGTCGCCGACCAGGGTCGTGTCATGGAGACCGCCAGGGCGCAGATGCCCCAGCCCGTCCAGTTCGACTGGAACAAGGCCGCGGCCGCGCTGTCCCAGCCCGGCACCCCCGCCTTCGTGCTGGCCTCCGCCGACATCGCGGTCGCCAACGCCGCGTCGCGCGCCGCGCACGACCAGGCGGTCGGCGTGATGACCAACATGGAGAACAACTCCCGGCAGATCGACTCGTCGACGCCGGCCTTCAAGCCGCCGTTCAACCCGAACACCGGCAAGGTCGAGGAGCCGGTGATGGCGGTGCCGACCTCCGGCGCGGTCGCGTTCACCGGCGGCGCGGACGCCCTCATGGCCACCCAGGCCGCGAGCGCCGGTACCGTGGCCGCCCCTCCGACCGGCCAGCAGGCGGGTTCGGGCGCGGGTGCCGGAGCCGGTGGTGGTGCCGGCGGCGGCAGTGGCGTGAACCAGCCCGCCGCGGCGGCCTACAACCCGAGCGCGCCCGGCTACAACGCCCCGGCAGGTCCCGGTGGCGGTGCCGGCGGTGGCGCCGGTGGTGGCGCGGGCAGCGGCTACACCCCGCAGATGGGTGGCAACACCAGCACGAACACCGCTGCGGCGTACACGCCGACCGCACCGGGCTACAACCCGTCGGCCGGCACCGGTGGCTCCTACACCGGCGGCGGCAGTGGTGGCGGTAGCAGCTACACCCCGCAGATGGGTGGCTACACGCCGCAGACGGGCGGCGGCAAGAGCGGCACCGGTCAGAACCAGAACATCCCGAAGGCCCCGGTCGTCGGCCGCGACATCGCGAACCCGAACTACACCCCGCAGAACGTCAAGGGTGGTCCCGCTCCCTACACGCCGACGGCGCCCGGTTACAACGGTCCCGGTGGCGCGGGTGGTGGTGCCGGTGGCGGCGGTGGTGGTGCCGGTGGTGGTGCCGGTGGCGGCGCGGGCATGAAGGGCGGCCCGATGCCGTACACCCCGCAGATGGGTGCCGGTGGCGGCGGCGGTGGTGGCGGCGGTGGCGCGTTCGGCGGTGGCGCCGGCGGTACCGCGGGTGCCGGCGGTGGCGCGATGCAGTCCGGTGGCGCGGCCGGTGTCCAGGGAGCCCGCGGCGGCATGCCGATGGGCATGGGTCCCGGTGGCGCGGCCGCGGCCGGTGCCGGCATGGGTGGCGCGGGTGCCCCGATGGGTGGCGCTCCCGGTGCCGGGGGCAGGGGCGAGGAGGACAAGGAACACCGTTCCGCCAGCTACATCATGGGCGGCGACCTGTTCGAGGTCCCCGGTGAGAACCTGCCGCCGTCGGTGATCGGTGCCGCCAAGGTCAAGAAGCAGAAGGGGACCGAGTCGCAGTGATCACGCCCGAGTTCCTGCTCTCGCCGCGCGAGTTCGACGTGCTGTGGAACGACCTGCGGCTCGGCAGCGTGCCGTACCCGCTGGACGTGCCGAGCGAGGGCGCGACCGAGCAGGAACGCCGCGTGCTGGTCACCGAGACGATGGACGACCTGCGCTCGCGCGGGCTCGCCGACAACGACCGTCTCGAGGACTTCCTGCGGCTGCTCGACGATCACAAGGTGTCCGTGGACGCCGTCGCGGGTCTCGACCGCACCGTGCGCGCGCTCGCCGTCTCCAACGGCGAGCGCGCCGCGCTCGCGATCATCGACGGTGACCGGGTCGGACTCGTGGAGATCCGGGAGACCGGCATCGCCCGCGAGATCGTCAAGGTGCTGCCCGACGCCGTGCCCGGTCCGGGCACGGCGGTGAACGTGCGGGTCCAGTCCCTGCAGGACGCGGTCGCGATCCAGGAGGCCGAAGGGGCCGCCGACGCCGACGACCTGTTCGGCGAGGGCGGGGTGGACGAGAAGGACGCGCTGCAGCAGGCCGGCCTGTCCGCCCAGGACGCCAAGCAGTTCGACGAGCTCGCGTCCAACCGCGTGGCGGGCGGCCAGTTCGGCATCACCCAGGACCGGCAGCGGTCGGGTGTCGTCATCAACTGGTTCGACACCCACCAGGGCCGTTACCTGATGGTCAACTCGGACGGCTGGCTCAGCCTCTCGCCGACCGACAACGACCGCATCGCCACCCGAATCAACGCTGTCCTCGCGTGAGCTGACACGCGAAGCAGTACCGCAAGTTGAACCGCCGCCGCCGGAGGACCGTGTGACATCCGCGAACGACTACAAGTACGACCCCACCAACCCGCTCGGGTGGGTCGAGGCGTACGAGGCCAGGTTGGCCGACCTGAAGCAGAAGTCGGAGGACCTCACCGAGAACTTCGCGGCGGCGGGCGCGACCGTCGTGTCCAAGGACGGCGCGGTGACCGTGACCGTGGGCCCCAACGGCGGACTGCAGAACCTGCAGCTGGGGCACCGCGCGATGGAGCTGGGCGGACCCCGGCTCACCGCGCTGATCCTGGAGACGGCGCGGGCTGCCCAGAAGCAGGCCGCCACCCAGGTCCTCGAACTGTTCGCGCCGCTGGGCGAGGGCACCGAGGCCTACCAGATGGTGTCGGACTCGATCCCGGACGACGAGGTCGAAGAGGACACCGACGCGTACGAAGACGAGATCGACGACGAGCCGGCACCTGCGCCGGCCCCGCCCGTCAGCCGGCCAGCCGCGGCCCCACAGCCCGCGCCCGTGCGCGGCAGGTCCCGTGCGGCCGACGACGATGACGACGACAACCAGCCCTGGTAAGGAACAGCGATGACCGCGCCTGAAACTCCACTCCCGTCGCCTCCCGGGATGCACATCACCGAGGAGAACAAGCTCAAGGGCTCGCTGTTCATCGAGGCCTACGGCAGCTTGATCGACGGCATCAGCAAGGACGCCGAGAGCGAGACCGAGAAGGCGCTGGACATCACGTTCAACGCCATCGGCGCCGCCTCGGCCACGGTGATGTTCGCGATCGACCCGCTCGGCAGCATCATCGGCGCCGGCGTCGGCTGGCTGATCGAGCACGTGTCGTTCCTGCGTGACGCCCTGAACCAGCTGATGGGCAACCCGGAGGAGATCCAGGCCAACGTCGAGGCCAACAAGGCGCGCGCGGCCGAGCTGCGCGTGCTGGCCGAGGACCACAAGAGCGGCCTCGCGACGTTCGACGGCTGGACGGGCGCGTCGTCCGAGCGCTTCCAGGCGTCGATGGACAACATGAGCCACGAGCTCGACGACCTGGCCAACGCCGTCGAGTCCAAGGCCAAGATCGTCGCGATCATGGGCATGCTGGTCACGGTCCTGCGTGACATCGTGCGCGACCTGATCGCCCAGCTGATCGGTTCGCTGATCGGTGGCGCGCTCATCGCCGCCGCCATGATGATCCCGACGTTCGGCGCCTCGATCGCGATCTTCGGTGGCTTCGCGGTGGGCAAGGCCGTCGCGCTGGGCGTGAACATCGCGTCCCGCGTCGCGCGCGTCGTCGCGGCCCTGGGCCGTCAGATGAAGCGCATCGGCGACCTCGACGACATCATGAAGAAGGTCAGCAAGGGCTGGGAGCGGTTCGAGAACTCCGCTGACGTCGCCGAGATCACCTACGAGGGCTACAAGGCGCAGAAGGGCGTCGACGACAAGATCGACGAGGCGATGGCGAACAGGGGCGGCGGTGGCGGTGGCAACACGCCTCCCGGTGCCACCGACGGCAAGACCGCCGCGGACACGACCGGCACCGCGAGCGCGACGCTCGCGAACGCCCGCGTCGGGATGGTCCAGGCGGACGGGACCGCCCAGGCGACGCTCGCCAGCGCCCGCATCGGCACCGTGCAGCAGGACGGCTTCGCTCAGGCGACGCTGCCGAACGCCCCGCTGAGGGCGACGGCCACGACCGAGCCGATGCAGACCCTCAAGCGGATGAACGCGGCCGAGCCGCTCCAGCCGACGCAGGCCCGTCTCGCGTCCGAGCCGCTGCAGCCGACGATGCAGGCCCGCACGGCGATGCACGCCGCGGAGCCGTTGCAGCCCGTCCAGGCGTTCGAGCGGACGGCGATGCACGCGGCCGAGCCCGTGCAGCCGATGCAGCGCACGGCCATGACGGCCGCCGAGCCGCTGCAGCCGTTCCAGCGGGCGGAAGCGGTCCAGGCACCGATGGCGTTCCAGCGGGCGGAGGCGCTCCAGGCACCGGTCGCGTTCTCCCGCGCGGAGGCGATGGAGCCGTTGCAGCCGATGCAGCGCGCGGAAGCCGTCCAGGCGCCGATGGCGGCCCGCTACGCCGACGCGTCGGACTCGACGATGACGTCGGGCGTCAGCATGACCTCGGGGGCTCCGGTCCACGAGAGCGTGCAGCCGATGCAGGCGGCGCGTGAGATGTACATCAGCCCGGAGACCCCGTCGGAGCCGTTGCAGGCTTCGTCGGGCTACGAGCCCCTCGCGCGCACGCAGATGTCGCACGCGTACGACGCCCTCGAGCCGTCGCAGCCGTACTCGCGCGTCGACGCCGAGCCCGCTTACTACGAGAGCGTCAACCCGCTCATGGCGAGCGAGCCCGTGCAGCCGGTCATGGGGTACGAGGCCGCGGGCGGTGCCGCGGCTCAGCCTCTGCGGCCGACCATCGCGCACGAGCGGTCCGCACGGCCCACAGAGTAAGTCCAGCCAACAGCCGGGATCCCTCGATCCCGCCTCGTTCTGACGCAGTTCTGGAGAATCGCCGCTCATGGCCAAGGGGAACGTCAACCCGAACCCGTCGTCGAACCCGGGAGGGAACCCTCCCCCCTCGGCGCCGCCCACGAGCGGAACGGGCGGTGGTGGCCCCACCGGCAACAGCGGTTACTCCATGAACGACTCCTCGATGCAGGGGTTGCAGAACAAGGCGGGTGACCTGGGGTCCCGGCTGACCGGCATCTCGTCCGGCCTGCGGGGCCTGAACTTCAGCGGCAACGCGCTCGGCCCGATCGGCCTGTTCGCGGTGCCGGCGCTCAACTCGTCCAACGAGAACGCGGTCTCCCAGGCCGACCGGGGCGCCAAGGCGTTCACGGACGTCCAGACGAACCTGAAGGCGACGCTCCAGACGTCGCAGCAGGTCGACCAGACCAACCAAACGAACATCAAGTCGATCGACCCGACCACGAACGCGAAGGACGTGCGTGGCGGCGGGCGGGACACGTCGGGCAACTTCACGCCGAACAGCCCGAACACCGGCCCTGCGCCCACCACCAAGGGCGGCAACAACAACGCGACGTCGGGCAACTTCACCCCCAACAGCCCGACCACCGGCCCAGCGCCGACGACCAAGGGCGGCGGCAGCAACGCCACCTCCGGCGTCAACACCCCGAACAGCCCGACCACCGGCCCGGCACCGACGACCAAGGGCGGCGGCAGCAACGCCACCTCCGGCGTCAACACTCCCGGCGGCCCGTCCGTCGGCGCCACGCCGAACATCAAGGGTGGCGGCAGCAACGTCACCTCCGGCGTGAACACCCCCAACAGCCCGACCACCGGCCCGGCACCGACGACCAAGGGCGGCGGCAGCAACGCGACGTCCGGTGTCAACACGCCCGGTGGCCCGTCCGTCGGCGCGACCCCCACCACCAAGGGCGGCGGCAGCAACGCGACGTCCGGTGTGAGGACTCCCGGCGGGCCGTCCGTCGGTGCGACGCCGACCACCAAGGGCCCCGCGCCCTACACGCCGACCGCGCCTGGTTACACCGGCCCCGGCAACGCGGGCGGCAAGGGCGGTGCCACCACGGGTGGCCCCAAGGCTCCCGCGGCCTACACCCCGACCGCACCCGGCTACACCGGGCCCGGCAACGCCGGCGGCAAGGGCGGAACCACCACGGGTGGCGCCAAGGGCCCCGTGCCCTTCACCCCGACCGCACCGGGCTACACCGGCCCCGGCAACGCCGGTGGCGCGACGCCTCCCGGTGGCAAGGGCACCGGCGGCACGACCTCCGGCGGCGGCAAGGGTCCGGCGCCCTTCACGCCGTCGGCGCCGGGTTACAAGGATCCCGGCACCTCCGGTGGCGCGGCGGGCACCAAGCCCGCCACGACCGCTCCCGGTCCGCAGAACGCCGTGACGTCACCTTCACGCGGCGGCGCGACGCCTCCCGGCATGGCACCCGGCATGGCCCCGCCGATGGGCGGCGCGACCCCCGGCGCGGCCGGCGGCGAACGCGGCGGCAGCAAGTTCAGCCCCGCCGGCGGGGGCGCGAAGGGCGTGTTCGACGCGCCCAAGGCGCCCACGCCCGACAGCACCATCAACAAGGCTCCCGGGACCTCGTCCTCGACCCCGCCCCCGGCGCCGAGGCCCAACGCCAACATCCCGTTGCCGCCGACCTCGACCCCCGGTTCGACTCCTGGCTCCACGCCCGGTTCGACGGCCGGCTCCACGCCTGGCGGTTCGACTCCCGGTAGCGCGTCGCCCGGCGGCGGTGCCAAGGCTCCCGCGGCCCCTGCGGCGTACACGCCGACGGCACCCGGTTACAAGGACCCCAGCAGCGCCCCCGGTTCGCAGAGCGCCGTCTCGACCCCGCCGCAGAGCGCGGGCCCGCGCGGCGGCGCCGCGGCCCCGAGCATGACGCCTCCCGCCTCGGCCGCACCCGGCATGGCCCCGCCGATGGCACCGGGCGGAGCCCCCGGCGCGACCGGCGGCGGCGAACGCGGCGGCAGCAAGTTCACCCCCGCCGGCGGCGGCGCGAAGGGCGTGTTCGACGCGCCCAAGGCACCGACGCCCGACAACACCATCACCAAGGCGCCGGGAACGTCGCCCTCGACGCCTCCTCCAGCGCCGAAGCCGACGCCGATGACCCCGCCTCCGTCCAGCACGCCGCCCGCAGCGTCCGCTCCCCCGGCGGCGAACCCGAACACCGCACCGCCCGCCCAGTCCAGGCCGGGCACGCCCCCGGCGTCCACGCCGCCGCCCGCAGCGAACGTGCCGCCCGCCCAGACGCGCCCGGCCCCCGTGGCACCTCCGGTGTCGCCGCCGGTGTCCTCGCCCGCACCGAACACGCCCAACACGAACGCGCCGTCGTCGCGCCCGGACACCACGCCGTCCGCGCAGCCGCCGCGCTCCGACGCGCCGCCCGCGCAGACGCGTCCCGCGCCGCCCGCGAACGTGCCTCCGGCCAACGCGCCCTCGACGAACGTCCCGCCGGTGAACGCACCCGCGGCCAATGTTCCGCCGAGCAACGCGCCGTCGACGAACACGCCGCCGGCCACCACCCCGCAGCCCAGGCAGGAGACGACGCCGTCGTCCCAGCCGCCCAGGGCCGACACGCCGCCTCCGGCACAGACGCGCCCGGCACCCGCCGCACCGCCGGTCAACACGCCGACCCCGGCACCCGCACCCAACCCCGCACCCGCGCCGAACGTCAACACGCCTCCGGCGAACGTCAACGCCCCGCCGGCAGCCACGCCCGCGCCGCGGCCCGACACGACGCCGGCCCCGCAGCCGCAGCCCAAGGCCGACACCCCGCCCCCGGCACAGACGCGCCCGGCACCCGCCGCACCGCCGGTCAACACGCCGACCCCGGCACCCGCACCCAACCCCGCGCCTGCGCCGAACCCGGCTCCCGCACCGAACGTGCCGCCACCGAACACGCAGTCGCCGAACACCAACACACCGCCGGCCAACGCGCCGTCGGTGAACACACCGCCGGCGAACGTGCCGAGCGCGCCGCCCGTCAACACGCCGAACCCGAACACCCCGCCGGCCAACACCCCGCCGCCGAACACGGCGATGCCGCCCGCCGGCGTGCCTTCGCCGCGTCCGGAGACGAACGTCCCGGCGCCGAACACCTCGCCGAACCCGAACCCGAACCCGGCCCCCGCGCCGAGGTCCGAGACCTCGGCTCCGCCCGTCCAGACGCCGAACCCGGCTCCGAACACCACCGTCCCCCCTGCGAACACGCCGTCGCCCAACACCGCGGCGAACGTCCCGCCGGCCAACCCGCAGACGCGGCCGGCGCCGCAGGTCGACGCGCCGGTCAACGGCCCCAACACCGACGCGCCGCCCGTCCAGACGCGGCCGTCGCCCCCGCCGCCCACCGGCGCTGCACCGAACCCGAACACCACGGCGAACCCGAACACGACGGCCAACCCCACCCCCGACCTGGTCGTGCTGCCGCCCGCGGCCGCCGGACCGAACCCCGGCCCCAACACGGACGCGGGCCGTTCTTCCGACTCGTCCACCGATGCCCAGCAGGACGCCACGACCTCCGATGCCGCTCCGACGGTGAACGACCTGCTGGCGGACGTCGACAATGTCGTCGTCGCGGTGGACAACGCGGCGGGGCTCGGCCACCAGGCAGCCGCGACGACGCTGGTGAAGGCGCTGCGCGACGGCGGCTATCAGGGCAACATCACCTTTGTCACTGATCCGGAGTCCGCGAAGAAGATGGACCTCCTGATCACGCCGGACCTGCATCCGGTCGAGGTCTCCAGCACGCCGAACCATCCCGCCGAGAGCAACACGTTGCTGCTGTCGGCAGGCGACGACTCACTCAACGCGCACGACACGGACACCGCCACCAACTACCTCAACAAGAACAACGTCAACGAAGCTCTGATCCTCAAGCCCTACGCCTGGGACAGCAGCAAGCGGCTTCTCATCAAGCGCGACGGCCCCGGCGGCGACGTCCAGATCATCGATCTGGACGCGCACATCAGCCCTGACGCCAGGTACGTCTACGACGTTCCGAAGATCACCGATCCGCAGGCACTGGCCACCCTCATCGACCAGGAGATGTCCGCCGCCCCCGCGAAGGCGGACGGCATCAAGAAGGTCGCCGACGCGGTGCTCAACGACAAGGCCGACATGATGCCGGTCTACGGCCTCGGGGCCGTCGACCTCGTGAACCGTCCCGGCGTGTCCAACCACCTCGCGACGGCTCTGCACTCCCTGGACCAGAAGCCCGCGATCATGATGGAGATCACTCCGTCGCCGGTCTGGTTCGTACCGGAGCTCAAGGCCGACTGGCTGAAGCGCGCGGACATCACCTCACCCGACCTCGATCAGCAGATCAACGACCTGAAGCAGGGCGACGTCCTGGTGGTGAACACCGGGTCCATGCCCCAGGCGGTGTTCCAGCAGGTCTTCCAGCTCGGCACCCTGCCCGCGATCAACGAGGGCGCGAACTCCACGAACCTCGCGCACCTCGTCGAACGGCCGAACATCTCCGTTCTCACCAACAAGACCCCTTATCCGAACGTCCCCGGCAGCGACGTCGCCACGTCGAACTTGAACAACGTGAGCGACGGTCTGCGAGCGGACACCGCGTGGCTCGAAGCCGCCAAGTACAACCCGGATGTGAAGCAGGCGGTCAACCTGACCTCCGCCGTTGAGACCTTCTCGGCGCTCAGGGACTACGTGGAGTCGCCGAACCGCGACCCCGACGAGGCAGCCAGCACTGTGTCCCAGGTTGCCTCCATGCTCGCGCCCGCGATCCCGGGCAAGGGCGCGGAGGTCACGAACATCCTTTCCGGACTCCCCGACGACGCGGTCAAGGAGATCAGCAGCGTCATCGACGGCAAGCCGCTGTCGCCGAAGTTCCTCGACGACTCCAACACGGTCGATCTCACCAAGGACCAGCTCGACCAGATCATCGGTCTGCTCGAGTCGCAGAAGCCCGACCTGCAGCAAAAGCTGTTCGACAACGCCCCGAGCAACACGCCGGGCGATCCGGTCGATCCCGAGGTTCCGGAGTCGGCTCGAAACGACGTCGCCCAGATCGCTGACCTGCTGAAGAACCTCTCGCAGAAGGACAGTCCCGAAAGCCAGTACTTCTCCCAGGTGTTCGAGGACGCTCGCGCACCGCAGAACAACCAGGTTCTCCAGGCACTGACCCTCCGGCTGGACCCGCCACAGCCGGCTCCCCCGGCACAGCCGGCGCCGTCCACCGAGGTGCCGAGCCAGTCGACGACGGTGGACTCGACACCACCGGCCGAGTCGGCCCCTGCTCCGATGGCTCCGCCCGCCGTCACGACCCCCGAGACCAACACCAGCACCAACACCGAGACCAACGCCGACAGCGACGCCGAGTCCGACGGACCCGACATCAGCGGCGGCCTCTTCGGCTCCGACACCGACAGCGACACCGAGTCCAACGGACCCGACATCAGCGGCGGCCTCTTCGGCACCGACACCGACACAGACACCGCCCCGCCGAACAACCCGGCCGACACCAACACCAACGCCGACACCAACGCCGACAGCGACGTCGAGTCCGACGGACCCGACATGACCGACGCTCTCTTCGACTTCGACACCGACACCAACACGGCCCCACCCGGCAACGCGACCGAGAGCGACAGCGACGTCGACGCCTTCGTGGACGCCCGGTCCACCCCCGGCACCCCCAGCAACGTCGACTCCGACACCGACTCCTTCTTCGACGCCCGGTCCAACCCCGACACCGACGCCACCACGGACGGCACCCGTGGCGCGCCCCCTGCGCCCGGCAACACCGACGTCAGGCCGAACACCGACACGAACAAGTCCGCGGACGCCGACGCCCCGTCGCGGAACACCGAGCAGACCACCGGCAACGGCCCGGCGCCGACCAGGGACGCACCGGCCACCCCGCCGCCCGCGGCCCCGCCGGCACCTCCCGCTCCCCCGGCACCGCCCGCACCGCAGTCGAACCTGAACCCCGATGGCACCCGCAAGGACGTGCCGAAGGTCGGTGCGCCGCCGGCCGCTACGCCGCCGACGGCCGAGTCCCACAAGGGCAAGGACGTCCTCACCGACGAGTCGTGGCGCCACGACCCCGCGAAGACCGCGGACTGGTCGAACCCGAGCAACCCGGCCGACCGCGGCACCTGGGCCGACCGCCGCAACGACACCGACGTCCGCACGGTCGACCAGGTCGTGCACGACGTCCGCACGGACAGCACGCCGTCGGACGTCAAGTCCTACCAGGGCCTCATCAACTACGACCTGCGCCGCATCGAGACGAGCCCCGGCAACTTCGTGCAGGAGTACACCGTCAAGGTGCACATCGACCCTGCCGCGAACATGACGCCCGAGCAGATCGCGCAGGTCAAGGAGAACGCCACCAACGGCGTCGACAACCTGCTGAACCAGGGCCACCGCCTGCCCAGCGGTGACCAGTTCCACCTGAACCTCGAGTTCACCGACAACAAGGCCGACGCGCACACCAGCGTCAAGATCGACCCGAACAACCCCAACCCGGACCAGACGCACTGGGGCGCCGACACGAGCCCCGAGGTCCTCGCGCACGAGACGTTGCACTACCTCGGAATTCCGGACGAGTACAAGGACTCGAGCCGCGTCTTCCAGCAGCACGACACGAACTCGGGTGTGCACCAGAACGACGGCGGCATGATGGGGTCCGACGTCCACCTGGACGACCCGGGCATCCGGCCGCGCCACCTGTGGCTGATCGAGCGCACCGCCAACAGCCAGGTGATGGTGCCCGACACCACGATCAACCCGGCCGGCCCGGCGACCGTGCCGCCGCCCGCGGACTGGACTCCCAAGCCCGCACCGGAAAGCGCACCGTCCACTCAGGACGTCAAGTCGGGCCCGGACGTCGGTCCCGACGTGCGGACGCGGCCGATGCCCACGGACACGCCCGGACTGCCCGGCAGCTTCGACTCCGACGTGGACGCCGACGTCCGGCCCAACAACCAGACGCACCTGCCGAACCTCGACAAGGTCGGCCTGGTCGAGTCGGTGCTGCGCGGCGCCGCGTTCCAGGGCGTGCAGGTGCCGAACTCGTCGCCACTGGTCGGCATCAGCGACGTCCAGTCCACTGTGGACAACGTCCGCACCGACGTTCAGCAGAACCCGCAGAACCACAACCACCCCGGACTGAACCCGCCCGCGCTGTCGAACTGGGTCGCGAGCCAGGTCTCCCCCGACTCGCTCGCGAAGTTCCACCCGGACCTGGAACCGAACACGCCCGGCCTCTCCGCCGACGCCAAGGTCGAGCAGTGGCGGGCGAACGTCGCGAACGACCTCGCGAACGGGTCGGGCAGGCGCTGGGACGTCGTGAACGCCGGCCTGAACACCGACGGCATGAAGCCCGGTGACGTGGACATGATCAACCACGTCACGCAGGAGGTGAAGACGAACGGCGCGCTGCCGTCGTCGGCCGACCTCGTGGACCACGCCCTGCAGACGCCGTCGTGGGCCGACTCCCACGTCGGTTCGCACCTGCCCGACTCGATCGCGCAGTCGCTCGGCGTCCAGGTCGTCGTCGACAACAACGGCGTGCAGACCGTCCACGGCCCGGACGGTGCGCCGCAGGTGCAGATCAACTCGCAGAACGGCACGTTCGGCGCTCTCGGCGGCCCGACGCCGCAGGAGGTCCGCGCCGGCATGGAGGCCTGGCTCGGCGGCAAGTCCTCCGCCGAGGTCAACCAGACCGTCGGCGACCTCTACAAGGGCCGCCAGGACGAGGGTCTCTACACCGCGGCGCAGAACACCCAGCTGGTCAAGCGCGCGGCGGCGCACCCCGGCGGGCCGCAGGTCTTCATGAACGACCTGATGCAGCGGTCGGCGGACCTGCAGAGCCGGATCGACGAGGCGAAGTCCCAGGGCTCCCGCAAGCCCGAGATGATGCAGTCGCCGAAGGAGCTCGCGCAGACGGCGGCCATCAAGGAGCAGGTCGCGACGCTCACCGACCTGCTGAACAACACCAACAACCAGATCAACACCCTGAACGCCGAGGGCCCCAGGGTGGGTGTCACGCACATCATCGACACCCAGGTCGCGGGTCCGAACGCGGACGGCCTCGCCGACATCCCGAAGGAGATGCTCCCCCAGCTCGACGCCCACCTGACCCAGCAGATCGCGGCGGCGGAGAACGCCGGGTTCGACGCCCAGAACCTCAAGGACCTGCAGCAGCGGGTGCAGAACGAGGCGGACGTGCGCACGGTGCTCGGCCATGCCTCGACGCGCGGTCTGGACGGGTTGACCACCCAGGTCGAGGACCTGACGGTCGCGCTGGAGAACACCCGCGCCGGCAAGGCGGCGAACACCGGTCTGACCGGCGCCTGGAACTACGTGTTCGGAGGCGGGGTCGACACGTCGACCGACTTCGACCAGAAGATCGCCGAGATCGAGGGCCTGAAGAACCAGGCGGAGCGCAACCTGTCGTTCGTCGGCAACCCCGACTACGCCAACCGCTTCGACAAAGCCGCTGACGCGCACGCGAACATCGTGTCCGTTCAGGAGCGGATCGCGAAGATGAACGCGGACACCGAGGCGCGCGCGGAACGCCTGCGTGACCTCGACGCCCGGACCCGGGAGTTCAACAACCGCCAGTTCGAGCTGCAGTTGGAGCAGATCCGCCAGGAGAGGGCGAACGAGGCCGCCGTCAACGGCCCCGATTCCGACGTGAGGTCGGACGTCGACTCGCAGTCGGACGCGCAGTCCGACCTGGACGCGCAGTCCGATGTGGACACGCGGGCGGACGACCGAGGGCTGAACCCGCGGCAGGAGTTCGCGGCGTTCAGGGCCGAGCTCTTCGGCAAAACCCCCGCCGAGCTCTCCGACCTCAAGGCGCAGCACCGCAACGACCCGTTCCACCTGCAAGAGATCGACCAGATGTCCCGCAACCTGGAGATCGCGCAGAAGCCCGGTGGCATCCAGCAGCACCTGAGCGACCTCCAGAACGAGATCAACACCTCGCACGGCAAGGCGAAGGACCTGAGCCACTTCGCCGACTCGCTTCCGGACATGTTCAAGTCCGAGCTGCAGCGCACGGACCAGGCCCAGCGCGAAGCGGAGGTGCAGAACCTCAAGCAGCACCAGCAGCAGCTCTCCAACGAGCTGCTCACGCTGCAGTACGACCGCAAGGACGCGCTCACGACGTACGCGCTGAGCCTGCCCGCAGACCTGAACGCCCCCGGCTGGCAGTCGGTGACGCCCCAGGACGTGGAGGTCCTCCAGGACCACGTCACGGACCTCATCCACGACGCGCGGATCGGCGGCCGGCCGACCCCGGAGCTCGACCAGCTCTACGGCCGGCTTCAGGACCTCGCGCTCACCGACGCGGCGGTGCCCTACCGCCCGGAGACTCCTCCGGCCGACGTGGACGACGCCTCGTCGGTCCGCTCGGACGACGACGCACCTGTCCAGCCGGGCGACAACGCGCCGGTCCAGCCGGGCGACAACGCGCCGGTCCAGCCGGGCGACAACGCGCCGGTCCAGCCGCGCGACAACAACGCACCGCCTGCCGGCGACGTCCGGGACCGCGGGGCCGACGGGAACCAGCAGGCCCAGCCCGCACCCGAACCGCGCCCGTTCATGCAGGACCCGGCGGCGCGGCCCGCGAACCCGGACGTGGACCTCGTGGTCCCCGGTGGCTTCGGCCCCGTCCAGGAGGGCACCTCACCGCGTTCGTTCGCGGCATCGCTGTACGGCCTGGACTCGGCGGCGCTGCGCGACATGCAGCAGAACCCGGCGTACGCCAACAACCCCGACCGCGCGGCCGCGATCCAGAACGCTCTCGACATCTCCCGCAACGCCGGTCCGCCGAACATCTACGACCAGCGGACGCAGATCGCCGAGCAGGGTCTCGCGAAGGCCAAGGCCGACAGCACCCGGTGGAACGCCGCCGACATGGTGCCGGACGCCCTCAAGACCCAGTCGATGCTGGACGACCAGGCGGCCCGCCGGGAGCGGGCCGGCCGCGACGTCCAGTGGCGGCAGAACCAGGTCGACCAGCTCACGGCCAACCGCGACGCGTCGCTCACCGCCCACGCGTCGACGCTGCCGGCCGACCCGAACGCACCGGGCTGGCGCCAGTTCGGTGACGCCGACATCGCGGCCGTGCAGGCGCACCTCGACCAGCAGATCCAGGACGCACGGGACGGCGGGCACAACACCAGCCACCTGGAAGCACTGCGGGACTTCACCCAGGAGGTCCAGGAGGCGCGGCAGGACGCGGACACGCGTCCCGCGCCGCCCGCTCCCACGACCGACACGCGGTCGGCCCCCGAGTCGGACGCCGACGTCGAGACCCGTCCGGCGCCGCCGAAGCCGAGCCCGGTCGTCCAGATGACCACCCTGGCACCGCAGCCGGTCGGCCAGGTCCCGGACACGAACCTGCCGAGCTTCTTCCAGGAGAACAAGGCGCTGGGGTCGATCACCCCGACGGACGTGCGCGGCGCGGACGCGGTCGTGGCCGACATCAACGGCCTGAAGTCCGGCGACCAGGCGCGCATCAAGGACGCGATCGAGAACGACTTCGAGACGTTCCTCGGTGGCGGCCGCAACTTCCAGGTGCAGATCAACGGCAAGTGGTTCGAGGCGAACGTCCGCGCGGAGATGCACGCGGACGCCACCACGAACGTCCAGGCCGACGCCGACACCAAGGTGGACAAGAACTACCAGGCCGCCGCGTCCACCGGCACCACCAACACCATCTCCACGTCCAACGACGTCGGCGGTTCGGTGACGGCCGGTACCGCGGCGGGCCCGTACGGCTCGCTGGGCGGCAAGGCGGCGCTCGCGACGCCCGCGGTCTCGCAGTCCACCAGCAACTCGGTCACCGAACAGCGGGCGATCAAGGGCTCCGACGACGGCTCGAAGAAGGTCACCGTCCCGGTCTCCTACGAGATCACGCTGAAGGACGCGAGCGGCAACGTGAAGCCGTCGTCCACTGTGGACACGGGCACGAACGTCACGCTGCAGGTCCCGGCGGACCTCAGCACGATCGTCGACTCCGGCAAGTCCTCGGCCAAGGTCACGCCGGCCGACGCCCAGTGGGGCACCAAGGTCGAGAACGCCGTGCCCGAGGCGGTGTCGGTCAAGGACTCCGGCAAGGCGTTCAACGAGGTCGCCGCGAAGCTGCACCCGTCGATCACGAAGGTCGGCTCACCCGGCCGCGAGGCGCTGCAGAACTTCCTGAGCCCCACCTCGATCCGCAACAACCTGCCCGCCATGCTCGGCGGCTTCGTCACCTCCCCCGACCTGGTCAGCCCGCACGCGAGCAAGGGCGGCGCGGTGCAGATGACCGCGACGCTCAAGGACGTGAAGCTGGTCGGCACGCACGACAGCGCGGCGCTGGACCTGAAGGACACCTCCGCCTGGGGCAGCAGTGTGTCCGCGTCCACCAAGACCGGGTTCGACGTGACGGCGGGTGTCGGTGCCAACATCGGCGTCCCCGGTCAGGTCGGCGGCACGGTCGGCGCCACCGGCAGCTACTCCGCGCGCACCGCCGAGGGCGTGAACGCGGGGTCGAGCAGCAGCCACAAGACCGGCATCGGCGTGAAGGCCGAGACCGGCATGTACGAGGTCACGGCCGAGGTCGAGGTCCGCACGCCCTCCGGTGAGAGCGTGAAGATGGAGGTCACGACCCACATGCGCATGGGCCTCAACGAGGCCGGTGCGGTGGGTCTGCCGACCCCGGACGGCACCAGGAACACCACGACCGACCCGGCCACGGCGGACACGAAGTTCCTGCCGCCGTTCGTCGCCGACACGCTCGCCGCGGGCAACGCCAAGGTCGGCGAGTTCACCCCGGCCGCGAAGGTGCAGGGCCAGGTCGAGGCCAAGCTGAAGGAGCTGCCCGGCTTCGAGAAGTTCCTGCCGAACTGGAACAACCCGGACGCCCAGCCGCGCAAGGGCCAGAGCTACTCGAACGTCGCCGAGCAGCTCGCGAACCAGCGCAAGATCACGGCGAACCTCTCCCCCGCCGCGCTCAAGGCCAACATGGACAGCCTGCTCGGCCCTGGCGTCTCGGTGCAGCTGAAGAACACCGGCACGACGACGAACACCTACGTGAACGTCACGGTCAAGGCCAAGATCAGCAACCCGAAGCACCTCGGCCAGGCCGACTCGCACGCCGTCAGCGACTCGACGACGACCGGCCCGAAGCTCGACGCGAACTCCAGCACCACCAAGGGCTGGACCGGCGGCGTGCAGGGCAGGGTGAACATCCCCGTCAAGACGGGCGTCGCCTCGCTCACCCCGATGCCGCAGGCCGGTGTGTCCTACAGCCACTCGTGGACGGACAAGACCACGGCGGGCCCGGCGGTCAGCGCCACCCAGTCGCAGTCCGGCAGCCCGGACTCGCAGGTGTTCTCGAACGACGTGGAGTTCGAGGTCGAGATCACGACCTTCACGCGGCCGCGGACCTGGGTGCGCACGGTCGTCCCCGGAGCGCCCGGATTCCAGTCGCCCGAGGTGACCACGGTCGCCAAGACCGGCGCGGGCCTCGACAAGATCGACGGCAACGTCAACCTGTGGGTGTCCGACGGCGCGACGCTCAAGAACGACCCGGGCGACGGCTTCAAGCCGGGTGACCCGCAGGCGACGACGATCGACGACTCGCCGACGGTCAAGGACCTGCTGAACCCGAAGGACGCCCGGCCGAAGTCGCCGGAGTTCCTCAACGTCGAGGCCGTCGCGAACACCACCGCGTTGCGCGACCAGGCGATCGACGCCCTGAACCGCGCGGCGAAGGGCGACTCGGCGCTGACGGTGCCGGGCACGGCGTCGCGCGCCCAGATCGACAAGATGTTCTCCCCGGAGAACATCAAGGCGAACCTGCAGCGGCTCATCGAGACCGGTGTGCAGGAGCAGGGTCTCAAGTACGACCGGCGCGTCACCGACCGCTCCGGCGCCATCGGCATGTCCGTGAAGCTGGGCGAGGCGAAGCTGGTGTCCATTTCGGACACCACCGGCACCGACAACTCGGTCAGCGGCGGGTACAAGGCCGGTGAGTCGTCCACGACCAGCCGGTCCGTCGACCTGACCGCCGGCATCAACGTGCCGGTGCGCCCGAACGTCACCCCGCCGCCCGCGGGCACGCCGTCGAACCCGAGCGGGTCCGGCGGTGTCGCCGCGACCGCGAAGTTCACGCCGTGGTCGGACAACAAGACCCAGTCGAACGAGGTCGGCGGCAACGTCGACCGCGGCAGGACGACGCCCGGCGAGGCGCGGACCGTGCTGGTCCAGATCGACGCCGAGTTCACCATCGTCGGCGAGAGCCGCGCCGGGAACTTCCTGCACGGCGGCACGCCGAACGCCGAGGGCGTCACGGTGAACATGCCGAAGTCGGTGTTCGTGCGGGTGTCCGAGGACGTCGCGCGCGAACTGGGCGTGTTGCCCGAGGTCGAGTCGAGCGTGCAGAAGCCGGACCTCCCGAAGATGGCGCCGCCGGCGACGGTCGCGCCGAACGAACCGGGCGCGCTCGGTCTGTCCAACGTGGAATCCGTTCCGGACCTCTCCGCCGCGGTCAACCAGCTCACGACCGAACTGTCCACGAAGACCAAGAAGTTCGGCAGCGACCCGCTGATCCCGGACTCGGTCCTCAAGGACTCGATGAGCAACCTGCAGCGCATCGTCGACCTGAACTCGCCGGCGAGCGTCAAGGCGATGATCGACAGCGCGATGGACGGCGGCGTGCCGCTGCTCGTGCACCAGCCCGGCACGTTCGGCAAGGACAGCTACCAGGTCACGTTGCGGGCCAAGACGGGTGAGCCGAAGTTCGAGGGCGTCGTCAACGACGGCGTCGACATGTCGCACAACAGCGGTGGCTCCCGCAAGGACAGCGCCGGCTCGGGCCGGGGCACCGGCTGGGGCGCCGGTCTGCGCGCACCGGGCCTGGCGTCGCCGGGCAGCGCGAACCCGAACGTCTCGGGCACCGCGGGTGTCGCGGTCGGCGTGAACATCGGTGGCAGCACCGGCAGTTCGGTCACGACCTCCACCACCGAGGCGTTCAGCAACTCCCGCACGGCGAGCGGCCCGGCGGCGCAGTACACCGTGCCGGTCGAGTTCGAGCTCGTCGTGGAGAAGGGCTCCAAGGAGATCGCGCGGGCCGAGAGCGGCCCGCAGGAGATGAAGGTCCGCACGCACGCGGACAACCAGAAGGTCTCCCAGCCGACCACCGGTCACGGGAACCCGCAGCCGTACATGTCCGCGGCGAGCAAGCGCGGCAGCGCCTTCGGCAGTCCCGAGGCGACGACGGCGTTCCAGGCCGACAGCCGTGCCTCGAAGCTGCCGCCGACCGCGTCGGTGGAGAACCTGCGCGGCGCCGGGGACCTGCGGGACGCCGCCGTGAAGGCGATGAACGAGGCCGGCGCGGGCAAGGGCCTGACCGGCAAGGGAACGGGCTCGCTCAACGCCCTGTTCTCCACGCTCAGCCCGGAGAACCTGCAGCCGCACCTGCCGTCGATGCTGTCCGGTCCGCTCGACGTGCCCGGGCTGAAGGAGATGGCGCTGACGTTCGGCCAGGACGCCGACGTCAAGGTCTACGCGAAGCTGGTGAACCCGCAGCTCGGTTCGCTCAGCGACGACGTCAAGATCGAGACCCCGCTGGTCACCAAGACGACCGAGACCTCCAGCGAGGCCAAGGTGTCCGAGACCGCCGACGTGTCGGTCGGTCTCGCGCAGGGCAGCGCCGCGATCAAGCAAGGCGCCCCGTCCGACACCGTCAACGTCGGCACCGGTGGCGTCGAGGCCCGGCACGCGGGTGAGGACTCCTCCGCGGTGTCCGGCGGCCCGTCGCAGGCCCAGGGCGGCAGCGTCAAGCCCAAGGACACCTCCCGCACCGGCCTGGTGCAGTTCGACGTCGAGTACCGCGTGGTGGCGACGATCGGCGGCAAGACCGGTGTCGTCGACCTGACGGTGCCCGGCTCGGCCGGCGTGCGCATGCCCGCCGCCGAGGTCGAGACCGTGCTGAACCACCAGCTCAGCGACTCGCTCAAGGACGCCCAGACCGACGTCAAGAAGGCGGCCGACGACTGGCGGACCGCCGAGAAGGACGTCGAGAAGGCCCGTCACGACACCCAGGACGCCATCAACGAGGCCGCGGCCGTGCTGGCGCGGACCGACCAGCCGCTCGCCGCGGCGTCGGCGAAGGCGACCGCGGCGATCGACACGCACCGCGCCGCCGTCGACGGCGTCACACCGCTGCAGACGCAGTTCGACAGCACGATCAGGGACGCGGCGCAGACCCGCGCCACGATCCAGGACCTCAACGCCCAGGTCGTCTCGCTGAGCCAAGATGCGCAGGTGGCCGACAACGCGGTCGCCGACGCGCGGGACAACGGCGCGACCGAGGCCGAGATCGACCAGCTCTCGCAGGAAGCCGACGCGGCACACAACGCGTTGGCCGACGCACAGCAGCAGGTCGCCGACGCACGTGCCGAGTTCGACGTCCAGCGGCAGGCAGCCGCCGACGCCCGCACGCCTCTCCAGGCGCAGCAGCAGGTCGCCGCCGAGGCCGACGCCGCCCGCGCCGCGGCTGTGGAAGCGCGGCAGAAGATCGTGGATGAGCGGTCCGCCGCCGAGAAGGCGATCACGGACGGGCAGACCAGGCTCGACAACGCCCGGCGCGACGCGGACACCAAGCAGCAGCAGTGGTGGGACGCCAAGGCCAAGGTGGACAACGAGGTCGACTCGTTCAACGCCGCGCCGAACACCCCTCCGCCGGCGCCGCCCGCGAACGGCACGACCACCGGCACGACCACTGGCACGACCACTGACACGTCGGCGGACACGACCACCACACCGGAGGCGAGCCAGAAGCCGCCGGTCTCCTCGCCGCCGCAGGACTCCTCGGTGGCGGAGTCGAGCAGGAGCGGTGCCGAGGCGGGCTCGTCGCGTCCCGCTCCCGGGAACACCGACGCGCAGCCGAAGAAGGTCCGCGCGGGCGGTGCGCCGCCCGCGATGACCCCGCCGACCCCGGAATCGCACCGGGGCAAGGACGTCATCACCGACGAGTCGTGGCGGCACGACCCGGCGAAGACCGCCGACTGGTTCGCGCCGGCCAAGCCCGCGGACCCCAGCACGTGGGCCGGCCGCAGGGCGGACGCGAACGTCCGGACCGTCGACGTCGTCGTGCACGACGTCCGCACCGACAGCACGCCGTCGAAGCTGAAGTCCTACAAGGGACTCATCAACTACGACCTGCGCCGCATCGAGACGTCCCCCGGCAACTTCGTGCAGGAGTACACCGTCAAGGTGCACGTCGATCCTGCCGCGAACGTCCACCCGGAGATCGTCGCCGAGGTCAAGCAGAACGCCGCCGACGGCGTGAACACCCTGCTGAACCAGGGATACCGGCTGCCCAGCGGTGACCAGTTCCACCTGAACCTGGAGTTCGTCGACAACAAGGCCGACGCGCACACCAGCATCAAGGTCGACCCGAAGAACCCGAACGTCGACCAGACGCACTGGAACCCGAGCACCAGTCCCGAGGTCCTCGCCCACGAGACCCTGCACTACCTGGGCATCCCGGACGAGTACAGCGACAAGTCGCGCGTGTTCCAGCAGCACGACACGAACTCGGGCGTGCACAAGGACGACGGCGGCATGATGGGCGCCGACGTCCACGGCAAGGACCCCGGACTGCGTCCGCGGCACCTGTGGCTCGTCGAACGCACCGCCCAGAGCCAGGTCATGGTGCCCGACACCAGGCTGGACACCCCCGGCCCGGCCACGGTCGAGCCGCCCGCGCGTCCGTCGTCGCCCACGCCGTCCGACGTCGACACGCGGCCGATGCCGAAGCGTGAACTCTCCCCCGAGAGCCGCGCCGCCGCCGACAACCGGACCACCAAGAGGCAGCCGGGCGCCGACAACTGGACCAACGAGGCGGGCCCGAGCAACACCGGCGTCCCGATGGAGGTCGACTCCCAGCCCGGCACCGACGCCGCCCTCGACGACCTGGCCACGGCGTTCAACGGCCTGTCGCTGGACAACGTCGTGTACAACGACGCGTTCGGGAACCTCGCGATCGACGGGTTCGACCTGCCCACCAAGAACAACTACCTCGCGAAGCTCAAGCAGAGCGTCGACGAGGGCAGGCGGCCGTCGTTCGTGGTCAACATGATCGTCGGCCACGGCAAGCTGAACGACCCGGCCGCCGACGTCGGCAAGGTCATCGACGCGATCGTCGCCGACGCCGGTCCGCTGGCCGACGACATGGTGTTCGTGATCGGTGTGAACGGCCCCAACGGTTCCGAGGCGAACATCAACGCCGAGATCGAGCGGGCACAGGCCGACATCGAGAACCGGCCGGAGCCGATCGCCCTCGTCCCGCTCGAGACGTTCAAGGCGTCGGACGGCTTCCCGTTCGGCCGCATGCGCAACGGCACGATGCACAGCCCTGCCACGACGTTCGCCATCGGCGCGATGAACGGCAAGGGCACGCACCCGTACATCTCGTTCCAGGACTTCGACACCGGTTCCCGTCAGGTGACCGGCGACCAGACGGGCATCTTCACCCACGTCACCGAGTCGCTGAACTCGGAGACCGGGCCGATCCGCCCGCTGCTGTACTCGGGCGGCTACCGCGTCGGTGACCCGGCGAAGCTCGTCGCCGACACCAGGGCGCGGATCAAGGACGAGCGGGCCGCGATCAAGAAGGACGACTCCCTCTCCCAGGTCAAGAAGAAGGAGAAGCTCGACGAGCTCGTGCACGTCGAGGCCTACCTCGACAAGCCGGACTTCGCCGCGAGGTTCCAGCAGGCCATCAGCGACGACATGGACTCGCGGACCCGCCAGAAGGACTCGGCGCCCCTGCTGCCCTACTCCCCCGAGCCCAACCTGTTCATGGACGCGGCCGTGGTCGTCGTCGACCCGGACGTGAAGTTCAGCGACGGCGGCAACGAGTTCGGCGACCTCAGCGAGTCCATCAACGCCTTCGCCGGCAAGGAACTGGTCGACCTCCACCAGAACGAACTGGACGCGCCCCCGACCCCCAGCGAGGCGCTCGCCGACGCCAAGGCCCGGACGGAAGCGGACATCGAGGCGGAGGGCCGCGCCCCGACCGACAGCGAGACCCTGTTCCTGCAGGAACTCCAGCGCGGGATCGAGCAGGCCGACGCGAAGGCCGCCCAGCTCACGTCCGAGGTCGAGGCGGCCTACAAGGCCAAGTACCCGGACGTGTCCCAGGCCCAGATCACCGCCGCCGCCACCAAGGTGGTCGACGGTTCGATCAGGAACGACGCCAGGCAGTCGGCGATCAACGTCAACCTGCAGACCAACAGCAACCCCTACCGCGGTGAGAACTTCACCAGCGACTTCGTGAACGGCGCCGTCGGCACGGACCTGTCCCGCCTCGCGCTCGACTTCGCGAAGTCCGGCGGCAAGAAGTTCCCGCAGTCGCACGTCGCGCTCACCTCGGTGACGAGCCGGATGTACGGCGGCCTCCCGGACGCGGACGGCAACATCGCCCACACCGCCGACAGGGCGGCCAAGGCCGACGTGTCCGGCGCGACGATCCGCGACGAGTTCGGTGACAAGAAGCCCAGGAAGAAGGGCGGCCCGCCGAACCCGAACAACAAGCCCCACGCCCAGCGCGAGGCACAGCAACTCATCGAGCACGAGTACGGCCGTGACTCGGAGACCGGCGCCCGCACCCACGAGCAGACCGGTGGCTGGACCCCGTCGAAGGTCGACGCGCTGCACCTCGGCTGGGAGGACAAGAACTCCCTGAGCGGCGCGGTCTCCGCACCGGTGCCCGGTTACGGCCACGTGGGCATCGACCCGCAGGTCGACCCCACCACCAAGTACCCGGAGCCGCCGGCGAAGCCCGTCAAGGAGAAGGCCGCGAAGGCCGAGGGCAGTGGCAAGGAGAAGGCACCGGCCAAGAAGCCCAAGACCGAGGCCGACCTCCCGCACATCGTCACCGGCACCAAGCAGCAGAAGATGGCCGCGATGCTCAACCTGGCCATGTCGGCCAACACGAGCACGGTGACCCGCACGTTCGCCACCCTCGAGCACGGCGTCCTGCCGCTCGCCGACCCGCCCCGCGCCGACGGCCTGTTCGCAGCCGCGCAGCAGGCGCTGCAGAACCAGACGGCCCCGCCGGCGACCCAGGGCGGGAAGAAGGGCAAGGGCAAGGCCGCTCCCGACCCCAGGACCGCGGCGGAACTGCGCGTCGCGGCGATCCAGAAGGGCTCGATGGCCACGGCCTCGGCCAACAAGGAGATCGCGAACTTCCGCCAGGAGCACCGCCTCGAGAACGGTCACCTGGTCAACGCGCTCGTCGAGCCGCGCCCGACGTCCCTGAAGCCGAACTTCCGCCCCGGCACCGGCGGCGTCGTCATCAACCCCGACCTCGACGTCGACGTCAGTGCCGGCGCCGGCATCGATCCCACCCACGCCAGGGAGAACGCGGCCGAGAAGAAGGCCGACAACGCCAAGGCGGCCAAGGCGGAGGAACTCGCCGCCAGGCTGCTCGCCACCGAGCTCGGCAGGCCCATCAAGGTCTACGGACCGGACGGCCCGCAGGTCCACGAGCCCTTCTTCGAGCCCCGTCCGGAGATCACCTCCAAGTCGTCCCAGAAGGAGCGCGACGCGGAGGCGGCCTGGACGAAGCCGGACAACTGGCTCCCCGAACTGGTGCTCGACGCGCACCCGCAGCCCAACGGCCGCAGCACGTTCACGCAGCACGACCCGGCGAACCCGCCGAGGCCGCTCGACGACACGACCGACGGCGACGCCGACATGGACGTCGACGAGGAGTCGACCCGTCCGGCACCGCCCGCTCCCCCCGCACCTCCCGCTCCCCCGGTGACCACGCGGGAGACGTCCACTCAGGACGGTCCGGCGTGGACGGAGCCGGAGTCCGACGTGCAGACGCGCCCGGCGCCGCCCGCGCCGACGCCGAACCCGGTCATCCCGATGACCGTGCTCGCCCCGCAGCCGGTCGGCCAGGTCATGCCGGGCACGCAGGCACTGCCGGGCTTCTTCCAGGACAACAAGGCGCTGGGCACGATCGCGCCGACCGACGTGCGTGGCGCCGAGAACGTCACGAACGCGATCGACAACCTCAAGCCCGCCGACGCCGCCCGCATCCAGCAGGCGATCACCGGCGACTTCGAGTCGTTCCTGGACAAGGGCCGCAACTTCCAGGTCAAGATCGGCAACACCTGGTACGAGGCGAACATCCGCGCCACCATGCAGGCGCAGACCGAGACCGCCCCCGTGGACGCTCCCGGCGTCAAGGTCGACGCGACCGCGCAGTCGGGCAACACGTCCTCGGCGACGCACACGGTGGCCACGGCCAACGACGTGGGTGCCGCGGCCTCGGCCAGCGCCGGGCTCGGCCCGTACGGGTCCCTCGGCGGCAAGGTGCAGCTCGCCACGCCGGCGCAGTCGCAGGGCATGTCGGCGTCGCTCACCGACCAGCGGATCATCCGCGCGGGCGAGGGGTCGACGCAGGCCACCGTCAAGGTGTCCTACGACATCACGCTCACCAACCCGAGCGGCGGGCTCAGGCCCGTCGCCACGGTCGACACCGGCACCGACGTCACGCTGCAGATCCCGAACGACCTGGCCAAGATCACGAACTCGGGCAACACGTCCGCAGCGGTCACCCCGCCGGACGCGAACTGGGGCACCAGGCTCGAACACCCCGCGCCCGAGGCGGTCTCGGTCGACAACCCCGCGAAGGCGTTCAACGACGTCGCGCGCCAGCTCCACCCGTCGATCGTCAAGGTCGGGTCGCCCGGCCGTGAGGCGCTGCAGAACTTCCTGAGCCCCACCGAGATCCGCAACAACCTCGGCGCGATGCTCGGCGGCGCCTTCGTGACGTCACCGGACCTCACCAGCCCGCACCGGAGCAAGGGCGCCGCGGTGAAGATGGGCGCGACGCTGAAGTCCGCGGAGCTCGTCGGCACGCTCGACACCGGTCAGCTCCGCCTGCACGAGACCTCGGCGCACAGCAGCGGTGTGTCCTCGACGACCAAGTCCGGTGGCGACGTCACGGCCGGTCTCGGGTTCAACTCCGGCCTGCCGAACGTGGTGGGCGGTCAGGCCGGTGCCACGCTCGGCTACTCCGCGCGCACCGCGGAGAACGTCAACGCGGGCATCAACACCGCGCACAAGAGCGGCATCCAGCTCAAGGGCGACACCGGTCTGTACAAGGTGACCGCCGAGGTCGAGGTCCACACCCCCAGCGGCACCGTCACGATCCCCGTCACGACGTACATGCGCGTCGGTCTGCCCGAAGCCGCCCACGCGGGGCTGCCGACGCCGGACGGCACGCGCCAGTCGATCGTCGACGACTCCAACAAGGGCAAGAAGTTCCCGCCGCCCTACATGAGCGACGCGATCGCCGCGGGCAACGCCAAGGTCGGCGAGTTCGCGGTCGCCTCGGAGGTCCAGACCCAGGTCGAGGGCGCGCTGAGGGAGATCCCGGGCCTCGGCAAGTTCCTGCCGAGCTGGAACGTCGAGGGCTCGAACCCGCGCAGCAGCAAGGGCAAGGGCTTCGCCGACGTCGCCGAGCAGCTCGCGAACCAGCGCAGGCTGACCTCGCAGCTGTCGCCGGCGGCGTTGCGGACCAACATGGACAGCCTCATGGGTCCCGGCGTCCAGGTGCAGCTCAAGCACAGCGGCACGTCCACCAACACCTACGTCAACGTCACGGTCAAGGCCAAGGTCAGCGATCCGAAGCACCTCGGGCAGGCCGACGCGCGCAACGTCCGTGACGCGTCGTCGACCGGTCCGAAGCTCGACAGCTCGTCCAGCACCACCAAGGGCTGGAGCGGCGGCGTCGAGGGCAAGGTCGTCATCCCGGGCGAGACCAAGATCGCCAAGCTGTCCCCGGCGCCGCAACTGGGCGCCAAGTACAACCACTCGTGGACGGACAAGACCACCGCCGGGCCGACGGTCAACAGCACGTCGCTCAGCGTCGGCAGCCCGAACGCACAGGTGTTCCGCGGTGACGTCGAGTTCGACGTCGAGATCACCACGTTCACCCGGCCCCGCGCCTGGGTGCGGCGGATCGTGCCCGGCGCTCCCGGCTTCCACGCGCCGGAGCAGACCACGGTCGCCAAGACCGGCGACGGCGGGCTCACCCCGCTCAAGGGCGAGGTCAACCTCTGGGTGTCGGACAGCTCCACTTTGGACGCTGACCCCGGCAAGGGCTTCGAGCCGGGCAAGCCGGAGCACCGGACGCTCAAGGACGCGCCGAGCGTCAAGGAGCTGCTGAGCACCAGGCCGAAGGAGAAGGCGCCGGAGATCCTGCACGTGGAGGCCGTCGCGAACACGACGGCGCTGCGCGACCAGGCGATCAAGGCGCTCGACCGGGCGGCCGGCGGTGACTCCGCGCTGACCGTGCCGGGCACCGCCTCCCGTGCCCAGATCGACAAGATGTTCTCCCCGGAGAACATCAAGGCGAACCTGCAGACGCTGGCCACCACCGGCGTGCAGGAGCAGGGCCTCAAGTACGACCGCCGCTTCACCGACCGCACGGGTGCGCTCGGGATGAAGTTCGAGCTGGGCAACGCGCGGATCGTGTCCATTTCGGACAACACCGCCACCGAGAACGCCAGCACCGGTGGGTACAAGGCGGGCCAGTCGTCGTCCACCGGCCGCTCGGTCGACATCACCGGCGGCATCAACGTGCCGATCAAGCCGAACGACCCCGCCCCTCCCGCCGGTGAGCCCACGCCCGCCAGCGGCGCCGGTGGCTTCGCGGTGGCCGGCAAGATCACCCCGTGGTCCGACTCGAAGTCGTCGGGCAAGGAGGTCGGCGGCAGCCACGACCGCAACTACGTGACGCCCGCCGGCGGGCGCACCGTGCTGGTGCAGATGGACGCCGACGTCACCGTGATCGGGGAGAGCCGCGCGGCGAACTTCATCGCCGGCTCCACGCCGAGGTCCGAGGGTGCGACGGTCACCCTGCCCAACTCGGTGTTCGTGCGGGTGACCGAGGACGTCGCGCGGGACATGGGTCTGCTGCCCGACGTGCAGCCGACCGTGGACAAGCCCGACTTCCCGGCGATGGCACCGCCCGCGACGGTGGCGAAGGGCGAGCCCGGTGCTCTCGGCCTGTCCACTGTGGAAAGCGTGCCGGACCTCACGGACGTGGTCGCGGACCTCTCGAACAAGGTGAACCTGAAGACCGCCAAGCGCTTCGGCAGCCCGTTGCTGCCGGACTCGGTGCTCAAGGACTCGATGAGCAACCTGCAGCGCCTGGTCGACGTCAGCTCGCCCGCGAGTGTCAAGGCGATGATCGACAGCGCCCTGGACGGAGGCGTGCCGCTGCTGGTGCACCAGCCCGGCACGTTCGGCAAGGACTCGTTCCAGGTCACGCTGCGGGCGAAGACGGGCACGCCGGAGTTCCAGAACGTCGTCAACGACGGCGTCGAGATGGAGTCGACGATCGCCGGCTCGCACAAGGTGACCGACGGGCAGGGCCGCGGCACCGGCTGGGCCCTCGGGCTCAAGGCACCGGGCCTCGCCGCGCCGGGCAGCGCGAACCCGAACGTCTCCGGCACCGCGGGTGTGATGGCGGCCGCGAACATCGGGCAGTCCCAGAGCAGTTCGGTCAGCACCTCGACGACCGACCAGTTCGCGAGCTTCCGCGCGGGCAGCGGACCGGCGGCGCGCTACAGCGTGCCGATCGAGTTCGAGCTCGTCGTGGAGAAGGGCGACAAGGTCGTCGCGACCGCGCCCAGCGGCCCGCAGAAGATGACCGTCCGCCTGCACGCGGACAACCAGAAGGTCGGCGGCGGCACCGCGCCGCAGCCGTACACCAAGGAACAGCACTCGCGCGGCGCCGACCAGGGCGGCCAGCAGGCCATCACGGACTGGCGGGCGGGCAGCACCCCGGCGCTCCCGGCGGGCGCGTCGGTGGAGAACCTGCGCGGTGCCAAGGACCTGCGTGAGGCGACGATCCAGGCGCTGAAGGACGCGGGCGCGAAGAAGGGCCTCACCGGCAAGGGCACGGGCTCGTTGAACAGCCTGCTGTCCACGCTGAGCCCGGAGAACCTGCAGCCGCACCTGCCGTCGATGCTGTCCGGCCCGTTGACCGTGCCTGGCCTGCACGAGGCCGCGCTGACGTTCGGGCAGGACGCGGACGTCAAGGTCTACGCGAAGCTGGTCGCTCCCGAACTGGGCGCGCTCAGCGACGGCGTGGCGATGGAGAACCCGAAGTCGCAGATCACCGCGACCAGCACCGACTCGAAGGTCACCGAGAGCGGTGACGTGTCGATCGGTCTCGCGACCGGCGGCGCGGGGATCAAGCAGAACACCGACCCGAAGGACAACGTCACCTTCGGCACGAGCGGTCTCGAACTGCGGCACGCCGCCGAGGACTCGACGGCGAACGCCGGTGGCCAGACCGACAACAAGGTCAACAACCTCAAGCCGAAGGCCACGACCGGCCTGGTGCGGTTCGGCGTCGAGTACCGCGTGGTCGCGACGATCGGCGGCAGGACCGCCGTCGTCGACCTGGCCGTGCCGAACTCGGCCGCCGTCCGGATGCCCGTCTCGGACGCGCAGGTCGTGCTGGGCCGCGACCTCAGCCCGGAACTGTCGACCGCTCAGACGGAGGTCAAGGCCGCGGCGGACGCCTGGCGCACCGCCGAGGTGAACGTGGACACCGTGCGCCACGACGCGCAGCAGGTGATCAACGGGGTGGCCGCGGCGAACGCCAGGGGCGACTCCTCCTTCACTCCCGTCCAGATCGCCTACAACGACGCGATCCAGGCGCACCTCGACGAGCAGGCGACCCTCGAAGGCCTGGAGGCGACGGCGGAGACCGCTCGCCTGGAGGCCGCGCGCACGCTCGACGCGATCGCCGAGCTGTCGCCGAAGGTAGGCGGCCTCGGGGCGCTGGCGATGACCGCGCAGTTCGAGGTGGACGACGCGAAGTCGGACGTCGAGACCAAGGCGCGGACCCTGGAGGGGCTGGAGAACCAGCTCGCCGCGGCACCGGACAACGCGGTGCTGCAGGGTCAGGTCGAGACCGCGCGTGAGGCCCACGTGGAGGCCCAGGCCACGCTCACGACCGCGGAACGCACTTTCGCGGACACGCAGTCGTCGCTGCGGGAGGCCCAGCGTCAGCTCGACGAGGCCAACAACGCCATCGGCGGCCTCCGCGCGGAGGCCAACGCCCGCCGTGCGGACGCGGTCGCGCAGGAGGCGGTCGTCACGCAGGCTCAGACCGACCGGCTCGCGGCGAAGGCCAGGTACGACCAGGCGGTGGAGCAGCTCGCCACCGACCGCGCGGCGCAGCAGGCCCTCGTCGCGGAGGCCGAGACGAAGCTGAACGAGGCGCGCCAGGCCGCCGACGGCCTGCAGCAGAAGTGGTGGGACAAGAAGGCGGTCGTCGACCAGAGGATCGCCGACTTCAACGCGCCGCCGGTGACGTCGTCCGGCAGCGACACCGATGGTGACACAGGTGGGGACACCGACGGCGGCACGCACGGCAGCACGCACGGCGGCACGGACGGAGACAACGACGGGGACACGGACGGAGGCACGCGGGTTGCCGCCGTGCCGCCGCTGCCTCCTCAGCCGCCGACGTCCCTGCCCGAGACCGCTCCCCCGCCGCCGTCCTTCGTGACTCCGGCCGAGGCGTCGACCTCGCGCGGCGAGTCGAGCGGGAGCGTGCTGACGCGCCCGGCACCGCAGCCGCAGAACGCGCCCCCGCTCAGGAACGCGGACACGACCCCGTCCGCGACCCCCGAGACGCAGGCGCCGGCCAGCGTGCCGGACGTCGTGGTGGGCAGCCATCTCGCCGTGTTGTCCGCGGACGTGATGGCGAACGCCTCCCCGCTCGCCAAGGAGGTCGAGCAGGCGCTCGAGTCCAGCGGGGCCAAGGCAGGTCTGGAGACGCTGCGGGCCTCGGTCGTGCTCGACACCAAGACCGGCGAGGTCGCCACGCTCATCGAGCGGCACGGCGCCGAGCAGGTCGCGAGGGCGTTCACCAAGGAGTTCGGCCAGCCGGTCATCGAGTCCGCACAGGTGGCGCAGTTCGGCGACCTGAGCACGCCCGAGGCCAAGGCCGCGTTCACCGCCTGGGCGCACCGGCTGTGGGCGACGGTCGGCAGCACGCCGTCGTACACCGCGGACGCGAACAGGCTCGCCGCCGACGTCTTCGCCCACGAGGACGGGTACAACGGCGGCACGAGCCGTGCACAGGACCAGGCGGTCGCGGACCTGGGCGACCTTCCGCCCGCCGAGGTGGCGACGACGCCGGAGGAGTCCACTCAGGACGTCGCGGAGGACAGCGCCGCACCGGCACCCGCCCGGACCGAGGCGGACGTCGAGCTCGAAGCGCTGGCCACCGGTGCCCTGGACAACGCCCCGGAGTTCGCGAAGGAGGTCGGGGCGAAGCTCGAGGCCGACAAGCGCAGGTTCGTGCATTCCGAGGCCGGTCTGCACCTGTTGCACGCCTCGGTCGTCCTCGACACCCGGACCGACGAGGTCGCCGCGATGATCCAGCGGCACGGCGTCGTGGCGGTGTCCGAGTCGTTCCGCAAGGCGTTCGACCGGCCGGTGATCGAGACCGCGCAGCAGGCGCAGTTCGCCGACCTGAGCAACCCGGAGAACCGCGCCAAGTTCGACGAGTGGGCCCACCAGTTGTGGAACACGATCAACGGCGCGCCGGGGCTCAGCACGGACGCGGCCAAGGTCGCGGAACTCCTCAACCACGACAAGGGGTACAACCGCGGGTTCAACTTCGCGCAGGACGCGGCGGTCGTCGACGTCCTGGGCGCTCCGGCGCTCGCCGACGCCATCGCCAACACCCCGCCGAACCCCGACGCGGGCTTCCACCCGTTCTGGGTGCAGCAGGTGCTCAGCGCCGCGGAGGTCCTGCCCGACGGCACCGTGAGCGCCGACGCGTTCACCAAGGCCGTGACCGACAACAAGGGTGTGCTCGGTGCCGCGCTGGGCGTCGAGCTCACCGCCGACGCGATCCGCGAGTTCAAGACCACGTTGCAGGACAACGGCATGGTCGGCGAGGACGCGGACGCGCTGCACAGCACGGAGTCGAACGCGGACTGGTTCGACCCGCGGAACCCGGTGTCCTCCCAGGCCATCGCGGACGCCCGCGCCACGACCCCGGCGACGAGCTGGGTGCGCGGCGAGGCAGGTGGCGTGCTCGACTCGACGAAGGTCGGGCCGCACGGCATCACCATGGACGCCTGGCGCGGCCCGATCACGTACGACAACCGCGTTTTGGACGTCGGCGGCGTGCCGGTGCGCGACTTCACCGTGCGACTGCACCTGAACAACGGCACCGCCGACGTCCAGGACCGCGCTCGTGCGGGCGTCGAGGAGATGTTCAACCAGGGCTACAAGCTGCCCAGCGGTGAGCAGTTCCACGTCACGGTCGAGTTCACCGACGACCCCGCCGACGCGCACGCCGTCGTCGACGTCACCGACGACCCCGAGGGACGCGCGAACCAGATCACCTGGCCCGCGCACACCGACTCGCGGCGCCTGGCGCACGAGGTCGGGCACTTCCTCGGGTTGCGCGACGAGTACTTGGAGACCGGCGCCGTGAAGCCGATCTTCCAGCACCAGGACGGCAAGGGACACGTCGTCCAGGACAACTCCGTCATGACGGCCGGCGTCGACGAGGCGGACTCGCAGCTCAAGCCGCGTCACCTCCTGCTGATCTCGGACCGGATGGAGGCACTGCGGACGCACAACCCGCCGCCGCCCGGCCCGGCGGAGCGGTCCGACCTGCCCGCACCGAACATGCCCAAGCGCGACAACGAACACCTGGGCACCGACCCGTCCGCCGACCCCGTCAAGCGGGCCCGCGAGGACCTCGCCGAACTGTCCATCGAGGACGGGAACGGCGACGTCGAGATGAGCGGCCAGGAAGCCACGCCGTTCAACGAGCACGGGGTGCACAACGCGGCGTACCAGAACCTGGCTCGGGGTCACGAGCTCACGCCCATCACCGCGGAGAACTACCTGCAGCGGACGCAGGCGAGCATCGACGCGAACGAGAAGCCGTCGTTCGTGGTCAGCATGATCGTCCGGGCGGGTGAGCTCGACCAGCTCGACAATGTGATCAACGGCGTCATGGCCGGAACGCAGGACATGGACGGCCGCGTGGCGTTCGTGCTCGGCGTGAACGCCTCGACGCAGGCGGAGATCACGACCGCGATCGAGACCGCGACCCCGGTGGTCCAGGGCCGGACGGAACCGGTGGCGCTGGTGAGCGTTCCCCACGGCCCCAAGGGCTTCAAGTTCGGGGAGACGCGCAACGCCACGCTGGAGAGCGACGCGCACGTGTTCGCGGTGACCGCCCTGGCGGCCACCGGGACGCACCCGTACGTGTCGGTCATGGACTTCGACGCGGGCGACCGCACGACCCGCGAGGGCGGGCACGTCTTCGACCACGTCACCCGGCTCACGGACGCCGACGAGGTCGGCCCCGCCGACGGTCCCGACGTCCCGACGCCGTTGCGGCCGTTGATGATCGGTGGCGGCTACCGGGTGGCCGTGGACGCCGACCAGCTGCACACCGACGTCCTCGCCCGCATCGACGGCGACTCGAAGACGACGGACGCGCAGAAGGAGGCGTTGCGGGCCAAGCTCGCCGAGCCGGGCTTCCACAGCCGGTTCGTGCAGGTCATCGACGCGGACATGCACGCGCGCCGCACCCAGCAGGGCATCCACCCGTTGCTGCCCTACACGCCCGAGCCGAACCTGTTCGTCGACGGCCTCGTGCCGCTGGTGGAGCCGAAGGTGCGGTTCGGCGAGGGGCAGGCGGAGTTCGGGCAGCTCGGCCAGTCGCTCAACCGCTTCTACGCGGCGGAGATCGCCAAGCTGCACACGCCCGCCGACGCCGCGGGCATGGACGCCGCGCTGGAACTGGCCAGGGTGGACGTCCAGAACAACCGGCACCCGGTGCGCGGTCAGGCGTTCACGACCGACTTCGTGGCGGGCGACACCGGCACCGACCTGTCCAGGATCGCCTACGGGCTGCTCAAGGACGGCAAGCTGCCGCAGTCGCACACCGCGCTGCCGAACGTGTCGGAGCGTTTCCTCGACGGCAAGTCCGCCAAGGCGGGCACGAAGTTCGCCGACGAGCGCAAGCGCCTCGCCACCGGTGAGCACGCGGTCGTGGAGCCGTTCCTGCCGCCGGCGAACGGGCAGACCTCGCACGAGTGGAACCCGCCGCAGAAGATGAAGACCCAGCTCGGCGAACCGCAGAAGAACCGGATGAACGCGGCGGTGTCCGCGCCGGTGCCCGCGCCGTTCGACGAGTTGCAGGCGGGCATCCAGAAGGACCAGAAGGTCGTCGCGGCCCACGGGCTGGTGGCGTCCGACCACGTCAGCTTCTCGCAGCGGCAGCTGAGGTTCCTCAACGAGGACGTGCTGGTCCGCCAGCCCGCTCCGCCGGTCACCGCCAACGGCCTGTACGCCGTCGTCGGCCAGGCCCGCGGGGTCGACCCGGTGACGCTGCGTCAGCAGGTCGTCGGCCTGGCGGCGACGCACCAGGCCGTGACCAAGGCCGTGGCGGACTTCTCCGTCGGCCGGCCGATGCACCAGGGCCACCTGTACGGGGCGCTGGTGGAGAACCAGAACTGGCACATGCACGCCGACGCGGGTGAGAACAACGGCTGGCAGAACGCCCGTGACCTGCTCGGACACCTGATCGCGACGCAACAGGGCGTCAACGTCCGGATCCACCAGGCAGGTCAGGACCCGGTGCTGCTGGTCCCGCTCGGGCCGCCGTTCCCCGACACCGTCGAGGTCGAGCTGGTCCTGGACGGTCGCCAGGTCACCTACCGGCCGTACCAGGCGCGGTGAGCACTACAGCGGGACGTGCGGATGCATTAGCGTGACCAGCGTGGACGAGTTCGCGCAGGCTCTCCGGACGGCGATCACGAATCGCGGTCTCGGTCTGGAGCGCCTGCGCGAGCACCTCTCGCAGAACGGTGTGTCCGTCTCGATGGCCACGCTGAGCTACTGGCAGACCGGCCGCAGCCGTCCGGAGCGCCAGAAGTCGCTGCAGGCCGTCGTCCACCTGGAACACATCCTGCAGGTGCCGCCGGGCCACCTCTCGGAGCTGCTGGGCCCGCCGCGCCCGCGTGGCCGCTGGCTGCGCCACGCCCCGGCGCCCATGTCCGCGTTCTGGCCTTCCCCCACCCCCGTCGAGCACGCGTTGCACGGCCTCGACACGCAGTGGGACGACCAGCTCCTGCGGGTGAGCCAGCAGGACTTCGTGACGATCGGGGCGGACCGCACCGAGCGGGCCTTCCGCTCGAGGCAGGTGCTGTCGGCGTCGATGACCGGGCCGGACCGGTGGGTCGTGATCATGCACGTTGACGACCACGAGCGACCGTTGCCGCAGGTCAACGCCCTGAAGAACTGCACGGTCGGCCAGGTGGTCCAGGAGCCCGGCGAGGGGCTGCTGGTCGCGGAGCTGCTGTTCGAGAAGCCGCTGCGCAAGGGTGAGAGCGTCGTGATCGAGCACGAGCTGGTGAACCAGGACCCGTGCCCGCCCGCGACGAACTACGAGCGCAAGTTCCGGCTGCCGACGCGCGAGTACGTGCTGGAGGTGACGTTCGAGGGCACCGCCCCGTCGTCCGTCGTCCAGCTCGCGGACGGGTCCTCCGTGGCGCCCGGCCACAAGCTGCTGGACGTGGCGCTGGACGTGCGGCCCGGGGTGCGCGGCTTCAGCTGGACCTGGTGAAACCCTTCGAGCTCGGGACCAGCGCGGCGGCCGCGGGGGCGGCGAAGCAGACGACCGCGCAGGCGCCCAGGACGACGCCGGCCCCGAAGTGGTCGATGGCCGGTGCGATGAAGGCCAGGCCGACCGGCGCGAGGCCGAAGGCGAGCAGGAAGTCGAGCGAGGAGACGCGGGCGAGCTTGCCCGGTTCGACCTCTCGCTGGAGCGCGGTGAACCACGGGATGTTGAACAGCTCGATCCCGACACCCGCCACGACGTACACGACGATCAGCACCGACCAGTGCACCGGCAGCAGCAGGGCCAGCGGGACCAGGCCGTAGCAGGCCAGTCCGGCCAGTGCGGCCCAGCCCGGCGTCTTCGGGCGCCAGCGGGCGATCAGGGCCGCTCCCGCCAGCGCGCCCAGGGTGTACGCGGTCGTGGCGGCCGCGAGCACCGCTTCGGTGCCGTAGCGGTCGCGGCTCACCACCGGCAGCAGGACGGCCGTGGCGGAGTAGCCGAGGGCGACCATCGCGGTCAGCGCGCCGAGTCCGGAGAGCAGCCACGGGTGGCGGCGCGCCTCGTTCAGCCCCTCCACGAACTCCGCCAGGAGGCTGGTCTTCCTGCCCGAGCGGTCCGGTGCCGCGGTGCCCTTGGGCGGCACGACCGTGGCGACCAGCCAGAGGACGGCGGTGACCATCAGCAGCGCTTTCGCGTCGGTCACGAGGGCCGCGAGGGCGGTGAGGCTCGGCGCGACCAGCGTGGTCACCCTGATGGCGAGGGTGGTCGCGGCGTTGGCGTGCTGCCGTTGCGGCTCCGGCACGACCTCGGCCACCATCGCCTGGAACGCGGGCCGGCAGCCACCCTGACCGGCACCGACGACTGCGGCGGCAGCGGCCATGAGCAGCAGCGAGTTGCCCATGCCGAGCGCGATCACGGGTGTCATGACCGCGCCGGTCAGGCACGACCAGAACACGACGGTGCGTCGTGGGTGCCGGTCGGCCAGCACACCGGCGACGGGTACCGCCACCAGGAAGCCGACTGTTCTGGTGGCGAGGACGACACCGAGCTCGACGGCGGTGATCGACCGTTCGAGGACGGCCAGGCCGAGCACGAACGGCAGGGCCCACATCGCGAGCCCCGACGCGGTCGTGCCGGTCCAGAGCCGCAGGAAGGCCGTGTTCCGCAGGACAGATGGTGCTGTCGCTTTCTCCGTCACGAAGACCAACGTGCCATCGCGGACGGGTCCCTGACCACACTATTCCCCGTGACCACGCAACAGCCGGCTGCTCCCCCGCGCCTTGAAGGGAGCACCCGGCCGTCGTTCGTTTGTCCTTTGTGGACAGATCAGCCGATCTTCTCGATCCGCGCGTTGCGGATCAGGAACTTGCCCGGCTCGCGGACCTGTTCGAACGCCGCGTTGTTCAGCAGCGCGCAACTGCCGGAAACCGACGCGACCTTGACGGTCGTGGACTTGTTGTTGTCCAGGTTCGTCACCTTGAGCGTGGTGCCGACCGGGAACGTGCCGCTGGACGCGGCGGGGGCGCCGCCCTCACCGGAGAGCGTGACGGTCGAGCCGTTGCAGACCTGCTGGCCCGTGGCGCCGTTGTCGCCGCCCTGACCCGCGTCGGGCTGCTGGGCGGGCTGGGTGGGCTGGGCCGTGGGCTGGTTGCCCGCGTTGCCGTTGCCGGCGTTGCCGTTGCCGGCGTTGCCCTGGCCCGCGTTGCCGTTGCCGGCGTTGGCCGCGCCACCGTCACCCTTGCAGCCCGCCGCCTTGCGTCGCTGCTGGATGAGGTCGACCACGGCCTGCCGGTTCGCGATCCGCGCCTCGGACTGCGAGTCCGGAGCGGACTTCTGGCCGGCGATGAAGGACAGGTTGTTCTGCAACGCCTTGTCCAGCCCGCCACAGTCCTCACCGGACGTCGCGGCCTGCCCGGCTTCGGGCTTGGCCTGCACGTTGTTGCCACAACCAGCGGCCGCACGCCGCTGGTTGATGAGGCTGACGACCTGCTGGCGGTTCAGGATGCGCGCGTCCGACTGAGCGTCGGGATTCGCCTGCTGACCGGCGATGAAATTCAGGTTGTTCTGCAGGGCGGTGTCCAGGCCTCCGCAGTCCTCAGCCGCGTTCGAGTTGGTGCCGCTGAAGGCGAAGATGCCACCGGCGACAGCAGCGACCGTCAGCACGGCGCCCGCGCCGATCATCGCGGGCTTGCGGTGTCGAGCGCCCATTCTGTGTCTCCTCGGGGGGTCGAACGGTGTTGTACCGATGACTACGGGGAGGTCACGGATGGGGTTCAAAGCGAACAGGATCGTGGTGGTTTTAAATGGCTTTAAGGTTTTGGGAGCGGTGGTGATCTTGCTGCTCAGAGCGGGTTCTCGCGGATTCGGGTGGTGCGGCGACGAATTCCTCGAGCAATACCAGTGGAGGCCGTGGTCCTGGGTTCGTCCCACCTGGCCTACATGCGGTCCAGCAGCCTCGTCCGCGCGATCTCCAGGTGGGCCGTCATCGCCTGGCTCGCCCCTGCCTCGTCCCGGGCCACCAACGCGTCCACGATCGCGCGGTGTTCCGTGATCGTCTGCACCCCGAACGGTTGCTGGAAGTTCAGGCGAAACAGGTGCAGGTGGCAGTGGGTCTTCGAGAATGATTGGAGAACAGCGTCGTTTCCGGCGATCCGCAGGATCAGTTCGTGCAGGCGTTGGTCGTGTGCGGTGAGGTTCTTGTAATCGTCGTAGGCGTTGTCGGCCGGGGCCGATGGGCAGGTGGCGAGTTCCTCTTCGACAAGAGTGGCGAACTCCGGTGTCATGCGGGCCGCCGCCAGGGCCGCCGACGGGGGTTCCAGCAGCAGGCGCAGGGCGTAGAGGTCGTCGACCTGTTTGCGGTTCAGCAGGTCCGTCACGCTGTAGCCGCGCAACGGGAGCCTGCTGACCAGTTCTTCGGATTCCAGGCGGGCCAGGGCTTCGCGGACCGGGGTCGGGGACACGTCCAACCGGCGCGCCAGTTCGTCGATGTTGACCCTGGCGCCCGGTGCCATGCCGTCACTCATGATCAGGGCGCGGATCTGCTCGTAGACGTCATCCGCTAGCACGCGCCTGGTCGGTATCCGCAACACCACTCCTGAGAACTCGCGGCACTAGTTCTTGGCCAGTATCTCCTGCGAGACGCGTTCCATCTCGGCGAACACGTCGTCGGAGCGCTGGCCCGCGAAGTACGCCTCGAAGAGCGGCTGTTCCGCCGACTGGACGGCGGAGCCGTTGGCGTAGGCGCTGGACGGGTAGAGGACGCCGTCCTTCACGTACTGGTTGAAGACCGTGAGGTCGACGCCCTGCGACTTCATCGAGGTCACGGTGTTGTCCATGGCGGCGGGAATCGACGGGAAGAACGTGCCGGTGGCGCCTGCCTTGGTCTGGCACTCCTCGCCGCCCATGTAGCTGACCCACTTCCAGGTCAGGTCGGGGTTCTTGGTGCCCGCCCAGATGTTGTTGCCGTTCGAGTTGGAAAGAACGGAACGCTTGCCGTCCGGACCCAGCACCGTGGGAGCGATGCCCACCTTCACGCCCGGGATCTTGCCGAAGCCCGAGGCCGACCAGGAGCCGCCCATGGTCATGGCGACCTTGCCGGAACCGATCAGGTCGATGTCGGAGATCGTGGACTGGTTGCCGGTGGTGAAGGTGCCGAGCTTCGGGGAGAAGCCGCGGTCGGTCAGCGACAGGACCCACTTCATCGTCTTGGTGAAGCGCGGGTCGGTGTAGTTGAACTTGGTGGGCCACTGGTCCTTGTCGCCCAGGCGCCAGCCGAGCGTGTTCACGAACGGCGCCCACGAGGTCTCGCCGATGAAGCTGCGGCCCGCCATGGCGCCGATGCCGTAGGTGGCGATCTGGGTCTTGTCGAAGCCCGGTTCGTCGCCGTGCTTGCCGTTCTTGTCGATGGTCAGGCGGGCGACGACCTTGTCGAACGTGCCGCCGTCGTCCGGGTTCCAGGTCAGCTTCCGCACGTCGGCCTCGGGCACGCCGGCCTTCGTGAGCATGTCGGCGTTGTAGTAGAGGGCGGAGGCGGCCCAGTCGAGCGGCAGCGCGTACTGCTTGCCGTCGGTGAACTTCCAGGTGTCGACGCCCACCGAGAACCTCTTCATGTCCACAGAGGACTTGGTGATGAGGTCGTCGAGCGGCATCAGCTGGTGCTGCGAGGCGTAGGCCTGGAGGAACTGGACGGAGTTCTGGAACGCGTCCGGCGCGGTGCCGGCCACGAAGCCGGCGGTGAGCTTGGTGAAGTAGTCGTCGACGTTGTAGCGGGTGATCTTCACGTCGGTGCCGGGGTTGGCGGCCTCGAACGCCTTCTCGCACTCGCCGTAGGCGACGGCCTGCTTGTCGTCCCACGTCCACCAGTTCACGGTGTTGCCGCCGGAGCCCGCGTCGGAACTCCCGCAACCCGCGACCACCAGGGCTGTTGCTGCCACCAGGGCAGCGGAGGCGATTCTCATGGCTTCTCCAGAAGGGATCGGAAGGCGTCGAGTGCGATGTCGAGGTCGTCGGAGCCGCCCGCCTCGTGGGCGCTGTGCTCCCAGACGGAGATCTCCTTGGGCCCGGCGTAGGCGTGGTAGGCGCCGAACACCGTGGACGGCGGCACGATGTCGTCCATCAGGCCGGCCGAGAACCACGCGGGGGCGGTGGCCGCGGCGGCGAACCCCACACCGTCGAAGTAGGACAGTGCCGGGAAGACGTCGGATCGCCGGTTCTCGGCGATGTAGGTGGTGAGCTCGGTGAAGGGCGGGCGGCCGCAGACGTCCAGCGCCCTGCGGAAGTCGCAGAGGAACGGGGCCTGGGCGTGCACCGCCGCCAGGTCGGGGACGAGACCCGATACGGCCAGGGCGATTCCGCCGCCCTGGCTGTTGCCGATCACGGCCACGTCCGCGGATCCCAGTGCGCGCACGGTCTCGACCGCGCGCACCGCGTCGACGAACACCCGCCGGTAGAAGTAGGTGGAGCGGTCGGCGATGCCGCGGGTCAGGAAACCGGTGCCACCGCGCTGGTCGCGCACCTCGACCTGCAGGTGCGCGAACCCGGCGCTGGCCCAGGTCAGGTTCTCGACCGCGCTGCCCCGGTTGCCGCCGTACCCGTGGAACTGCACGACGGCGGGCAGGCCGGAGACACCGCGAGGGGTGCGCAGCCACGCGCGGATCCGGTCGCCCCCGAAGCCCGAGAACGACACGTCGTACACGTCGAGCGTCCGCAACGGCGTGGCGACCGGAACGGCCTCGGCGTTCAGCTCGAACGACCGGGCCTCGGCCAGCGTCGAGTCCCAGAACGAGTCGAAGTCGTCCGGCCGCACGTAAGAGCTGCGGTACTCCCACAGCGCGTCCACACCCAGGTCGGTCAGCAAGAGATCCTCCCGCGTACTTCGACGACGTCACTCACGACGACCTCGGTGATCTCGCCACCGATGCTCACGGGCACGAACGCCGACGCGTCACCGGACACCCGCCGCATCCGCACGGAGACGTCACCGTCGTGCCAGGTGACGTCGACGGAAAGCCCGCCACGGCACCGCAGTCCGCGTGCCGAGCCGTTGGACCAGCCCTCCGGCAACGCGGGCAGCACGTCGATCACACCTTTGTGGCTCTGCACCACGACCTCGGCGAGCGCCGCCGTGAAGCCGTAGTTGCCGTCGATCTGGAACGGCGGGTGCGTGCTGAAGAGGTTCGGCAGCAGACCGCCCCACTCCGAGCCGTCGAACGGCGCGTCGCGGTGCCGGTCGCCGGTGAACGGCTGCGAGGCCTCGGACAGCAGCGACCGCACGGTCTCGCCGTCACCCAGCCGGGCCCGGAGCGCCATCTTCCAGGCCCACGACCAGCCCATCGCGCCGTTGCCGCGCCGGTCCATCGACGCCACCGCCGCGTCACCGAGAGGCGTGTCCGCCACGATCTGGCCGAGCGGGTACACCGACACCAGGTGAGACATGTGCCGGTGCGTCGAGTCCTCCTCGACGAAGTCGGCCGCCCACTCCCCCAGCCGTCCGTCGAACACCGGCACGGGACGCAGGCGTGGCAGCGCGGCCGAGATCTCCGCGAGCACCGGGTCGGCGCGGCCGGAAGCCAGTGCCAGCGCCAAAGTTCGTTCGAACACGGCGCGGATCAGCACCACGTCCGTCGTGACGGACCACGACAACGCCTGCGGGTTGCCGGAGGAGTCGAGGAACCAGTTCTCCGGCGACGTCGACGGGCACGTGTCGAGGTACCCGTCGGGGCCCTCGACCAGCCAGTCGAGGCAGAACTCGGCACAACCGCGCAGCAACGGCCACGCACGCTCCAAAGTGGACCAGGTGCGGGCGAAGTCGTAGTGGTCCCAGGCGTGCTGGACGAGCCAGGCGCCGCCCATCTGCCAGATCGCCCACGAGGGCGCGCCGTGGCCCATGCCGACCGGCAGCGACCAGCCCCACGCGTCGGTGTTGTGGTGCGCCACCCAGCCCCGCGCCCCGTACAACGAACGCGCCACCTCGCCGCCCGTGACCGCGAGCTTCTCCACCAGCTCCAGCAACGGGTCGTGGCACTCGGCGAGCCCGGTGACTTCGGCGGCCCAGTAGTTCATCTGGGTGTTGATGTTGATCGTGTAGTTGGACGACCAGGCCGGGCGCAGCTCGCCGTTCCAGATGCCCTGCAGGTTCGCGGGCGGGGCGCCGGGCCGCGATGACGAGACCAGCAGGTACCGGCCGTACGCGAACAGCACGGACGCGATGAGCTCCTCGTCCTTGCCCGCCAGCAGTTCCGGCACGTCCACGACCTCCGGGACCGCCCCGAACCGCACCTCGCAGGCGTCCATCAGCGTCATGTGGTTGCCGTGCCGCTTGCCGCTCCACCGCGACTCGGTGGACGTCGAACTGGAGAGCGTGAGCAGCCAGCGTTCGCCCTCGGTCACCTTGACCGTGACCGTGCCTTGCTCACCGGTCCCGTACACCGGCGCCTCGACCTGCGGTTCGTGCCGGGGCGCGGAGTCGACCGGGATCTCGACCACCAGGTTCAGGCCGTCCCGCGACACCTCCCGCAACGGCGTGGAGATCTCGACCTCGGTGGGCACGGCACCGGTGATCTCCACGCACAGCACGGTTTCCGACGCCCACACCCGCCTCAGTACGTTCTCGCCAGCGATGGTCATCCGCTCGGCGACCACCCCCGTGTTCAGGTCGAGCGTGCGGCCGTGCGACTCGCCCTCGGGCAGCGTGATCCACAGGTCCACGTACGGCAGGAACGTCTGGCTGTACGGCCCCTCGAACGACATCAGCAGCGAGGTGGCCCGCTCCAGGTCACCGCCGAAGATCGCCTCACGCGCCTGCACGAGCCGTTCGGGACCGGCACCACCGGCCAGCACGTCCGCCAGGGCTCGAGAAGGCCCGTCCGCGGTGCCAGACCACACGGTCGCGTCGTTGACCTGCAGACGGGACCGACCGGTCCCGCCGAACACCATCGCGCCCAGGCGCCCGTTGCCCACGGGCAGCGCCTCGGTCCACTCCGCCGCAGCCGACGGCCAGTGCAGTCTCACTTGATCCCCGTGAAGCCGATGGAGTTGACCAGCCGCCGCCCGAAGACCACGAACAGCAGCAACATCGGCAGCGCCGCGACCAGCGTCGCCGCCATCAGACCGGCCCAGTCCAGCGACGCCTGCGGTGAGGACTGCTTGAACACCGCGAGCGCGAGGGTGAGCGGGCGGACCGACTCGTCGTTGGTGACGAGCAACGGCCAGAAGTAGTCGTTCCAGGTGGTGATGAACTGCAGCAGCGTCAAGGTCGCCATCGGCGCGACGCTCATCGGCAGCACTATTCGGAAGCACACGCGGAGCGGCCCGGCGCCGTCGATGATCGCGGCCTCCTCGACCTCGTTCGAGAGCCCGAGCATGAACTGCCGCAGGAAGAAGATGTTGAACGCCGAGAAGAACGCGCCCGGCAGGATCATGCCGCCGAAGCTGTTGAGCAGCCCCAGGTCCTTCATCAGCACGAAGTTCGGCAGCAGCGTGAAGACCGACGGCACCATCAGCGCGGTCAGCAGCACGCCGAACACGAGCTCGCGACCCTTCCACCGCAACCGGGCGAACGCGTAGGCGGCCAGTGCCGAGAAGACGACCGTGAGAAGCGTCAGAACTCCCGCGTACACAATGGAGTTCCACAGCGCGAGCGCCAGGTCGATGCTGGCGCCCGAACCGTTCTCCGCCGCCGCCTCCGCAGGCGTCGCGAGGCCGAGGGCGCGCTTGAACGGGCCCCACGTGAAGTGCACCGGCAGCAACGACGACGGGTCGGTCGACATCGCGAAGTTGTTGGACAGAGCGGTCCGCACGATCCAGTAGAACGGGAAGATCGTGATCAGCAGCACGACGACCAGGTAGCCCCAGGCGACACCCCTGCCGAGTTTCATCGAAAGGTTCACCGGGCCTCCTTCAGTTGGTGTCGGACTCGCCGGCACGGGCCATCCGCATCTGCGTGAAGGTGACCGCGACGAGCATCAGGAACAGGGCGAGCGACATGGTGGCGGCGTAACCGAAGTCGAACTGGCCGAACGCCTTGTCGTAGATGTACATCTGCAGCACCAGCGACGCGTCCGCCGGACCGCCCTTGGTGCTGACCTGGACGATGTCGAAGATCTGGGTCGCGTTGATCACGTTGAGGATCACGACCATCACCAGGATCGGCCGCAGCAGCGGCAGCGTCAGCGAGCGGAACATCTGGAGCTCCGACGCCCCGTCGATCCGGCCGGCCTCGTAGATCGTCGCGGGGATCGTCTGCAGGCCCGCGAAGATGAGGACCGCGTTGTAGCCCATGGACTTCCACACGTTCAGCGCGGCCAGCGTCGGCACCGCCCACGCGTTCGAGCTGAAGAACATGACCGGCTCGCCGGTGATCCAGGTGATCAGCTGGTTCACGATGCCGAGCTGCGGGTCGAGCATCCACGTCCACACCAGCGCCGTGACGACGCCGGAGATGAGGAACGGCAGGATCATCAGCCCGCGGACCGTCGTGCCGACCGCCAGCCGGTGCAACACGACGGCGGTGAGCAGCGAGACGCCGATGCCCAGCACCACGGTCAGCACGACGAAGTACGCCGTGACACCGAGGGAGTGCCAGAACCTGTTGTCGTCGACCAGTTCCTGGATGTTGTCGAGGCCGGTCCACACGGGTGGGCTGAGGATGTGGAACTCGGTGAAGCTCAGGTAGACGCCGCGCAGCATCGGGTAGGCGAAGAACACGCCGAACCCGAGGATGGCGGGCGTGACGAGCAGCCACGCGACCCACGTGTCGTTGCGGCGCGAGGCAGGGCCTTTGCGCTTGCGCGCAGGCGGAGGCGCCGTGGTGGCAGGTCCACGCACGACCTGGGCGCTTGTGTCTTGCACGGTTGTCACCACGGCACCTCCTGGTCCTAGATCCGGATGCTGTCGACGTCGAACACGGAGTCGTCCGGGTTGCCGATCCGGATGGTGTTGTTGCCCTTCAACAGGTAGATGGGCACGGTGACCTTCTGCGGCGTGTTCCAGTCGTCGTCGTTGGAGCCGGCGACGGGCAGCTTGAAGCCGGTGCCGTTCACCGTGACGATGCCGGTCCTGCTGGCGTCGGCGGAGATGTAGGCCAGCTCGACGAGGTACGTGCCCTCACGCGGCGCCACGACCGTCGGCATCGTGACGTTGCCGCTGCCGCCGATGTAGCCGACCTTGCTGCCACCCGAGCACGCGCAGCCGTAGACGGTCGCGCCACCACCGGGGCTGCCCTTCTCCGCCTCGTACGTCACGCTCTCCTGCGGCGTCACGTAGTTCACGGCCTGCGAGCGGGCGCCGTTCTGCACGACGGTGAACTCGTAGGAAGTCGCCGGGGTGAGACCGGTGACGGTCGCCTTGGTGTCGGTGGTGGAGGCGACCTTCTTGTTGCCCGCGTAGACGTCGTAACGCACGCCGGACTTGCCGTACCACTTCAGGGACACGCTGGTCGGGGTGGCCGCGGTGCCCTGCACGACGCCGGGCGCGACCGAGCCGCGCGGCGTGATCGTGAACAGCTTCGAGCCGTGCACCGGCAGGTCCTCGGTGACGGAGCCGGACTTCTGGCCCAGGTCCTTCTTCGCCCACACGTCGCGGACCTTCGCGTTGCCCCGGATGCCGAGCTGCGCGAAGTCGGCCGTCACCTTCGCGGGCTTGGAGCCGAGGTTGAACAACGCCACGGTGTAGCTGCCGTCGCGGTTTCGGGCGTACCAGACCTGCTGGTCGGACGACTGGTCCACGGGCCGCGCCGGGATGCCCGCCTGGTTGATCGCGATGACCTCGTTGTTGGTCAGCAGCTTGTAGCCGTAGTCGTCGATCTTCGTCAGGTCGTCGCCGATGTAGAGCGGCGAGGACGAGATCGACCACAACGTCATGTAGCTCTGGCGCTCGGCCTCGGTGAGGCCGTCCATCTGGCCGTTGCCGACGGCGACGCTGTCGAGGTTGTTCCAGTGGCCGGGGCCCGCGTCGTCGATCCACTGCACGACGTCGTTCCAGCGCTGCTTCACCGACTGGTTCCAGGTGACGAGCGTGTCGCAGTAGCACTCGACGTCGGTGTCGACGCGCCAGCCGTTGGTGTTGGCCTTCCACACGTCGGCGTAGCGGTGGCTCAGCGCCCACGAGATGAGGAACTCGATCGGACGGCCGGTGCTCTTGAGCGCGGAGTTCCACGCCTTCACATCGGTGGTGTTGTCGTAGCGCTCACCGCCGCGGAAGCTGCCGGGGCCGACGCCATCGAGCTTGAGGAAGTCGACGCCCCAGCCCGCGAGCGTCTGGGCGAGGGAGTCGATGTACTTCTGCGAGCACGGGTTCGCGAAGTCCATCTTGTAGGACGAGTCCCACCCGTTCGTCTTGCGCAGGTCGGGGTAGACGACGTCCTTGGTGGTGCAGCCGGGCGCGTTGAAGATCGGGGTCTTGCCGTCGTTGTACGCCTTGGGGTCCAGGCCCACGGCGAGGTAGGAGCCGAACTTCAGGCCCTTGCCGTGGATGTACTCACCGAGCCACTTGAAACCGCGCGGGAACTTCTTCGCGTCCACGACCGGGCGGCCGTACTCGTCGAACGAGCCGAGCCAGCCCGCGTCGACGTTCACGTGGTCGTAGCCGGCCTTCTTGAACCTCGCGGCCAGCACGTCCGCCTGCGCCAGCAGGTTCTTCTCGTTCAGCCAGCTGGCGGGACCGTCCGGGTTCACCCCGGGGTAGTTGGTCGCCTGCAACGTCCAGCTGCTCCAGCCCATGTACGGCTTCTCGGCCTTGGCCGCCGTCTGCTGCTGGACCTGGGGTGCTTGGGCCACGGCTGCGGGGACCGCGATCAGCGACGCGAGCAGACCGGCAACGACACCTAACGCTCTCAAGACCACTCCTTTGTGATTTCCGGCGGTGTTTTCAGGCGGTGAAGGATCATCCGGCGCGTAGGTCTTCCATCGCGTCGCGGTCCCAATCAATGCCGAGACCTGGCGTGTCAGGGGCGAGTGCGTGTCCATTGCGGACGGTCATCTCGCTTCTGGTGATCCCGCGCAGCTGCGGGATGTGCTCGACGAACTTCCCGTTGGGCAGCGCGGCCGCGAGGCTCACGTGCAGCTCCATCAGGAAGTGCGGGCACACGTCGGCGTTGAACGCCTCGGCGACGTGCGCGACCTTGAGGAACGGTGTGATGCCGCCGATCCGTGCGGCGTCGACCTGGATGATCGAGGCGGCACCGCGTTCGAGGTACTCGCGGAACTGCGCCACGGAGTACAGCGACTCCCCCACCGCGATCGGGATGCTGGTCGCCTTGGCCAGACGTTCGTGCCCGCTCACGTCGTCGGCCGGCAGCGGCTCCTCGAGCCAGGTGAGGTTGACGTTCCGGAACGCGTCCGCGCGCCGGATCGCCTCGGCCGCCGTCATGGACTGGTTGGCGTCCACCATGATCGCGAACCGCTCGCCGACCGCCGCCCGGACGGCTTCCAGGCGTTCGACGTCCTCGGTCAGGTCGGGCTTGCCGACCTTCATCTTGATGCCCTGCCAGCCCTGCGCGGCCGTCTCCTTCGCACCCGCGACGAGGTCCTCGGTGCTCAGGTGCAGCCAGCCGCCCTCGGTGTCGTACAGCGGCACCTCCTGCCGGAACCCGCCTGCCACGCGCCACAACGGTTCCTGGGCTCGCAGGCACCGCAGGTCCCACAGCGCGGTGTCCACGGCGGCGAGCGCGAGCGACGTGATCGCGCCGACCGTGGTGGACCGCGTGTACGCGAAGAGGTCACGCCAGATGTGCTCGATCCGGCGGGTGTCGGCGTTGGCGAGACGGGGCAGCAGGTGGTCCTTCAGGAGAGCGAGGACCGAGCTGCCGCCCGTGCCGATCGTGTAGGCGTAACCGAGTCCGGTGAGCCCGTCGTCGGTCTCGATCTCGACGAAGACCGTCTCCTGCTTGATGAACTGCTGGACCGCGTCGGTGCGCAGAGTCTCCACGGGAACGTCCACCTGGAACGCCTCGGCACGTCGGACCTTTGCCACGCCAACTCCTCGGATCTCTGATCCTATAGGATATTTGACGAGGATTAGACGCTGGTGTTTCGAGCGTGTCAACCGTCGTTTGAGCACGTTCCCACGCTGATGACAGCGTTTTCAACGGGATGAGCGGACCGGATCTAGTTCCGGTCCTCCGATGTCTGCAGCTCACGACCGCACCACGCCGCTCCACCGCGGTGTGCAGGTGTGTTTAAAAGTGAGTGATTCTGTCTGATTGTCAGAACGACTCAGCGGCGCGCTTCAGCCGCTGCAAGGTCGTCTCGATGTTGCGCTGGTTCGTCACGGCACGGTTCCGCACGCCGGTCGCGATCTGCGTGATCGGCACGTACCACCCGGGCCTGCGATCCCACGTCGACTCGGTGACGCGGCACCCCTCGCCCGTCGCCGCGATGTCGTACTGCCAGCGCGACACGGCCATCCCCAGCGACCTCACCTCGAACGCGAACCTCTTCGCGGAGCAGTCGGTCACCGTGGACGTCGTCGGCCAGACCCGCCAGCCGCGCTTGTTGATGCCGCGGAACCGGGCGCCGACCTGCGGCCCCGGAGCGTTCAGCCACTTGCCGCCGGAGTACTCCTCGGCGCACTCACCCAGCCCCCGAAGGTCGCTGACCAGCTCGAACACCCGCTGCGGCGAGGCAGCGACATCGATGTGCGCGGAGGCGTCCGGCGTCATGCGCCAGAACTTACTACCGGTAGGTAACCGGCCGCTAGAGCTGCCGGACCGGTTCACCCGCGAGGAACGCGTGGATGTCCTCGACGGCCTCGGTGAAGTAGGTGCGGTAGTTCGACTCGGTCACGTAGCCGAGGTGCGGGGTCGCCAGCACGTTCGGCAGGCCGCGCAACGAGTCGGTCAGCGGCAGCGGCTCCACCTCGAACACGTCCAGCCCGGCACCGGCGATCCTCTTCTCCCGCAACACGTCCAGCAACGCGGGTCCGTCCACGATGGCCGCGCGGGAGGTGTTGACCAGGAACGCCGAGGGCTTCAGGCAGGCCAGCGCGGCGGCGTCGACCAGGCCTCGGGTGCGCTCGCTCAGCACCAGGTGGACGGACGCGAAGTCGCTCTGCGCCAACAGGTCGTGCAGTCCGGACGCCAGTCGCACGCCCTCGGCTTCGACCCGCTCGGCGGTGAGGTTCTGGCTCCACGCCACGACGTCCATGCCGAACGCCTTGCCGACGCGCGCGACGGCCTTGCCGAGGTGGCCGAAGCCGAGCAGGCCGAGGGTGCGGCCGGCCAGGTCGACGCCGACGGTGCTCTGCCAGCGGCCGCCGTTGTGGAAGGCCGCGTTCTCGACGGTCAGGTGGCGGGCGAGGCCGAGGATCAACGCCCAGGTCAGCTCGGTCGGCGGGGTCTTGGCGCTGCCGGTGCCGCACACCGTGACGCCGTGCCGGCGCGCCGCGTCCAGGTCGATCGCGGCGTTGCGCATGCCGCTGGTGATCAGCAGCTTCAAGCGAGGCAGTCGGGCGAACAGGGCCGCGTCGAACGGGGTCCGCTCGCGCATGATCACGACGCACTCGGCCCCGGCCAGTTCCGCTGCCGGGTCGGGCAGGTGGTCGCGCAGCACCGTCACGTCGAGGCCTGACCAGTCGGCGTTCACGAGAGCCACGCCCTGGTAGTCGTCGAGCACCACACACCGCATGGGTCGATCATGTCAGAGTAGGCGCATGGGAGCCTTCCACCTGGCGCAGGCCAACATCACGACCGGGCGGTGGGCGTTCGACCACTGGAGGATGCGCGGGTTCACGAGCCGGGTCGAGGCGATCAACGACCTCGCGCAGGAGGCTCCCGGTTTCGTGTGGCGGCCGACCTCCGAGCGCATGACGAACGACATGCTGCGACTGGGTCGCGACCCGATGCGGGAGGCGTTCAACCTCAGCGTGTGGGAGTCGGTGGAGGCGTTGTGGGCGTTCGCTTTCAGCGGCGTGCACCTCGAGGCGCTCAAGCGCGGCAGGCAGTGGTTCGATCCGGCGAGCGCGTTCGACGTCCTGTGGTGGGTGCCGGCCGGGCATCAGCCGACGACCGGGGAAGGCCTCGAGAAGCTCGAACTGGTCAAGCAGGGCCCGACGCCGGAGGGGTTCACGTTCCGGCGGCGTTTCCCCGCGCCAGAGCACCCCTGACGATGATCTCCGTCATCGGCCGCGGGTCGATCGCCTCGCCCCGCGCGAACTGTTGCAGGAACACACCTTGCACGCACGCCCCCAGGGTGTCCGCCGCGGCCAGCGGATCGCGGGCGCCGAGGCTCGCCAGCGCGGGCACGAGCACGGCCGCCATGGTCGCCCGGCCGCGCAGCAACGCCTGACGCACCTGAGGATTCGTCGCCGCCTCCATCCACAACACCATGCGCGCCTTGGTCGTGACGAGGTTCGGGCCGGTCATGTACGCGTACAACCGGCACAGCTCGTCGACCAGGTCGTCCGCCGTGAGGGGCTTGAGCGTGGCGGTCACCTCCGGGGTCTCCTGGCGCACCATCCAGTCCACGACTCCGACGAGCAGGGCGTCCCGGCTGCGGAAGTAGTTGGACGTCGAGCCCTTGGGCAGGCCCGCGCGATCGTCCACCCGAGCGTGCGTCAGGCCGCGCAGGCCCTCGGTGCCGAGCAGGTCGACCGCGGCGGCGAGGGCACGTTCCCGGTTCGAGGTCACCAGCCCACTATAAACGTAGTGACTGAGCACTACGATCGTAGTACCGTTCGAGCATGGCCGTCATCGCTCTCGTCGGATGGGTTCTCAACAGCCTTCTGGGGCTGTACATGCTGAAAGCACGAAGACAGAGGCTCGCGCTCTTCCACCTGGCCGTCATGCTGACCGGTCTCGGACTCTGGGTCGGCTTCGTCGCCGCGGACGTGGTCGCGCTGGCGTGGCTCGCGTGGGCCGTGCTCAACGTCGGCAACGGCCTCGGCGACACGCTGCTGACCAGGGGCTGGCGCCGCCGCAATCCCACCGCCCCCGGCAACGCGTACTGGCAGGCGGCGAAGGAGGCCACCTTCACGACGAAGAGGCCCCTCCCGCTGGCGCACGGCTTTCTCGCGGGAGGGACCTACTTCACGGCGCTGGCGGCCGCGGTGATCAGCAGTTAGGGCGGGTCCGCCCACCGGCGAACCGGTCGCCCAGCCAGTTCATCGCGTTCGTGCCCCACGCGCTGACGGCGGTGACGTGCCCGAGCAGCGGCAGCGCGGTCCACTGCACGTCGGCACCCAGCGAGCACCACTGCGAGCGCAGCTTCTGCCCGACACCGAACGGGATCAGCTCGTCCAGCGTGCCGTGGTAGAGGTAGACCGGCGCGGCAGGCCTGACCGAGCCGAGCGTGTTCTCCTTCAACCGCTTCTGCCACAACGGGTTCTGGATGACGTCCGGCGTCGTCGTCAGCGAGTTGAGGCGCGTGAACGGTGCCACCAGGGCGATCTCCGCGACGCACGCCTCGCGGATCCGGTCGACGACCTGCGTGCCGCGGGCGTTGAGGACCGAGGACAGCGGCAGTTCGGGGTAGGCCGCGGCGTACCCGGCGGCTGCCGCGAACACCAGGCCGGCGCCCGCGTTGCCGTCGTTGAACTTCGCGACCGCGTTCAGGTCGGCGGGCACACCACCGGCGGCGACGCCGACGATGTTCAGCGACGGCGCGTAGGACTGCCACTGCTCGGCGGCGGACGACGCGGCCTGACCACCCTGGGAGTAACCGAAAACGCCGACCGGGGCATCAGCCGACAGACCCGGGACGCCGCTCGCCGCCCGTGCCACGTCGAGCAGTGCGCGGCCCTCCGAACGGGACACCGCGTACGTGTGATCCCCAGGCGTGCCAAGGCCTTCGTAGTCGGTGACGGCGACGGCCCAGCCCTTGAGCATGGCCTGCGCGAGGAACGCGATCTCCACCTCGGTGCCGCCCTGCAGCTGCCGCGACGGCGCGCACTGGTCACCCATCCCCTGAGTGCCCATCGCGTACGCCACGATCGGCCGCGGGCCGTCGGTCCACGGCAGCGGTGACACGAGCACCATGCCGGACACGACGTTCGACGCGCCGGTCGCGGACGTGGAGCGGTAGCGGATGTCGTACGCCTTCACCGGCGCCGGGAGGAGCCTGAGCGGTTCCGGGTGCCACGCCACCTCCCGGCTGCTGACCAGCTCCCCCGGCGCGGCCGCGGACGCGGGCGTGACCAGGGTGAACAACAGGAGGACGGCGGCGAGCACGGAACGGAGCTGCATCGTTGGACCCCTTTGTGGTAACCGGCGTTACCGCAATGTAGGGCCGAACGCCGCAGCAGGACAATAGTCCGTTCGGCTTTATGGATTCACGCGAGGCCCTGGGGGAACGTGAAGACCCGATCGGGGTCGTACTTGCGCGCCACCTCCCGGAGCCTGGTCAGCGACGAGCCGTAGTACGTGTTCGCCCAGTCCGGCATCTGCGGATCGATGTAGTTCACGTACCCGGTGGCGCCGAACATCTTGCCGAGCTCGTCGCGCGCCACGCCCATCGCGCGCCGCGCGTTCGCCTCCCCCGCCTGCAACGAGAGTTCGACCTGGATGCTCGCCAGTGCGGTCCGGTGCGGGAACGCCGTGGCCGGGCCGCGGCCGACGGCACCACCGAGGGCGTCGATCATGTTGTACGAGTTCGGTGTGCTCTTGAAGATGTCGGCGAGCTTCTGCGGGTCGGTGATCGGCCTGGTCAACATCCGCGACGTGGCGACGTAGCTGCCGCGCGACTGGCTGCCGCCTCCGCCGTTCCACGACGGTTTGCACGAACCGTCGCTGACGCGGCACCACGCGAACCGCTCCATCGCGGCGAGGAAGCTCTGTTCGGTCTCCCGGCGGGAGACCGGCTGTGAGCCGACGCGGCGCACGAGGTCGTCCAGCAGCGGACGGAGGTTCGCCGGCGTTCCCACGAAACAGCCGCCGACCTCGACGTGCGGGTTCGAGCCGCTGCCCACGCCGACGGTCGACGTCAGCGCGTCCGGCGCCTTGCCCTGCCAGTCCGGCCAGACGCTGAGCAGCGAGGCGAGTGCCGCCGAGGGGAACCGCACGGTGAAGGTGGTCAGGTCGCGGGCGGGCTCGGTCCGGAACACGAACGACGTGACGATGCCGAAGTTGCCGCCACCGCCCCCGCGCAACGCCCAGAACAGGTCCGCGTGCTCGGTGGCGGACGCGGTCCGGTGCACCCCGTCGGGCGTCACGATCCGAGCGCTGACCAGCCGGTCGCTCGTGAGCCCGAACTGGCGGGCGGTCACGCCGATGCCGCCGCCGAGCGTCAGCCCGGAGATCCCGACCGTCGCGCACGTGCCCGCCGGCATCATCCGGCCGGCGCCGGCCAGCGCGATGTAGAGGTCCATCAGCAACACGCCCGCGCCGACCTCGACCGTGCCGTCCGGCCGGACGTCGATCCGGTTGAGACCGCGCACGTCGACGATCAGCGCACCGTCCGCCGTGGAGTAGCCGGGATAGCTGTGCCCGCCGCACCGGGCCGCGATCCGCGTGCGGTCCGTGCGCGCGATCTCGATGCACCGCTGGACGTCCGCGGGTGACAGGACTCGAGCGATCGCGCTGGGACGCTGGGCGTCGTACTGCGTGAAGTAGCCGAGCTTGGCGTCTCTGTAGGCGGCGTCGCCGGGCCTGATCAGCTGGACGTCCATTGTGGACCTGCCGACCAGTGCCGACACGGCTCCGAGCGCGGCTGTGTGCAGAAGTGCCCTCCGACGCAACATCCCACGAACGTAGGAGCCGGACGAACAGGGCACAACGGATCAAGCGACCGGTCCTGATACCGGCTAGCGCCGCGGCGCGAAATTTGCCGGGTCAGTTCGCGGTCAGACGGGCGGATCGTGGTGCCGCCCCCACGTCCTCATACTGGAACGTATGGGGGCGTGGGGGCGGTGCCGCGAGCCGCCCTGCTGAGCGTGAACTGGCTCGCCAAATTTCGCGGCGCGGCGCTAGGGGTTCACAGCCAGGAACAGGAACGCCGCCAGCAGGATCAGGTGCACGCCACCCTGCAGGCGGGTCGCCCGCCCCGGCACGACGGTCAGCACGCTGACCAGCACCGTCAGCAGCAGCAGGATCATCTGCGTCGACCCGAGGCCGAGCATCAGCGGTCCGTCCAGCCAGATCGTCGCCAGCGCGATCGTCGGGATGGTGAGGCCGATGCTCGCGATCGCCGAGCCGTAGCCGAGGTTGATGCTGGTCTGGATCCGGTCGCGCAACGCGGCGCGGGCGGCGGCGATCGTCTCGGGCAGCAGCACCAGCAGGGCGATGACGACACCGACGAACGACTGCGGGAACCCGGCGGCGCGCACGCCCGCCTCGATCGCGGGCGACTCGATCTTCGCGAGGCCGACCACCGCGACCAGCGCGAGGAGCAGGAAGCCGAGCGAGGTGAGCGCGGCCTTGCCGGACGGCGCCTCGGCGTGTTCGTCGGCCTCGATCACCCCGTCCTCGTCGACGGGCAGGAAGAAGTCGCGGTGCCGGACGGTCTGGGTGAAGACGAACAGCGCGTACAGGCCGAGGGACGCGATCGCGGCGAACGCGAGCTGCGGGCCGGAGAACTCGGGGCCGGGCGTCGTCGTGGTGAACGTCGGCAGCACCAGGGTCAGCGTCGCGAGCGTCATCACCGTGGCGAGCGCGCCGCCGCTGCCCTCCGCGTTGAACAGGATCGTGTGGTGCTTGATGGCCCCGAGCAGCAGCGCGATGCCGACGATGCCGTTCGTGGTGATCATCACGGCGGCGAACACCGTGTCGCGCGCCAGCGAGGAGGCCTCCGGGCCGCCCGACACCATCAGCGTGACGATCAGCGCCACCTCGATGATCGTCACCGCGACCGCGAGGACCAGCGACCCGTAGGGCTCCCCCACCCTCAGCGCGACGACCTCGGCGTGATGCACCGCGGCGAGCACGGTCGCGGCGAGGACCACGGCGACGAGCGCGACGAGCACGCCGCCGAGGTCGCGCCCCCAGGTCAGCCCGAGCAGGACCATGCCTAGTACGGGGGTGATGGTCGTCCAGTGGAGCAGCGGGAAGCGAGGGGCGGCGGCCATGATCTAACCCTCGCATACCGGGCGGACCCTCCGCCATTCGGCGGAGCACTGATTCCGGGTGCAAGAAAATGTGGAGCGGAGCGCCCCTGCCGCGCCCCGCTCCACATTTTCATTGCGATGCCGTGATCGATTCCTAGAAATCGAAGAGGGCACCGGTGTGCGCCAGCATGACGCACGAGTTCGGGTAGGTGTGCACCTCGTTGACGGGCTCACCGCGCCAGAAACCGAACATCGCGACCTCGACGGGGGCGTAGTGGAACGTGCACGCCCGCTCGTCGGCCTGCATGGTCTGCAGGTCGGCACCGGAGGCGGCGAGCGTCGCGCAGGCGAGGGCCCTGCGCGGGTGCTGGTCACCTCGTTCGCAGGTCAGGACGGTTGCCTTGAAGGCACTGCCGTCGAACTCCGAGTACTGCGCGGAGAGCACGAGCGCCGTGCCCCGATGCGCCGGCGGAGCGGCCTGGGCGGTGCCGGCGAAAGCGAAGAGCGACACGAACAGAGCAACGAACGCGAAAATGCGGCCGGACATGAAAGCGGTCCTCCTGAGACCTCACAAAAACGGGCCGGTTCTCGGCCGACGCAGATGTTGCCACCACGAATCACGGCAGCGAAAGGGGCCAGGAACTGTTCACCGATCACATTTGATCGCCGCATCCAAAGTATCACTGGGCCGAACGGATGTGTCGCAAGCCACGTCCACCGGGACACAGCTGCCGACGGACTGTTACGGGTTGCTGACAGACGAGGTTGCGCGCCGACGTATTATTCGAATCATGTCCAAGACCTCCAGACGCGTCGTGTTCGGCGTGCTCCTGATCGTCACACTCGTGGTTTCCACCGGCGGCGCGCTGGGTTACCTGGGCAGATTGACGCTCGTGTTCGACCGCCATCCGGGAAAGCCGCTCGCGATAATCGAGGAAGTGCCGGGACCACCGGACGGGCCGAACTGCTCGATCGACGCCCGGTACTTCGACGAGGACCCGAGAGGCCTGCGCCCCGAGGTGCTCGAGGCGTGGCTGGCACTGCGCTCCAAGGCCTCTGAGCAGGGCGTCAAGCTCTGCCTCAACGACGGCAAGCGCAGCCGTCAGCAACAGCAGGCGGAGTTCGACGAGGCCGTCGAGAAGTTCGGGACCGAAGAACTCGCGTCGAAGTACGTGCTGAATCCACCGGACCGCTCGATGCACGTGATCGGGTTCGCGGTCGACATTCAGCCGATCGAATCAGCGAAATGGGTCGAGAAAAACGGCAGCACCCTCGGCTGGTGCCGCCGTTACGAAAACGAGCAGTGGCATTTCGAGTACAACTCCGGCTACCCCACCGGGGGGTGCCCCGCCCTGATCCCCAGCGCGACGGGCAGCTGACCCCCGCGCAAAGGTCTAGACGCCTGGGGTGCGCGAGGGGTTGCGTGGACGTAATCTGACAAGCCCAGTTACCAGATTGGAGCACCCCGGTGGCCCGTGCCTACGGCGGAATCTCACCCGAGCAGCGCAGGGCCGAGCGCCGGGCGAAGCTGCTGCAGGCGGGTCTCCAGTTGTTCACGAGCACGGGCTTCGCCGCCACGAAGATCACCGAGGTGTGCACCGAGGCGGGCGTCTCGACGCGCAACTTCTACGAGGAGTTCGCCTCGAAGGAAGACCTCCTGCGCGACCTGCACGACCTGATCAACGCCACGGCGTTCACGCGGGTCCGCACGGCGCTGACCGAACTGGAGGCGGCGGACCTCGACACCCGGATCACGACGCTGCTGGACGTGTTCGTGAGCAGCGTGACCGCCGATCCCCGTGCGCCGCGCCTCAACTACGTCGAGGCCGTGGGCGTGAACGCGGAGATCGAGCAGCAGCACGTGCGCTGGGTGACCACGTGGGCGGAGTTCATCGAGTCGGAGGCGCTGCGGGCGGCGGCCGCGGGGGTGGCGCCGCAGCGGTCGTACCGGCTCACCGCCATCGCGCTCGTGGGGGCGATCACGGGGCTGCTGCGCGAGTGGCAGGCGCACCGGCCGCCGCTCGCGGTCGACGAGATCGCCGCGGAGATCCGCGAACTGATGCTGGCGGCCATCACCCGCCCGTGAACGCGTTCCAGCCGCGAGGGCGCCGCCACGGCCGTACGGTGCCGTCATGGACGAGATCCCGGAGGCGCTGGCGCGGCTCGCGGCCGAACGCGGTCTCGGCACGTACACCCGGCAGGTCCGCCGGCGCGTCACGGCCGTCACGGTGCTGGGCGTCATCGCGATGACCGGCGTCGCTCTCCTGTTGCTGCTGCTCAGCGCGGCGCCACTGGTCATCCTCGTGTTGCCGGTCCTGATCGCCGGGCTGCTGCTGCACCGGCGACGGGGGGCCGTCCTGTACGTGTTCGACGGAGGGGTTGTCGTGGCGAGCGGCTGGACGGCGCCCCAGGCCGTGCCGTGGGACCAGCTCGGGGGCAGGCTGGCGGAGACCGTGCGGCGAGCCAGGGGATGAACCGGCGAGGCCCCGCTGTCCGTAATCCCCCTTGTGAGCCGATTCGCCGTTCTCGCGCTGCTCGTGTGCCTGGGTGCCTGTTCCGCACCGCCGGAGGAGGAGACCGCCACGCTGGACGAACTGGAGGCCGCTGCCGGTCCGGTAGCGGGGCCCACTCAGGTGCTACCGGGAGACATCGCGAAACTGCAGGTCGCAGAGTCGCCCGCGGTCGGCCTCGTCGTGGCCGACCGCGAGCACAACACCCTCTACTTCACCACCGCGGACGGCCCGTCGAAGCCGACCTGCCTCGAACCGGAGTGCACGCTCGTGTGGCCGCCGCTGCTGGCCGCGGGCGGCAAGATCGAGGCCCCTGCGCTCGACCAGGCCCTGCTGGGCACGACGAAGCGTCCGGACGGCCTGGAACAGGTCACCATCGCCGGCAAGCCCGTCTACCGCTACGTGGACGACGAGGGGTCCGGTCACACGACCGGGCACGGCGTCGACGACAAGTGGTTCGCCATCTCCCCCGCCGGCACGAAGGCGAGCAAGTAGTTCGCCATCCGGCGCATCAGCGCCGCGTAACGCCCACGACACACACCGATACCGGCTGCCCACCCGGGTAGCCGGTTCGTCGCGTTTGGGTTACTCGAACGATTCGTTTGTACCGGAAATCCTGAAACCGGTTCCGCGCGGAACCGGTTTCAGGTATCTACTGTGAGAGCGCTCCCATAGACGCTGCCGCCGCACGAGCCCTCTCGGAGACCACATGGATCGCGACGACGTGCCCTACCTCGACGCCACGCTGCCCACCGCGGAGCGGGTGGCCGACCTGCTGGGCCGCATGACGCCGGCCGAGAAGGTCGGCCAGATGATGCAGCTGGACTCGAGGGAGGACCTGGACGACCACGTGCTGCGCAAGCACGTCGGGTCGATCCTGCACACCTCGCCGGAACGCGTGCTGCGTGCCCAGGACCTCACCACCCGGACACGGCTGCGCGTCCCGCTGCTGATCGCCGAGGACTGCATCCACGGCCACTCGTTCTACGAGGGCGCCACGATCTTCCCGACGCAGCTCGGCATGGCCGCGAGCTGGGACCCGCAGCTCGTCGAGCAGGTCGCCCGCGTCACCGCCGTCGAGGCCGCCGCGACCGGCGTGCACTGGACGTTCTCGCCGGTCCTGTGCATCTCGCGGGACCTGCGCTGGGGCCGCGTGGACGAGACGTTCGGCGAGGACCCGGTGCTGATCGGTGAGCTCGCGGCTGCCATGGTCCGCGGTTACCAGGGCGACGGCCTGGCCGACGAGACGGCGATCCTCGCGACCGCGAAGCACTTCGCCGGGTACTCGGAGACCCAGGGCGGGCGCGACGCGAGTGAGGCCGACCTGTCGCGGCGCAAGCTGCGGTCGTGGTTCCTGCCGCCGTTCGAGAAGGTCGCCCGTGAGGGCTGCGCGACGTTCATGCTCGGCTACCAGTCCACCGACGGTGTGCCGATCACGGTCAACTCGTGGCTGCTCGACGAGGTGCTGCGCGGCGAGTGGGGCTACAAGGGCACGCTCATCACCGACTGGGACAACGTCGGGCGCATGGTCTGGGAGCAGAAGCTGCAGCCCGACCACATGCACGCCGCCGCGGCCGCCGTGAAGGCCGGCAACGACATGATCATGACCACCCCGCAGTTCTTCGACGGCGCGTTGCAGGCCGTCGAGGAGGGTCTGCTGGCCGAGTCGGACCTCGACCGCGCGGTCACCCGCATCCTGACGCTCAAGTTCGACCTCGGGCTCTTCGAGAACCCGCGCAGGCCCGACGCCGAACGCCAGCGCACGATGATCAACCACGACGACCACGTGGCGCTGAACCTGCAGGTCGCGCGCCGGTCGCTGGTGCTGCTGCGCAACGACGGCGTGCTGCCGTTCGCGAAGTCCAAGGGCAGGATCGCGGTCGTCGGTCCGCTCGCCGACGACGCCCAGACCCAGCTCGGCGACTGGGCCGGGTCCTCCGGTCAGGCCGACTGGCTGCCCAACGGCCACCCGCGCGAGATGATCACGACCGTCCTCGACGGACTGCGCGAGCTGTCCTCGCAGGAGGTCACGTACGCCCGTGGCGCCGACATCCTCACCCTCGAACCGGACCCCGAGGGCGACACGTTCCCCGACGGCCAGCCCCGCCCGCCCGTGGTGAAGGCCTGCGCGCCGGACGCTCAGCTGATCGCGGAGGCCATCGCGGCGGCGCAGGACGCCGACTACGTCGTCGCGGTCGTCGGTGACCTGATCGAACTGGTCGGCGAGGGCCGTTCCACCGCCACGCTCGACCTGATCGGCGGCCAGATCGCCCTGCTCGACGCGCTGGCCGAGACCGGCAAGCCGCTGATCGTGGTGCTGCTCGCGTCGAAGCCGCTGGTCCTGCCCGCCTCCGCGCGGAACGCCGCCGCGCTGCTGTGGGTCGCGAATCCCGGCATGCAGGGCGGCCGCGCGATCGCCGAGGTGCTGCACGGCCTGGTCGAGCCCAGCGGCCGGCTGCCGATCTCGTTCGCGGCGCACGCCGGTCAGCAGCCGACGTACTACAACCAGATCCGCGGCCAGCACGGCACGCGCTACGCCGACCTCACGCAGGAGCCGGCGTTCGTGTTCGGCGAGGGCCTGTCGTACACGACGGTCGAGTACGGCGACCTGCACGTCGAGACGGCCGTGCTGCGTCCGGACGAGACGGTCAGGGCCTCGATCACGCTGACCAACACCGGCGCGCGGCCGTCCCGCGAGACCGTGCAGGTCTACGTGAGCGACGCCGTGACGTCGGTGAGCTGGGCGGACAAGGAGCTCAAGACGTTCACGCAGGTCGACGTGGCACCCGGTGAGACCGTGAAGGTCGACCTGGAGCTCCCCGTCTCGGACTGCACGATCGTCGACGCGGCCGGGTCGCGCGTGGTGGAGCCCGGCGAGTTCGTCCTGCTCGTGGGTCCGAGCTCGAGGGACCTGCGCCGGGCCGAGTTCACCGTAAAGCCGCTGTCTTGAAGGGACCGGGCGTGATCGTGAGGTAGCGGGGAGGGATCTCCACCGCCTTCGTGATCGCCTTCTTCACCGCCGGGACCAGGTCCGCGTCGACGAGAGCGACCGCGGGCCTGCCCGGCGGGTCGACCAGCATGCTCGCGCCGCGCGCGCCGGCGGCGAGTGCGGCCTCGACCACCGCGTCCTGCTCGGGATCGGGGTGCTGGGCGCGGTGGTACGCGGTCAGGGCCGCGCCCAAGTCTTGGAAGTCGTGCTCGTACGGCCGCTCCTCCTGCGGTTCCTCCCGCCGGATCCGGGTGTCGACCACGAGCAGCCGCTGACCGGGCAGGTCGAGCAGGTCGGGGTCCGGCCCGTCGATCTGGCCGAGCGCGAGTGCGACGGCCGCGTTGAGGGCCTGGCTCGCGGACAGTCCACTGCCGTGCGGCAGGTCCACACTGCACATCAGCGTGGCGCCGCCTCTCGCTCGCACGCCTCGTGCCCACGCCGGGACGTCGTCCGACGGCAGCACGGCACGTTCGGCGGGACGGTTCACCGACACGAGTTCGAGGACGCCGTCGTCGCGCAGGTCCCCCGCGACGATCGCACCCCACTTGGCGGGGACCCTGACGGCGCCGCCCAGCAGGTTCAGCACTCCCGGCGCGTACCAGACACCTTGCGCCGGCCTGCCGAACGTGCGCCGGAACGCGTGCGGCACCAGCCTGAGCTCCGGCGCGAGCTCAGGCCTGTCCGCGAGGTCCGTCATGCCTTGCGCGCCAGCAGCCGGTAGGCGTTGCCGTTCCCGGTGCGGGCGGCCAGGAACCGGTTCACCGTCTGGTCCAGGCCCAGCGCGACGAAGAACGCCGGGATGCCCAGCGACCACACCAGGAAGCTGCGGGTGCGGCGGAGTCGCACCTTCTCCGGACGCCACGGCGCGGGCGTGCGAGGTGCCTTGTCACCGAGCCACAGCAGCAACGCGAGCGTGAAGTCGTTGCAGAGATGGGCTTCCTTGCGTTCGGTGGCCACCGTGGTCAGTCCGCGGTCGGCGAGCGCGTGCTCCAGGTTGCCGATCGGCATCATGTGCTGGTGCTGCGGCTGGAACCACGGCATCCAGTACTGGCCGAACAGCCTGCCCAGCCGCCACTCCGGGTCCGGCAGCTCGATCAGCAGGTAACCGCCGTTCGGCAGCACGTCCGCGGCGATGTCGAGCTCTTCCCACGGGTCGCGCACGTGTTCCAGGTAGTGGTGCATGCTGATCACGTCGTAGCGGCCCTTGAGCTCGCCCGCGAAGTCCTTGAAGCTGCCGCGGTAGGAGTTCTCGATCCGGCCGAGCCGGGCCGCGTCCTCGATGGCCGCGCCCTGGTCGAGCCCGTCGAACTGCGTCTGCGGCAGAACCTCCTTGGCCCCCAGGCAGAAGTGCGCGTGCCCGGACCCGACGTCCAGCCAGCGTTCGGGCTTGGTGAACGGCTCGACCATGCGCGCGCGGCCGTAGTACGGGTCGGTCTTGCCGGAGAACACCGCTTCCGCCGACGTCTCGCCCAGGCCGTCGTAGAAGTCGCGGTAGTAGAAACCGAGGCCTTCCTCGGTGAGGCGCGGGTTCTGCCAGACGTGTCCACATCGGACACACCGGTCCATCGTGAACGTGCCGGGCTTGCGCTGCACCAGGTCCGTCGCGGTGACCCAGCGGCGCAGGTCCGTGCTCCCGCAAGACGGGCAGGTGTCGCGCGGAGCCTCGTGGAAGTTCCGGTCGCGGTTCTGCTCGTACCAGGGCGTGGCCCGCTCGAGGTGCTCGGCCTGCCGGAGTTCGGCGGTGGACTTCTTGCCGCCGGACGTCTTGAACCACAGGTAGGGCGTGCGCACGACGCGCGGCACCCACAGGTCACGGGGCTTGAGCGGTGTGCCCGCGAACACCAGGATCGGGTGCGCCCAGTAGGCGGCCAGCGCGACGAGTCCCCACTGCCAGTTCGTGATCAGGGCGGCGGCCACCGTCGCGTACCCGATGACCGAGCCCGCGATCCACAGCGACGGGCGCTTTCCGAGCCGCCGGAGAATCGCCGCGCGGTACCCGAGGTCGTACGGCCCGGCCTTCAGTCCCGGCGCGACCGCGATGTCGACCTTGGCGTGCACGTGGTCCTTGACCCGCCGCACGTACGCGATGAACTCCGTCGGGTCGCTCGGGTCGATCTCCTCGCGGTACTTCTCCCGCACCAGCACCGCCTGCGACGCGCTGATCCCGCGCGCCCACTGGTCGTCGCGGTACTTGCCGGGGTCGACCGCGCCGAGCAGGTCCAGCGCCGCCACGGTGGGCAGGTCGCGCGGGACGAGGTCGACGAGGTCGTCCGCGGTCTCCCACGAGCCCTCCGGATGGACCCCGGTGGCGGTGAGAAGCGAGTGCTCGCCCGCGCCCGGAGCGAGCACTCGCAGCTTGGACGCGCGGGACCGCAGGCGCAGCAAGTCCAAGAGGACCACGAGCACCACCAGCCCAGAAAGGATCCCGCTCGTGAGAATCACCCGGCCACCACCTTTTCCAGTCGGTCGGCCGCGGCCGTTGCGCCGCCTGCCGCCAAGAACGATGCGCGCACGTCGTCGGCGGCGGCCGCGTACTCCGGCTCGTCCAGCACCGATTCCAGCGCGCTGCGGATGTCTGCTGCTCTTGCTCGCGAGTACGTCAGCCGCACGCCCGCGCCTGCTGCGACGACCTGGGCGGCGACGGTCGGCTGGTCGTCCCGGATCGGGGCCACCACCAGCGGCAACCCGTGGGCGAGGGCCTCGCAGACCGTGTTGTGGCCGCCGTGCGTGACGACCGCGTCCAGGTGCGGCATCAGTGCCAACTGGGGCACGGACGGGAGCATCAGGACGTTGGGAGGTGCGGGACGCGGCTCCGCGACCATCACGACCCCGACGTCGAGGCCGGAGACGGCCTCCAGGGCCTGGCTGAGGAAACGCTCACCGGCAGGACCGTTGAGCGTGCCGAGGGAGATCAGGACCTGCCGTTCACCGGTCAGCTCCTCCCAGGGGAAGTCCACCCGTTCCACCCGGTGCGCGAGCGCGGGCCCGACGAACGCCACTTCCTCGCCGAACTCCCCCGCCACCAGCGCCGCCGAGCTGTAGACCAGCACGAGCCGGTCGGAGAACCGGATGTCCCCGCCCGCGAAGTCGTGCAGCAGGTCGCGCACCCACGCGTCGACCTTCGGCATCGTCCTCAGTGGATTGACCAGCTCCGCGGACGTGCTCGCCGACGTCACCCACGGCAGCCGGGAGTTCCTGGCCACCAACGGTCCCGCCAGCGCCTGCTGATCCGCGACGACCACGTCCGGCTGGAACGCGCGCACCGCCGTGTCGGTGCCGGGCACCATGGCGTGCCCCAGCGGGATCAGGAACTCCTCCCAGAAGAACTTGAGCACCGCCATCCCCCGCAACGCGAGCCAGCGCTCCCGTTTCGCGCGGATGTCGGCTTCCAGGAGGTCGTCGATCGCCGGGAAGATCCGTGCACCGTCCGGCAGGAGGGGGTTCAGCGTGCCGGGGTGTCCGACCCACGCCACCTCGTGCCCGCGCGCCAGCAACTCCCCGCCCACGGACGCGGTCGGGTTGACGTGGCCAATCAGCGGCGGCACCACGAACAGGAACCGGCTCATGACGGCAGCCAGTCGAACAGGACGTCGAGCAGCTCGGCCGTGGCCTCGCGCAGGACCGTGTGGCCCAGCCCCGAGACCACGTGCAGCCGGCACGACGGGATGCGCTCGCGCAGTTCGGCTGCGGCCCCGATCAGTTCGGACTCGGCGCCGTACACCCCCAGCACCGGGCACTGGACCTGGGTGAGGTCGAGCTTCGCGCCGGAACCGAGGTCGTCGATCAGCGTGGTGCCGTTGAGCAACGCGTTGGCGTTCACGGCGAGCTTCGCGATCTTGCGCTGCCCCAGGGCCATCAACTGGTCCTGCGTCCGGTCGAACTCCAGCCCCAGGGCCGCGACCGTCAGCGTGTTCGTGATGTCCTCGAACCACGCGTCGCCGACCACCCCGCCGACGGCCGACTCGACCAGCACGACACCGCCGACCCGTTCGGGAGCCTGGACGGCCGCGTGCATCGCGACGACGCCGCCGTAGCTGTTGCCCAGCAGGAAGACCGGCTCGGTCACGCCGATCTCGTCCAGCACGGCGACGAGGTCCAGCGCGCTTTCCTCCGGTGTGTACCCATCGGGCGGCCGTTCGGACAGGCCGTGCCCGCGCAGGTCGAACAGCACCGTGCCGAACCCGGCCTGGGCCAGTGGCGCGGCGAGCGTGTAGTAGAAGCTCGACAGGTTGTCCATGACCAGGCCGTGCACGAACACCACGGTCGGCGCGTCGGTGGGGCCCAGCCGCTGCACGTGGAAGCGCAGCCCTCGGGCCTGGACCTCAGACACGTGCCGTGATGTGGTCGACGAGCCGGCCGACGGACATCGCCATGATCTCGTCGATGTCCATGTCCGCGAGGAAGGCCACGAGGTCGACGCCGTAGTGGGCGTTGAGCTTGTCCGCCAGCGCCACGAACTCGATCGACTCCAGGCCCAGGTCGTCGCTGAACGTGGTGTCGCGGGTGATCTCCACGCCCAGCAGGAAGTCCGACCCCACCACCTCGGTGATCAGCTTGGCGACCTGCTGCAGCACCTCGTCCATCAGATCTCCGTTCGCACGCGGGCCGCGGCTCGCCCTGGTTCACTCGTCACTTCGACGCGCGGGACGGCGAAGGCCCCGCGCACCCGTTCGTCGGCGGTCACGGTCAGCTCCGCCGGGTAGACCGGACCGGCCCCGCGAGCCCACAGCCACGTGCGCACGGCGTCCTTCACCGCGATCACGCGCAGCAGCCAGTCGCGCTGGGCGGGCACGTCCAGGTCGCCGTAGTGGTGGCGCTCGGCGGAGTTCAGGTACCGGCGCATGATCAGGTCCCGGGTCGCGCTGTCCGACCAGTTCTCGGCGACCCGCAGCCACTCGCCGTCCTGTGTGGACAGGAGTTCGGTGCCCGGCTTGAGCTTCACCTGCCAGATCTGGTCGTCGGTGGTGAACCGGCGGGTGGTCCAGCCGGTGATCCGGCACCACAGCACGCCGTTCACGGTCAGCTCGGCGTCCGCGACCATCACCTGGTCGGTGACCTCGCGGATCCACGCGGTGCACTGGACGTCACCGGCCGGCGCGGGCCCGTGGAACGTCACCCGCTCGATGCCGGTCGGCAGCACGGTCTGGTCCACCGTGCGGCAGACCTGCATCCAGTGGCCGATCAGCTGCCCTGCGCTGTCGAGCAACGCTCCCGGCGCGGGCAACGGCGTCAGCACGCCCGCGATCCCGTTGTCCGCCAGGCAGTCGATCTTCGTGACGCCCGCGAACGCCGGTCCGTGGAACATCCAGTTGTCCCGGTACAGCTCGGCGGCGGTCACCGGTGCCTCGCGGACGCCGTCGAGCACCTTGCCGACCGGTTCGGGAGTCTGCGGGGACATCAGCACGACGCCCTCGGCGTAGTCGCCGACCTTCACGGTGACCCGGTCCGGGCCCTCCGCGCGGGCGGAGATCTTCACGGTCGTCGCGGGCAGCGCGGTGAGCCAGCGCTTGGCCTTGACCTGCGCGAACCCGTGCACCGTGCCTCCGGTGAGACGGCGCGCGGCATCCGCGAACACCTCCAGCAGACCGGTCGCGGGCACGATCGGGAAGCCGTCCGCGAGGTCCGGCCAGCCCGGTGCCTGCGGGAACACCGAGTGGTCGACCAGTTCCGGCATGGTTCGCAACGAGAACTCGCGGGTGAACCCCGCCTCGTTGGGCCTCAACGCGCCGACGACCTCGCGTGCCACGGCGTTGGTGTGGGCCAGGAGTTTGTTGACGGCGGCGGACATCGGGCTGTCGTCGGCGACCACCACGGGTTCGGTGCTCAGCGGGTCGAGCTTCACCTTGGGTGTGCCGAGCCGGAGCTTGACCTTGTGGGCGGTGCCGCGCTTGAGCCCGAACGCCCACAACGCCTCCGGCGCGATGTCCGCGTTCAGCGCGATGTGCGGCTTGCCGTTCAGCGTGTCGCCGACAAAACCCGGCAGGCTTCCCTGTCCGATTTGGACGAACGCCCGGAAACCCTCACCGTGCAGGCGTTCCAGCAGCGGCCGGAACCGGACGGGTTCGACCAGGTGACGCAGGACCAGGTCGCGGACCTCACCGGCGGCCATCGGTTCGAGGGAGTTCGCCGACCACACCGGGATGTCCGACGCGCGGACCGGCAGCTGGTCGAGCATCTCCCTGGCCCGGCCCAGGTACGGGGCGAGTGCCGGGGTGTGGAAGCCGGTGCGGAACGGCATCAGCTGCGCCATCACGCCGTTGGCCTTGAGCGTCGTGATGACTTCTTCGAGGCGGCCGATCGGCCCGCAGATCACCGACTGGTGCGGGCAGTTGTCGTGGCTGATCGTCACGCCGTCGACCAGGTACCGCTCGGCGGTGTCGGCCGAGCACCCCAGTGCGGCGTAGGCGATGTCGACGACCGCGACCGCGCCGGGCCCGAGCGCCGACACGAACTCGTCGATCGTCGGGTAGATGCCGCCGACGACCATCGCGGTCCACTCGCCCATGCTGTGCCCGGCGAGTGCTCCCGGCGTGATGCCGAGCGCCATGAGCTCGCGGGCTTCCTTCCGGCCGTCCTGCAGCAGCCCGACGGCGTGGTCCACGACCTCGCCGCTGAACTCGCGTTCGAAGCCGGGGAACACGAACGCGACCTGGTCGGTGCCGGTCAGCAACGGCTGCGGGCTGAACCAGATGTCGTGCCGGCCCGGCCACGCCTTGCCCTGGGCCAGAACTCGCTCGGCGAGCTTGAGCTTGCGGTCGTCCGGGTTGCCGATGGCGAGCCGGAACGCCCGGTCGGCGCTGGAGGTGCGGCGTTCGGCGAGTGCCTTCGCCAGCTCGTCGGCGGTGTCGGCGGCGAACGTCAGCACCGGCTTGCGCGGCTGGGCGATGGTGTGGCCGTCGAGCACCGCGTGGGCGTTGATCCCGCCGAACCCGAACGCGTTGACGACCGCGCGATGCCGTCCGGTCCACTCGCGAGCGGTCGTCACGGGCATGAACCTGGTTCCGGCCAGGATGCTGTGCGGGTTCTCGACGTGCAGGGTCGGCGGAAGCGTGTTGTGGTGCAGGGCGAGCGCGGCCTTGATCAGCCCGGCCATGCCTGCGGCGGGCATCGCGTGGCCGATCATCGACTTGACCGTGCCGATGCCGATCTCGTCGCCCTGCCCGCCGAACGCGTTGATCATCGTCTGCAGTTCGGCGGCGTCACCGGCGGGAGTGGCGGTGCCGTGCGCCTCGATCAGTCCCGGCGACTTCTCCCGGGGATCGAGGCCGGCGTTGGCCCAGGCCCGTTGCACGGCAAGAAGCTGGCCATCGGGGTTGGGCGTCATCATGCTGGTCGCGCGGCCGTCGCTGGCGGAGCCGATGCCGCGGATCACCGCGTACACCCGCTCGTCGCCGACGTCCTCCAATCGCTTCAGCACGACCATGCCGACGCCCTCGGACAGCAGCGTGCCGTCGGCGGACTCGTCGAACGGCCGGATGCGTTCGGTCGGACTCAACGCCCTGAGCTGCGTGAAGACGCTCCACAACGTCGGGTGGTGGCAGACGTGGACGGCGCCGGCGAGCATCGCGTCCGCGCGACCCTCCTGGAGTTCGCGGACGGCGTGCTCGACGGCGACCAGCCCGGACGCGCAGGCCGCGTCCAGGGTGTAGGCCGTGCCCTTGAGGTCGAACCGGTTGGCGATGCGCGAGGCCGCCAGGTTCGGCACGAGGCCGATCGACGCCTCGGGCTGCTCCGGCCCGAGGCGGTCGCGGATGGCCTGGCGCACGGTGTCCAGCTCGCTGCCCGCGAGGTTCGGGAAGAGGTCCTTGACGACCGACACGACCTCGTCGGCGAGCCGGACCTTCTGGTCGAGCCGCGCGCACCCCGGCGTCAGGTACCCACCCCGGCCGACCACCACGCCGACGCGATCCCGTGACGGCAGGGCTCCTTCCCCACCCGCGTCGGCGATGGCCTCCGCCGCCGTGGCGAGGGCGAGCAGCTGGTCGGGCTCGGCGCCGTCCACAGTGGACGGCATGATGCCGAACCTGGTCGGGTCGAACTCGGCGAGGTCGTCGACGAACCCGCCCCTGCGGCAGTAGAACCGGTCACCGGTCCTGCTGTCCTGGTCGTAGTAGGTGGCCGGGTCCCAGCGGCCGGGCGGGATCTGGCCGATCGCGTCGACACCGCCGGCGATGTTGCGCCAGAACGTCGCCGCGTCCGGGGCGCCGGGGAAGACGGCGCCGATCCCGACGATCGCTATGCCTCCCATCGGTAGACCACCTGCACGTCCTGCCCGTTCGCGATCTCGTTCAGCAGCGCGTCGACGCCCTGCTCCGGCTCGATCAGCGGAATGCCGCGCCGCGCGTACTCACCGGCGAGCCCGACGGCCATGCCCGCACCGGCCCAGGGACCCCAGTCGACGGCGACGACCCGGCGTTGCGGACCCCAGAACCGGGCCATCCGGTCGAGCGCGTCGTTGGCCGCCGAGTAGTCGGCTTGGCCGCGGTTGCCGAACACCCCGCTGACGCTGCCGAACAACACCAGGAACCCGTCGCCGAACGCCTTGGCACCGTTGACCTTCGTCGCCCAGACCCGGTCGAACGACTCCTGGGTCTTGGCCTCGATCAGCTTGTCGTCCAGCACTCCGGCGCCGTGCACGACCCCGTCGAGCCGGCCGAACCGGGCCTTGACGTCGTCGACCACCCTGCGCACGGCCTCGGCATCGGTGACGTCGCACTCGTGGTACCTGACGGAGGAAGCCTTGGCACGCAACCGTTCCATGGTGCCGCGGACCTCGCGTTCAGCGAGAACCCTGCGCGCCTTGACCGGCACGTCGTTCTTCTCGCCGAGCTCGAACAGCGCCTTCACCAGCTCGGGTTCGGTGGTGGCGTGGCTGAGCCGGTGGTCCTCGGGGGTGATCGGGGTGCGGCCGATCAGCTCGATGTGGCACCCGGTGCGCTCGGCGAGTTCTTGTGCGGCGAGAGCGGTGATGCCCCGGGCACCCCCGGTCAGCAGCACCACGCTGTCCGCGTCGAGGGTGAGGTCGGCGGGTGCGAGGTCCGCCTCCACCGCCTCGATGACCTGACGCCGGCCGGCGTGGTAACCGACGACCGCCGGGCCGGGCCCGATCTCGGCGAGCAACGAGGTGGCGATGTCGCGGTGGCTTTCCTTGGGGTTCACGTCGACCGAGCGCACCACGAGGTCCGGGTACTCGAGCGCGGCCGTGCGGATCAGGCCGTGCAGCCCGATGTCGGACGGCAGCTCGTCGGGCTGGTGGTCGAAGCCGAACGTGCCACCGCCCGTGGTGACCACGACGAGCGCGATCCCGTTCGTCACGCAGGCCTTGACCTCGCTGAACGCCTCCGGCAGCTGGGCGTGCAGCCGGATCACGACGTCGACGCCGGTCAGGTCGGCCGGGAACGACGGTTCGATCCGCGGGCGGGCGGTGTGGCGTTCGAGGAGGTCGGCGAGTTCGAGGCCGATCCCGTTGTCGTCGATGATGAGGACGGTCTTGCCGGTCAGGTCGGTGGGAGCGGCGGGTTCCGCGACCACGACCTGGGGGACGAGGCGCACGAGCCGTCCGCGCGGGGGAACGGAGGGGGCGCCGGGCGGGCCGACGGTGACAGCGGTGAGTGTGGCGGCGGCGAGCGTGCTGGCTGGAGCCGTGGCAGCAGCGAGCGTGCGGTCCGGAGCGGTAGCGGCGGCGAGTGCGGCGACAGGAGCTGCTGCTGCGAGTGCGGGGGTTTCCCCGAACCAGCCGACGATCCCGTCGATCGTCTTCAACTGCGCCAGCTCGTCGATCTCCCCCACCGCGCCGAGTTCCTGGGCGAGTTCGCCCACGATCTCCGCGCGCTTGATCGAGTCGATCGACAGGTCCGCCTCCAGGTCCAGCTCCGGCTGCAGCATCTCCACCGGATAGCCCGTGCGCGTGCTGATCGTCCGCAGCACCACAGCCCGCACGTCCTTGCCCGCAGGGACGACAGGGGCAGCGGCGCCGAACCACCCGACGATGCCCTCGATGGTCTTGAGCTGCGCCAGCTCGTCCACCGAACCGGCGGCACCCAGTTCGGCGACCAGTTCACCGACGATCTCGGTGCGCTTGATCGAGTCGATCGACAGGTCCGCTTCCAGGTCCAGTCCCGGTTGCAGCATCTCGGCCGGGTAGCCGGTGCGGGCGCTGATCGTCCGCAGCACCACCGAGGCGACGTCCTCCTGTGGCTTGACCACCGGCTCCACCACGACGACCGGCTGGTCGATCACCTGCCGGGGCGCCGGAACCGAGGCGGGCTCGGTGCCGAGGTAGCTCAGCAGGACGTCGCGCTGGGCGCTGACCGCGTCCCGCATGCCGTCCAGGAACTTCTCGATGATCTCGTCTCGCCCCAGCCCCGATCCTGCCCGCAGGGTCGGGAACTCCGTTGCGGGCCGCAGCCCGCCGGGCAGAGCGTCGCCGTTCGCGTCCCGCACGAGTCCTCCATCGACGTACCAGCCCGGCCGTGGCGGCACCGCCGTGGCGGGTTCGGCCCTGTCCTCGAACAGCGGTGCGGTGTCGACCTCGACACCGGCGACCGCGAGCGTCGCCAGAGTGCGCAGGAACGTCACGTGGTCGTCGCAGCGCAACGCCTGGTGCGGGCGGTCGCCGAGGGTCTTGCCCACCAGCGACGTCAGCACGCCGCCGGGGCCGGCCTCGACGAAGATCCGGGCGCCCGCCGCGTACATCGACTCGACCTGGTCCACGAACCGCACCCGGCCCGCGAGTTGTGCCGACAAACCGGCCGCGACGTCCACATGCGGCTCAGCGGACGCGTTCGACCACACCGGGAACTGCGGCTCAGCCAAGGAAACGTCAGCCAGACGAGCGGCGAACCGGTCACGCGCACCCGCCATCAGCGGGCTGTGGAACGCGGCGGCGACCGGAATGTTCTTCACGGTCAGCCCGGCGCCTCGAAGCACCTCGACCGCGCCGTGCACGGCCTCGGTCGGCCCCGAGATCACGACCTGCTCGGGTGCGTTGTGGTTGGCCACCACGACATCGGCCGACAGCAACCCTTCGACCTCGGCCACCGTCGCGGTCACCGCGGCCATCGTGCCGGGGTCCTCGCCGACCGACTCCAGCATCGCCTCGGCCCGCGCGGCGCTGAGATCGAGCAACTCGGAGGCCCCGAACACCCCGGCCGCCGACAACGCGACCAGTTCGCCGTAGCTGTGGCCACCGGCCAGATCCGGTCGCACACCAACGGAATCGAGCAACGACGTGACCATGAGCCCGGCGATGCCGAGCGTCGGCTGGGCGTTGCGGGTGTCGGTGATCTCCGCGCGCTGCCGGGACACGTCCTCGGCGGTCAGCGCCGCCGGCGGGTACATGACCCGCTCGTAGCGCGCGTCGAGGAAGTCCTGCAGCCGGGGGAAGGCGGTGACCAGGTCGAGCAGCATGCCCGGCCGCTGGCTGCCCTGGCCGGGGTACAGGAACGCGACCTGCGGCCGCTCCCCCGTCCGCAACGACACCACGTCGGACGAACGCCAGGCCTCGACGTCCTCCAGCGCCGCCACCAGCGCCGAGTGGTCGCTGACCACGAACGCCGCCTGGACCGTGCCACCGCCACAAGCCGCCGCCAGCGAACGCAACGGCGTGCGCGCGTCGACCAGAGCACGAAGCCGGACCGCTTCCTGTTGCGCGGCAGCCTGATCGTCGCCGCGGATCAGGAACAGCTCGGCGGGCCACGCGGTCAGGCCGTGGCGGGGTTCGTCGGCGCCGGTGTACCCCGCGATCACGGTGTGGAAGTTCGTGCCGCCGAACCCGAACGCGCTGACGCCCGCGACCCGGTGCGCACTCGCCCACGTGCGGTGGCCGAACGCGAACGGACTCGTGGCAGCGTCCCAGAAAGCGTTGGGCTGCTTGACGTGCAACGTGCCGGGTCGCACTCCCGTGTGGACGGCCAGTGCCGCCTTGATCACGCCCGCGAGGCCGGCGGCGCACTTGGTGTGGCCGATCTGCGACTTCACCGAGCCGATCGTGCACGTGCCGGGCTCGACACCGGAGAACATCTCGGTCAGCGACGCGAGTTCGGTCCGGTCGCCCACCACGGTTCCGGTGCCGTGCGCCTCGACCAGTCCGACGTCGGTGACCGGCAGCCCGGCCGACGCGTAGGCACGGCGCAGGGCGCGTTGCTGGCCTTCCGGACGCGGCGCGGTCAGGCCCATCGACCGGCCGTCACTGGACGCGCCGATGCCCTTGATCACCGCGTAGACCCGGTCGCCGTCCCGTTCGGCGTCGGCGAGCCGCTTCAGCACCACGGCCGCGACACCCTCACCGAGTGCGATGCCGTCCGCCGCCGAGTCGAACGTGGCGCAACGGCCCTTCGCGGACAAAGCTTTCACCGAGGCGAACATCTGGTAGTCGTGAGCGCTGTTGTGCAGGTCGACCGCGCCGCACAGGACCATGTCGCTGGTGCCGCCGACGAGTTCCTTGCACGCCACGTCGAGCGCGGCGAGGCTGGACGCGCAGGCCGCGTCGACGGTGTAGTTCGCGCCGCCGAGGTCGAGCCGGTTCGCGACCCGGCCGGCGATCACGTTGCCGAGCACACCGGGGAACGAGTCCTCGGTCAGCTTCGGCAGGTGGTCGTCGAGGTCGCGGATTCCCAGGGCGGGCAACGCGGTGCGGACCGTGTAGGCGTTCGCGAGGTCGGCACCGGCTTCGGCACCGAAGATCACCGACGTGCGCTCGCGGTCGAACACCCGCGTCGCGTACCCGGCGTCCTGGAGTGCCCGCGCCGACACTTCGAGGGCCAGCAACTGGGCCGGTTCGATCGAGGTCAGCGATGCGGGCGGGATGCCGAACGCCAGCGGGTCGAAGGCCGTGCGCGGGAGGAAACCGCCCCGGGTGAACGGACTGCCGTAACGCTCGGGCGACCAGCGGTCCGGCGGGATCTCGGTGATGGAGTCGGTGCCCGACAGGACGTTCGCCCAGAACTCGGCGACGTCCCGCGCGCCGGGCATGATCGCGGCCATGCCGACGATGGCGACGTCGAGCGGTTCGGAGCCATGATCGAGAGCAGCCGTCTCCGGCAGCACGCCGGACACGATGTCCTCGTGCAGCGCGGCGATCGTGGTGCGTTCGGACCGCAGCGTCGCGACCTGGCCGATCATGAACATGCCCTCGCGGCGCTGCTCGTCCTCGCCGACCGCGACCAGACCGCTCTCGTCGCGGACCAGACCGCGGCTGGCGAGCCGGAGCCGTCCCAGGTTGAGCTGTTCGAGCTGTTCCCAGCTCTCCTGCTTCGACAGTCCGGTGAGCTCGGACCGCGCCTGCTCGAAGGTGTCCACATAGGACGTCTGCGCGCAGCGGACGGCGTGCCCGGGCGAGGTCTCCAGCAGCGCGGTGTCCTCGCACTCCAGCGCGACCTGCTGGAACACCGGCTGGATCGCGCCGTGCGTCACGGCTTCCTCGGTGAACAGGTAGGCCGTGCCGACGAGAACACCGATCGCGGCACCCCGCGCCGCGAGTGGCGCGGTCATCGCGGAGATCATCGCGGCCGAACGGGCGTCGTGGATGCCGCCCGCGAACAGGGCGACCACGTCCTTCTCCCGCCCGCGCAGCACGTCGATCTGCTGCTGCCACAGCGTGAAGCTGGTGCGGGGACCGGTGTGCCCACCGCATTCCGAGCCCTCGAAGACGAACTTGCGCGCGCCCTCGTCGAGGAACCGGCGCAGCAACGCCGGGGACGGCACGTGCAGGAACGCCTCGATGCCGGCGTTCTCCAGCTCACGGGCCTGCGCGGGCGTACCTCCCGCGACGATCGCGTACCTCGGCCGGACGGCCAGCACGGCCTCCATCTGCCGCGCCCGCAGCTCCGGCGGTGCGAAGCCGAGCAGGCCGACACCCCACGGCCGTTCGCCGAGTTTCGCCGCGGTGTGGTCCAGCAGTGCGCGGACCGCCGGGCCCTCCATCAACGCGAGCGCGAGGAACGGCAGCGCACCCCCCTCGGCGACGGCCGAGGCGAACGCGGGCTGGTCGCTGACGCGGGTCATCGGGCCCTGTGCGATCGGGTACCGCAGGCCGGGGACGCGGTCGCAGAACGGCCCGCCGGACCGGATCGAGCGGTGCTCACCCGCCAGGGTGAGATTGTCCCGAATGCCCCGCGTTATGGCACCGACGACACCGCCGACGGTCCCGAACGAGCTACGGTAGAAATCGGCCAGTGAACCTTCTTGCCCAATTTCGAGCGTGTTTTGACGAACATGCACGCGTAACCCGTCGTTCACGACGGTGTCGGCGCCGTCCATCATCCGGACCGCGTTGACAATTTCGCCGGAAATATGTTTTCGAGCTTCCGCGACGAGTGCGAGCTGGCCTTCCAGCACCACTCCGCGAGCACCTCCGGCGATGGCGGCGGCAGCCGTGTCGGGGCCGATGGATCCGGCCACCCAGACAGGCAGATCGGTCACCGCGAGCACCTGTTGGAGCAACACGAACGCCGGAGAACCACCCACTCGGCCGCCTGACTCGGCACCCTTGGCGATCAAGCCGGTGGCCCCGAACTCGATCGCCGCAACGGCCTCCGCCACCGAGGTGATCACTGCGAGAACAGCGCGTTCACCCAGCTCAGCAAGGTTCGGGACATACCGAACGAGATCCACTACGACGGTGTCCACGGCGTCCGGCAAGGGCACCGCCAACGGTCCGTGCAGCCGCACCCCGAAGGCACGTGGGTGACGAGAGGCGACCCGTGCGAGGTCGGTGGCGGCGCTCGGTCCGAGGTCGAGCACGCCGAGACCACCAGCGCGTTCGGCCGCGACCACGAGGGCCGGGTTGGGGGCGCTGAAAGGACTCAGGCACAGCACCCGTTCTCGATCCGTCAGCATGTTCACTGCGCTCACTTCCTCACCCTGCAGGGGTGGGGAGAAAGGAATTCAGCTAGGGTTCCTACTGGCCGGTACGGTTACCGAGCGCTCACCGTACGCACAAACCCGATGCGGCGTCGAGGGGGGTAGTGAAACTTTCTCACTTACGTAACCTGACGAATGGACCCGGATGGCGGGGCCTCTTACTCCGGTTCGCGGATAGCGTGACGTGCTATGGCATCAGCAGCACCGGCTTGATCACCTCGCCCGTCTCGGCGGCGCGCAGAGCGTCCCCGATGCCGTCGAACGGGAAGTGCGTGACGAGCTCGTCGAACGGGAACCTGCCCTGCTGGTGAAGGTCGATCAGCGTCGTGATCAGTGACGTACCGCGCCCTTCGCCGCCGAGCACACCGACAACGCGTTTGCCCCACAACGTGCTGAGGTGGTCCAGTTCGACCCGCGCCCCTGCCGGCGCTCCGCCGATCAACGCGCACACCCCGCGCATGCCCACCGAGTCGACCGCCTGCCGGCACACCGCCACGGATCCGGTGCACTCCAGGCTGAAGTCCGCGGGCCCGCCGCAGATCTCGTGCACCGCCACGACGGGGTCGTCCACGGCGGCGTTCACCGTGTCCGTGGCGCCGAACCGCCGTGCCAGCGCGAGCCGGGACTCGTGCCGGTCCACCGCGATGATCCGGGTCGTCCCGCTGTTGAGCGCGGCCATGATCGCGGCGAGCCCGACCGTGCCGGCGCCGTAGACCACGAGGGACGAACCGGGGTGCGGCTTCAGCACATTCAGTACGGCGCCCGCCCCTGTGGACAGCCCGCACGCCATCGGACCCAGCAGTTCCAACGGCCCTTCGACCGGCACGAGGCCGCGGTGGGGCACGATCGCGTGCGTCGCGAACGACGACTGCCCGAAGAAGTGGCTCGCCAGCGGCGATCCGTCCAGCCCGCGCAACGCGGTCGACCCGTCGTCACGGCCGCCGCCGACCAGCAGGTCGCCCAGCCGCAGGCAGTAACGCGGCTGGCCGTCGAGGCAGTTGCGGCACTCGCCGCACCACGGCCAGCCGAGCACGACGTGATCTCCCTCCGCCACACCGGACACGCCCGGCCCGACGGCCTCGACGACGCCCGCACCCTCGTGGCCGAGCACGCCGGGCAGCGGGAACGGCAGGTCGCCGTGGCGGGTGATCGAGTCCGTGTGGCAGATCCCCGCCGCCACGATCCGGACCAGGACCTCGCCTTCCCGCGGCTCGTCGAGGAGCACCTCGCGCAACTCGAAGTCGCCGTGCTTCTCCGCCACCACGGCCGCCGTGATCCTCATGCCAGCACCTCCGCCACATCGGCACGCACGCTCAGCGCGCGTCCGTTCAGATCCGCCGGCACCTCGGCGTGGTCCCGGTTGACGCGCACCAGCCGCGCGCCCGGCAGTCCACGGACCACCGACTCGACCGGTGAGCGGATGACTCCGGGTGTGCTGTACCCGGCGCCGATCTCGATCACGAGCACACCGTCGTCCAGCCAGTCCCGCAGCCGTTGCCCCGCCGGCACGTAGTGGTCGGGCACGTACTCGGGTCCCTTGTGCACGTTGAGGAACACCTCTCCCCCGCAACGCGGGCACGACGGCACAGCGGTGGCCTCGCCCGTCGACCGGTCGTAGGTGGCGAGCGCGGCGTCGATGATCGGCTTGCTCGGCCAGGTCTCGCGCGTGCACGGCGTTTCGCACTGGTACCGGCCGTAGTCACCCTGGGGAGTCCAGATCCGGTCTTCGTCGAACCCGTTGCGCTCGAACAACCCGTCCACATTGGACGTCAGGACGAAGTGGTCACGAGCACCGACCAGTTCGCGCAAACGCTTGTACACGGGGTTCGGCCCGTCACCGAACCGGATGTCGTCGACGTGCACGGACCAGTAGCCCCACATCAACTTCGGCGGCAGTGGCAGCCCGATCAACTGGTACCGCGCCCACAGGCCTTTGTCGTGCAACACCGGGAAGAGCTCGGCGAACCGTTCGGTGTCCGAGTAGTCGTACCCCGCCGCCGCCGAGAGTCCCGCGCCCGCCGCGATCAGCACACGATCGGCTTCGTCCAGCCACTTCTCCAGCGTCACGACAGCTCCCGGTGGATCGCTTCGTCCTCGGCGCCGAACGCGACGAACACCACCCGGTCGAACCGGCCGGGGTTCGCGGCCAGCCAGTCCCGGACCGTGCCGTGGGCGACCCGCGCGGCCGGTCGTTTCGGGAACCCGAAGATCCCGGTGCTGATGCCGCAGAACGCGATCGCGCGGATCGTGTCGACCTCGGCCGCGAGGTCCAGGCAGGCCCGGTAGGAGTCGGCGAGCGCGGTTCCGTGTGCCGGCGACGGGTTCCCGCGCACGATCGGGCCGACGGTGTGCAGCACGAACGACGCGGGCAGGTGGTAGCCGCGGGTGATCTTCGCGGTGCCGGTCGGTTCCGGGGTGCCCTGGAGCTCCATGATCCGCCGGCAGTCCGCCCGCAGCCGTGGTCCGGCGGCGTGGTGGATCGCGTTGTCGACGCAGGCGTGCATCGGTTGGAAACAACCGAGCATCGCGTCGTTGGCGGCGTTGACGATCGCGTCGGCCTTCAGCCGCGTGATGTCGCCGCGCCACACCGAGATCGGTCCGGGCAGGTCCCTCGCGTCAGCCAGGTGCTGCCGTTCGCCGCCGAGCAACGCGTCGAGCACGGCGAGCAGTTCCGGGTCGAACGGCGCGGCCTCGCGAACGGTCAGCACCGCCCGCAGCATCCGCCGCCGTTCTTCCGCACTGCCGGGCAGGAACTGGTCCGCCCCGAGCATCCGCAGGGCGAGACTCGTCAGCGAGTCGAGGTCACCGGCGGGCGCGGGCGCGCTGAGCGGCCGGAAGGGCTCGTCCAGTGCGACCGCGCGCCGGTAGTCGGGCAGGGTGGTGAGCACGTCAGAAGAGTCCGTTGGTGTGCGGCAGCGCGGCCGGGATCGGCGTGATGACGTCCCAGTGCTCGACGATCTTGCCGTCCTGCACGCGGAACAGGTCCCAGTACGCGACGGGCTCGCCGAACTCGCCCTCGGACTGCAGCAGCACGAGGTCGCCCTCGGCCACGACCTGGTGCACGGTCTTGTAGACCAGGTTCTTGCCCTGCTGGGCCCAGGTCGCGGCGGCGGCACCGAACCCGTCGAGACCGTCGGCGGCCTCCGGGTTGTGCTGCAGGTAGGTCTCGGTGGAGATGTAGTCGGTCAGCACCGAGTAGTCGGCGTCCTGGAGGATCCGCTGCGCGAACTCCTTGACGAACTCGCGGTTGCGTTCGGTGTCGTCACCGGTGGGCTGCGCGGCACCGTCCGTCTGGGACCGTCCACTCGCGGTGTCCACGACGACGGGCGTGAGCGCGTCCCAGTGCTCGGCGAGCTTGCCGTCCCGCACGCGGAACAGGTCGAACGCGACCAGCGGCTCCGGCCCGAAGCCGTGGTAGACACCGTGCAGCGCAACGAGATCCCCGTCCGCGATCACGCGGGCCGGTTCGTAGCGGAAGCCCTCGGGCAGGTTCGCGACGAGCCCGCGCAGCGCCTCGGGTCCGTCCGCGATGAGCGAGCTGTGCTGGCGGTAGTCCGGCGCCACCCAGCGGTCCACAGCGGACGGGTCCTTGTCGCCGAACAGTTCGCCTGCGGCCTTGAGCACGATCTCCTTGTTGTCCATGGCTCACACAGTGCTCGATCGGACGCGTCCGATCGAGGTAGGATCACGCCTCACCATGGTCAGAAGTGGACAGGTCGCCCAGTTCGGCTTCAGCAACCCCGATCGCGGGGAGCTGGGCCTCGAAGTGCTCGATCTCGGCGTGCTCCGCCGCCGTCTCACTGAGGAAACGCTGACAAAGGTGCACCGCACCGACTTCCACCAGCTGTTCCTCTTCGCTGCGGGCACCGGGACGACCATGGTCGATTTCGTGGACCACCCGTGCGCCCCCGGCGCGCTCCTGCACATCAGTCCCGGCCGGGTGCTCCGGCTGCCGACCGGTTCAGCGGAGGCGTCGCTGGTGCTTTTCACCCCCGCGTTCCCGCCGCCGGTGCTCGACCCGTTCGGCCCGGTGCTGCACGCGGTCCCCCACGCTGAGGTGCCGGTCTTCAGCCGGGCCGTGCAGGACCTGCGGCAGGAGTACCGCCGCAACCTGCTGACCGGCGAACCGGTCGACCTGCTGCGCCAGTTGCTGGGCGCGTTGCTGCTGCGGGTCGCCCGGCTGCCCGGTGACGCCCCGCGGCACGACCCCCGGTTCGAACGCTTCCAGCAGGAGCTGGAGCGCTCGTTCGCGTCGACGCGCAACGCCGCCGAGTACGCGGCCAGGATCGGCTACTCGACGCGCAGCCTGAACCGCATCTGCCTGGCCGCGACCGGGCAGTCGGCGAAGGCGTTGATCGACGCCCGCGTGACGCTGGAGGCCAAGCGGCTGCTCGTGCACACCGATCTGTCGTCGGCCGCGATCGGGCACCGGCTCGGGTTCAGCGAGGCCACGAACTTCACGAAGTTCTTCGCCCGCGAGACGGGCTCGTCACCCGGCGCGTTCCGCGAGTAGCGGCGTCAGTCGTCCCACCCCGGACAGAGCTGGTCGAGCGTGCGACTGGCGATGCCCGCCAGGAACTTGTTCGTGTCGCGGTAGTACGGCAACGCGAGCACGGCGAGGTGCAGCGCCCACCCTTGCGCACGGACCCAGGTCGCGTCGTCGAACCCGAGCTCACGCTGGAACTGCTTGCGCCCGCGTTCGTCGAGGTAGAGCCACGCGGTCATCAGATTCGCCGCCGGATCACCGACCCCCGCGCTCCCCCAGTCGATCACGCCGGTCAGCTCGCCGCCGCGGAACAGCAGGTTGCCCTCGTGCAGATCAGCGTGCAGCCAGCGACCCGGCCCGTCCCAGCGGGGCGCGGCCAGCGACTCCTCCCACACAGCGGTGAGCAGTGGGCTCCCGCCGATCTGGGCGATGCACCGGCGGACGGCCTCGTCGTCCGCGGACCCGTCCGGCCGCCCGCGACCAGCGGTCCACGGCCTTTCGCCGGCATCGATCTCGTGCAGCGCGCGGACCACGTCCGCCAGTTGGAACGCGGTGTCCTCGCCGGCCGGGCCCGTCTCGCCGTCGATCCAGCGCACGACCGACCACTGGTACGGGTAGTCCGCCGCCGGTGAGCCCAGTTCCAGTGGCTCCGGCACCGCGACCGGGAGGTGCGGGGCCACCAGCGGCACGATCAGCGCCTCCTTGGCGGCCCCGTCGCTGGCCCACTCCCGGCGCGGCAGCCGCACGGCCAGGTCGTCGCCCAGCCGGTACATCGCATTGCTGGTGCCGCCGTGCGCCACTTCGCGGACTGGCAGGTGCTGCCAGCGCGGGAACTGCGTGCGGATCAGCTCGCGTACGAGCGGAACGTCGGTGGCGGTTTCGCCGTCGAGCATCGATCAACTCCCCCAGAGGTGAGCCTCGCATGCAACACCGAGTCCCAGACCGGTGCAACTCCTTTCTCGAACGGCAGCGGTCCGGCCGGCGGGACCGTGACGTCGAACAACGGCGTGTACCCGGCCGCCAGGTACAGCTCTCGCGCCTCAGGCTGGCGTGGGCCCGTGGTGAGGTGGAGCCGCCCATAGCCGAGCCGGACGGCCTCGTCCTCCAGCACCTCCAGGACCCGCCTCGCGAGGCCCTGACGGCGGTACGCCGAGTGGGTCCAGATCCGCTTCAGCTCCGCGGTCTGCTCGTCGTACCGCCGGAACGCCCCGCCCGCGACCGCGATGCCGTCGCGCAGCAGCACCATCAGCCGTCCGTCGGGTGGTGTCAGGGACTCGTCCGGGAAGCGCGCCATCCGTTCCCTGGCGACCGGGCCGTACCTGCTCACGTACTCGTGCAGCAGTTCGGCCATCATCTCCGCGACCTCCGGAGCGTCCGGCCGGGTCCAGTGGATCTCGTCGGTCACCCGGCGCGCCGGTCCGCCAGCCGCACCACGTTCGGTGATCGCTCGACCCGGAACCGGGCGCTGGACGCGACCAGGTACCCGACGCCCCGGACCGTCTGGATCACCTCCGCCGCGTCACCGAGCTTCTGCCGCACCCGCCGCACGTGCACGTCGACCGTGCGGGCTCCGCTGTAGTCGTCGTTCACACCCCACACGGTGGCAAGGAGTTCACGGCGGCGATGCACTCGGTCGGTGTGCTCGCACAGGTGCAGCAGCAGTTCGAACTCCAGCCGGGTGAGCTCGATCGGTTGCTCGTGCAGCAGGACCTGCCGCGTGTCGGGCAGGATCCGGACGTCGACCTGTTCGACCGCCGCCTCGACGGCGGGCACCAGACCGGACTCCCTCAACGCGCCGAGCAGCCTCAGTGCGGTGTCCTCGTCCTCGGTGTCGATGGTGATGCTGAACCTCATGACGCAAACCTCCTCAGCTCTTGGGCAGGCCCTGCGGATTGATCTCCGACGTCGGCACGGCCTCGTCCGACAGACCCCAGCGCTTGAGCACCTCGGCGTACTTGCCGTTGGCGATCAGCAGGTTCAGCGCCTCCTGGACCGGCGTCACGAGGCCGCTGTCCTTCTTCGTGGTCGCGGCGATCTTGCCCTGAACCGTTGCGCCACCGGAGAAGTTGCCGATCACCTCGGTCTGCCCGGACGTCGCCGCGTGGTAGGCCGACGACGGGTTCGGGCCGAGGTAGGCCTCGATGCGGCCGGACTGCAGCGCCAGGTAGTAGTCCGACGAGTTCTGGAAGTACTTGATGTCGGTGGCCTTCAGGCCGGCCGCGACGTTCTGCGCGCTCCAGTCGACCAGGATCTTCTCCTGGTTCGTGCCGGACGTCACGGCGATCACCTTGCCCGCCACGTCCTTGGGCTCCTTGACCTTCCAGGTGCCGCCCTTCTTCGCCTCGAACGCGAGCGTGTCGAGCCGGTAGGTGGCGAAGTCGTACTTCTCCTTGCGCGCCTCGGTCACCGTGATGTTTGACAGGCCGAGGTCGTAGGCGCCGCTGTCCAGGCCGACGAAGAGGTTCTCCCACGACGCGACCTCGAGCTTGGGCTTGAGGCCCAGCACGTCGGCGACGAGCGTGGCGATGTCGGTCTCGACGCCGATCACGGTCTTGTCGTCGGTGGCGTAGAACCGCAGGGGTGGTGCTGTGCCGGCGGAACCGCCGATCACCAGCTCTCCCTTCGTTCTGAACTTCTCCGGCACCTTCGAGGCGATCTTGTCGTCCTTGGTGGCGGTGACGCGGTTCTGCTGCGGGGTCAGGTTGACACCGACACCCGAGGCGTCGGTGGTCTCCTCGCCACCGGCGGTGCCACAGGCGGCCAGACCGAACGCGAGGACGGCGAGAAGTACTTTGCGCACAACGAACTCCTTCTAGAGAACTTTGGACAGGAAAGCGCGGGTGCGCTCGTGGACGGGGTGGTCGAGCACCTGCTCCGGTGATCCCTGCTCGACGATCACGCCCTCGTCGATGAACACGATCCGGTCGGCCACCTCGCGGGCGAAGCCGATCTCGTGCGTGACGACGACCATCGTGGTGCCGGACCGGGCCAGGTCGCGCAGCACGTCCAGCACCTCACCGACCAGTTCGGGGTCGAGCGCGGACGTCGGTTCGTCGAACAGCACGACCTTGGGCCGCGTGGCCAGGGCGCGGGCGATGGCGACGCGTTGCTGCTGGCCGCCGGAGAGCTGCCGCGGGTAGGCGTCGGCCTTGTCCTCCAGCCCGACCCGCTCCAGGAAGTGCCGCGCGTCGGCCAGTTGCGCGACCTCGGCGACGTTCTCCAGAGCGGTGAGGTGCGGGAAGAGGTTGAAGTTCTGGAAGACGAACCCGATGTCCTTGCGCTGCTTGAGGATCTCGCGTTCCTTCAGCTCGTGGAGCTTGCCGCCGCGCCGCCGGTAGCCGATCAGGTCGCCGTCGATGGTGATGTACCCGCGGTCGACCTTCTCCAGGTGGTTGATCGTGCGCAGCAGCGTCGACTTGCCGGAGCCGGACGGCCCGAGCACCACCACGACCTCACCGGCCGCGACGTCCAGCGACACCCCGCGCAGCACCTCCAGCGAGCCGAAGCTCTTGTGCACGCCCAGAACCTCGATCACCGGCGGTCTCCTCGCGCGAAGTAGCGCTCGACGTAGTGCTGGCCGATCGAGAGCAGGGTGGTCAGGATGATGTACCAAACGGTCGCGACCATCAGCAGCGCGACGACTCGCGCGTTGCGGCCGTAGATGACCTGCACCTGGTAGAAGAGTTCGCCGATCGCCATCACGGACACGACCGACGTGCCCTTGAACAGGCTGATCACCTCGTTGGCGGCGTTGGGCAGGATCGACCGCATCGCCTGGGGCAGCACGATCCTGCGGAACTGCCGGAACCTCGGGATGCCCAGCGCGGCCGCCGCCTCCAGCTGCCCGCGGTCGACCGAGATCACGCCGGACCGGACGATCTCCGCCGCGTAGGCGGCCTGGTGCAACGCGAGACCGAGCACGGCCGCGCCCATCGGGCTGATCAGCGAGATGGTCTCGAAGCTCACGAACTCCGGCCCGAACGGGATGCCGAGCGAAAGCCGCTGGTACAGGTAGGAGATGTTGAACCAGAACAGCAGCTGCACGATCAGCGGGATCGACCGGAACGCCCAGATGTACGTCCAGCCCACCGCACTCAGGAACGGGCTCTTGGACATCCGCAGCACCGCCACGACGATGCCGAGCGCGAACCCCAGCACGGTGCCGAACACGGTCAGGAAGATCGTCGTGCCGACGGCCGTCAGGATCGACTGGGCGGTGAAGTACCGGGCGAACGTCGGCCAGTCCCACGCGGGGTTCGTGACCAGGCCGTGCACGAACTGCGCGGCGAGCACCAGCACGAACGCGACACCGACCCAGCGCCACGGGTGGCGGGCCGGCACGACCGGTAACGAGGAGAGATCATCGTCCTTTGTGGACGCACGAGTCAGCGTGCCAGAGGTCATGGCGAGTCCTTGCTGCGGCGGGGAACGTGAGACGAGCGAGGAGAGTCAGCTCGTACAGTCGTTGTGGCAGCGGGAGGACAGGATCGATCCGGCGGCGATCATCCTGTCCTCCCTTCCCTGCGCTCTTGAGGAGAGCACTCACTCAACGACGCTCACGTTATGTACCGATGAACCCACCGGGCAAGGACGTCCACGTGCTGAACAACTATCGGATACCGAGATGATCCCTCAACGTCGGACCTGAGTACTCGGACCGGAAAACGCCGCGTTCCTGTAGCAACGGCACGACGGTGTCCGCGAACTCGTCCAGCCCGCCGGGCGTCACGTGCGGCACGAGGATGAACCCGTCCGCCGCGTCCTGCTGCACCAGGTCGTTGATCTGCGTGGCGACGCTGTCCGCCGACCCGATGAACGTCTGCCGGGCGCTCACGTCGATCACGAGGTCGCGGATGGACAGGTTCTTGGCCGCGGCCTTCTCCCGCCACTCCCGCACGGTCTGCGCCGGATCCTTGAACATCCGCACGCTCGCGCGACCCTTCGCGATGGTGTTCTCGCCGGTCAGCGGCTCGACGTCGGGCAGCGGCCCGTCCGGGTCGTACCCGCTCAGGTCCCGGTTCCAGACCTGCTCCAGGAACCGGATCGCGGTCGCCCCGCTCACCTGCTGCCGCCGCACGACCGCCGCCTTCTCCTGGGCGTCCGCGTCCGTGTCGCCGAGGATGAACGTGGCCGCGGGCAGCACCACGAGCTGGTCGTGCGTGCGCCCGTACTTCGCCAGCCTCCCCTTCACGTCGCTGTAGAACTTCTGCCCGGCCTCCAGCGTGCCGTGCCGCGAGAAGATCGCGTCGGCGGTCGCGGCGGCGAACTCCCGGCCCTCCTCCGAATCCCCGGCTTGCAGAATCACCGGACGTCCCTGCGGCGACCGGGGAACGCCGAACGTGCCGCTGATGTCGAAGTGCTGGTCGGTGTGCTCGAACTCCCCCACGCCGGTGTCGAACAGCTTCCACGCCGCCCGCAGGAACGACTCCGCGCGGGTGTAGCGGTCCTCGTTGGCGAGGAACCCGCCGCGCCGGAAGTTCTCGCCGGTGAACGCGTCCCACGAGGTCACGACGTTCCAGGCGGCGCGCCCGTCCGACAGGTGATCCAGGGACGCGAACTGGCGCGCCACCTCGTAGGGTTCGTTGAAGGTGGAGTTGATCGTGCCGGCGAGACCGAGCTTCGAGGTGACGGCGGACAGCGCGGCGAGCACGGTGAACGTGTCGGGCCGGCCGACCACGTCGAGGTCGTAGATCTCGCCGCCCTGCTCGCGCAGCCGCAACCCCTCGGCCAGGAAGAAGAAGTCGAACTTCGCCCGTTCGGCGGTCTGTGCCAAGTGGACGAACGACTCGAACTCGATGTGGCTGCCCGCCCGCGGATCGCTCCAGACGGTCGTGTTGTTCACGCCGGGGAAGTGCGCGGCGAGGTGGATCTGCTTGGTCATCCCGCGCTCCTTCTAGGCGAACTGGTTGGCAGGCCGGGCGAGGCCGAGGTGGCCGCGCAACGTCGTGTGCTCGTACTCGGTGCGGAACAGCCCACGGCCGCGCAGTTCCGGCACCAGCTCGCGGGTGATCCGGTGCAGATCACCGTGCAGCCGGAAGCCCGCGAACCCCTCCGCGTGCCAGGCGATCAGCTGGTCCACCGGCGTCGACGCGTCGGCGTCTCGGAACACGAGCCTGTCGGTGGCCGAGATTTCGTCGGCGAACACGATGTCCCCCAACGGTTCAGAGGCCGCGATCAGCGGGTGGCCCTGCGGCGGACGCGGTGTGATGGACGGTCCGCGGACCTTGAACCACTTGCCCTCGAAGTCGATGTAGTGCAGTTTGTCGCGGTCGATGAACCGCCCGGTGGCCTCGTCGCGGATCTCCGCGTCGTCCTCCCAGCTGTCCCACAACCGCCGCAGGACCTCGGCGTAGTCGCCTGCCTCCTCCCACAGCTCGGCCTCGGTGCCGATCGAACGGCGCCCGAAGTGCCGGGCGTCGGCGGGATCCGGCGCCACGGCCAGTTGAACGCCCGCCCGGCCCCCGCTCACGTAGTCGAGAGTCGCGATCGCCTTGGACAGGTGGAACGGCTCGGTGTGCGTCACGACCGCCGTCGGCACCAGGCCGACGTGCCTGGTCAGAGGCGCGATGCGCGCGGCCGTCAGCACCGCGTCGAGCCCCGGCCGCCCGTCCAGCGAGTCGCCGAACGTGACGAAGTCGAGCTTGGCTTCCTCGGCCTCCCGCACGAGCTCGGCCCAATGCCTTGGGGTGAAAGCCTCTTCGCCGGTCGCGTGGAGCGCGGCAGCGAGATGCAGTCGTGTGCCCACCGGTCCCCCTCTCTTCGTTTTCTCGCATTCTGTGGGCGCGGAGGGGGCTCACGCTGGGGTGGTCACTGGGTGGGAATCCTCGCCGGAGCGGGAATATTTCCGCGGACTTGCCTTGACGTGAGCGTCAAGGTTTAGCGTTCGGTCCATGAGGATCGGCGAACTGGCCAAGCGAGCCGGTACCACCACGCGTGCGCTGCGCTTCTACGAGTCCGAGGGGCTCCTCGAAGCGCGGCGCGCGTCCAACGGCTACCGCGAGTACGGCGAGCACGACCTGCGGCTGGTGCGCGAGATCCAGTCGTTGCAGGCGGTCGGGCTGTCGCTGGAGGACACCCGCCCGTTCGTCGCGTGCCTGCGCGCCGGGCACGAGTCCGGTGACTCGTGCCCCGACTCGCGGGAGATCTACCGGCGCAAGCTCGCCGAGGTGGACGCCTGCCTGGACCGGCTCAACACCGTCCGGGAGTTCCTCGTGGCCAGACTCGCCTTCCAGGACCCGTGCGTCGTACCCGAGGAGATCCAGTGCAGCAGTTGACCGACGCCACGTTCGCCGACCAGACCCGGACGGGCACCGTGCTGGTGGAGTTCTGGGCGCAGTGGTGCGGACCGTGCCACATGCTCACCCCGGTGCTCGAGGAGATCGACCGCGAACGCGACGACCTGACCGTCGTCAAGATCAACGCCGACGAGAACACCGCCACGGCCCGCGACCACCAGGTCATGTCGCTGCCCACGATGCTGTTGTTCCGCGACGGCGTGCCGATCCGCCAGATCGTGGGAGCGCGCCCGAAGTCCCGGTTGCTGGCCGAACTGGATGACGCGCTGCGCGCCTGATCGGCCTATCTTCTAGCGCATGCTCGGTCTCGAACTCGTAGTGGTGCTGGGTGTGTGCATCCTCGCGAGCAGCGTCGTCTCCGGACGATTGCGCGTCGCCGCCCCGGTGTTGCTGGTGGTGTGCGGCGCGGTGCTCGGCTTCGTACCCGCCCTGGAGAAGGTCAGCCTGCCGCCCGAGGCGATGCTGCTGATCTTCCTGCCGGCGTTGCTGTACTGGGAGAGCCTCAACACGTCGTTGCGGGAGATCCGCAACAACCTGCGCGTGGTCGTGCTGCTCAGCACGCTGCTCGTGCTCGCGACGGCCGCGGCGGTGGCGTCCGTGGCCCACGCCCTCGGCCTCGACTGGGGCCCGGCGTGGGTGCTCGGCGCGGCGCTGGCCCCCACCGACGCGACGGCGGTCTCGGCCATCGCCCGCGGCATGCCGCGCCGGACCACGACGATCCTGCGCGCCGAGTCGCTGATCAACGACGGCACCGCGCTCGTGATCTACGCGATCGCGGTCGCCATCACGGTGGGCGAGCAGGAGTTCAGCCCTGGACGGGTCAGCCTGCAGCTGCTGCTCTCGTACGGGGGCGGCGCCGTGGCGGGCCTCCTGGTCGCCTGGCTCGCCGTGCAGGTCCGCAAGCGCCTCGACAGCCCGTTGCACGAGACGGTGGTCAGCATCCTGACCCCGTTCACGGCGTTCCTGCTGGCCGAGACGGTGCACGGCTCGGGCGTGATCGCCGTGGTGACGTGCGGCCTGGCCCTGGCCCAGGTCGGCCCGCGCATCGTGCGCGCCGACACGCGTCAGGTGAGCTACGCGTTCTGGGGCATCGCGACGTTCGTGCTCAACGGCTCCCTGTTCGTCCTCATCGGACTCCAGGCTCACGCGGCCGTCCGGTCACTCGACGGCTCGGAGACCCTCGCTACTTTGGCCGCCATCGGGCTCGTGTCGTTGACGGTGGTCGGCACGCGGTTGTTGTGGAGCTACACGACTCCCTACGTCATCCGGGCGCTGGACCGCCGCCCGCAACAACGGTTGCGTCGTGTCGGGGCTCGGCAACGGCTGGTGTCGTCGGCCGCCGGGTTCCGCGGCGCGGTCTCGCTGGCGGCGGCCCTCGCGGTGCCGGAGACCGTGGTCGGCGGTGGGCCTTTCCCGTTCCGCGACGAGATCATCCTCATCACGTCCGGCGTCGTGGTGCTGACGTTGATCGTGCAGTCGGTGATGCTCCCGTCGATCATCCGGTTCTCCCGGTTGCCCGAGGACACCGCGCTGGACGAGGAACTCCGACTCGCCCAGTCGACCGCGTCCGAGGAGGCCTACGAGGCGCTGCCGAGGCTGGCCGACAAGGTGGGCGTCTCGGACGTCGTCTACAAACGGGTGCGGGCCGAGTACGAACACCACCTGGAGGTCGTGCGCGCTCGCGAGGCGGGCGACGAGGAGGTGGCACAGTCGGAGGTCGAGTACTCGGCGCTGCGGCTGGAGCTGATCGCGCACAAGCGGGCGACCGTGGTGCGGTTGCGGGACGAGCAGGCGATCGACGACATCGTGTTGCGGACGATCCAGCGCAAGCTCGACGTCGAGGAGGTGCGGTTGTCCCGGCGCGAGGTCGAGGAGGACTAGGTTCGGTCCCGTGATCGCTTCGCGGGAGCAGGTGCTGGACCGGATCGCCGACCACCTCGTCGGACAGGGGCGTCCGCTGCGGGTCGCGGTGGACGGGATCACGGCGTCGGGCAAGACGACGCTGGCCCGCGAACTGACCGCATTGGTGGCGGCTCGGGGACGGTCGGCGGCGCACCTGTCGATGGACGGGTTCCACAACCCACGAGCCGTGCGGCACCGGCTGGGCCGTGACTCGGCCGACGGGTACTACCTGGACGCCTACGACTTCGGCGCGTTCTCCCGGCTCGTGCTGGAGCCGCTCGGGCCCGGCGGGGATCGCCGCTACCGCGAACGGATCATCGACCTGCGCTCGGACACCCCGATCGACGAACCGCCGGTCCTGGCGCCCGACGACCTCGTGCTCGTCGTGGACGGGAGCTTCCTGCAGCGCGAGCTGGAGTGGGACGAGGTCGTTTTCGTCGACACGCCGTTCGCCGTCGCGCGGGAGCGCGGGGCACGGCGTGACGCGGAGCTGCTCGGTGGGCTGGAGAAGGCTCAGCGGGCCTTCGACCAGCGCTATCACGCCGCGAGCCAGCGGTACCTGGCCGAGGTCGGCCCGGCGGACCGAGCCTCGGTCGTGGTCGGCAACGAGGACGTCGCCCGTCCCGTGCTGCGGCGGATCGGTCAGGACGCGAACTCGGTGGACGGTTCGGTGGCGTAGTTCTCCCAGATCGGCACCATGGTCTCGCGCGTCATCGGTTGCCCGGACTCGACCATGGCCTTGAGGTCGCGGAAGTACTGCACGTAGAGGTCCGGCGTGAAGGTGGTCAGCATGACCGCCGGGTCGTCGCCCGGGTTCGCGAAGGTGTGCGGTGCGCCCGGCGGGACCGTGACCCACGTGCCCGCTGGGACGTCGTGGTCGTCCTGGCCGATGGTGAACCGCACGGTGCCCGAGAGCACGTAGAAGCCTTCGTCGTGTTGTGCGTGGCGGTGCTGCGGAGGGCCGGGCGTGTGCGGGGGGATGACGACTTCGCCGATGCCCAGGCGACGAGCCGTGTTGCTGCCGTCTTCGAGGATTCGGATCTGCGACGGACCGCTGGCGATGAGTTCGCCCTCGCCGGGACGGACGATGGACACCTCGGCCATGAGAGCCTCCTGATGTGATTACAGCTTGTGCAATCACCGTAGCACCGGTGACTGCACAGTGTGCAATCGCTAGGCTCAGGGCATGCCGCGATGGAAACCGGACGCAGCCGAGCGCCTGCAGACCGCCGCGTTGGAACTCTTCGACCAGCAGGGGTTCGAACGCACGACGGTCGCCGAGATCGTCCAGCGGGCGGAGCTGACCCAGCGGACGTTCTTCAACCACTTCGCCGACAAGCGCGAGGTGCTGTTCCGGTTGAGCTCACAGCTCCAGCAGGAGATCGTCCGCGAGATCGAGGCCGGCGACGACACCTTGTCGCCGCTCGACACCGTCGTGCGCGCGCTGGAAGTCGTCGCGGACGGGATGTTCGAGAATCAGCGTGCCGTGGTGGCGCGCCGTCACGCCGTCGTCGCCGCCAACCCGGAGTTGCTGGAGCGCGAACTCGGCAAGAACGCCGCGCTCACCGAGGCCGTCGCAGCCGCGCTGCACGCGCGGTGTGGAGATCCCGAGATCGCGTTCCTGGCCGCCGGTGCCGCCATGCTCGCGCAGCAGGCGGCTTTCCGGCAGTGGACGCGACCGGGCGAGACCAGGACCCTGCGCGACCTCCTGCGGGAGGCGATCGGCTCTCTCCGCACGACTGTCGGCTAGCTGACCAGCGACAGGCCCCGGTTCGAAGGCTGTTCGGGCGCGACGGCGGGAGCGGCCGAGGGCACCTCGACCTCCTCGCCGCCGATCTCCCGGGTGATCCACGCCCCGGACTCCACCATGACCTTCAACGTGCGGGTGTCCATGGCGTTGATGCGGCCGTAGTACCACTCGTCGGTGGCGAGCGGGCCCATGCGGTCGCCCATGCGCTTCTTGATGCCGATCACGCGCTCGAACAGGGTCTGGACCAGGACCGCGCGGTCGCAGGGCCCCTGCAGGCCGTCGCGGATGCGGTCCTCGATGCCGCGCGGGATGCCCTCGGAGTCCGGCATGAGCATGGTGGTCCAGGCGCGGGACTTCTCGCGGTACTGGAGCTGCTGCATGATGCCCTCGTGCTGGGCGAAGTCGGCGGCGCGGAAAGCCTTGCCGCGCCAGCGCTTCTGCAGGTTCACGGCGAGGGAGAGGGCGCTCTTGAGGCCCGTGTTGAGGCCTCGGCCCGGCCAGAAGTGCAGGGAGTTGGCGGCATCGCCGAGGAGGAAGCCGAACGTCGACGGGGCGAGCTGGGCGGTGAACTTCGACATCTGCTGCATGCCGAGCGTGAACGAGTTGATGCCGACCACGTCGGCCACACCGACGCCGAAGAAGCGCAGGCCGTCGAGGATGCGGGGCCACAGGTAGGAGAGCTTGTCGACGGACGGCTTGAAGACGGCGCGGTGGCGGTCGCACACGAAGCGGCCGTTGCCCGAGGGACGCATGGTGCAGCCGAACTTGCCGATGCACGACACCGGACCGCTCTCGCCGAGCGAGACGATCTCGGAGGCCTCCTCGGCCGTCAGGCGCATGTTGATGAAGCCGCCGCCGAGCGAGTTGAACAGGAACCTGTTCTGCCCCACGGTGAGCGGGACGGTGTGCTCGTCGGGCACCTTGGCGTTGACGCGGATGCCGAGGACGCGCTCGTCGAGCGGCGAACCGTCCACGGAGAACAGTTCACGGCTCGGCGTGCCGAACTGCGCCGAGAACGCGTCGCGCGTCGCGGAACGGGCGCCGTCGGCGATCGCGAGGACGTGCAGGCCGTCGAAGTTCGTCGGCGGGGTGTAGGCGCCGGGAACGACGTCGATGCCGTAGAAGTCCTGCGCCATGTCGAGCAGGCTGTCCTCGATCCAGCGGATCTTGATGTTGCGCGGCCTGCCCTTGGACGCCGGGGAGTCCGGGCCGAGCGGCCACATCTCGGAGAACTTGCCGGTCGTGAACAGGCGCTGCTGCACGGCGAGGGGCAGGGACGCCCAGACGTTGCTCTGCAGCGTCACGACCTGCTCGCGGCGGTTGTTGCCCTCGGCCTGGCCCTTCCACACGACCCGGTTGCCCTGGCGCATCCAGCGGCGGTCGTGCACGCGGACCGTGACGCCGTCGCCCAGCAGCGACTTCACGGTGCACGCGAACGCCAGACCCACCGGGCCACCACCCGCCACGTCCACCCGCAGCGGCGCGGACTGACGCAGCGGCACGACCCGGCTGCCCTGCTTCGGCAGCATCACCGTCGGGCCGCAGCGGCCGATCAGCACCGTCTTCTCGTCAGCCATGGCCCATCCCCCTCGATCCCGTTCGACGGCGGGAACACGTGCTGGGACGGGAACCGGTTCAACGAGTTTCGAGGAATTTTTCCCAGGCGGAGAAACTGAAGGTCAGGACGGTGCCGGACGGGTTCTTCGAGTCACGGACGAGTGCGTCACCCGCGAGCGACACCTCGACGCAGTTGTCGTCCTCGGTCGCACCGCTGTAACTGCTCTTACGCCAAGCGCGGGCCTCGCTCATTGAGTTCCTCTCGCGGTCGGCCGACGTAGTCCGCCAGCACCCTCCGCGATTGTTCCTCATCCAGGGCGACCTCAGCCAAACGGTCGAACAGCAGCCGAGTCCGCGCGATGGCTGCTGGATCCTGCACGAACACCTTCGCGAGGTCGGTCGAGGTGAACGCGACGGGCATCGCCTTCTCGTACTCCCACAGCACACAGCTGGTCGCCACCAGCTTCGCCGATGCCGGGACGATCCGGATCGTCGGTGCGCCGAACAGGAGCTTGGCGTACTGGTCCTCCATGGTCTGGGCATCGCCGACCTGTGTCCGCAACGCGTGCTCGTGGATGTAGAACAGGCATGCGGGGCGGTCGTGCCGGTTCAGGATCGCCTGGCGATCGATGCGGCACTGAACCGCCTCGGGGATGCGCTCCTCCACGATGTACCCGCCCATCCGGTACAGGCTGTCGGCGTACTCCGGTGTCTGGGACAGGCCCGGCATCGCCTGTGCGTCGTAGCTGGTGACTTTCACCGAGGTGGACTCGGCCATCGCCAGCGTGCGGAGGTTGTCCGAGATCTGGACGATGTACTCCTCGAACGCGTAGCGGAAGCGGCGCTTGAAGTCCTCGAAGAAGTCGATGTCCTTGCCCAGCATGGACAGGTACTGCACGAGGTCGATCTCGCTGGGGCGGTACTTGCCGTTCTCCAGCGTGGAGACCTTGCTGGGGTCCCAGCCCAGGCGAACGGCCAGTGCGGCGCCTGTCAGCTCGGAAGAGGTTTCGCGCACCTTGCGGAGTTCGTCGCCGAGATCCCTGCTGTACGCGGTGGATGGAGTACTGGTGGCCATAGATCGACCGTAGGGCTTGCTCGAAGAGCAACAAGGGGCTCATTCGGGTGAAAACGAAGCAGCTGATCTTCAGCTCGTTGCCAGGAAACTCGCAGCCCCGGCACAGCTTGGCAGACGACGATCCCATGCCATGACTCGACGTCGCAGATCCTTGGTGATCAACGGACTGCTGGTGGTGGTGCTCCTCGGCGCCGGTGTGGCCGGCTACCTGGTGTTCTTCGGTTCCTCCGGCAGTGCCCAGCCCACCGCCGCCCGCACGGCCGCCGCCGCGAACCGCGACGTCAGCGAGGTGGTGACGGCGTCCGGGACGGTGCAGAGCTCGTTCAGCGCCGCAGCCTCGTTCGGGGCGAGCGGGACGGTCACCGAGATCAACGTCAAGGTCGGCGACGTCGTCACCAAGGGCCAGCAGCTCGCGAAGCTCGATCCGACGCAGGCGCAGCTGCAGGTCGACATCGCGCAGGGCAACCTGAACGCCGCGCTGGACAAGGGCACCGGCACGACGGCGTTGCTCACGGCGTACCGGCAGACGCAGCTCGCGCTCCAGCAGGCGAAGGACACGCTCGCGTCGACCGTGCTCACCGCGCCCGGCGACGGCACGATCACGTCCGTCACGGGTGCCATCGGGCAGAAAGTCGGTAGCGGCAGCACTTCCAGCAGCAGCACCACCACGACCACCACGACGGCGTCCGGGTTCGTCGTCGTCACCGACCTGAAGAACCTGGTGCTGCACGCGAACGTGTCCGAGTCCGACGTCAGCAAGCTCAAGGCCGACCAGGCCGCGACCGTCACGGTCAACGCGATGCAGTCGCAGCCGATCCAGGCCAAGGTCACCCAGGTCGACCTGACGCCCACGACGGCGAACAACGTCGTGCAGTACGGCGTCACGCTCACCCTGACCGAACCGCCGGCGGGGCTGCGGCCGGGGCAGTCGGCGAGCGTCGAGGTCACGGTCGCCGGAGCCACCAACGTGCTCGCCGTGCCGGCCGCCGCGGTGCAGACGGTGGACGGCGCGAGTTCCGTGCAGGTGCTGGAGAACGGGGCCGAGACGCGCAAGACCGTCGAGGTCGGGGTGCGCGGTGACCAGTACGTGGAGATCAAGTCGGGGCTGAGCGCGGGCGAGGAAGTCGTGCTGCCGCAGGTGACCACGTCCACCAACCAGAACCGCACCGGTCAGCAGCAGGGCGGGCAGTTCCCCGGCACGGGCACCGGTCAGCGCAACGGTGGCGGGTTCACCGGGACCGGTCGATGAGCCCCGTCATCGAGGTCCGCGACCTCCGCAAGACCTACGGGAGCGGCGACACGGCCGTGCACGCATTGCGAGGGCTCGATCTGACGGTCGAGAAGGGCGAGTACATCGCGATCATGGGCGCGTCGGGGTCGGGGAAGTCGACGCTGCTCAACATCCTCGGGTGCCTCGACGTGCCGTCGGGTGGCAAGTACCTGCTCGACGGGATCGACACGGGCGAGTTCGACGAGGAGCAACTCTCGTTGCTGCGCAACAGGAAGATCGGTTTCGTCTTCCAGTCCTTCAACCTGGTGCCGCGCACCACGGCACTCGCGAACGTCGAACTCCCGCTGGTGTACGCGGGAGTTCGACGTGCCCAACGCCGGGAACGGGCGCTCGCCGCGCTCGATCTCGTCGGTCTCAGGGACCGCACCCACCACCGGCCCAACGAACTGTCCGGTGGGCAGCAGCAACGTGTCGCGATCGCACGGGCACTCGTCACCTCGCCCGCGATCGTGCTCGCCGACGAGCCGACCGGAAACCTCGACACGGACTCGAGTCGGGAGGTGCTGGGCATCCTCGACCGGCTCAACGCCAGCGGGCGCACCGTCGTGCTGATCACGCACGAGGACGAGGTCGCCGCGCACGCCATGCGCACGGTTCGCGTCGTGGACGGCAGAGTCGCGGGGGTGCTGGTGTGAGGGTCTTCGAGATCGCCGCCTTCGCGGTCAGAGGTCTCACCGCGAACAAGATGCGGTCGGGGCTCACGACCCTGGGCATCCTGATCGGTGTCGCGTCGGTGATCCTGCTGATCGCGGTCGGCAACGGCGCGTCGAGCGCGGTGCAGCAGAGCATCGCGGGGCTCGGCACGAACATCCTGACGATCAGCCCGCAGCGCGCCCAGCCCGGCAGCACGGCGAAGCCGCTGACCACGGCGGACGCGGCGGCGCTGGTCGGCTCCGACTCCCCCGACGTCAAGTACGCCTCGCCCGTGGTGAGCGCGCAGGCGACGGCCGGGTACGGCGACACCACGCACGACATCGGGCAGTTCATCGGCTCGGACCCTCGGTACTTCAACACCACCAACAGCGCCGTCGCGCAGGGGAACCTGTTCTCCGACAACGACGTCCAGCAGGCGCGCAAGGTCGTCGTGATCGGCGCGACCGTGGCCACGGAACTGTTCCCGGGCACCGATCCGATCGGGAAGTCCATGCTGGTCAACAACATCCCGTTCACGGTGGTCGGGGTGCTGGCGGCCAAGGGGTCCAGCGGGTTGCAGGACGCGGACGACATGGTCGTCGCACCGCTGACGACGACGCAGAACGCGCTGACCGGGTACGGCAGCCTCACCCAGATCGTGGTGCAGGCGCAGTCCGCGGACGCGTTGCCGAACGCGCAGGCGCAGGTGACGACGATCCTCAACGGGCGTCACAAGATCACCGGCACGGCCGACTACCGGATCCTGAGCCAGGACCAGCTGCTGACCGCGCGGACGGCGACGACGGAGACGTTCACCGTGCTGCTGGCGTCGGTGGCGGCGATCTCGTTGCTGGTGGGCGGGATCGGCATCACGAACATCATGCTGGTGACCGTCACCGAGCGGATCCGGGAGATCGGCATCCGCAAGGCCGTTGGGGCGCCTCGGTCCTCGATCCTCGGCCAGTTCCTGATCGAGGCGACGCTGCTGAGCCTGTTCGGCGGGGCGTTGGGCGTGGCCGCCGGGATGATCGGCAGCCAGTTCACCATCGCGGGCATCCAGCCCGTGCTCGTGCCGTCGTCGGTGCTGCTGGCGTTCGCGGTGTCGGCGTTGATCGGCCTGTTCTTCGGCAGCTACCCGGCCTCCCGTGCCGCGAAGCTCCGTCCCATCGAAGCCCTCCGGCATGAATGAGGAGTCCGTGACCGTGTCCAACCCACTTGACCAGCCGCTGGAGAACGACATCTCGGCCGAGCTGAAGGAGCGCAAGGCCGGCGTCGGCAAGACCACGATGATCCTGGGGGTCGCGGTGCTCGCGATCGTGGCGTTCGTCGGCGGGGTGTTCGTGCAGAAGTCCTTCGGTGCCAGTGAGACCCCGGCTCGGCAGAACGCGGCAGGCCGGCAGTTCCCCGGCGGTGGTACGCCGCCGTCGGGCACGAACCGGCAGGGCGGTGGTCAGTTCGGGCGCGGCACCGTCGGCACGATCGACCACGTCGACGGCACGACCGTCTACGTGAAGACGCAGAACGGACAGGTCGTGAAGGTGTCCACTTCGGACAGCACCAAGGTCGAGGTCTCGTCGGAGGGCAAGCTCGCCGACCTGAAGGCCGGTCAGCAGGTCGTGGTGCAGGGCCAGGCCGGTTCGGACGGCACCGTGACCGGCCAGACCATCACCCAGCGGCCGACCACCGGTTGATGCAGGATTCACGCGTGGAGCGCGGCCGGTTGCTCGTCGTCGAGGACGAACCCAGCATCCGCGAACTGCTGTGCGCCAGCCTGCGGTTCGCGGGGTTCGCCGTGACGAGCGCGGCGACCGGCTCGGAGGCGTTGACCGCAGCGCGTGACGACTCGCCGGACCTGGTGCTGCTCGACGTGATGCTGCCGGACCGCGATGGTTTCGAGGTGGTGCGGCGCCTGCGTTCGCTCGGCGTGCGGGTGCCGGTGCTGTACCTGACCGCGCGCGACGGCGCGGACGACCGCGTCACCGGCCTCACGATCGGCGGCGACGGGTACATCACGAAGCCGTTCAGTCTGGAGGAGGTCATCGCGCGCGTGACGGCCGTGCTGCGCCGCACCCGTCCCGACGGCTCCGAGGTTTTGACCTGCAGCGACCTCTCGCTGGACGTGGAGAGCCACGTCGTGCGGCGCGGCTCGCGGGTCGTGGAGCTGTCGCCGACGGAGTTCCGGCTGCTGCACTACCTGATGCGCAACAGCGGTCGCGTGCTGTCGAAGGCGCAGATCCTGGACCAGGTGTGGTCGCACGACTTCGACGGCGACGTGGGGGTGGTCGAGTCGTACATCTCGTACCTGCGGCGCAAGGTCGCCGAACCTCCGCTGATCCACACGGTGCGCGGCCTGGGATACATGATGCGCGGATGACGTTGCGCGCGCGGCTGGTGGTCGTGCTCGTCGCCCTGGTGGCCGCGGGCCTGTTCGGCACGTGGCTGATCGGGTCGCAGGTGATGGAGAACTACCTGCTGCACCAGCTCGACGCGCGGCTGGACCGGATGGTGGCCGTACCTCGCGCGCTTCCGTTGCGGGACAACGTGGTCCTGCGCGACGCCGGCGGGGTGGTCGTGGGGACGGCGCTGGAGGGGTTGCCGCCGTTCGGTTCGATGACGCCCGGCGAGCACGTGTCGGTGGGGTCGCGGCGGGTCGTGATGCGGGAGTACGACGGGGGCGAGTTGATCGCTTTCGTCGACCAGTCGGAGGTGGACCGGGCCGTCGACGACCTGCGGCTGGCGTTCCTGCTGATCAGTCTCGGGGCGTTGATCCTGGTGGGCATGGCCGGGTATGCGCTGGTTAGGGCTTCTACTCGGGCGTTGGAGGAAGTGGAGCAGGTCGCCGGGGAGATCGCCGAGGGTGATCTTTCACGGCGGGTTCCGGTGCGGCGGCCCGGGTCTGAGGTCGGGCGGTTGGCTTCTGCCTTGAACACGATGCTGGGGCAGATCGAGGCTGCCTTCGCGGTGCGGGTGTCGTCGGAGGAGCGGATGCGGCGGTTCGTGGCTGATGCCTCGCACGAGTTACGGACTCCGCTGACTTCCATTCGCGGATATGCCGAGCTGTACCGACAGGGGGCCGCCACCGACGCAGGCGACGTGTTGCGGCGGATCGAGGACCATGCGGCGCGGATGGGGATGCTGGTCGACGACCTGCTGCAGCTGGCGCGGCTGGACTCGGAGCAGCCGCTGGTGTTGTCGGTCGTGGACCTCGTGGTGCTGGTGGACGACGCCGAGACTGGTCCTCGCGTGTCCCTGGACCTGCCCGCAGGGCCGGTGCTCGTGGAGGCGGACGAGGCGCGGGTCCGCCAGATCCTGACGAACCTGCTGGACAACGCCCTGATCCACACGACAGGCCCGATCGAGGTGCGACTCACCGCGGACGCGTTCGAGGTGGCCGATCACGGGCCGGGGTTGACCGCCGAGCAGGCCGCGCGGGTGTTCGAACGCTTCTACCGGGCCGATCCCGCTCGTGGACCCGGCGGGAGCGGGCTGGGGTTGGCGATCGTGGCGGCGCTGGTCGCGGCGCACGGGTGGCGGATCGAACTGGACACCGCACCCGGCGAGGGCGCGGTGTTCCGGGTGCTATTCAGGCCGTGACCGGTTGGGCCAGGCCCGTTCGTAGTGCTCCTCCGGGAAGTCGCTGGGGCTGGAGCCCGTCGCCCACGCTCGCTGGATCTCCTCGGCGTAGCGGTCGTTGCGCGGGCAGGAAGGCGCGGCCGGGATGTACATGACGTTGCCCCAGCCGTGCTGGTCCTCGATCGGCGCGACGCTGTGGATCATGTCGCAGTGCCACCAGACCGAGTCGCCGGCCTTCACGTCCGGGATGCCGCTCAGGGCCTCGATGAGCAGTGCGTGGTACTTCGGGTTCACCGGGAAGACCTGGTTGACCGTGACGCCGCACATGTCGTCGTCCGGGACGTCGTCGAGCAGCGGGCGCAGCATCAGGTACGCCATGGCGCCGGGGATCGGGACGGTGTGCAGGACGCCCTGGTCGTGGTCCATGTCGGAGAGTGCGGTCCACCCCTGGAAGGTGCGGAACACCGAGCACATCGTGGTGCCCGGGTACTGCGGGCCGGTGGTGCGGTGGGCGGCGTCCCAGGGGTCGTACCGCTCTGGCGTGCCGTCGAACAGGTGCCGGAACGCCTGCTGGTACTCGCGCGTCATCCACAGGTCGAGGGTGCCGGGGTCGAGGTGGGTGCCGAGGCCGTGGGAGTTCGCGCCGGGCGGGCGGCGGCGGATGCGGTCCGGGTAGCCGACGTCGGTGGCCGGGTCGAACCAACCCTCGTGGTGCCACAGGCCGTTGAGGAAGCGTTGGACCGTGGCCATGCGCTCGTGTCGCCTGGCCTCGGTTTGTGCGGGTGACCAGTAGATCGGGTAGATCTCGGGCTTCGAGCCGACGCTGCCGAAGAAGTCGTCGCCGGGGCCGCGGTAGTTCTCGAAGAAGTTGTTGCTCTCGACGTAGTCCACAATGGACTTGTCCCAGGCCAGGGCTTGGGAGCGGTCGAAGTGGTCGCGCACCACCAGACAGCCTCGGCGTTTCAGAAGATCAGTGGGCGCGGTGCCGTTCTCGATGTCGGCGTAGTCGATCACGGGCCACGCCTGGCCGGACTTCACGTCGTCGACCTCGCGGCGGATCTGCTGCTCGACGACCGCGAACACCTCCTCGACGGTGCGGCCGGACGCCTCGATGTTCGCGCGGATCGCCTTTTTGATCTCGCGTGTCGCTCGGGGCAGGTCAGCGGGTGTGGTCTCCCAGTTCGGCAGCACGTGAACTCCTTCCAGTAAAGCCTCCTAACTTGGAACTGTAAGCGTGTCGCACCGTTGTAGGCAAGACCCCTAACTAGAATCCGCCGCGTGACCAAGCCGTCCCAGGAGTTGCTGCGCTCGATCTCCGACGAGCACGTGTTGCGCTCGTTGATGTCCGCGCGCAAGCTGACGCGGGCCGAACTGGCAGTCGAGACGGGCCTGTCGAAGCCGACCGTGAGCGAGAGCGTCCGCCGGCTCGTGGAGTCCGGGCTCGTCGCCGACACCGGCGAACGCACGCCCGGCGGCCGCGGCAAGGGGCGGGTCGGCTCGTTCTACAGCCTGACCGAGGACGTAGGTGTCGCACTGGTCGTGACGATCGCGCCGGACGGCGTGACAGCCGAGTGCGTCGACGCGTACGGGGACGTGGTCGAGCGGGTGCACCGCCCGATCTCCTCACCGTCCGAGGTGGCTGCCGTGCTTCCTTCGGTCGTCGCGGAAACCGTTGCGGCGCACCACGTCCAGCTCTGCACGGTGAGCGCGGCCGACCCCGTGGACCGGCTCACCGGCAGGCTCGTCCAGTTGCCCGACTCACCGTTCCTGGTCGGCGAACTGGATCCGGTCGACGTGCTGGGGCCGTTGCTGAACGGGCCCGTCGTGGTGGACAACGACGTGAACTGGGCGGCGCAGGCCGAGCACGCCGCCCTGGACGTCGAGGACTTCGCGTACCTGTTCCTGGGTGAGGGCCTGGGTTGCGCGGTCGTGCTGGACGGCGAGGTGCGGCGCGGGCACTCCGGACTGGCCGGTGAGATCTCGCACGTGATCACCGCGGGGCCGTCGGGCGCGATGCCGTTCATCGAGGTGTTCGGCGAACTCGGCCTGCGGCAGAAGGGAACCACGGCGATCGACGTGGACCGGCTGCGGGACGCGGACCCCGTCGTGCTCGCGCGGGCCGTCAGCGGTGTCGTCACGGCCCTGGTGACGCTGACCGATCCCGAGGTGGTCGTGGTCGGCGGGTCGTGGGGGCCGTCGTTGCTCGACGAGATCACGGCCGAGTGCGCCCGATCTCCCCGTCAGGTCCCGATCAGAGCGGCCTCGGTGGCGGAGCCGTCGCTGACCGGTGCCCGTGCCGCCGCCCTCGGCCGGCTGCGGACGACGCTGGTCAGCCGGGCAGGCTCGCGCACTCCTAGGTGACCAGGCCCTGCTTGCGCGCCACCCAGACCGTGCGTTCGGTGCGCAGCTCCAGGTCTTCGCGGCGCAGCGCGGTTTCCAGCGCTTCGGGTTCGAGCTGCCTGCGCAGGACGATGCGGGCGTAGCGCTCGACCGCCGCAGACCGTTCCAGGTGGACGGTGACGGTGCGTTCGCCCTCGAGCGTGAACCCCGCCTCGGTCAGCTTCGGGCCCCAGTCGGCGCCGCGGTGCGGCAGGCGTTCGTCGGGGGCGTCCGGGGCCTGTTCCGGGAAGAACTGCGGCATGCCGGCGAGCTCGACCACGGCCAGCAGGCCGCCCGGAGCCAGGGTCTTGTGGAGCTGACCGAGCGTGTGGGCCGGGTCGGCCATGTGGTGCAGCGAGGCCGAGGCCCAGATCAGGTCCGGGGTGCCGAGGTCGGGCCATTCGGTGTCGAGGTCGGCGAGGACGGTGTGGACCCGGTCGGCCAGGCCTCGTTCGCCCGCCTTCGTGCGGAGGCGCTGGAGGTGGTCGAGTGAGGAGTCGACGGCGGTGATGTGGGCTTCGGGGAACTGGGTGAGCAGCGCGAACGTGCCCGCGCCCAGGCCTGCTCCGAGGTCGACGACGTGGCGTGGGTTCGAGACCGGGAGGCCGTTGATGATGTCGGCCGTGTGGGTCGCCATGAGTTCGGCGTCGAGTTCGAGGACCTCGGCCTGGTCATCGCCGTGGCCGTGCCCATGTCCGTGACCGTGACCGTGACCGTGTCCATGTCCATGTCCATGTCCATGTCCGTGACCGTGTCCATGTCCGTGTGCGCTCATATGGCCAAGGTAGGTCGCCCATGCCTCAGATGCACGGTCACTTGCGCATGAAGCAAGACGGTCGACCCAAACGCTGCCGTCCGCGCAAGATCACGCCTTCTTGTCGGCGTTGTGGCCGCGCCGCGCCTCCCGGTCGAAGATGCCGAGGATCTCGCACGGGCCACCCGCCGTGCCGATCGCGTGCGGCAGCATCGTCGGGAACTCGGCGGCCTGGTTCGTCTCCACGCGGAACGTGCGGTGGCCGAGCATCAGGACGGCCGTGCCCGACAGGACCACCAGCCACTCGCGGCCCGAGTGCGCGCGGAGCGAGGCCGGGTTGTCGGGCGGCGGGTTGGTCATCCGCTGGCGCACGACGGTCATGCCCGGATCGGCCTTGATCGGCCAGCGCATCCGCCCGTGGGCGCCGTCGAGGATGGGGCTGACGATCACGTCGTCGGTGTCGGTCTCGACCAGCTGGTCGAGCGACGTGTCGAGGGCGCGCGCCAGAGTCACCAGCTGGTCGAGGGCCAGGCGGCGCTGACCGTTCTCGATGCGGCTCAGCGACGACGGGCTGAGCCTCGCGCGGGTCGCGAGCTCGTCGAGGGACCAGCCCTGGGCGACCCGCAGGGCACGGATCCGCTTGCGCACGAGGCCGTCCAGATCGCCATCTTCTTGCGTCATGCGCACGATCGTATGCCCGTGCCGCAAACGTCGCCTAGCTTCGGCGGCCATGACAAGAACGAAAACCCTGGTCGCGGTGTGCGTCGCGTTGATGGCCGTGATCTCGTCGGTGACCGGGCTCAACGTCGCCCAGCCCCACCTCGCCGCCGAGTTCGGCGCGTCGCAGGGGACGGTGCTGTGGATCATCAACGCCTACGTGCTGACGCTCGCCGCGTTGCTGTTGCCGCTCGGCGCGGTGGGTGACCTGCTCGGGCGCAGGCCGGTGCTGGTCGCCGGGCTGGGTGTGTTCGGGGTGGCAAACGTGGTGGCGGCGCTGGCACCGTCGGCCGAGGTGCTGCTGGCGTCCCGGGTGCTCGGCGGGGTCGGAGCGGCGACGATCATGCCCGTCACGCTGGCCGTGATCACCTCCACGTTCCCGGAGAAGGAGCGCGGGCGGGCGATCGGCGTGTGGACCGGTGTCGCGGCCGGAGGCGGGCTGCTGGGGATGTTCCTGTCGGCCCTGCTCGTCGACGTCGCCGACTGGCGGTTCCTGTTCGCGCTGCCCGTGGTGCTGGTGGTCGTCGCGCTGGTGATGGCGCTGCGGGACGTGCCGGACTCGCGGGACGTGCGGCCGTTCGACGTGGGCGGGGCGCTGACGTCGGTGGTCGCGGTGGCCGGGTTGATCTACTTCCTGCACGAGGGTGACGTGGTCAGCCTGCTCGCCGGGACCGGTGCGGCCGTCGCGTTCGTGGTGTGGGAGCTGCGGCATCCCGCGCCGTTGCTGGACGTCCGGCTGTTCCGCGAACGGCCGCTGGCGACCGGTTCCCTGGTGCTGCTGGTGGTGTTCGGGGTGCAGGCCGGGGTGTCGATCCTGCTGTACCCGTACTTCCAGACCGTGCTCGGCTGGTCGGGGCTGGTGTCGACGGTGGCGCTGCTGCCGATGGCCGGGTTCATGATGATCGCGTCCGGACTCGCGCCGCGCCTGGCCGAACGGGTCGGGGCGCGCGTCACGATGTCGGCGGGCATCGCGTTGGGCGGCTTGGGTTTGGCGCTCATGGCGGTGCTCGTGGACGGCGGGTACCTCGACGTGCTGCCGGGCATGATCGCGATGGGCGCGGGCATGGGGTTGTCGATGCCGCCCGCCACCGAGGCGATCACGAGGTCGGTGCCGCAGCAGGGCGTGGCGTCGGCGTTGAACGACGTCACCCGCGAGTTCGGCACGGCGCTGGGCATCGCGTTGCTCGGTGCGATGGCCGCGGCGTCCGTCGACGCGGGAGAGTCCTTTGTGGAGGGATGGCGGACCGCCATGTGGGCCGGTGTGGCCCTCATGGCGGTCCTGTTCCTCGTCGCTAGGCGTCGATGAGCAGGTCGAGGAACTTCTGCGGGGGCTCGTCGCCGAACAGGCTCTGGATCATCTGCTCGGAGTCCTCGGCGGTGTGGACGGCACGCACGAACATCGCCTCCTCGTACTCGGCCAGGGCGGTCTCCACGTCCTTGCTCGCCAGGGCCAGGGCGAGTTCGGCGCCGTCCAGCATGGCGAGGTTGGCGCCCTCGCCGTTGGGCGGCATGAGGTGCGCGGCGTCGCCGACCAGGGTCACGCCCGGCACCCGTTCCCAGCGGTGCCCGGACGGCAGGGCGTGGTGCGGGCGGAACACCGGTTCCGTGTCGGTCTCGGTGATCAGGGCGGTGAGCTCGGGAGCCCAGCCCTCGAACTCGGCCATGATGTGCCCGAGATCGCCGAACCACTCCAGCGGCCGGGTGAACTCGACGTAGGCGTGCAGGACGCCGCCGGCCTCCCGGTGCGCGTGAATGCCCTTGCCCTGGCCGGGTGCGAACATCGAGCCGCCGCCGACCGCCTTCGCCACCTCGGGGTGCTTCGTGTCGGCGTCGTAGAGGTAGGTCTCGACGAACGACATGCCGGCGTACTCCGGCGTGACGTCGGTGAGCACGCCCCGGACACGTGACCACGCGCCGTCGGCGCCGACGAGCACGTCGGCCTCGACGGTGCTGCCGTCCGCGAACGTCACGGTCTTCCCCGACACGCCGGTCACCTTGGCGCCCCAGCGGACCGTGCCGGAAGGCAGCGAGTCGAGCAGCATCTGCCGCAGGTCGGCGCGCTGCACCTCGGGACGCCCGCCCGTGCCGTCGTCCTCCTTCTCGAACAGCAGCGTGCCGTCGGAGTCCAGCACGCGCATGGCCTGCCGTCCCTCCAGGACGAGGCTCTGGAACTCGTCCACCAGGCCTGCGGCCTCGACGGCGATCTGCCCGTTGTAGTCGTGGATGTCGAGCATGCCGCCCTGCGTGCGTGCCGTCGGCGACTCCTCCGCCTCGTAGACCGTGGACGGGATGCCGTGGATGTGCAGCACGCGGGCGAGCGTGAGGCCGCCGAGACCGGCGCCGATGATCGTGACGTGCATGTGGTGCTCCCCTGGAGATCGTGCCGCCTCCCTGACGGCACGACCAGGTTCACCCGCGGCGCTGACAGCCCGCGCTCACGTCACTGGCAGCGGCTGGCAGCCCCTGTCACCACTCCGCGAAGGACCCGTCGTCGTGCCTCCAGATCGGCGACCGCCACGAGTGCCCGACCTCGGCCGCCCGCCGCACCGCCGCCTCGTCGACCTCGACGCCCAGGCCGGGCCCGGTCGGGCGCGCGATCCAGCCGTCCACGACCCGCACCGGTGCCATGTCCACCAGGTATGACGGGTCGGTGCCGTTGTAGTGCATGCCCACGCTCTGCTCCTGGATCAGGAAGTTCGGCGTGGTGAACGCGACCTGCAACGAGGCCGCCAGCGAGATCGGCCCGAGTGGACAGTGCGGTGCGATCGACGCCCCGTACACCTCGGCGAGCGACCCGATCCGCCGCAGCTCCGAGATCCCGCCCGCGTGCGACGGGTCGGGCTGCACGACCGCGACCCCGGCCTCCAGCACCGGTTTGAACTCCCAGCGCGAGAACAGCCGCTCCCCCGTCGCGATCGGCACCGTCGAGGCCTGCACGACCGACTGCAACACTTCCGCCGGAAGCTCGGGCAGCACCGGTTCCTCGACGAACATCGGCTGCACCTCCTCGAGCATCCGCACGAGCCGCCGGGCCATCGCGGGCGAGACGCGGCCGTGGAAGTCGATCGCGAGTTCTCCCTGCGGCCCCAGGGCTTCACGCGCCTCACGAGCCCTGACCAGGACCGCTTCGGCCTCGGCCGGTGAGGCGATCGGACGCATCTCCGCGGTGGCGTTCATCTTCACGGCGCTGAAGCCCGCCGCGACCTGCCGCGCCACCGCGTCGTACACGCCGTCCGGCCGGTCGCCGCCCACCCACGAGTACGCGCGCACCCGGTCGCGGACCGGACCACCGAGCAGTTCGTGGACCGGCAGCCCGCGTGCTTTGCCTGCTATGTCCCACAAAGCGTGGTCGTAACCCGAGAGCGCCGAGGACAACACGGGGCCGCCGCGGTAGAAACCACCGCGGCGCAGCACCTGCCACAGGTCCTCGACGCGCAACGGGTCCTGGCCTATGACCAGCTCGGACAGTTCGTGGACGGCCGCGCGGACCGTCTCGGCCCTGCCCTCCACGACCGGTTCCCCCCAGCCGGACACCCCCTCGTCGGTGCTCACCTTGAGGAACAGCCAGCGGGGCTCGACCAGGAACGTCTCGACCGCCGTCACCTTCATGAACTGTCCTTTGCCGCGGACCAGCCGCCGTCGACCAGAAGCTCCGCGCCCGTCACGAAGGACGCCGCCGGAGACAGGAGGAAACCGATCACCGAGGCCACCTCGGCCGGGTCGCCGAGGCGTCCGGCCGGGGTGGCTCGGGCACTGCGTTCCCGATCCTCGGCGGAGACCCGGTCCCACGCCGCTGTCAGCACGGGACCGGGCAGCACCGCGTTGACACGGACATCAGGCGCGTACTCGACGGCGAGCTGGCGGGTCAGTGCCACCAGCCCGCCCTTCGAGGTCGCGTACGCGCCGTGGCCGGGGATGCCGAAGTGCGCGTGCACCGACGAGACGAGCACTACCGCGCCGTTGCGTTCCCTCAGCGACGGCAGGCAGGCCCGCACGCCGTGGAACGCACCGCCGAGGTTGACCGCCAGCTGGCGCTCCCACTCCGTCGGGGTGGTCAGGTCGAGCGGCTTGACGTTGACCGTGAAGGCGTTGCACACCAACGCGTCCACGGCTCCGTCGCACAACTCGACCGCACGTTGCCAGGTCGCCGGGTCACTGACGTCCCCCTGCACGGCCACGTCACCGTGCAGGTCGATCCCGACGACCCGGTACCCGTCGTCCGTCAGGTGCTTCGCCGTCGCGGCACCGATCCCCGCTGCCGCGCCCGACACCACCGCGCACTTCATGCACGTTCTCCTAGAGCTTCTGCCGGTAGACCTTGTTGTCGGGCCCGCGCACGACCGTCCACGCGGAACCGTCCGCACCAGCAGTAGCACCGACGGCGCCGACGAGCGAGTTGCTCGGGAACTCGGGACGGTGGAACCAGCCGCCCCAGACGCCGCCGGTGGCGTTGACCTGCCAGAGCGTGTAGTCGCCTGCCCGCGCGAACAGGTAGATCCGGTCCTGGAACTCGACCAGGGTCGGGCTCCCGGAGATCACGCCTCCGAGTGACGTCCACTCGCCACCCGCGACCGGGCGCACCCACACGGCGTCGGCGGCGGTCCGGACGGCCACCTGGCCGCCGGCGACGCTGGGCCTGCCGTAGATCGGGGCATCGCCGGGAGCACCGAGTGAGGTCCAGGTGCCCTGGTAGAGCCAGACCTCGCCGTCCTGGCCGCGGGCGACGATCGTGCCGTCGGCGGAGACGGACGGTGCGTCGGTGAGCTTGCCGCCCAGCGACTTCCACGAGCCCCAGCGTCCGTTGTGGAGGGTGCGCTGCCAGGCTCGGTCGTCGGTGCCGCGGACGGTCACCTCGACGTCCGTGCCGACGGTGCGCACGGCGGGCTGCCCCTGGATCACCTTGCCGAGGCTCGACCACCTGCCATCGCGGAGCATCTTCAGCTCGCTGCCGGTGCCGCGGCTGAACACCAGTGCCTCGTCGCCGACCCGTGCGATCGCGGGAGACGCGGTGGCGTCGGCGCCGATCGCCTCACCGGGCACGAGGTCCGTGCCGCGCAGCTTGAGCATCGCGGTGCCGTGCGGAGGAACCGTCACGGTGTACTTGCCGGTGGCGGTGCCGCGATCGGCGCGAGCCCGCAGGTCACGGACGGCGACGATGCCCTTCAGACCGGCCTGGGCGAGGTCCACCGTCATCTCGGCGGGGACGTCGCGGCGGTTGAGCAGCACGACGGAGCGTTCGCCCGTGCGGGACAACACCTTGCTGTAGACGTCGGTGTCCCCGGTCGACGCGACCCGGACGCCCTGGATGGCCAGGGGGTCCTGGTTGACCGCGATGATCTCGGGGTTCTTGAGGGTGTTCACCATCGACGGCGGCAGCGTGCGCGGGTCCGAACCGATGATCAGCGGTGAGGACATCTGCGCCCACATCACGAACTGCGAGGTCGACTCCTCCTCGTTCAGCTCGTACGTGCCCTGCTGCGTCCGGCGCATCGGGATCAGGTAGTCGGGGTCGTTGTAGTGGCCGGGGCCGTTCGCCTCGGGGTGCGCGGCGTTGCGGTCCATGTTGCGCAGGACGTCGCGCCAGATGCCCTCGTACGGCGTGCCGAACGCGATGTCCGTGCTGGTGCGCCAGGAGTCGCCGGCGAGCGGGCCGAACGTGTAGGAGATGTCGGCGGTCTGGTCGGGCTCGTGCGGGACGCCCCACTCGCCGGTGACCGGGTTGCAGATGTTGAAGATCATCGGACGGCCGGCCTTGCGCAGCGCCTTGCCGAAGTCCGCGAACGCCTGGGCGGGCTTGAGGTTCGCGAAGATGCCGCACAGGAAGTCGACCTTGACGGCGTCGAACTTCCAGTCGGCGAACCGCTTCGCGTCCTTCTCGTAGTACCCGCCACCGCTGCCGACGGCGCAGTTCTTGCCGTCGGACGGGCCTGCGTCGGTGTAGATGCCCGCCTGGAGACCCTGCGCGTGCAGGTCCCTGACCAGCTTCGGCAGGCCGCTGGGGAACTTCGCCGGGTCCTCGACCAGGTAACCCTGGGCGTTGCGCGGGGTCGGCGCGGTCCAGCCGCCGTCGATCCAGACGATCTTGTACCCGGCGTCGCGCATGCCGCTCTTCACGAGGAAGTCGGCGACTCCGCGCACGTCCTTCTCGTTCGGGGCACCGAGGCCGTAGTACGTGTTCCACCCCATGTACGGGGTCTTCGCGACACCGCTGTCGTAGTAGGTGGGCGCTCCTTGGTCGTCACCTGCGTATGCGGGTGTTGCCACCAAGGACATCAAAGCGATGGCCAACGCGACTCTGCGAACCGACATGCTGGTGAGCCTCTCTCGCTGGACTCGCGGGTGTCAAGAATAATTCGTAATTTATGTGTAGTAGGCTGGCGGGCGTGAGCTACCGCTACGAGATCACCCAGGCAGTCGTGCGGCAGGGCATCATCGCGATCGTGCGCACCGCCGACGCCTCCTCCGCCGTCCAGGCCGCCGTTCCGCTGCTGGACGCGGGCATCACGTCCCTCGAACTGCCGCTGACGAACCCCGGCGCGCTGGAGGCGATCCGGCAGCTTCGCGCCGACCACCCCGCCGCCGTGATCGGCGCCGGTTCCGTGCTGGACGAGGCCTCCGCCGTCGCCTCGGTGCGGGCCGGGGCGCAGTTCCTCGTGGCGCCCAACCTGAACGCGTCGGTGATCCGGGCCGGGCACCGCTACGGGGCGGCGGTGCTGCCCGGCGCCGGGTCGGTGACGGAGGTCGTGCAGGCGCTGGAGGCCGGGGCGGACGCGGTGAAGGTGTTCCCCGCGCCCACGCCCCAGTGGGTGCGGGACGTGCTCGCCGTGATGCCGTACGCGCCACTGGTGCCGACCGGTGGTGTTGCGCCCGCGGACGTTCCCGCCTGGCTGGAGGCCGGAGCGGTGGCGTGCGGGGTCGGGTCGGCCCTCGCCCGCACGCCCATCGAGGAGATCAGGGCGTTGCTGAAGGCCTGAGCACCACCACGTCGGCGTCGTTCGTCCGCGACCAGGCGAACGGCAGTCCGACGTGGGTCAGGTGCGCCGCCGAGTAGACCTGTCCGGTCTCGTCCACGTAGGACGCGGCGGTCAGTCCTTTCAGCTTCACCCTCGACGCCTGGCCGGGCACCATCGGCACCCCGGTGAGCGAGCCGGTGTTCCAGGCCAGCACGACGACCCGGTCCTCGCCGTTGTACTGGATCGCGTCCTCCGCCGGCACATGCGCCTCGCCGCCGTGCACGACGTCGCGGATCTCCTTGTAGCGGGCGATCAGGTCCGCCGCCTCGGCGCGTTCCCCGGCGGACCAGTGCCGGACGTCCGCGCCGATGCCGAGCACACCGGCCATGGCGAGCACGAACCGGAACTTCAGCGAACGCGGGCGTGCGTCGAAGAAGCCGGGCGCGTCGGTGACCCACGACGACATCAGGTGCGGGGCGTGCATGTGCAGGAAGCCGTGCTGGATCTTCAGACGGTCGAGCGGGGCGGTGTTGTCACTGGGCCACACCACGTCGACCATCGCCGTGGTCGCGAGGTCCGTCCGGCCGCCGCCGCCCGCGCAGCCCTCGACCAGCACGTCCGGGTGGTGTGCCCGCAGGTGTTCGAGCACTCGCCAGTAGTTGCGGACGTGGGCGTTGTCGAGCTCGCCGGAGCGTTCGGTGGCGGGACGGTTCATGTCCCACTTCAGGTAGCTGATCCGGTGGCCGGTCAGCAGTCTGTCCAAAGTGGAGACTACGAACTCGTAGACCTCCGGCAGGCCGAGGTTGAGCAGCAGCTGGTTGCGGATGAGCGTGGGCTCGCGGCCCTCCGTCCGGTACACCCAGTCCGGGTGCTCGGCGTAGAGCCGCGACTTCGGGCTGACGGACTCCGGCTCGACCCACAGACCGAACTCCATGCCCGTCGCCCGCACGTCCTCGACGAACACGCCGAAGTCCGGCGACTCCGGGTACCAGTCGCCGAGGCCGCCCGTGTCGTCGTGACGGCCTTCGAACCAGCCGTCGTCCACCACGAACAACTCGACGCCGAGGCCTGCCGCGATGTGCGCCAGTTCGAGCTGTTTCGGCAGGTCGACGTCGAAGCCCGTGGCCTCCCAGGAGTTGTAGAGCACCGGCTTGCGGGCCGGGCGGCTGCGCGACCGGTCGTAGGCGTGCCAGACGCGTGTCAGGTCGTCCGTCGAGTACGCCAGCGCGAGTTCGGGCGTCACGAAGGTCTCCCCCGGTTCGATCACGACCGGGCCGAGCATTCCGGCACGCACGCGCGTGAGCCCGGACGGTTCGACCTCGGCCGTGATCTCCCAGGAACCCGACCACGCCAGCGACACGCCCCACGTGCCGTCCACGGACAGCCAGGGCGCGTAGTTGTGCCCGGGAACGCCGTAGGAGCTGCCGATCCGGAACCCGCCCGCGGGCAGGGTCACGTGGTCCAGCTGGAACTCGCGCGCCCACTCACCGTGCAGGAACGACAGCCTGGGCGCCCGCGTCGGCAGGCAGACACCCGCGGACCCCACCCTGACGAGACGAGACGTCTCGTCTCGGAGGTTGGTCACCTCGACCCACCGCGCCAGGACGTCGACGCCGGGCTCGGGGCGGTAGCAGAGCACGGTGCGCAGCCCGGCGATGTCGTCTTCGAACGTCAGCCGCAGCACGCCTCCCTCTTCGGAAGCGCCCTCGAAGGTGAACCACGAGTCGCCGTCCACCTCGAGGTCCGCGCCGGTGAACGGTCGTTCGCCACGCGGCGCGTACTCGATAGGAGCCGCGTCGGCCTCGGTGATGAAGTGGATGTCGCCGAGGTTCTGGTACGCCGACGGGCCCTGCTCCACCCCGTGCGGGCCCCACGCCACCAGCTCGGCCCAGCGTCCGCCGGGTTCGACGGCCACCGTGTAGGAGGTGGTGGCCATGCGAAGGGTCCAACTCATTTCACCGCTCCCACCGCGAGTCCGGAGATGAAGTGCCGCTGGAACCGCAGGAACACCGCCACGGTCGGGATCGCCGCGATCACCGAGCCGGCCGCGATCACGTTCCAGTTGGAGACGTACTGGCCCTGCAACGCGAGCAGCGCCGGGGTCACCGGCATCACGGCCGAGGAGCGCAGCACGGTGATCGCCCACAGCAGGTCGTTGAAGATCCAGGTGAACGCCAGCGCGGCCAGTGCCGCCAGCGCGGGCCTGGTCATCGGCAGCACGATCCGCCAGAAGATCTGCACGGGACCGGCGCCGTCGATGGTCGCCGCCTCCTGCACCTCGTTCGGCATCGCGCGCATGAAACCCTGCAGCACGAACGTGTAGAAGCCGAGGCCGAAGCCGACCTGCACCACGATCAACGCGAACAGCGTGTCGTAGATGCCGAGGACCTCGGTCAGCTTCGACACCGGAACGAGGAGGATCTGCGGCGGCAGGAGGTTGCCCGCGAGCATCAGCAGGATGATCGAACGCCGGGCGGGGATCTGGAAGCGGCTCAACGCGTACGCCGCCGCCGAGCTCAGTGCCAGCGACAGGAACACCGTCGGGACGGTGACCAGGACGCTGTTCCACATCGCGCCCGAGCCGCCGTTCGTCCACGCGTCGGCGAACCCGGCGAGCGTGAACGACCGCGGGAACGACGCGAGGCCGTTGGCGGCGATGTCGTCGAAGCTGCGGACCGCCGTGACGAGCACGGCCACGATCGGCAGCAGCCAGAGCAGGGAGATCGTGCCTGCCACGGCGTGGAAGACGCGGCCAGAAGAGGCGCTACTCGACATCAGTTCTCCCGGAACGCGCGGACGAGGTAGGTCACGATCACGCCGAACGCCAGCACGAAGATGACGACGGCCAGCGCACTGGCGTAACCGAGCTTCAGGGACTGGAACGCGGTCGAGTACATGTACGTGCTGAGCAGCTCGGACGAGTGGTAGGGCCCGCCGCGGGTCATCGACCACACCACGTCGAACGACCGCAGCGAGTCGATGACGATCACCGACAGCACCACCGAGTTGACCGAGCCGAGCTGCGGCCAGGTGATGTGCCGGAACCTCTGCCAGGCCGTGGCACCGTCCAAAGTGGCCGCTTCGTAGAGCCCGGGGTCGATGCCCTTGAGGCCCGCCAGGTACAGCACCATGACGTACCCGACCTGCCGCCACAGCGCCGGCACGAGCACCGCGTAGAGCGCCGTGTCCGGGTCGGCGAGCGGACTGCTGTCGAAGATCCCGCCCGGCTGGTAGAGCACCTGCCAGATCAGCGAGGTGGCGACGAGCGAGAACACCACCGGCACGAACAGCGCGGCCCGGTAGATCCCGACGCCGCGGCGTTCCTTCTGCAGCAGCACGGCCATGCCGAGGCCGCCGGCCGCGGACAGGCCGCCGAAGAGCACGAGCCAGATCGCGGTGTTGGTGACGGCGGTGTGGAAGACCGGGTCGCCGATCATCCGCGCGTAGTTGTCGAGCCCGACGAACCGGGGCGGCGAGACACCGTCCCAGTTCGTCAGCGCGAGCCAGAACCCCTGCAGCGCGGGCCAGAAGACCCAGAACCCCTCCACCAGCAACGGGATGAGCACGAACAGCAGCAGGATCGGAGGGACCCTGGTGGAGCTCCTGGTCATGTCAGCTCGACCACACCTGCTCGGCGGCCTTCTGCCACGTCGTCAGGATCGTGTCCAGCTGGTCGGGCTGCTGGAGGAACTTGACCAGCGCGGCGTCCGCGGTGGGCTGCAGGGCGTCGCTGGAGTCGCGGTTGAAGAACTGGGTGATCTCCGCGGCCTCCTTGAGGTGCAGGCGGCCCTTCGTGACCAGCGGCGTGCCGGAGTCCTTGGCGTTCGGGTGCGTCGGCAGGACCGTGCCGGACGAGGCCTTGATGTAGGCCTCCTGGCCTTCCGCTGTCGCCGCGTAGGTCAGGAACTCCTTCAGTTCCTTGACGTGCGGTGACTTGGCGCTCGCGAAGAAGCCGTCGGTCGGGCCCTCCTCCGCCAGCGGCACGGCCGGGTCGATGATCGGGAACCGGAAGAAGTCGATGTCGTCGATCGCGTCCTTCGGTGCCGCGTCGGCGAAGAACGCGCCGGTGAGCAGCATTCCCGTGCGGCCCTGCAACATCGCGGTCGTGGCCTCCTGGAAGCCGATCGCGGTGCCGTTCGGGTCGGTGTAGGGCAGCACCTCGCGCCACTTCGTGAAGACCGCCCTGACCTTCGGGTCGTCGAAACGGTGCTTGCCCGCCAGGAGTTCGCGGTGGAACGGCGCGCCGTTGATGCGGATGTTGAAGTAGTCGAACCACGCGGACGCGGTCCACGGCGAGTCCGAGCCCGCGCCCATGCCGATCGGGATGACACCCTTGCCCTGCAACGTCCTGCACAGCTCGACGTACTCGTCCCAGGTCTTAGGCGGGGTGACTCCCCACTTGGCGAAGTGGGACTTGCGGTAGAAGTTGCCCCACCAGTAGTACGTCGTCGGCACGAACACCTTGCCGCTCAACGTCTTGAACGACTGGGGGTAGTCGCCCATCGTCTGCCAGACGTCTCTGACGTCGAGCAGCAGGCCCTTCTCCTCGTACCCCTTGAGCAGTGCGCCGGGATACCAGGTGAAGAGGTCGGGCGGGGTGGCCGAGGTGAGGTAGCTGGGCAGCTGGGTCCGGAAGGTCTCGGAGGCCACGGTGTTGACCGAGGCCTGCGCGCCCTTCTTGTCGTTGAACGCCTTCACCAGTGCGTCGATCGCCGCTTTCGCAGCGGGCGCCGAGAGGTTCGACTGGATCGTGGCCGTGCCGGCGGCCTGGGTGACCGGGCCGGAGGACGCCGAGGTGGCGCAGGATGCCGTGCCGCTGACCAGCAACCCGGCTCCGGCGGCAGCGGTGACGCGGAGGAAGTGACGCCTGTCCATGGCTGAGAAGAGTGCGCGCTGACCATGATCAAGTCAAGAATAATTCATAATTTATGATGTGCCGTATGCTCTGACCTCATGAACGAAAAGCGGCTTCGTGGCGTGCACGGGCAGACCGTCGAGGCGCTGGCGGGCCGGATTCTCGCCGGTGAGATCGGCGAGGGCGACACCCTCGACCTCCCGGCGCTGCGCGAGGAACTCGACGTGTCGCTGACCGCGCTGCGCGAGGCCCTGAAGGTCCTCTCGGCCAAGGGCATGATCGACGCCAGGCAGAAGCGCGGCACGTTCGTGCAGCCGCGCTCGTCGTGGAACCTCCTCGACACCGACGTGATGCGCTGGCAGACCCAGGCCGGCAACACCGACCACAGCCTGTTCGACGAACTCACCGAGATGCGCGTGATCGTCGAACCCGCCGCCGCTCGCCTGGCCGCCGAACGCGCGTCCGACGCCGACATCGAGGCCCTCGGCGCGGCCCTCGACCGGATGGCGGTGGCCCGCGACCTCGCCGCGACCGTCCGGGCGGACCTGGAGTTCCACCGGCTGCTCATGGCCGCCACGCACAACGCGTTCCTGACGCAGGTCGAGCGGATCATCGCGATCGGACTCGCCGAGCGGGACAAGCTCGTGCACGGAACGGTGGACGACGACCCGGTGCCGTCACACCGCGCGGTGCTGGACGCGATCTCCGCACGCGACCCCGAGGCGGCGTACGAGGCGATGCGGGCGCTGGTCGACAAGTCGGGGGCGGACCTCGACCGGCTGCGCTGAGCCGTGAGCGGTATACGCCGCGTCGCGGCGTAAATGCGTCGACAGCGCCTTCGGCGCTCGGCACAGTGGTCGTCCGTGACGAGCAGCGAACTGTGGACCCGTGCGATCGCCGATCGCTACGACGCCGAGGAGACCGAAGCGTTCTCGGCTGCCGTTCTCGAACCGACTCTCGCTTTTCTCGCCGGGCTCGCCGGAGACGGCCGGGCGCTGGAGTTCGCCATCGGAACCGGACGAGTGGGAGTCCCGCTCCGGGAACGCGGCGTGCCGGTGGCAGGCATCGAACTGTCCGAGCACATGGCGGCGGTGCTGCGGCGCAAGATCGACGAGGACACGCTCCCCGTGGCCGTCGGGGACATGGCCACCACCGTCGTTCCCGGTGAGTTCTCCCTGGTCTACCTCGTCTACAACACCATCACGAACCTGCTCACCCAGGACGAGCAGGTCGAGTGCTTCCGCAACGCCGCACGGCACCTGGAGCCCGGCGGCCGATTCGTCATCGAGCTGGGTGTGCCGCCGCTGCGGTTCCTGCCGCCCGGCCAGGTCGCGGTGCCGTTCGACGTCTCTGAGCACCACCTCGGCTTCGACACCTTCGACCTGGTCGAGCAGATCCTCGTTTCGCACCACTTCACCCAAGACGGCGACGACGGTCGCTACCGCCGCAACAACTCCCGGCACCGGTACGCCTGGCCGGCGGAGCTCGACCTGATGGCACGGATCGCCGGGCTCGAGCTGGAACGCCGCGTCGCGGACTGGGACGGGGCTCCGTTCACCCAGGACTCCGCGAAGCACATCTCCGTGTGGCGCAAGCCGGTCTGAGGCCGGCCGGGCTGCATCAGCTCTTAATCGATACGACACCATCGGGTCACCCTCCGACGGTTGTGAAAGAGTTTCACGTCCGTCACCATCGGACCTCATGCGCCTGATCACGCTCGCCGCCGCCGTCGTGCTGACGCTCTCGGTCGCCACCCCGGCGGTCGCGGCTCCCACCACCCCGAAGATCGCCACCTACAACGTCTTCATGCTGTCGCGGAACCTCTACCCGAACTGGGGCCAGGTCGCCCGCGCCGACCTGATCGACAGCACCGGCGTGCTGAACGGGCAGGACGTCGTCGTGCTCAACGAGGCCTTCGACAACGCCGCCTCGGACCGGCTGCTCGCGAACCTGCGCGACACCTACCCGCACCAGACTCCGGTGCTGGGCCGCAGCAAGGCCGGATGGGACGTGACGAGCGGGAAGTACAGCGACTCGACGCCCGAGGACGGCGGTGTCGCGGTGCTGAGCCGCTGGCCGATCACCACGCGCGTCCAGCACGTCTACCGGGACGGCTGTGGCGCGGACTGGTTCTCCAACAAGGGGTTCGCGTACGTGCGGATCGACGCGCCGTCCGGGCCGCTGCACGTGATCGGTACGCACATGCAGGCCGAGGACTCGACGTGCACGAGCGCGCCGGGCGGTTTCCGGGCGAAGCAGCGGGCTGAGATCAAGGCGTTCCTGGCCGCGCGGAACATCCCTGCCGCCGAGTCCGTGTACGTGGCGGGCGACCTGAACGTGATCAAGGCGAGCGCCGAGTTCCCCGCGATGGTGGCGGAACTGGGCGCGCGGACGCCCGAGATCGGCGGGCACCCGTTCTCGTGGGACTGCGCGGACAACAGCGTCTGCCGCGACCAGTACGGGCCGGAGTACGCCTCCGAGCACCTCGACTACGTGCTGACGGTGCAGGGCCCCGCGCTGCGCAACGAGACCCGGCGCGTGAAGAGTCCGGAGTGGTCGATCTGGTCGTGGGGGCGCAAGTACACCTTCGACGACCTGTCCGACCACTACCCCGTCTTCGCTAGCTGAGCGGGGGCTCGACCGTCAGGCCGAGCTCGGGCATCCCCATCCAGTCCAGGGTGGCGTCCGACTCGGCCAGCTTGATCCGCACGGCGCAGACGCTGAGCAGCAGGGCCTGCAACGAGTCGACGCCGTACGCGGCGTCCACGGCGTCGTCGCCGATCTGATGTGGACACTCCCAGTCCCCGGTGTCGCTCAACGGGTCCGGGCGCGGGGCACCGAACCTGATCACCACCTCGACCGGTGATCCGTCCGGTGCCTTGCCCTCGATCTGCCGTTCCGCGACGACGACGCCCAAGTCCATGCGACTCAGCCTAGTTGAACGAACTCCGTCCTCTCGGGCTCGTCACCGCCGGACCAGCCGCCGCAACTGCCCGATCTCGGCCACGTTCTTCATCAACTCCGCGTTCACCCACGCCACTGTGTGCGCCACCGTCAAGGCGCCGTCCGGCCACGGGAACGTGGTCGCGGCGTCGAGGTCGGCGCCGTCGACCGTCTCGAGCCACTCGTCCTTCAGCCGTCGCAGCCAGCCGATCGCCTTCTCCGGCCCCGGCCACGTGACCTCACGCGGCTCCTGCTCGCGCACGTGGTCGATCGCCGCCGTCCACCACCAGCCGATGTGCCACGTCAGCCAGGCGATCGTGGCGACCCCGGCGGACTCCTGCTCGGGCGTCGGCCAGTCCCGCTCCCAGGTCGTGCCGTTGTGGCGCATCGTGAAGACGTGGGCGCTCCCGGGTTCCCAGCCGATGTCCTCCGGTTCGAGCAGGTCGAGGTGGTACTCGAACAACGACCAGGTCATCTCGAACTGCCAGCGCAGCAGGTCGCTCCGGGATTCGGCCACGCCGCAAACCTACCGACCGGCCGCAAGCCGTTTCCTCCGCGGACTCGACGCCTGAACGATCAAACGTACCGGCGCAGCAGGTCCTCCTCGGTCTCCCTGCGCACGATCGGCCTCGCGACCCCGTCCTTCACGGCGACGACCGGCGGGCGGCAGACCTGGTTGTAGTTGGAGGCCAGCGCGTGGTGGTAGGCGCCCGTGGCGGGGACGGCCAGCAGGTCACCGGCGTGCACGTCACCCGGGATCAGCACGTCCTCGGCCAGCACGTCACCCGCCTCGCAGTGCCGTCCCACCACCGTCACCGGCTTCGGCCGGCCACCTCGGCCCACCAGCCGGACGACGTACTCGGCGCCGTACAACGCCGGACGCGGGTTGTCGCTCATGCCTCCGTCGACCGCCACGAACGTACGAGAGGACTCCTTCACCGCGCACACCCGGTAGAGGGTGACACCGGCGTTCGCGACGATCGCGCGGCCGGGTTCGACGAGCAGCCGTGGAGGCGGGACGCGGTGCAGCGCGCACTCGTAGTTCAGAGCGCCGGTGACGCGGTGGGCGAATCCCGCCAGATCAAAGGCGGTGTCGCCCTTCAGATACGGTGCGCAGAAGCCGCCGCCGAGGTCGAGCTGCTCGATCCTGGTGCCGCAGGACGCGATCAGGCCGACCATCCGCCGCACGGCCTCCTCGTAACTCGCGACGTGCCTGACCTGCGAGCCGATGTGGCAATGCAGGCCGACGAGCCTCAACGACGGCTGCTCGACCACGCGCAGGATCGCCTCCAGGGCGGCGCCGGACGCGAGGGAGAACCCGAACTTCTGGTCCTCGACACCGGTCGCGATCTTGGCGTGCGTGTGGGCGTCGACGCCGGGAGTCACGCGGATCATGACCTCCTGGCCGTGCGTCGCGAGGGCGCCGAGCTGGGCGATCTCGTCGAGCGAGTCGACGACGATCCTGGAGACGCCGTACTCCAGCGCGGCCTTGAGGTCCTCGGACGTCTTCACGTTGCCGTGCAGGATGATCCGGCTCGCCGGGAAGCCCGCCGCCCTCGCGAGCGCCAGTTCCCCGGCCGACGAGACGTCCAGGGACAGGCCCTCCTGCGCCATCCAGCGGTAGACCTCGGGACAGGGCAACGACTTGCCCGCGAACACGACCTCGGCCCGCGGGAGCGCGGTGCGGAAGGCCCTCGCCCTGGTGCGGACGGTCTGTTCGTCGAGGACCTGGCACGGGGTGCCGAAGCGCGCCGCCAGTTGGGTGGCCGGGAGTCCACCGATGAGGAGGTCCTGGCCGGTGCCCTCGGTACCGTCCGGCCAGAGACCCTCTTCCAGCACCGGTTCGGTGGAGCATCCGATGCTGGGCAACAACTCCGCGAGTGTCATGCGTTCAGCACACGCCCGGTGACGCGTTGCCGACAGGTCCCGGACGAGACCCTGACACGCGCGGGTCCCGCCTTGACGCGATCCTGACGAGCGCGGTGGCGCGGGCCACAACGTCAGTGCGCACACCCCGCGGGAGTCGCCGGGACCTCGGCGGACTCCTGTGCGGCGACCTCGATCTCGCGCAGGATCCGGGCCCGGTCGGCGGGTCCGAGGTAGCGGCCGCGGCTCACGACGGCATGCACCCGGCCGACGTTCGTGATGTCCCGCAGCGGATCCGCGTCCAGCACGACCAGGTCGGCCTGCTTGCCCGGCGTGACCGTGCCCGTCTCGTGCTCCAGTCCGAGGCAGCGCGCGGCGTCGCGGGTGGCGGCCTGGAGCGCCGCCTCGGGCGTGAGACCGGCCTGCACCAGCAACGCGAGCTCGTCGTGCAGCGAGAAACCCGGGAAGACGTAGGCGAAACCCGCGTCGGTGCCCGCGACGACACCCACTCCGGCCTCGTGCATCTGCCGGAGCAGGCGCATCCGGGCGTCACCGAACTTCCTCAGCTCGGCCACTTCCTCGGGCGAACGGGTGGGCCGGCCGGACATGATCTGCTGCCACTGCGCGCGCATGTCCACCGGGATGTACCGCATGCGTTCGAGGGCCACCGGGTCGTTCGTGATGGCCTCGGGTGAGCGGGACATGTTGCGTTCGACGAAGAGCGTCGGCGACTCCCAGACACGTCCGGCCATCGCGGCGAACAGTCGCCGAGCGCGGGCCGGTGAGTGGGTGGCGACGGCGGCCCGTTCGATCCGGCCCGCGTGACGGCCCCACCAGTTCGGGTCGGCCGGGTCGTCGGGCATCGCCCGGAGCCGGGCGTAGAGGGCCTCGGCATCGTCCGAAGTGGACGTGAACAGGTTGTAGAGGTGTTCGTGGGTGTGCTGGGCGAGCGCGTCCTGCACCGGGACACGGGCCGGGACGTGGCCCGCGAACGGGATCCGGAGCCTCTTCGCCTCGTCCGCGATGGCGGCGTGGCACTCCGGCGACAGGAACGAGTACACCTTGACGAAGTCCGCTCCCCCGTCCCTCGCGCGCCGCACCGCCGCACGGGCCTCCTCGGGAGTGCGGACGACGTCCGAGCCGGGCCAGATCGAACCGGGCCCGTCGACGATCGCGCTGGCGATCACCATGCGCGGGCCGAGGATCTCACCCGACTCGACACGACGGCGGGTGTCGTGCGTCTCGGGCATGCCCCACATCTCGCGGATTCCGGTGACGCCTTGGACCACGTGCAACGGCGCGACGGTGTTCTCGAAGAACGTCGCGTGGGTGTGCATGTCCCACAGACCCGGGATCACGTACTTGCCCGCGACGTCGATCACGCGCACGCCCCGCGGCAGATCGCGGTGCCGGCCGGCGGCCAGGATCCGATCACCGGCCAGCACGATGGTCGCGTCCCGGACCGGTGCGCGGCCGGTGCCGTCGATGAGGGTCGCCCCTCGCAGCACGGTCACACCGCTCGCCGCGGACGCGGGCCGACCCACGGCTCCCAGCGCGACGGCTCCGAGCGCTCCTTTGCCCAGCCAGGACAGCACGTCCCGGCGCGCCAGTTCCCCCACTGCTCCCACCCCTTGTCACCCAAGGTAGCGACCTGCGGGAGGCGGAGCAGTGGGGCTGACCCCCGGATCTACGGCCGGGTCCACACCGCCACGTAGTCGACCAGCATCGGCCTGCCGGGCGTGGTCTGCGCGGTCGGCGTCGCACGCCCGGCCACACCGTTCGGGAACGCGCCGCCGATCGCCACGTTCAGCAGGATGAAGTAACCCTGGTGGGAGGTCATGTTGTTCCACGACGTGGCGTCCATCTGGTTCTGCCGCACGGTGTGGAACTGCTGACCGTCGACGTACCACCGCAGCTGGTTCGGGCTGACCGAACGGTCCCACTCGAAGCGGTAGGTGTGGAACGCCGACTGGCAGGTGCTGCCGGGGCATGCCCGGGACGCGCCGAGGCCGTTGGTCTCGTTGCACGGGCCGCCGGGGTTGACGCCGCAGTGCAGCACGCCCCAGACGCTGTTGATGCCGTTGACGTTCTCCATCACGTCGAACTCGCCGATGCTCGGCCAGTTCCAGTAGTTGCCGCGGTACGGCGACCCCAGGGCCCAGAACGCCGGCCAGTAGCCCAACGCCGCCGCACCGGTGACGTTCGGCATCTGGAGGCGGCTCTCGATGCGCAGGACGCCGCCCGCGGGTGCCTTGAAGTTCGACCGGCGGGTCTCGATGCGCGCCGACGTCCACTCGCCATTCGCGGCCCGCAGCGGTGTGATCCGCAGGTTGCCGGAGCCGTCGAGGGCCAGGTTCGCGCGGTCGTTGGTGTAGCGCTGGATCTCGCCGGTGCCCCAGTTGCCGGGGCCGCCGGGGTAACCGTGGCCGGTGTCGACGATCCAGTTGGTGCCGTTCGGGGCGGTGTTGTTGCCGCCGGTGAAGTCGTCCGACCAGGCCAGGGACCAGCCCGGCGGGGTGGGTGGGACCGCTGCCTGCGCGATGCCGGAGAGCGGGAGGACCAGGGCCAGTCCCAGCAGAACGCGCGTGAGTTTTCGAGCCACGACGATGACCTCTCTGTCACGATCGTGCGGCAGCGGACTTCCATGGAAGCGCTCTCACGACTCCGCGTCAACCTCACACCTCGAACCGGTACCCCATCCCGGGTTCGGTGACGAGATGACGCGGGTGTGCCGGGTCGTCCTCCAGCTTGCGCCGCAACTGGGCGAAGTAGACGCGCAGGTACTGCGACTCGTTGACGTGCATCGGTCCCCACACCTCCTGCAGCAGCTGCCGTTGCGACACGAGCCGGCCGGGGTTGCGCGCCAGGATCTCGACCAGACCCCACTCGGTCGGCGTCAGGTGGACCTCGTGGCCGTTCCGCCGCACCTTCTTCACCGCCAGGTCGACCACGAACGACGCCGTCTCGACGATCGGGTCGCCGTCCTCGCGGGCCGCGTTGCGACGGACGGCGGCGCGCAGCCTGGCCAGCAGCTCGTCCATCCCGAACGGCTTGGTCACGTAGTCGTCGGCGCCCGCGTCGAGGGCCTCGACCTTGGCCGACGAGTCGGTGCGCGCGGACAGCACGATGATCGGGATCGAGGACCAGCCGCGCAGGCCGGCGATCACGTCCACGCCGTCGATGTCGGGCAGGCCGAGGTCGAGCACGACCACGTCCGGTTTGCCCTCGACGGCGACGCCCAGCGCGGACTTGCCGTCGTAGGCCGTCATCACGTCGTAGCCCCGCGCGCTGAGGTTGATCCTCAGCGCGCGCACGATCTGCGGTTCGTCGTCGACCACCAGCACTGACGTCATCCGGAACTCTCTTCGTAGGCGGGCAGCGAGATGACCACGGTCAGGCCACCGCCCGGGGTGTCCTCGACACTGATCTCCCCGCCCATCGCGGCGGTGAAGCCCTTCGCGACGCTCAGGCCGAGCCCGACGCCCGGTGTGGCAGAGCGGTCGCCGAGGCGTTGGAACGGCGCGAACACCTTGTGCCCGGCCTTCTTCGGCAGTCCGGGGCCGTGGTCGACGACCCGCAGTTCGACGGACGACCCGTGGTGGCTGGCGCGGATCGCGACCGGGGACGGACGGCCGTGCCGCAGGGCGTTGTCGACCACGTTGGCGATCACGCGTTCCAGCAGGCCGAGGTCCGCGAGCACCGGTGGCAGGTCCTCGTCCACCAGCACCGACACCTCTCCCCCGGTGCCGGCCAGGGCCCGTGCCACGACCTCGTAGTAGCCGACGGGCCGCAGCACGGGTTCGACCGAGCCGGTCGCCAGTCGTGACGAGTCGAGGAGGTTGTCCACCAGGCCGGTCAGCCGGTCCGCGGACTCCTCCACCGTCTCCATCAGCTCGGCTGTGTCCTCTTCGGACAGTGGCAGCGAGGCGTCGCGCAGGCTCCCGATAGCTGCCTTGATCGACGTCAGCGGCGTGCGCAGATCGTGGCCGACGGCCGACAGCAGCGCGGTGCGCAGCTCGGCCGACTCCGCTTTCCGTTGCGCTCCCAGGGCATCGGCGGCCATGCGTTGCTGGCGCAGGGCCATGAACGTCTGTCCGGCCGCCGCCTCGAGCACCCGCTGGTCGCTCGCGGGCAGCACCCGTCCGCTCAGCTTCAACCGCACGTCGGCGGTGACCGTCACCTCGGACTCCGGCCCGAGATCACGCCCTGCGCACTCCACCCGCGTCCAGGCCCCGTCCCGTCGTTCGAGCAGCACCACCGACTCCAGGCCGAAGTTCACCCGGATCTTCTCCAGCAGCTTCGCCAGCGGATAAGGCGATGTCAGGACCGTGCGCGCGTAGGAGGCCAGCAACGCCGCCTCGGTCCGCGCCCGTGCTCCCTGCTCCGCCAGCCGTGCCGCCCGGTCGACCGTCAGCGCCACCACGGTCGCGACGATCACCATGGCCGCCAGCGTGATCACGTTCTCCGGCGTCCGCACCGCGAGGCTGTAGTACGGCTCGGTGAAGAAGTAGTTCAGCAGACCCGCCCCGATCACGGCGCTGAGCAACGCCGGTCCCAGTCCGCCCGCGATCGCCACCACACACGTGGCCAGCAGGAACACCACCAGGTCGGTCGAGAAGTCCAGCTCTTCGCGCCACAGCATGCCCAGCGCGGTGACGGCGGCGGGCAGCACGAGCGAGAGCACCCAGCCCAGCGAACGACGCTTCCACGACAGCGGGTCCGCGCCGGTCTTCCACCGCAGGCCCCGCCGCGACTCGTCGTGCGTGACCATGTGGACGTCGATCGCGCCGGACTCCTGCACGACGGCCGCGCCGATGCCCTCGTCGAACGCCCGCGCGACGCGGGACCTGCGGGATGTCCCGAGCACGAGCTGGGTGGCGTTGACCCCGCGGGCGAACTCCAGCAACGCCGTCGGCACGTCGTCCCCGACCACCGAGTGGAACGTCGCGCCGACGTCCTCGGTGATCTTGCGGGAACGGGCGATGTGCTCGGGCGTGACACCCGACAGGCCGTCGCCGCGCAGCACGTGCACCACCAGGAGTTCCGCGCCGGCCCGCGTCGCGATCCGGCGGGCGCGGCGGATCAGGGTCTCGCTCTCCGGGCCGCCGGTGATCGACACGACGACCCGTTCCCTGGTCTCCCAGGTGTCGGTGATCTCCTTCTCGCTGCGGTACCGCTGCAACGCGACGTCGACCTGGTCCGCCACCCACAGCAGCGCCAGCTCGCGCAACGCCGTCAGGTTGCCGAGCCGGAAGTAGTTGCCCAGCGCGGCGTCGATCCGGTGCGCGGGGTAGACGTTGCCGTGGGCCAGTCTCCGTCGCAACGCCTCGGGGGTGATGTCGATCAGCTCGACCTGCTCGGCGCGGCGGACCACCTCGTCCGGCACGGTCTCCCGTTGCCGCACACCGGTGATCCGCTCCACGACGTCGTTCAGCGACTCCAGGTGCTGGACGTTGACCGTGGACAGGACGTCGATGCCCGCTTCGAGCAGCTCCTCGACGTCCTGCCACCGCTTCTCGTTGCGCGAGCCCGGCGCGTTGGTGTGCGCGAGCTCGTCGACGACCGCGACCTCCGGCCTGCGGGCCAGGATCGCGTCCACGTCCATTTCGGACACTTCGAGGTCGCGGTGCCGCAGAACCCTGCGCGGCACCACTTCCAGGTCCTGGAGCAGGGAGGCGGTCTTGTCCCGGCCGTGGGTCTCCACGAGTCCGGCGACCACCTCCGTGCCGCGCTCCCGGCGCCGGTGGGCCTCGCCGAGCATGGCGAAGGTCTTGCCGACGCCGGGAGCGGCGCCGAGGTAGATCCTCAGCTCACCCCGGCGACCGTCAACGCCCATTGTTCTGGGTGGCGCTGTCGATGGCACGGTTCAGCGCAGTCACGTTGACGGTGGTGGTGAAGGTGCCGTGAGTGGCGGAGGCGACCAGCTCGCGCACCTCCTCCACGGACAGCCCGGACGCGCGCGCCACACGGGGCACCTGCAACGCCGCGTACTCCGGGCTGATGTGCGGGTCGAGACCGGAGGCGGAGGCCGTGACGGCGTCCTGCGGAACCTCGCTCTCGGGCACGCCTTCGCGTTGCGCCACAGCGGTACGGCGCTCGGCGACGACCAAGGTGTAGTCCTCGTTGATCTCGCTCTTGTTCGAGCCGCCGGACGCGGGCAGCGTCGCGGCGGACGGCCGTGGCACGAAGTACTGGTCTCCCTCGCGTGCGACGGCCACCAGCGTGGTGTCCTGCGCCTCGGCGTTGGCGTGCAGGCCGGGGATGCGCGAGATGCCCCAGACCGACAACGGGTACAGCACGCCGAGGAGGACCGTGAGGGCGAGCAGGATCCGCAGACCCGCCCACGACTGCTTGAGGAAGTTGTTCATCAGCCGATCCCGGGGATGAGTCGTACGAGCAGGTCGATCAGCCAGATCCCGGCGAAGGGCGTCACGACGCCGCCCAGTCCGTAGATCAGCAGGTTGCGCCGCAGCAACGCCGAAGCGCTGGACGGCCGGTAGCGCACACCCTTCAGAGCCAGCGGGATCAGGGCCACGATCACCAGGGCGTTGAAGATCACCGCCGACAGGATCGCGGACTGCGGCGTGGCCAGGTGCATGATGTTGAGCTTGTCCAGCGCCGGGTAGATCGCCGCGAACATGGCGGGCAGGATCGCGAAGTACTTCGCCAGGTCGTTCGCCACGGAGAACGTCGTCAGCGCACCGCGGGTGATCAGCAGCTGTTTGCCGATCTCCACGATCTCGATGAGCTTGGTCGGGTCCGAGTCGAGGTCGACCATGTTGCCGGCCTCCTTCGCGGCCGACGTGCCCGTGTTCATCGCGACACCGACGTCCGCCTGGGCCAGCGCCGGGGCGTCGTTCGTTCCGTCACCGGTCATCGCGACCAGCCGCCCGCCCTCCTGCTCCTTGCGGATCAGGGCCATCTTGTCCTCGGGCTTGGCCTCCGCGAGGAAGTCGTCGACACCGGCCTCCTCGGCGATGGCCTTGGCGGTCAACGGGTTGTCGCCCGTGACCATGACCGTGCGGATGCCCATCGCGCGCAGCTCGGCGAAGCGTTCCTTCATGCCGGGCTTCACGACGTCCGACAACCGGATGATGCCGAGCACGCGACCGTTCTCGGCCACCACCAAAGGCGTGCCGCCCTGCGCGCTGATCTCGTCCACGATCTCGCGGGCGGTGTCGGTCAGCTCGAACGCCGACGCGGCGCCCTTGCGGATCACCCGCTCACCCAGGTCGATGCCGGACATGCGGGTCTGCGCCGTGAACGGCACGAACTCGCCGGTCTTCTCGTGCTCGCTCGCGGGCTCGCCCCCGGCCAGTTCCAGGATGCTGCGACCTTCCGGGGTGTCGTCGGCGAGGCTCGCGAGCCGCGCGGCCGCGACCAGCTCCTCGTCGGACGTCGGCCCGATCGCGATGAACTCGGTCGCGCGCCGGTTGCCCCAGGTGATCGTGCCGGTCTTGTCGAGCAGCAACGTGTCGATGTCGCCCGCGGCCTCGACCGCCTTGCCCGAGGTCGCCAGCACGTTGCGCTGCACCAGCCGGTCCATGCCCGCGATGCCGATCGCGGACAGCAGCGCGCCGATGGTCGTCGGGATCAGGCAGACCAGCAACGCGGTCAGCACGACCACCGACTGCTCGCCGCCGGAGTAGATCGCGAACGGCTGCAGCGCCACGACGGCCAGCAGGAAGATGATCGTCAGCGTCGAGAGCAGGATCGTCAGCGCGATCTCGTTCGGCGTCTTCTGCCGTTCGGCACCTTCGACAAGAGCGATCATCCGGTCCACGAAGGACTCGCCGGGCCTGGTCGTGATCCGGACGACGATCCGGTCCGACAGCACGGTCGTGCCACCCGTGACCGCACACCGGTCGCCGCCGGACTCGCGGATGACGGGTGCCGACTCACCGGTGATCGCCGACTCGTCCACGGTCGCGATGCCCTCGACGACGTCACCGTCACCGGGGATCACCTCGCCCGCCTCGACGACGACCAGGTCACCGATCTTGAGCTCGGTGCCGGGCACGACGTCCCCGTTGACGAGCCGGGCGACGGCGTCCTTCTTGGTGCGCCGCAACGAGTCCGCCTGCGCCTTGCCGCGCCCTTCCGCGACGGCCTCGGCGAGGTTCGCGAACAGCACGGTGAACCACAGCCACGCCGCGACGGCGATCGTGAACACGCTCGGTTCGGTCACCGCGAACACGGTGACGAGCAGCGAACCCACCCACACGACGAACATGACGGGACTGCGCAACTGGTGTCGCGGGTCGAGCTTCTTCAGGGCCTCGGGAAGAGCGGCCGCGAGACCGGGTTTCGTGGTCACAGCAGTGCCTCCGCGATGGGACCGAGAGCGAGAGCGGGAACGAACGTCAGCGCGGCGACCAGGACGATCGAGCCGGTCAGCAGCGTCGCGAACAACGGCCCGGTGGTGGGCAGCGTGCCCGACGTGACCGGCACCTTCTTCTGCGCCGCGAGGGAACCGGCGAGCGCCAGCACCGCGACGATCGGGACGAACCGGCCGAACAGCATGCACAGGCCGAGCGACGACTGGAACCAGTCGTTCGTCACCGTGATGCCGGCGAACGCCGACCCGTTGTTGTTCGACGCCGACGCGTAGGCGTAGAGGATCTCGGACAGGCCGTGCTCGCCCGGGTTGTTCAACGCTCCCTGCGTGCTCGGCAGGATCGCGGCGATGCCCGCGCCGATCAGCAGCACGGTCGGCATCGCGAGGATCGAGACCGCGGCGGCCGTGACCTCCTTGCGCCCCAGCTTCTTGCCGAGGTACTCGGGTGTGCGGCCGACCATCAGGCCCGCCAGGAACATCGCGATGATCGCCATCACGAGGATGCTGTAGAGGCCGGTGCCGACACCGCCCGGTGTCATCTCGCCGAACAGCATGTTCAGCAGCGTGGCACCGCCGCCGAGCCCGGTGTAGCTGTCGTGCAGCGAGTTGATCGCGCCGGTCGACGTGCCGGTGGTGGCGTCCGCGAAGATCGCGCTGCCGGGGATGCCGAAGCGGAGTTCCTTGCCCTCCAACGGCCTGATGCCGTTCGCTTCAGCGGCCCAGATCACCGCGAGCATGGCCGTCCAGATCGCGCCCATGACGCCGAGCAGGACGTAACCCTGCTTGGGGTTGCCGACGAGCCGGCCGAACGTCCTGGTCAGCGCGACCGGGATCACCAGGATCAGGAAGATCTCGATCAGGTTCGTCCACTCGTTCGGGTTCTCGAACGGGTGCGCGGAGTTCGCGTTGAGGACGCCGCCACCGTTGGTGCCGAGCTCCTTGATGACCTCCTGACTGGCGACGGGTGCGTTCGCCACGACCTGGCCGTCGACGTCCACACCGGACTTGAGCGACATCGTGACACCGAACGCGATCAGCACGATCGCGCCGAGGAACGCGATCGGCAGCAGGATCCGGATCGTGCCGCGGGTGAGGTCGACCCAGAAGTTGCCCAGCCGGTCGGTCTGGTGCCGCACGAAACCACGGACCAGCGCTGTGGCGACCGCCAGGCCGACCGCGGCCGACACGAAGTTCTGCACGGTCAGGCCGATCATCTGGACCGCGTGGCCCATGACGGCTTCCGGCACGTACGACTGCCAGTTCGTGTTGGCCACGAAGCTGATCGCGGTGTTGAACGCCATGCCCTCGGGGACGTTGCCGCGGTCGAAGTTCCACGGCAACACGCTCTGGACGCGCTGGATGACGTAGAGGAACACGATGCTGACGAAGGAGAAGCCCAGCACGCCGTACGCGTAGGTGCTCCACTTCTGTTCCGCGTCAGGGTTGATCCGCGCGAAGCGGTAGACGACTCGCTCGACTCGTAAGTGGCCCTTGGCGGTGAACACGCGGGCCATGTGGTCGCCGAGGGGCCGGTACACGACCGCCAGGGCCGTGAGGAGGATGCCGACCTGCAGGAGGCCGGCCACGAGAGGTGACATCAGAACTTCTCCGGCCTGACGAGTGCGACGAACAGGTAGACGATCAGCCCGAGTGCGATCACGCCGGCGACGGCGTTCGGGACAAGACCCGTGCTCACAACTTCTCCAGTCCACGCACCGTCAGGCCCAGCACGACGAAACTCCCGATCAGCAGCAACGCGTAGGCCAGGTCGGCCATGACGCCGCTCCCTTCAACGACAAGGTTTTCTTGATGACGCTCGGAAGCGTGCAGCACGAAATCCCTGATCAGGGGGTGCCTGACAACGTCCTTACGGGTGCGGGGCCCGCTTTTACGCGTTCTTGAGGCCGGGGAGACCTGGGTCTCATCCGATAGGGCCTATCGCGGTCACGATCTGTGAGATCGTGCCGGCATGTCGCACATCGCCGATCTGCTTCCCGCCCGCGGTCTGGTGGCGGTCGACGGGGTGGACGGAGCGGGCAAGACGACGTTCTGCGACGAGCTGGCTCAGGCCCTGCGCGCGCGAGGCCGCGAGGTCGTGCGGGCCTCGGTGGACGACTTCCACCACCCGCGTGCGGTCCGGTGGCAGCGTGGACGGACGTCGCCCGAGGGTTTCTTCCTGGACAGCTACGACTACGAACGGTTCGCCGGTCACCTGCTCACGCCGTTCGCCGAGGGACGGCCGTTCCGGCGCGCGAGCCACGACCTGGAGACCGACGAGTACGTCGACCCGCCGGCCGAGGTCGCCTCACCGGACGCGCTCCTGCTCGTGGACGGGATCTTCCTGCACCGGGACGAACTCCGGGGGCACTGGGACTTCTCGGTGTTCCTGGACGTCGAGTTCGCGGTGTCCGTGGCGCGCATGGCCGTGCGCGACGGCAGTCCGTCCGATCCGGACGACCCCCGCAACCGGCGTTACGTCGAGGGTCAGCGCCTGTACCTCGCGCGGTGCGATCCGGCCGCGCGGGCCTCTCTGGTGGTCGACCACAACGCACACCGACCCCCAAATCGTTACCCGGCGTGATAACGCCTGGTCGCCTTGGGACGACGTAAGGACCACAGCGTCCGAACGGCGTAACGAGGAGGCCTCAATGGCGACCACGTTCTGGGCTTGGGTCGTGTCCGCTCTCGTCATCGTGCTGCTCGCGGTGGTGGTCCCCAGCCGTCTCGGCACGCAGAACGTGCTGCGGGACGCCCGCGGCCGCTACAGCCTGTCGCGCGTGCAGGTGATGGTGTGGACGGTCGTGCTGCTCTCGCTGATCAGCGGTATGGCGTTCGGGCGGTTCGCGGCCGGGCAGGTCGACGTGGCCGGGTTCCAGATCCCGCAGCAGGTGCTGTGGCTGCTGGGCATCTCCGTCGGGTCCGGGGTCGTGGCCGCGGGCATCAAGGTCACGAAGAGCACGAACCGGCCGGAGTCGGTGGCGGCGTACCCGCTCGGCGCCGAGGGCGGGTCGTTCTGGGAGATGCTCACGGCCGAGGAGGGCACGTCGGCGGGCAAGTCGATCGACCTGGCCAAGTTCCAGAACTTCGTGATCACCGTGCTGCTCGTGCTGATCTACGTGGCACAGGCCGTCTCCGCTCTGAAGGCCGTGGACGTCCCCGCCGGCATCGCCGGACTGCCCTCGTTCTCCGACGCGTTCCTGGTGCTGCTCGGCGTGAGCCACGCCGGGTACCTGCTGGGCAAGGTGCCCTCACCCGCCGGGACTCCCGAGGGCGGGACGATGGCGCAGCGGCTCGCTTCCGTTGCATCGGAGGAGAATGTGGCCAAGGTCGTCCCGGAGGTCCGTCCCGCGTGATATCCACTCACGCGTGATCAAGCCAGTGACGCGCGGCGAGACGTGGCACCGCCCGGCCAGGACCGGCCACCCGGATCCCGTGAAGATGCTGGGTTACGTGTGGCCGAAGGTCGAGGAGCTGCGGGGCAAGCCTCGTGAGGAGTGGCCGAAGCCGGACGCGCTGGCGGACCACCTGGTGGAGCTCGCGGAGTACTTCGAGGAAGCCGGGTGGGACGACTTCGCCCTGCGCACGCACCACGAGGTGCTCGAGTTCCGCCGGGAGTTCGGTGACCCGGAGAAGCTGCGGGTTGTGCTGACCTCCATGCGCGACAACCTCATGCGCCAGGAGCGGTACGAGGAGGCGCTGGCGATCGTGCAGGAGGAACTGCCGCTGGCTCTGTCGTTGGCCGTACCGGGCCACCGCAGCACCGGGATCGCCAACACCGCTCGGTACTGGGTCACCAACCTCCTCGGCAAGCTCGGCCGGCACACCGAGGCCGCCGAGAACGCCCGTCAGGCCGTCGCCGAACTCGACGGCCAGGAGCTGGTGCCGTACGAACTGCCGGGCTACCAACTCGCGCACGCGTGGCGGGAGTACGCCCGCCGCCTCGTCACGATCGGCGACTACGAGCAGGCGGCCGAGCTCACCGCGTTGAGCGCGGTGTTCTGGCGGGACCGTCCCGCCCCGGGGCGCAACATCAACTGCCACGAGGCGTTCGAGGAGCTCTTCTTCCTGCAACTGCGGCTGGGCAGGCTGGAGGAGGCCCGCGGATCGGCCGACGAGGCCGTGGCCGTGCTGCGCAAGCACGCCGACGAGGAAGGCGACTGGCAGTCCCTCGATGACCTCGCCGGAGGGCTGCACAACCACGGCAACCGGTTGCTCGACCTGGGTCTGTTCACCGAGGCCGTGGAGCCCGTCCAGGAGTCGGTCGACCGCTACCGCGCGATGCTCACGACCGTCGAACGCCGTGCCCAGGTCATGAGAGCGGAACTGCGGCTCGCGATCGCGCTCGTCACTCTCGGCAGCAGGCTGCACGACGTCGGCAGGCTCGACGAGTCGCTCGCCGCCAGCGACGAGGCGATCACCCTCGCGACCGGGCACGAGGACCGCGACCTCGGCCGCAGGGAACTCGCGCGGGCGTTCAACAACCGGGCCAGTCTGCTGATCACGCGCGGCGCGTACACCGAGGCCGCGGAGGCAGCCGCGAAGGGCATCGAGCTGAACCAGACGGAGGACGGCAAGACCCTGGCGCGCAACACCTTCGCACTCGCCTCCGCACGCGCGGGGTCGCTCGACGTCGCGCTGGAGTCGTCGCTGCAAGCAGTCGCCCACTACCGGCAACGGCATGCGGAGGACGCGTACGAGTACGGCTACCTGCTGGCGGACGCGCTCACCGACCACGCCGTGGTGCGGACCCGGCGGTCCGAACGCGCGGAGGCCGAGGCCGCGATCACCGAGGCCGTCGCGATGTACGAGGAGCTCACCGCACACAACCCCGGCCGCTACCAACGGGATCTGGACCACGCGCGTTCGGTCGCCGCCGAGATCTAGAGGTTCGCGGCGAAGAACTCGGCCACCCGCTCGACGACCTGCGGCACGTACCTGTCGTACAGGTCGACGTGCGTCGCGCCCTCGACCCAGTGGAACTCCTTGCCCGCACCGGCTTTCTGGAAGGCCTCGACGCTCATCCACGACGTGACCGCCTCGCGCCCGGCCACCAGCAGCAACGGCCGCGGCGCGATCAGGCCGACCGTCCGCAACGCGTCGAACGTGGCGATCCGCCCGATGCTGTTCCAGGTCAGCGTCTTCGCCGACCGCGGGTGCTCACCTCGCGGCGTGCGGTAGTACTCCCAGCCCTCGAAGGCGTGCGGCCCACCGGCGCGAGCCTCCTCCTCGGTCTCGGGGAACAGCGGGAAGCTCCCCTCCTGTCCCTGTGCCAGAAGGCCCCGCAGGACGGCGGAGTCCTGGGTGCCGTCAGCGCCGAACCGGAACTGGCGGGCGATGTCGGCGAGGCTCACGGTGGCGATCGCCCTGATCCGCGGGTCGGTTCCGGCGGCGGCCAGGCCGTAACCGCCGGAGGCGCAGATCCCGAGCACGCCGACGCGCTCCTCGCCCAGGAACGTCACGGCCGCCCGGATGTCCTCGACGCGCTGAGCCGGGTCTTCGAGCCCGCGCGGCAGCCCGGCGCTCTCCCCCTGGTGGGCCGCGTCGAACGCCAGCGCCAGGAAACCCTGCTCGGCGAGGAGGCGGGCGTACTCCCCCGCCGTCTGCTCCTTCACGCCGGTGCCGGGGTGTCCCACGACGATCGCTCCGCGAGGAGCGCCTTCCGGCCGGTAGAGGTGGCCGGCGATCTCGAGTCCGTTGCTGGGGAAGGTCACGTTGTCCATGACCACCACGGTCGTCCCGCAACGCCTCCACCAACCAGGGACAGCTCAGCCTATGCACAGCAGTACCAGGCACGCGGCGGCCGGAACACGGACACTGGGGGCATGACCGAACTGGGCGAGTTCCTGCGCACCCGCCGCGCCGCGCTGGACCCGCGGCACGCGGGCTTCCCCGACGACGGGCGGCAGCGCCGCGTCCCGGGCCTGCGCCGCGAGGAACTGGCCCAGCTCGCCCACGTGAGCGTCGACTACGTCGTCCGGCTGGAACAGGGGCGCACGCAACGGGTCTCCCGCACCGTTCTCGACGCGCTGGCGGACGCGTTGCGGCTGGCCCCGGACGAGCGGGACTACCTGTTCCGGGTCGCGGACGTGGCACCGGCCCGGCAGCAGGCCACGCCTGAAGTCGCCGCACGGTTGCAGCAACTGCTCGACGGTATGCCGGACATCCCGGCGATGGTTCTCCACCGCCGCATGGACGTCCTCGCGTGGAACCGGGGAGCGTCCGCGCTGCTGACCGACTTCGGGGCTCTTCCGGCCAAGGACCGCAACCTGATCCGGCTGACTTTCCTCGAACCGGCGTTCCGCGCCCTGTACGGCGACTGGGAACGCTCGGCGCGGGAATGTGTTGCGGTGCTGAGGATGGAGGCCGGTCGAGCGCCGCACGACACGGCTCTCTCGTCGCTGGTCGGCGAGTTGAGCGTGAAGGACCCGGACTTCCGGAACTGGTGGGCGGCACATCAGGTGCGCGGTCCGCGCCAGCTCGTCAAGACCTACCACCACCCGGTGGCGGGCGAGCTGGTGCTCGACGTCCAGCAGTTCACTGTGGACACCCACCCGGACCAGCTGCTCGTCGCGTACACCGCGACGGACGACGCCTCGCGGGAGGGCCTGCGCTTCCTGCTGCTGTCCGCGCAGGCCCTCCCGTCAGATCACTTGCCGGCGCGGTAGGCCGTCCAGGCGCTCTGCATGCGGGTGTTCTGACCAGGGGTGAACTGGTTGTAGCAATCGTCGAAGCTGTAGTCCATGTAGTTGTGGATCGGGTCCAGGCCGGTCCGCGAGCACGAGTCGCGGCCCTCCGGGCAGCCCGAGGTGGAGCTGGTCTGCGCCGGGGTGTCCGCGACCTCGTCGTTCGTCGCGGTGCAGCCACCCTGGAAGGTGTGCCAGAGGCCCATCCAGTGGCCGACCTCGTGCGTGACCGTCTTGCCGAGGTTGAAGTTCACCTCGGAACCGCCGGGCACGGTCGCGTAGTCGACGACGACGCCGTCCATCTTCGGGTCGCCCTTGTACCAGCTCGGGAACGTCGCGAAGCCGAAGCCGTCGATGTCGGTGAACCAGATGTTGAGCGTCGCGGCCGTGCCGACGCGGGTCTGGGTCTTCATCTGACGCTCGGTGGTGGCGTTGTCGGCGCCACCGTTGAACCACGTGTTGTTCGTGTGGCGCTTCGTCTGCTGCAACACGAACTTGAAGCCCGTCTTCGCCGCGGCGCTCGACTCGACGCCGGCGAACCCGTCGTTGAGGACCTTGAGCTGCTTGGTCAGGGTGGCGTCGGAGATCGCGCCCTTGCCCGCCGAGGTCGTCACGACGTGGAAGACGACGTTGATCGTGCCGCCCGCGAGCGCGCTGAACTCGCCGAGCTGGTTGTTCTTGGTGATCTTCGCGCGCAGGTCGGCGTTCATCTGCGCGGCCTGGGCGTCGGAGATCTCGTTGCGGTCGTGGCCGGTGCTACCGGGGCGGCCACGGGCAGCCGAGTGCTCGTCGGCGTGCGTGTCGGCGCATTCCACGGAGCCGACGGCGGTCGCGGCGGGGGAACCGCCGAGCAGGGTGATCGCGCCGGCCGCGAGCAGACCGGCGGCGAACGCCGGCACCAAGCGCCTTCTGGTGAGAGACATTGAACTTTCCTCCATGCAGGGTGGAGGAATAGTGACCCACGCATACGTCCTTTGTGGATCTTGACGTATTCACACAGTACGAACGTCGTGGGCCGGAAGGCCGCTCCACCACCGTGCGTAACGCTTGTACACCTGGGGTTCGCGGTCGCCGAGGAGCTTGCGCAGGGCTGCGGCCTCCTCCGCCAGTCCGGCCCATTGTTCCTCGTCAAGGGCGTGGAACGCGGTCGCCTCGACATCTCCGTCCTCGGTCGGGCGCCAGACTCCGGCCACGTGACCGTCGACGAGGAGGGTTGGCAGAGTGTCACCGTTGTTGCGGATGACGAGCTTGCGGTATTCGTCCGGAATGATCCGGCTGCGGTCGGCGTAGGCGAGCAACGTGCTGTCCCACATGGCCATCAGGCGCGGCGGCGCCGGGGTGTCTTCGTCCGGGATTGTCCGATTGGGAAGGTCGTAGTAGCCACCGGTCTCCGTGAGGTCCAGCAACGCCAGCGCTTCCCGGATCGTGGTGCGCGGCAGCATGCTGAACTGGTTCATGTCGAGGACGGTCGCGGGCCCGAACCCGGAGAGGTAACGGCGCAGCATCTCGGCGACCGCCTCCAGTCGTTCCCGGGGCTCGGTCACCGCGGCCTGATAGGACGGCCGCAGTCCGAACGACCACGGCCCGCCCGTCGGCGCGTGCACGAGCCCGCCGTACGTCCGCAACGCCCACCAGACGCCGGGGTCACCCACGTCGCCGACGTGCGAGTGCAGCAGTTCCTCGATCTCCGCCTTCTGCCGGGGAGTCGCGGCGAACTCGAGCAGGTGCTCCAGCAGCGCGTCGACCTGCTCGATCGTGACGTCCATCGCCTTGAACCGCTTGTCGTACAGCCGTGACGCCCTCAAAGCGGGCAACATCGCGTGGTGGAACACCCCGTGGTCGGCGGACGTCACGGCGTGCAGGGTGATCCGCATCAGCGATGCCTTGCGGACCACCCCGCTCACGAACGCCTCGTCCAGATCAGCGGCGTCGAAGCCCTCGATCCGGTTCCACAGCGCGATGTAGGGCGACGCCGGTTCCTGCGCCTGGATCGCCACGACCCGGTCCACGGCCGTCAGCAGGCCGACCGGTTCCCGCCGCAGCAGCATCTGCCGGTCGAGCGTGGCGCGGTTGAGCTGACGTGCCGTGAAGGTCATGCCCGAAATCCTGGCTCACCGCAGCTTCGACGGCCACCAGATTCGCCCGCCGATGTGCACCGACAGCGCCGGGACGAGCAACGACCGCACCAGCAGCGTGTCGAGCAGGACACCGAACGCCACGATGAACGCGATCTGCGTCAGGAACAGGATCGGCAGCACGGCCAGCGCCGCGAACGTCGCCGCCAGCACCACACCCGCCGACGTGATCACGCCACCGGTCAGGCTGAGGCCGCGCAACGTGCCCTCGACCGTACCCAGTTCCTGCGTCTCCTCGCGGACTCTGGTCATCAGGAAGATGTTGTAGTCGATGCCCAGCGCCACGAGGAACACGAACCCGAACAACGGCACCACCGGATCGGCGCCCGGGAAGTCGAAGACGTGGTTGAACACCAGCGCCGACACGCCCATCGTGGCCGCGAACGACAGCACGACGGTCCCGATCAGCAGCAACGGCGCGAGCAACGACCGCAGCAGCAACGCCAGGATCAGGAAGATCACGACCAGCACGATCGGGATGATCAGCGCCCGGTCGTGCTCCGACGTCGTCCTGGTGTCGAGCAACGTCGCCGTCGGACCGCCCACCTTCGTGCCGTCGATGCCGTCCACCGCCGCACGGATGCGCTCCACCGTCGCCACCGCGGCGTCGGAGTCCGGAGCGTCCTTCAGCGTGGCCTCGATGCGCACGAGCCCGTCGGCCGTTCCGGACGGCCGCACCTCGGCGACACCGTCCACCTTGGCCTTCTGCACGACCTCGGCGGTCGAGCCCTCGCCGGTGATGATCACGGTCGGCGAACCGGTGCCGCCCGGGAAGTGCTTGGACAGCAGTTCCTGCCCGGCAACGGATTCGACCGGCGTGAGGAACACGTCGGACTGCGCGGTGCCGGACGCCTTGAGCTGCGGCAGGAACGCGGCGCCGACGAGCAGCACCAGCGTCGAGACGATCCAGATCGTGCGCGGCTGACGGCGCACCAGGTTCGCGACACGGCCCCACAACCCGCTGGTCTCGGGGTGCTTCGAGCCGAACTTCGGTGCGAACGGCCAGAAAGCGCCACGTCCGAGCAGCGCCAGGGTCGCGGGCAGGAACGTCATCGTGGTCAGCAGCGCGGCACCGATGCCGATGGCGGCGACCGGGCCGAGGCCCTTGTTCGAGTCGAGGTCGCTGAACAGCAGGCACAGCACGCCGAGGATCACCGTGCCGGCCGACGCCGCGATGGGTTCGATCGTGCCGCGCCAGGCCGTCTTGATGGAGGCGAACTTGTCCTGGGTGTCGCGCAGTTCCTCGCGGAACCTCGACACGAGCAGCAAGGCGTAGTCCGTGGCGGCGCCGAAGACCAGGATCGAGAGGATGCCCTGGCTTTGCCCGTTCAGCGCGAGGACGTCGTTGTCCGCGAGCAGGTAGACGACGAAACTGGCCAGTCCCAGCGCGAACACCGCGGACACGAGCACGACGACCGGCAGCAGCGGACTTCGGTAGACCACCAGCAGGATCAAGGCGACCACGGCGCCCGCGACGATCAGCAGCAGCCCGTCGATCCCGCCGAACGCCTCGACGAGGTCCGCGACCTGCGCGGCCGGGCCCGTGACCAGCACCGTCAGCCCCTGCGGAGCGCCACGGGTGCCGTCGCGGATCTCGAAGACCGAGTCCTTGACGTCCTTGGCGGGGTCGAGCAGCACGACGACCTGCGCGGCCTCGTTGCCGTCCGGCGCGAGGATGACCGGGGACGCCTGGAAGCCCTTGACCTCGTCGGCCAGGAACCTCCTGTCCTCTTCGGTCAGTCCACCGGACCGTTCGATCACGATGATGGCGGGGATCGCGGTCTCCCGCTGGAACTTCTTCTGCAACTCGGCGACCTGTGTGGACTCGGCCGAGTTGGGCAGGAACGCGCTGCTGTCGTTCTCCGCGACCTCCGACAACTTGCCCGCGTACGGCCCGGTGAAGCCACCCAGGGCCAGCCAGACGACGAGGAGGACCCCGGCAAGCACACGCATCAGACATTCCTTCGATCGTCGAACGTTTCGATGGTCGAAACAGTAAGCTGTGATCGTGAGCGATGCAACCGACTACGACCTGAGCATGATGCTGCGGGCGCTGGTGATGGAGTCGAACCGGTTCCTGGAGATCTTCAGCGCCGCCCACGAGTTGCATCCCACGGACATGACAGCGCTGAACCTCATCATGACGGCTCCCATGACCCCCGGCACGCTGGCGAAGGCCCTGAACCTCAGCGCGTCGGCGACGACGTCCGTGCTGGACCGCCTGGAGAGGGCCGGGCACGTCGTGCGGGAGCGTGATCCGGACGACCGCCGCCGCGTCGAGCTCCGGGTGCTCTCCGCGGCGACGGCGCTGGCCTCGACCTTCTTCCAGCCGCTGGCGCGCGGCTACGCCTCCGCGTGGGGGCGGATGAGCGCGGAGGAACGGCAGGTCGTCGCGCGTTTCCTGGCGTCGACGATCGAGGCGACGGCACGGGTGCGCGAAGAGGTCAGCTGAGCCTGCCCGGCGGCAGCGTCCGTCCGCAGATCAGCAGGAGCAGGTCCTGGGCCTGGCCTCGCACCGCCTGCCCTCCCCGAACACCCAGTCCAGGTCGGTGGCTTCGAGCCGCTTGCCTTGAAGATCCGCGCCGAAGTACTTGACGTTGCCGGGCTTCATGCCGTCGAGGACGAGCTTCAGGCGTTCGTGCGGGACGACGCGGTCGAGTCCGAGTGCGACGGTGATGTCGAGGCCGTGGATGACGTCGTGTGAGAGCGCGCCCGCCGGACCGCCGCCGGGTGGCGTCCACGGGTGGTCGATGTTGTTCTTCAGCGCGTCGAGCAGCTCGCCGGTCGGTCGTCGAGCGTCTTCCCGGGCCATGCGGTCGGACGCGTGGTTGAAGCGACCGGCGGACTTGACGATCTCCCAGATCACCCGCCGTCCTGACGAGCGGTACGGCAGCGTCGTGTGGGCGACGACGTGCTTCACGGTCCAGCCCTCGCACAGACTCGGCGCGTGCCACTGGTCCTCGGTGAGGCGGCCGAGGAGGTCCGCCTGGTCACGTCGTTCGGCCGCCACCGCGGCCCGGATGTCTTCGGTCATGCCCTGATGTACGTGCAGGTCGGTGAGAACTCATCGGTGGCGGCTGAGCGCGCCGCGAAGAACAAGACTGTTCCTTCGCGGATCCGCGGTGCACCCTCGTCGTCACCAATCGCCGGACCGTGGGGAGTTCTGGGGTGCTGACCAGCAGCGAGGCCGATCGGGAGCTCGTCTCGGAGCAGGAGTACGTGACCGCCCTGTACGCCAGGCTCGACGCGCTCCGCGACCAGGCCGCGGTCCGGCCGGCGGACCCGGAGGCGACGCGGTGGTGGCGGGCGGAGCTGGCTCGTCTGGAGTCCGCCGAGGACGGCCTGTGCTTCGGGCGGCTGGACCTGCGGGACGGGCGCCGGGTCTACGTCGGCCGGCTGGGGATGTTCGAGGACGACGAGCCGTTGCTCCTCGACTGGCGCGCACCGGCGGCCCGGCCGTTCTACACGGCGACCATGGCCGACGCGCAGGGAGTGCGACGGCGGCGGCGCATCACGACCCGGGGACGCGTGGTCCTCGCGCTGGACGACGACCTGCTCGATCCGGACACCGCCGGGCAGGGCGCGCTGGTCGGAGAAGCCGCGTTGCTGGCGGCGCTGACAGCGGAGCGGACCGGGCGGATGCGGGACGTCGTGACCACGCTGCAGGCCGAGCAGGACCAGATCGTCCGCGACGGGCACGGCGGGGTGCTGGTCGTGCAGGGAGGCCCGGGCACGGGCAAGACGGCGGTGGCGCTGCACCGGCTGGCCTTCCAGATGTACACGCGACCGCACCTGCGCACTCGGGGCGTGCTGATCGTCGGTCCCAGCGAGGTCTTCCTCGACTACATCGGGCAGGTGCTACCGGGCCTGGGCGAGCACGCCGTGGTGACCGCGACCATTTCCCTGCTGCGGCCGGACATCCCGATCGATCGCACGGATCCGCCTGATGTCGCCGAGGCCAAGGGCCAGGCGGAGATGGCCGCCCGGATCGCCGCGGCGGTGCGGTCACGGGTACGCGTTCCCGGTGAGCCGGTCGAGTTCGAGTTCGAGGAACAGGTGGTGCGGCTGGACCCGCCGGACTTCCGCCGTGCGACGGACCAGGCCCTCCAGACGGGACTGCCGCACAACCAGGCACGGCTGGTGTTCGGGCAGCGGATCGTCGAGCTGCTGGCCCTGCGCCTGATCGACCGGTTCGAGAGCGTGGCGTTCACCGACACCGGCGAGGCTCTCGACGGCGGCACCGCCGACGGCCGGCTCAGCGCGGCCGACCTGCGCGCGCTGGCCGCCGCCGGAGTGGTGCTCGGCCAGGATCCCGACGGCCCCAGGCACCTGCTCGACGAGGCCGACGCCACGCGGTTGCGCACCGCGCTGCTGGCCGATGCCGCCGTGTGCCGCGTGCTCGACGAACTGTGGCCGCCGCTGACCGCGTGGCAGGTGGTGACCGGCCTGGCCGGCGACCGGGCCGGGCGGTGGAGCGCGGCGGACGTCCCGTTGCTGGACGAGGCCACCGCGGTGGTCGGCGGGAGGAGCGGGGAGACGTTCGGGCACGTCGTGGTCGACGAGGCGCAGGAACTGTCCGCGATGGCCTGGCGGATGGTGATGCGGCGGTGTCCCAGCAGGTCGATGACGGTCGTCGGCGACCTCGCCCAGACCAGCGACCCGGCCGGTGCCTCGTCGTGGGACCACGCGCTGCGGCCCCATGTGGACGATCGCTGGCGGCTGGCCCAGCTGACCGTCAACTACCGGACCCCCGCGGAGATCATGGACGCCGCCGGTGACCTGTTCGCCGCGCACCACCCCGGCCTGCGGCCACCCCGGTCCGCGCGCACCGCCGGTGAGTCGCCCTGGCGCCGCCGCACCACGCTCGCCGAACTACCCGGAGCCGTCGCCGATGTCGCCGCCGGGCACCTCGGCGGCCGGCTGGCGATCATCACCCCGTCCGCGCACCTCGCCGTGCTCGAAGACGCTCTTCGGCTCACCGCCCCGTGCGCGATCACCGATCCGGTCGTCGTGCTGACTCCCGTCCAGGCCAAGGGACTGGAGTTCGACTCGGTGCTGATCGTCGACCCGGCCGCGATCCTCGCCGCCCCGCTGGGGCACAACGACCTCTACGTGGCCATGACACGGGCCACCCGCCGGCTCGGGATCCTCCATCCCGGCCCGGCACCGGACGAGCTGGCGCGGATCCGCGTAGGGTCCGGTGCGTGATCGAGGCGCTGGAGCCGTTCCGGATCGAGCTGACCGGCTACTGCTACCGCATGCTCGGCTCCGGCTTCGAGGCCGAGGACGCCGTGCAGGAAACACTCGTGCGCGCATGGAAGGCGTTCGACAGCTACGACTCCGCGCGGGCGTCGCTGCGGACGTGGCTCTACCGGATCGCCACGAACATCTGCATCGACATGCAACGCAGTGCTCAACGTCGTGCCTTGCCCGTCGACCTGGGACCGTCCGGTGGCGAGATCGGCGCTCCGTTGCTGGAGAACGCCTTCGTGCAGCCGGTGCCGGACGCGCTGGTGTTGCCGGAGGACCAGGCGATTCGCCGGGAGACCGTCCGGCTGGCGTTCGTCGCGGCGTTGCAACACCTGCCCGCGCGCCAGCGAGCCGTGCTGATCCTTCGTGACGTGCTGGCGTGGCAGGCTTCTGAGGTCGCCGCGCTGCTGGACATCTCGGTGGCGGCGGCGAACAGCGCGGTACAACGGGCGCGGGCGACGCTGCGGGTGGTGGACGTCGGTTCGGCGCTGGATCCCGCCGATCCCGTGCAGAAGTCGTTGCTGAGCCGGTACTGCGAGGCGTTCGAGACGCATGACGTGGAGACCTTGGTGGCGTTGCTGCACGAGGACGCGACGATGTCGATGCCGCCGTTCAGCTGGTGGCTGCGCGGTCGTGGGCCGATCTCCATCGCTTTGAGCGATCCGAACGCGTCGTGCGCCGGTGCGTGGCTGGTTCCCGTGCGGGCCAACGGGTCTCCCGCGTTCTGGCAGATGCGGCCCGGGATGGACCGGCCGTTCGGGCTGGTGTTCCTCGACGTGCGGGACGGGCTGGTCACGAGCAGCACGACGTACCTCAACGTGGACGAGTTGCTGCCGTTGTTCGGATCACCGATGAGTTCCGGACGGCCGGCCCGTACCCCTGTTGACGACCAGGAGGAACCATGGCGATCCAGCCCATCATCGTGACCCCGGACATCGACCGGGTGCAGGCGTTCTACGAGCAGGTCCTCGGGGCGAGCGAGGTGCACTCGTACCCGCCGGACGGTCCGGTGTTCTACAAGACGCTGAAGATCGGCGACGCGGAACTGGGGCTCGTCTCCGAACCGGCCGACCTGTCGGGGCCGCCCCGCATCACGCTGAGCATCGACGTGACCGACGTGGACGCGCTGCTGCCGCTGGTCGAGGCCGCGGGAGGCCGCGTGCTGGGGCCGTCGAACGACATGCCGTGGGGACAACGTGTGGCGCACGTCCTCGACCCGGACGGAAACCCGGTGAACCTCACCCAGGAGCTCTAGTGCCCGTGATTCGGATCGTGCCGTCGGACGAGGTGCCGTGGGAGCACGTCGAGGCGATCTTCGACAGCTCCGAGCCCTCGAAATGCCACTGCCAGCGGTACAAGGTGAAGGGCTGGATCTGGCGCGACTCGACGCAGGACGACCGCGTCGCGGCGCACTCGGAGCAGTCCTCGCGGGGCAGCGGGCTGGTGGCCTATGTGGACGATCAGCCCGCCGGTTGGGTGGCGGTCGAGCCGCGGCCCGCCTACGCGAAGCTGCTGAGCATGCCCGTTCCGTGGAAGGGGCGTGCCGAGGACAAGGACGACGACGGCGTGTGGGCCGTGACGTGTTTCTTGGTGCGCAAGGGTTTTCGGCGTCAGGGACTCACGTACGAACTGGCGGCGGCGACCGTCGAGCACGCCCGGTCGCACGGAGCCCGTGCGGTGGAGGCGTACCCGATGATCGCCGATCCCGCCAAGAGCGTGACGTGGGGCGAGCTGCACGTCGGTGCGCGGCAGGTGTTCGAGGAGGCCGGGTTCGCGCAGGTCACACACCCGACAAAGCGGCGCTTCGTGATGAGGGCGGACCTGTGACGCGGCTCGTCCTGCCCCACGGCTTGAACACCGAGAGGAAGTAGGCGAGCAGCAGCAGCGTCGGCGCGACGACGACGGGGTGCAGGATGCCGGACGGGATGACCGCCGCCGGGTCGCCGTTCAGCATCCGCCTGCCGATCTCGGCCGCTTCGCGGACGCCCGGCCTGAGCGCGAACGCGATCAGCAGCGACATGCCGACGTTCAGGAAGAGCTTGGTGGCGACCCACCAGTACCTGATGAGCCCGTACTTGCTGCCGAGGCCGAGCACGACGCCGGAGGCCATGCAGACGACGCTGGCGCCGAACATCGGCCAGATCGCGAACAGGTCGACTGCCTGGATCGCCAGGCCCGCGGTGCTCACGTCCTCAGTGGACAGTGCGACCACGACGAGGATCCCCAGTGCGAGGTCGATGCCGAGCCACGCCGCCGCCGACAGAATGTGCACGAGCAGCACCGCCTTGCGGGCGCGGCCGCTGAGCTTGCGGGTGGTAGCCATCGCTCTCCCTCTCTCGTGGTGACGCGTCCTACTCTCGTCACCACGAGCGGGTGCATCATCCGCTCACGCTCTGATCTCGCGTACGTCAGTTTGCGTACGAAAGCTAGTGGCGTGGCTCAGAACGTCGGCGACGAATCCGCGCCCAGCGGGGCGCCTCGCGGCACCGCCCCCACGCCACTAGCCGCCGGGCAAGACGATTCCTCTCTCGTAGGCGAACACCACGGCGTGTGTGCGGTCGCGCAGACTGAGCTTCGTGAGCACGCGTGAGACGTGAGTCTTCACGGTGGTCTCACCCAGGCACAGCGTCGCGGCGATCTCCGCGTTCGATGCGCCCTTGGCCAGTTCGACCAGCACCTCGAACTCACGGTCCGTGAGCGCCGATGGCCTCGTGCGCTTTTTCGCCGTCGTGCTGAAACGGGCGATCACGCGCCGTGTGACCTCCGGCGAGAGCAACGCGTCCCCGCGCGCGACGACCCTCACGGACTCCACGAGGTCTTCCGGTGAGGCGTTCTTGAGCAGGAACCCGCTCGCGCCCGCCTGCAGTGCCTCGAAGAGGTAGTCCTCGCGGTCGAACGTGGTCAGGATGACGACACGGGTGCCTTGACCAGCGGAAAGGATGTGACGGGTGGCCTCCAGGCCGTCCATGCGGGGCATCTGGACGTCCATCAGGACGACGTCGGGACGGAGTTCGGCGACGAGTTCGACCGCCTGGGCACCGTCACCGGCCTCACCGACCACCTCGATGCCGGGCTCGGTGCCGAGGATGACCCGGAAGCCGGCCCGGACCAGGTCCTGGTCGTCGGCCAGCACGACTCGCAAGCTCACGCCTTCTCCTCCACCACGGTCGGCAGCGACGCACGGACCAGATAGCCCGCATCACGCCGTGGACCGACCTCCAGCGAACCTCCGTGCACAGCCAACCTCTCTCGCATCCCCACAAGACCGAAACCCGGGTTGCTGGACACAGCACGTCCACGGCCGTCGTCGGCGATCTCCAACTCCAGTGCGCTGTCCAGATAACGCATGCGCACGTCGACGTGTTGCGCGTCAGCGTGTTTCACCACGTTCGTGAGTGCTTCCTGCACGACCCGATAAGCCGACAAGGCGACACCGGACGGCACCTCGCGCACGTCGCCGTACACGCCGTGCGAGACATCCAGCCCAGCAGCGCGTGCGCTGTCGAACAGTTCCGGCAGGTCGTCGAGGCCGGGCGCGGCCTTGAGATCGCCGTCCGCGTCCGCGCGCAACACCCCCAGCAGGCCGCGCAGTTCGCTGATCGCGGTGCGAGCGGTCTGCTCGACGGTCTGCAACGCGTCACGGGCCATCGCGGGATCGGAGTCGAGTACCCGACGCGCCGCACCAGCCTGAATCCCCATCACGGACACATGGTGCGCGACGACGTCATGCAGGTCGCGAGCGATGCGCATGCGTTCAGCGGCGATGGCGCCACGCGTGTTCTGCTCCTGCGAGAGCCTGAGCTCCTCCGCCTGGAACTCGAGCTGTGCGCGGCGCCGCGCACCCGACCAGGCCATCTCCCCCACCACGTAGGCGAAGAGGAAGAAGAAGATGTTGAACTCCAGTCCGTACAGGACGGACGCGAGCACCGGGTCCATCGGCCCGGCGGCATCTTTGAAATCTCCCTTGGGCCCGAGCAGCGCGCGCACGAGACTGAACCCGAGCCACAGGAACATCGCGCCGATCACGCCGATGCGAGACCACCGCGCGACACGGCGGTTCCGCTCCCACGCGCCCACGGTGTAGATCGCGAGGAACAGGATCGCGGACGGCGGCAACGTGTCGCCGGACTGGTTGAGCTGCGCGGCGATGAACAGCGCGGACACCACGAGCATGACGGCGAGCGGGTAGCGGCGGCGCACCACCAGTGGCGCGGACAGGGCGACCATCCACAGGACCTGCGCGCCCAGCCCGGGTGGGTTCTGGAAGAGGTACGCGCCCGTGCTGTTGACGAGCACCGTGACCTCGATCGCGCACAGCAGCACGATCACGGCTATGCCGATGTCACGCCGCCGTTGCGCGGGGGTCGGTCCGGGCCGCCGCCACTCGTTCCACACGGGCTCTTTCACGCGATGAAGGTACCTGCCGCGCCCGTTGACCTACGGTGGATCGATGGACCTCGGCCTGACCGTGCTCGGCTGCGCGACCCCGTACCCGAGCACGGACAACCCGTGCTCGGGCTACCTCGTCTCCCACCACGGCACTCGCGTGTGGATGGACGCGGGCACCGGCACACTCGGCCCGCTGCAACGCCACACCCGCCTGGAGGACCTGGACGCGATCTGGATCTCGCACCTGCACGCGGACCACAGCGCGGACCTGCTCACCGCCTACTACGCCCTGCTGTTCGCGGACGTCTCACGTCCGCCGGTCCCGCTGTACGGACCACCCGGCATCGCGGACCGCCTGGCCGGCTTCCTCACCAACGGGCCGGAGCGCAGCCCGGTCGAGTCGGCGTTCGAGATCACCGAACTGCACGACGGGCACGAGGCCGCGGTCGGATCGCTGCGGCTGACCAGCGCGGCGGTCGAGCACGGCGTCCCGGCGTTCGCCGTGCGGGTCGAGGCGGACGGGCGGTCGCTGACGTACTCCGGCGACACCGCGCCGTGCCCGAGTCTCACCGAACTGGGCCGCGGCACCGACGTGCTGGTGTGCGAGGCCGAGAGTGCGGTGAAGACGCCGAACATGGTCCACCACACGCCTGAGGACGCGGGCGAGACGGCTGCTGGAGCCGGTGCGGGACGGTTGGTCGTGACGCACGTGGGCCGCTTCCTGACCCCGCGGGAAGCGGTCACCCGTGCGTCCACTCGCTACCAGGGCCAGGTCGACTACGCCGCGCCGGGCACCACGTTCACAGCTGGTTGATGCGGACCAGGTTTCCGGCCGGGTCGCGGAACGAGCAGTCCCGCACCCCCCACGGCTGGTCCTCCGGCTCCTGCAACACCTCACCCGCACCGGACGACTCGACCCACGCCCGCGCGCGGTCGAACGTGCCCTGCAGGTCCTTGGTCGCCAGCGACAGCGCGGTGTAGACGCCCTTCGCCATGAGGACCGCGATGGTGCGCCGTTCCTCGTCGCTCACGCCGGGGTCGGCGGCGGGTGGGTGCAGGACGATGCCGGTCTCCGGCTGGTCGGGCGGCCCCACGGTGATCCAGCGCATGGTGCCCTGGCCGACGTCCTGGCGGACCTCGAAGCCGAGTGCGTCGCGGAAGAAGCCCAGTGACTTCTCGGGGTCGTCTGCCGGGAGGAACGCGGCGGCGATGATGACTGACATGGCGGTCAACCTAATCGGACGGGCCGGTCGCCGCTTCTCGATTCCTGATCGGCCTCATCACGGCCTTGGCCAGGCAGTTCGGGATGCCCTGGCCGTCGGCGCCCGCGGTCTTGCGGTACTGGCTCGGGGACATGCCGACCAGTTCGGAGAAGCGGGTGCTGAAGGTGCCCAGTGAGGTGCAGCCGACCTCGAAGCAGACGTCGGTGACGGACATGTCGCCCCGGCGCAGCAACGTCATGGCCCGCTCGATGCGGCGGGTCATGAGGTAGCTGTACGGGGACTCGCCGAAGGCAGCCCGGAAGGCTCGGGAGAGGTGGCCCGCGGACAGGTGCACGCCGCGGGCCAGCGCCGCGACGTCCAGCGGCTGCCGGTACTCGCGGTCGATCCTGTCTCTGACCTTGCGGAGCAGGACCAACTCCTGCAGGCGCGGGTCTTGGGCGGTCACGACCGACAGCCTAAGCCCCGCGCCTGACAGTGTCCTGACTACCGACTAGCAGGCACCCTGGTCGCGCCAGACGCCCCATTCACCCGTGGTCCCGGGCTCCTCACCCGTCGTCCACCACTGGGCGCGCCACTTGCGGCCCTTGTGCGACACCTCGTTGCCACCGGTGTAGACCTTGCCCCGCTCCCACGCGGGCAGCGAGCAGGTCGGCGCCGTCGTGGTCGTGGTGGTGGTCGTCGTCGTAGTGGTGGTGGTCGTGGTCGACGTAGTGGTCGACGTGGACGTGGAGGTCGGCGGGTTGCCGCCACCGATGCGCGGGTGGTCGGCGCTGATCGCGTACGACTGACCGCCGAACGTGAACACGAAGTTCGACGGCGTCGAGATCGGCAGCTGGTAGCTGACGGTCACGTCGATCGAGGCACCCGGTGCGAGCGACTGCCACGACGGCAGCGTGAGCTCCGCCTTCTGGAAGTCACCCTTCAGACCACCGACGTTGGACCCGCTGTGGCCCTTCGACACGACCTTCAGGCCGAAGCCCGACTGGTCGCCCATGCTGCCGGGCGCGCTGGTGCCGTAGTCGAACGCGATCTTCGTGCCGCCGGGGATCGTCACCGTGGAGCGGTTGGTGAACTTGATCTTCGGCGTGATCGGGTAGTTGTTGTCGCCCAGCGCGAAGCCGTAAACGTCCACGTCGACGGCCAGGGACTGGGTCTGCTGCGACGTGGCCTTCAGGGCACCGTAGGGCGCGGCGCCGTTCAGGCCGGTGTTGATGGTCGACAGCAGCGTGTCGCCGATGAAGTACTCGTTCTTCGAGGAGTCGAACCTGTAGTCGCCGGCGAGCTCCCAGATCATGATGCCGCCGAGGCCCTTGTCGCGGACGTACTTGGCCTTCTCCGCCATCGACTGCTCGGTCTCGGTGGAGAGGAACACCTTCTTGTCGTTGTTCCACAGCCACGGCGACTTCAGAGTCGAGTCGTAGTGCGGCGTGTACGTGCCGGTGAGGCGGTCGGTCGGGTCGTTGACCGGGTCGAGACCGTACTGGGCGCCGTAGGAACCGGTGATCTTGGCTTCCAGGTTCTTCGTGTGCCACAACGGGTTCACACCGGACGGGACCTCGGCGCCACCGGCGGTGACGTCGTGCCAGATGTTGTCGATGCCGGCCGCGCCGTTACCGCACGGGGTGGTGGAGCCGACGGACGAACCGGTGCCGGGCGGGCACTGCGACTGGTTCGGCAGCGGGGCCTTGCCCCACAGGCCGTTCGTGCCGCCGGTGACGCCCTGCCAGCCGCGCGAGTAGAACGGCACGCCGATGTTGATGCGTCCGGCCTGCATCGCGCCGCGGTAGTAGTGGTACGACCAGTCGGTGTTGAGGTAACCCATGCCCTCGTACTGCGGTGCCGTGTACACGCCACCGGCCGAGAGCTCGCCGTCCTTGCCGTCGTCGTAGAGGGCGGCGTTCGGGCCGACGAACTGGTTCCACGAACCGTGCAGGTCGTAGCTCATGACGTTGAGGTAGTCGAGGTACTTGACGACCTGGTACGCCTCCTGGCCGCGCAGCAGCCAGCCCGAGGCGGGCACGGCGGCGGTCAGCATGTAGTGCTTGCCGTCGGCGGCACCGGCGCGGTCGAGCTTCTCCCGCAGCGTCTTCATGATCGCCTGGTAGCCGGCCCACAGCGTGCCGCGGTTGGCGTTGGAGATCCAGAAGTCGTCCGGGTTGCCGGCGTGGTTGTTCGACGTCGCGTACTCGTAGTCGATGTCAGCGCCGTTGAAGCCGTACTTGCGCAGGAACTCCACGGTGCTGTCGGCGAACGTGTCGATCGCGGCCTGGTTCTGGCCGAGCTTGTAGAAGCCGCCCGACGCGTTGCGCGAGCCGTCGGCGTTGAAGAAGCCGCCGGTCTCCGCCCAGCCGCCGACCGAGATCAGCGTCTTGACGTTCGGGTTGGTCTTCTTGAACTTCGTGAGCTGGTTGAAGTGCCCCTTGTAGGGCAGCGACGGGTCCATCTCGGCGCCGGCGACACCCGGCCACTCCATGCCGATGGACGAGTTGTTCGCGTCGTTCGCACCGACCGAGATCTTGTTCTGGGCGTCGATGTGCGCGAACGCGTAGTTCAGGTGCGTGACCTTGTTCCAGGGGATGTCCTTGGCGAGGTACCCGGGCTGACCGTTCTTGCCGGTCCGCCAGCTGGTGAAGTACCCGATGACGCGTCTGGACTTGTCACCCATGGTCTCGCGGCCGGCGGTGTCGTAGACGGTGCAGTACGGCACCTCGACACCCGGCGTCTTGTACAGCCCGTCCGGCCGGCAGTCCTCGTGGGCTGCGGCTGCGGTCGGTGCGTTGGTCACGGCTATCACGGTCCCGGCTAGCAGAGCTAGCACCGGGACCACTCTGGCGAGCAGTCGCAAGGGAAGGACCTCCTGGCTAGGGCGGCGGCCACTGCCGGGAACGGTAAAATGGTCCAGACCTTTGCGTCAATAGTCGATCACTGACAAAGGGTGTCAGTGAATCGGTTTAGCGTCATTTCCATGAGTGAGAACGATTTCAACTTCCTCCACGGCCGGTGGCGGGTGGCCAACCGCAAGCTCGCCGACATCATCGGGCGCGGCACCGAGTGGGTCGAGTTCGACGCGGAGGCCGAGGCGCGACCGCTGCTGGGCGGCGGGGCGATCATCGACAGCTTCTTCGCCGACGGCTGGGAGGGCATGACCCTGCGCCAGTACGACCCGGACGACGACGTCTGGCGCATCTGGTGGGCCTCCACCCGCGCGCCCGGCAAGCTCGACCCGCCACTGGAGGGCCGCTTCAGCGACGGGCACGGGGTGTTCTTCGGCGACGACGTCGTCGGCGGGCACGCGGTGAAGGTCCGCTTCGACTGGACACCCGGCGACGACCCCGTGTGGCAGCAGCAGTTCTCCTACGACGGCGGCGAGACCTGGGAGATCAACTGGATCATGCGCTTCACGCGCGCCTGATCGGTTCAGTGGTGGTGGTGCTGGTGGACGACCGCGTGCCCCTTGCCGCGCGCGATCATCCACCGGTTCACCGGCACCGTCACCACGAACGCGACGGCGAGCGAGAACGCCAGCGCCGCCCAGAACACCCAGTTCGCGAGGCCCGCGTCCATCGCGCCGGGCACGAGCAGCATCACCGCGTTGTCGACGACCTCCATGACCGCGATCGACACGGTGTCCGCCGCCAGCGCGACACCGAGCGCCGCCTTGAACGCGAGGCCCGAGCGCAGCACCGGCCGGATGGTCAGCGAGTAGCCGAACACGAACGCGAGCGCCACGGCCAGCACGATCGTGGCGAGGTTGCTCCAGCCCAGCGCCGTGCCGATGACCATGCCGAGCACCTCGCCGATCGCACAGCCGGTGAGGCAGTGCAGCGTCGCGGAGATCGCCTGCCTGGTAAGACTCATGACGGGGACAATACCCCTAGGGGGTACCCGTATCAAGCGCTGCCGTCGTAGGGTGTGCCCCATGACGAAGCGCCGGCTCACCCAGTGGGTGTTGCTGTGCGCGCTCGTCTTCTCCGTGGTCGGCATGCATCACGTCGCGGCGGCGGAGACTCCGCACGCCACGCACACGATGTCCCACCACGAGGAACAGCCCCACGAGCACGACCTGACGCACCTGTGCCTCGCGGTCCTGGTCTCCGCGGCCGTCGTGCTGCTGGGCTGGTTCCTGGCGCGAACGGCACTCCCCCGGCCCCCCGAGCCCACCGGCGAAACGCCGCCGAGCACCCCTCCACGTCCGCCACCGGGCGGACGACAGCTCCTCACGACTCTCTGCGTGCTGCGGAACTGAGTTCGTCAGTCCACCCAGCACTGTCCACAAACGCAGAGAGAAGAAGAAACCCGTGATGAAGTCCCTCATCGGGGCTGTCGTCGGCATGCTCGTTCTGAGCGCCTGCGGCAGTCCCGCGAACACCGCTGCCGACGTCACGTTCGCGCAGGGCATGGTCCCGCACCACCAGCAGGCGCTGGACATGGCGAAACTCGTGCCGTCCCGCAGCAGCGACGACAAGGTCCGCGACCTCGCCCAGCGCATCGAGAAGGCCCAGGGCCCCGAGATCACCCAGCTCAACGAGTGGCTCGCGCAATGGGGCGCCAAGCAGGACCACGCCGGCCACGACGCGGCCGGGATGATGGGCCACGACGACATGGCGGCGCTGGAGAAGGCCAGCGGCGCCGAGTTCGACCGGCTCTGGCTGGGCATGATGATCAAGCACCACGAGGGCGCCGTCGAGATGGCGAAGACCGAACTCGCCGAAGGCCAGGACGAGAAGGCCAAGAAGCTCGCCCAGGCGATCGTCGACGGTCAGCAGCAGGAGATCACCGAGATGAAGGCACTCCTGGGCTAGCCGATCTGGGCTAACCGATCTGGGTCAGCGCGAGCCCGCCGGCCATCAGCACGGCGCACGCCAGGCCGTGCACGACGGGGTTGCGCACCAGGAGCGCCACGAACTCCCGCAGGAACGCGCTGGGCACGAAGTACCAGGCCGTCGGCGCGCCGATGACCTGCAACCGCAGGCCCTGCTTGCGGGAGAGCACGGCGGTGCGGAACACGTGGTAGTTGTTCGTGACCGCGACGACCCGGCCGTGGAGGCCCCGTTCGGCGAGCAGGGTCTTGCTGTAGCGGAGGTTCTCCTCGGTCGTGGTCGCCTGGTCCTCCAGCACCACGTCGCTCTCGGGCACGCCGCGGTCGAACAGGTACCGGCTCATGGCGAACGCCTCGGAGACCTGTTCGTCCGCGCCCTTGCCGCCCGTCACCACGATGACGGGCGACCGGCCGGCCTCGCGATCGCGGTGGTAGAGCCGCATCGCGCGGTCGAGCCGGTTCGCGAGCAGCTTCGGCACCCGGTCGCCGATCAGGCCGGCTCCGAGCACGACGATGCCGTCGAACCCGTGGCGGCGGCCGGTGCGGCCGTAGATCACGGAGTACAGCAGCAGGCTCACGAACAGGAACGCGATGTACGCCGACATCAGGAACAACCCGATGGCGGAGCCGCGGATCCAGTCGTTGGGCTGCGCGATGCCCCAGAAGAAGTAGACCATCTCGCCGAGCAGGGCCAGTCCCGCGAGCAACGACAACAGGTTGCCCAGCGAGCGGCCCTCGCGGCGGACCATCACCATGCCGTTGGCCAGCAGCGCCAGTGGGAGCAGCAGCAGGCCCAGCACGGCCAGCATGAACGCGAGCACCAGCGGCAGGCTCAGCACCGGGTTGTCCCGCCCGGCCTCCGCCAGCAGCAGGAGCAGCATCACCAGCGCGATGCCGAGCCAGACGGCGTTGCTCAGCCTCCGGCGGTCACGGATCACGCCGATGACGAAGAAGGTGGCGGGGATGAGGAAGAGCAGCCCGGCTAGCACCGGGCAAGGGTAGTACCGGTGATCACTCGGTGCTGTCGGCGCTCTCCGGTCGGGGCTCCGGCTTCGGCCGGGGCCTCAGCCGGACCGCGCCCGCGGTGAGGTCGAGCGGCCCGGTCTCCTCGTAGTCCTCACCCGTGCCCGCGTCCGTCGCCTCGCGGCGGACCTTGGGGCCGGGGAACAACTCGCCCAACTGTCCCATGGCCCCGACACTACCCTCAGAACAGGACGACGAGCAGCAGGATCACGGCGAGCACGGCGGCGACCACGATCCACATCGACCCCTGCGGCCTGCGGTAGTGGCGGCGGACCGTCGTCGAGCCGAACCAGCTGTAGGGGCGGCTGCGGCGGTGCTGGCGAACCCAGGGCATCTCGTCCTCCTCGGGAAGTGGCTGTCAGCTCGGGGATACCCAGACGCCCAGCCTCCGCACTACTCCGGCCAGCCCAATTTCGGCCACCTCCCGGTCGCCGATGTCATTGCCGTACAGGACTTCGTGCCACGGCCCGAGCTTGTGCCAGATCAACGCCCGCTCCCGCAGCGCGGGCGTGACCCCGTAGGTCTCGGCGAGCGCGGCGGCGAACTCGGGTGGCGTGGAGTGCAGTGCCCACGCGAGGTCGACGGCCGCGTCGCCGACGTGCAGGTCGCCGAAGTCGATCACGCCGGTCAGCACGCCGTCGCGGCCCAGCACGTGCTCGGGGCCGAGGTCGCCGTGGACGAGCGTGTCCGCGGGCAGGCCGTCGAGCTCCGCGAGCAGTTCCTCGCCACCGGGCACCCGCACCTCGGCGCGGAAGCGTTCGACGGGGAGCCGCATCGGGCCGACGCCCCGTTCGACGGCTTCGGCGACCGGGGCCGCGTGCAGGGCGCGCAGGAACTCGCCGAGCTGACGGCCCTGGACGGCGTCGAGCGACGCCACCTCTCCACCCGGCACCAGCTCGTGCCGCACCACCACCGGGTCCTCCGACACGACCACGGGCACCGGGACGGGCAGGGGCAGCCGGGGCGCGAGCCACGGCATGACCACCGACTCGCGCAGCAGCTGTGGCCCGATCTCCGGGCGGCGCGGCCGCCGTTCCACCCAGCGCCCGCCGACGAGGACCGCCGTGCTGTCCCAGCCTTCACCGAGGTACGTCACCCGCCCAGTGTCACCGGCGACTCCCGCACGCCCGAAGCGACTTTCCCCCGGCTCGCGCTGCTCGGCGGCGGCGAGCGACTCCCGTGCCGTGCGGACGGACCTTCCCCGCGCCGTCCGCCCCTGCTGACCTGGAACGCACGGTGCAGAATCCGGGTGTGGCCGCCACCGTCTCCTCCAAGCTGCTGTCGCTGCTCGGCACCTTCGACAGCCGGCACCGCCGCCAGACCCTGAGCGGCATCGCGCGGCGCAGCGGCCTGCCGGTCAGCACCACCCACCGGTTGCTCGCCGAGCTGGCGGAGTGGGGCGCGGTGCGGCGGCTCGACTCCGGCGAGTACGTGATCGGCCGGCGGATCTGGCGGCTCGGACTGCTCGCGGCGGGTGAGGTCGACCTCAGCCGGGTCGCGGAGCCGTTCCTGCACGACATCCACGCGGCGACCCGCGCCGTGGTGCACCTGGCCGTGCGGGAGGGGACCGAGGTCCTGTACCTCGACCGGGTCTCCGGGCACGCGTCCGTGCCGATCGTGAGCACCACGGGCAGCCGGTTGCCGTTGCACGCGACCGGGGTGGGCAAGGTGTTGCTCGCGCACGCGCCTGCGGAGGTGCAGGACGAGGTGCTGACGCACGGGCTGACGCGGCTCACGGCGTTCACGGTCACCGAGCCCGGACGGATGCGGGCCCAGCTGCACCGGATCCGGCGGGACGGGTACGCGCAGACGTTCGAGGAGATGACGCTCGGGGCGTGCAGCGTCGGGGTGCCGGTCGAGGTGGACGGGTACGTGGTGGCAGCGCTCGGGATCGTGGTGCCCGACCTGCGCAACGTGCGGGCCCGGCTGGTCGCGGCACTGCAGGTGGCGGCACGCGGCATCGCGCGGATGCTGGAGCCCAGTTTCCATCCACCGGAAGCCGGGCTTGGATGATCAGGCGGCCTGCGGCTTAGATCCTGCTCGTGGCAAGCGAAAAGCGTGAGCTCCTCATCGGCGGCGACAGCGTTCCCGCGCTGGACGGCCGCACCACCGACGACCTCAACCCCTTCACCGGCGAGGTCTACGCCGTCGTGGCGGCGGCCGGCCCGGCGGACGTCGCGCGCGCAGTCGACGCGGCTGACCAGGCCTTCGCCGGTTGGGCGGCCACGTCGCCGTCCGTGAAGCGCGGGATCCTGCTGCGGGCCGCGGACGTGCTGGAGTCCCGGACACCCGAGGTGGTCGCCCTGATGGCCGCCGAGGTCGGCGGTGTCGGCGGCTGGGCCGGGTTCAACGTCATGCTCGCGGCGAACATCCTGCGGGAGGCCGCTGCGGCGGTCACCCAGCCCGTCGGCGAGGTGCTGACGACGGAGGTGCCCGGTCAGCTGTCGCTGGCGGTGCGGGAACCGCTCGGCGTGATCGCGGCGTTCGCGCCGTGGAACGCGCCGGTCATCCTGAGCACGCGTGCCGTCGCCGCGCCGATCGCCGCCGGGAACACCGTCGTGCTCAAGCCCAGTGAGGACGCGCCGATCGCGGCCGGGCTGTTCATCGCGGACGTGCTGCGCGAGGCCGGGTTGCCGGCGGGTGTGCTCAACGTCGTCACGAACGCTCCCGAGGACGCCGCGGCGGTGGCCGAGGCGCTGATCACCGACTCCCGCGTGCGCGCCGTGAACTTCACCGGCTCCACCGAGGTCGGCCGGATCGTCGGAACCCTTGCTGCACAACACCTCAAGCCCGCCGTGCTGGAGCTCGGCGGCAAGAACTCGCTGCTGGTGCTCGACGACGCCGACCTCGACCACGCGGTCGACGCGGCGACGTTCGGCGCCTTCCACAACGCGGGCCAGATCTGCATGTCGACGGACCGCATCCTGGTGCACCGGTCCGTGGCCGAGGAGTTCACCGCGAAGCTCGCCGCCAAGGTCGGTTCGCTGCCGCACGGCGACCCCGCCGACCCCGGCACCGTGATCGGCCCGGTGATCAACCCGCGGTCCGCGGCACGGGTCGCCGCGCTGGTGGAGGACGCGGTCGCGAACGGCGCCACCGTGCGGGCGGGCGGCGACGGCGGCGCGACCGTGCTCGACGGCGTCACGCCGCAGATGCGCGTGTTCCAGGAGGAGATCTTCGGCCCGGCCGTCGTCGTGGTGCCCGTCGCGGACGACGACGAGGCCGTGGCCATCGCGAACGACACCGAGCACGGCCTCACCGCGGGCATCCTCACCGAGGACTCACGACGAGGACTCGGTCTGGCTCAGCGCATCCGCACCGGCATCGTGCACGTCGGCAACCAGACGGTGGACGACGAGCCGCAGGCGCCGTTCGGTGGCGTGAAGTCGAGCGGCTACGGCAAGTTCGGTGGCCGGTGGGGCATCGAGGCGTTCTCCGCGACCCGCTGGGTGACGATCGCCAGCCAGCACGGCCACTTCCCCTTCTAGTGCCGCGACTGGCAACCTTCGCCGCGTCTTCGACGCTCAGCAGGGCGCCTCGCGGCACCGGCCCCACGCCCACAGCCGACCAGGATGAGGACGCGGGGCCGGCACCACGAGACACCCGTCTGAACGCCGAATACGGGGCAAAGGCTGCCAGCCGCGGCACTAGAGGCCCGCTTCGTGGGCCACGATGGCCGCCTGGACGCGGTTCTCCGCGCCCAGGCGGCTCAGGATCGCGCTCACGTGCCCCTTCACCGTGCCCTCTACCAGGTCGAGGCGCCGGGCGATCTGCGCGTTCGACAGGCCCTGGCCCAGCAACGCGAGCACGTCGCGTTCCCGCGCGGTCAGCGACTCCACCCGCGACCGCGCCTGACCGACCCGCCCGCCGCGGAACCGCGTGATCATCCGGGCCGCCACCTTCGGCGCCAGGTACGCGCCACCGGACGCCAGCGCGTGCACGCCCGCGATGAGCTCGCGCGGATCGCCGGACTTCAGCAGGAACCCGCGCGCGCCACCGTCGAGCGCCCGTTCCAGGTAGCCGTCGTCGTTGAACGTCGTCAGCATCGCGACGCCGAACCCGAGCTTCGCCAGTTCACGCGCCGCCTCCAGCCCGTCGAGGCGCGGCATCCGGATGTCCATCAGCACGACGTCGGGCCGGTGCTTCAACGCGAGGTCGATCGCCTCGCGCCCGTCGGCCGCCTCCGCGACGACCTCGAGTTCGGGGTCTGACCCGAGGATGGCGCGCACCCCGGCACGCACCAGCACCTCGTCGTCCGCGAGCAGTACCCGGATCACAGCTCCCCCGCGTGCGGCACCGTCGCGACCAGCTCGAACCTGCCCTCGCCGCGGCTGACCCGGAGCGTACCGCCCGCGATCCGCACCCGTTCCCGCAACGCGATCAGGCCCAGCCGGCTGCCCGCGCCCCGGCGCAGCCCCGCCTCGTTGCCGACCTCGACCACGGTGCTGCCCTGCGCCGACGTCACCTTCACCTCCACGACGGACTTGGGCGCGTGCTTGGCCGCGTTCGTCAACGCCTCCTGCACGACTCGATGCACCGTGCGTTCCACAGTGGACGGGATGTCACCCTCCACTGTGAACTCCACGCTCATCCCGGCGGCCACCGCGCGGTCGACCAGGTCCCGCAGGTCGGCCATGGCGGGTGGCTCGCCGTCGCGCAGCAGGAACACCAGCGCGGACAGCCGTTCGGTGGCGTCGGACGCCGTCACCCTGAGCTGGGCCGCGGCGGCCTGGTGCTCGGGCGGCAGGGTCATCTCGAGCGCGCCGGCCTGCAGCGCCAGCAGGCTGAGTTCGTGACCTAGCGTGTCGTGCACCTCGTGCGCGATCCGCGTGCGTTCCCGCAGGTGAGCGGCCTCGACCTCGGCCGCGGCCAGTGCGGCCTGCTGCCCCGCGAGCCGCCCGAGGAACCACGGCAGCGCCACCGCCAGGCCGACGACGATCAGCTGCGTGAACCCGATGAGGCCCGCCCCGGCGAACATGATCGCGGGCCAGCCGGGCGCCATCCTCCGTCCGAGCAGGAAGGCGGCGACGAACAACCCGGCGCACACCACGATCGTCCACGGCGGCACGTTCCTGTCCATCACGAAGGACAGCCCGAACGCCGTGGCCACACAGCCCGCGAGCGCCACGACCCTCATCGCACCCACCTCACGACCGCCAGACTCGTGTTCATCGCACTGGACACGCCCAACCACACCACAAGCGGCAGCGAGTAGTGCGCCAGTTGGAAGAACGTGATGTCGCGCCCGCCGCCGTACAGGAGTCCCAGCATCGCCGGCAACGCCAGCAGCACGCCCAGCGGCACGAACCTGAACACCTGCCACGCCTTGTGGAACCTCCGGGGCCGCCGCCACGCGCGAATCCCCAGTCCGGCGGACAGGAGCGTGAGCCCGGCGAGCACCAGGTCGATCAGCAGCCGGTAGGACTCCGGCTCCTCGGGCTCGTCACCGTCGAGGATCGCGGCGATCCCGTTCTCCAGCAGGTACGTGCCCTCGTTGCCGAGCGTGATCCCGCTGTTGGACAGGACCGCGATGCCGTGGCCGGACGACGTCAGCAGCTGCCCGGCCGTACCCGTGAACCAGATCCCGCTGTGCCGCAACCGTCCCTGCTGGTCGGCCTCCCAGCCCATCCCGTCGCGCGGCTGGAGCTCCGGTTGCGCGGCCAGCCACTTGGCCATGTCGGCGCCGGTCGTGACGACCCCGTCGGAGCCGGTGACGAACCGGTCGGGCTCGGTCAGCGGCACCGAGAACCCGTAGGCGTACCCGTACCCCTTGCGGTAGTCCTTCGGCAGATCCCTCGGCGTGACGTCGACAGCCACGGTGTTGTCCATGTCGAGCGGCTCGAACACGTGCTTCTTCAGGTAGGCGTTGAAGTTCTCACCCGAAGCCTGCTCGACCAGCCGGGCGAGCAGGTGGTAGTTCGTGTTGGTGTAGCGGAACGTCTCGTCGGGCACGGCGTCCCGCAACGCCTCGCGCGCCCGTTCCACGGCCCCTTCGGGGTTTTCGGGCTGCTTCAGGCTCTTCTCCGGCAACGTCCGGTCACTGATCCCGGACTTGTGCGCGAGCAGCTGCCGCGGCGTGACGCGCGAGTCGAACACCGGCCGGTCGAGGTCGATCCTCCCGGCGTCCGCGAGCTGCCGGACCGCGAGCGCGGTGAACGACTTGCTGACCGACGCGATCGCCATCTTCGAGTGTTCGGTGATCGGCGCGCCGGACGAGTCGTGGCCGAAGCCCTGGACCGAGATCACCTGGTCCCCCTTGGTGATCGCGACCGCGACGCCGGGCAGCGACGCCTCCCCCATGTACGTGGACACCAGCAGCGTGAGTGCTGCACCCCAGAGCATCATGGAACAGAAGTTAGGGATCGGCGCGCGGGGAGACCCGACCTGAAGGACAGAGCGGACCCCCGACGAAAGTCAGGGGTCCGCTCGGCGAGGTAACCGGATCAGTGACCCGCGGCCATCTCCGCCGCCAGCCGGTCGTCACCGCTCGTCTCCTTGAGCGGCTTCTCCTTGATGAACAGCACCGCGAGCAACGCGAGCACCGCGAACGGCGCGCCCACCAGGAAGATCTCCGCGGTCGCCGTCGCGTAGATGTCGGCGATCACGGCCTTCAGCTCCGGCGGCAGCACCGAGAGGTCCGGCACCTGGTGACCGGCCGCGTCGCCGCCGCCCATCGCGCCGAACTTCTCGGACGCGAGCGACGAGACCTTGTTGGCCAGCACCGCGCCCAGCGCCGAGACGCCGATCGCGCCGCCCAGCGAGCGGAAGAACGTCAGGGTGGACGTGGTGGCGCCGAGGTCCTTCGCCGGCACGTCGTTCTGCGCCGCCAGCACCAGGTTCTGCATCATCAGGCCCACGCCGACGCCGAGCACGAACATGTGCACGGACACCATGAACACCGTCGTCGTGGCGGTGATCGTGGACAGCAGCAGCATGCCGCCGACCATGAACACACCACCGGCGACGAGGAACGCCTTCCACTTGCCGAACTTCGTGATCAGCTGACCGGCCACGGTGGACGAGACCAGCAGGCCGAAGATCAGCGGCAGGCCCAGCAGACCGGCCTGGGTCGGCGTCTTGCCGAGCGAGAGCTGGAAGTACTGCGACAGGAACACCGTGCCGCCGAACATCGCGATGCCGACCAGGGCACTGGCGATGGTCGCCAGCGACACGGTGCGGTTGCGGAAGATCGACAGCGGCACGATCGGGTCGTGCGCCTTCGCCTCGACGCGGACGGCGGCCACGAGCAGCAGCACGCCCAGCGACACGAGACCCGCGGTCCAGCCCGACGCCCACTCGAACTTCTGGCCGGCGAGCGACGACCAGATCAGCAGCGTCGAGACACCGGACACGATCAGGAACGCGCCCAGGTAGTCGATCTTCGTCTTCTCGTTGCGCACCACCGGGAGGTGCAGGGTGCGCTGGAGCATGTAGATCGCGGCGAGGGTGAACGGGATGCCGATGAAGAAGCACCAGCGCCAGCCGAGCCACGACGTGTCGACCAGGAGACCGCCGATCAGCGGGCCCGCGACCGTGCCGACGCCGAAGACCGCGCCGAACATGCCGGAGTACTTGCCGAGCTCACGCGGCGGGATCATCGCGGCCATCACGATCGTCGCGAGCGCCGTGACGCCACCGGCGCCGAGGCCCTGCACGACGCGGCTGACGATGAGCATCTCGACGTTCTGCGAGAAGCCCGCGATCAGCGAGCCGACGACGAACAGGCTCAGCGACGCCTGGATCAGCAGCTTGCGGCTGTAGAGGTCGGCGAGCTTGCCCCACAACGGCACGGTCGCGGTCATCGCGAGCAGCTCGGCCGTCACGATCCACGCGAAGATCGACTGCGAACCCTTCAGGTCGGCGACGATCCGCGGCAGCGCGTTCGACACGATGGTGCTGGCCAGGATGGACACGAACATGCCCATCATCAGGCCCCACAGCGCCTGGACTACGTCCCGTTTGCTGTGGACTGGTGTCACTTCTGCCTCGGTGCTCATGATCCCCCTTCGTGACGACTCGGTACGTGAGCCAGGCCGGTGCCGAACAGCCCGAGCGCCTCGCTGACGAGCTCACCCAGCGCGACGCTGTCGTCGAGTGCCCATCGCGTTACCGCGCAACGGAACGCGGCACTTCCGGCGGCGACGAGCAGACGTGGGTACAGGTGGGACTCGGGCAGCTGTGCCCGCTGTCCCACCGCGCTCGAGAGCAACTGCTCGGACTCGGCGCTGTTGGCGAACGCCCGGACGAGCAGGTCCGGCCGCTGCATCAGGACTTCCTTGCGCAGCAACCACAGGTCGCGGGCGTTGTTCAGCTCGTCGGTGATCTCCGCGAGCACCGACTGCCGGTACGCCTCGAAGGGCGTGACGGCGTCGGGGAAGGCGAGGATCCGCTCGGCCATGCGCGGGCCCGCCTCGGGGTCCGCGCCGATGAGCGCCTCGTCCTTGCTCGCGAAGTAGTTGAAGAACGTGCGCACCGACACGTCGGCCTCGGCGGCGATCTCGTCCACGGTGACGTGGTCGTAGCCCCGTTCGGCGGCCAGACGCACGGTCGCCCGTTCGAGCGCGGCCCGCGTCTGGCGCTTCTTGCGGTCGCGCAGGCTCTCCCCCGGCTGGTTCACGAGGCAAGGGTACAGGATCGTTTTGCAGTCACTGCAAGTTTGCAGTGTGTGAACTACGACTCGCTCGCAGTAGCTACGACCAGGGCGTCTCCGGTTTCTCCTGAAGCTCGCCGTCGACGTAGAGATCGACTTTCTCGCTGTAGAAGCAGGCCATGCCGGCGACCTTCTGGCTCTCCGGCAGCGGCGACCGGTAGATCCACACGAGGTCGTCGTGGACCCGGCCGTTCACCTCGACCGACCAGTACGTGGCAGTGCCCTTGTACGGGCACTGCGACTGCGTCGGCGACGGCCTGAGGAGATCGAACCGGACGTCGCTCAACGGCAGGTAGTAGCGCGGCGGAAGGCTCGTCTCGAACAGGATCCGCGGCTGCGCCGACGCTGCCAGCGTCACGCCGTCCAACGCGACCCGCACGTGTCGTGAGCTGCTCAGCACGTCGACCCGCTTGTACGGGTCGCGCGGGTGGACGTAGATCGGTTCGTCCTCCTCCAGCCACTCGTCCATGGCCGCGAAGTCGAACCGGACGAGGTCCCGCAACGCCTCCGAGTCCGGAAAGGTGAGCGCGGCACCCTCAGCCGTGCCACCGGGGGTGACGACGTCGTGCACGACACCGCCATCCCTGGTCTCCCCCGTCGGCTTCAGCTCGGCGCGCACGGAGGACAGGGGCAGGTAGTAGGCCGGGTAGTACGGGATCTCCCACACCAGGCGCGGCGCGGTCGTGTCCGCGACCAGTTCGCCACCGAAGTACGCACGGACCCGCTTCGCGGAGGTCTCCACTCGCATGTCGCCCATGTCTCATGGCAACACAGAACGGGCCGGAGGGCTTCCCTACGCGTTGCCGTCGAAGAGGCTCGTCACCGAACCGTCCTCGAAGACCTCCTGGATCGCGCGCGCCAGCAGCGGCGCGATGCTCAGCACCGTCATGCCGGGGAACCGCTTCTCCTGCGGGATCGGCAGCGTGTCGGTGAGGATCACCTCGCGCGCCTTGCTCGCGATGAGCCGGTCGTAGGCGTCGCCGGACAGCACGCCGTGCGTCGCGACCAGCACCACGTCCTTCGCGCCCTGCTCCAGCAGCTGCCGCGCCGCCGTCGTGCTCGTGAGCGCCGTGTCGATCATGTCGTCGACCACGACGCAGGTGCGGCCCTCGACGTCGCCGACCACGCGGTTGGCCAAGATCTCGTTGGGGCGCAACGGGTCGCGCGTCTTGTGGATGAACGCGATCGGGCAGCCGCCGAGCAGGTCGGCCCACTTCTCGGCGAGCCTGGTGCGACCGGCGTCCGGGGAGACGATCGTGAGGTCCTCGCCCCGGTAGCGGCTGCCGACGTGGTCGCAGAGCAGCCACATCGCGTGCAGGTGGTCGACCGGGCCGTCGAAGAAGCCCTGGGCCTGCGCGGTGTGCAGGTCGACCGTGACGATCCGGTCGGCGCCGGCGGTCTTGAACATGTCCGCGACCAGGCGGGCGGACACCGGCTCGCGGCCGGCGTACTTGCGGTCCTGGCGGGCGTACGGGTACGACGGCACGACGGCCGTGATGCGCTTGGCCGAGGCCCGCTTCAGCGAGTCGACCATCAGCAACTGTTCCATCAACCAGTCGTTGACGGGTGCGGTGTGGCTCTGCATGACGAACGCGTCCGCGCCGCGCACCGACTCCTCGAAGCGGACGAAGATCTCGCCGTTCGCGAAGTCGTAGGCGGCCTGCGGGGTGATGCCGACACCCAGGTCCTTCGCCACGGCCTCCGCCAGTTCGGGGTGGGCCCTGCCGGAGAGGAGGATGAGCTGCCGCTTGGCGATGCCCGGCTTGCCGCTGACCATCGTCCACGCTCCACGCTCGCCCGACCTTGAACCCGATCGTTCAGCATCGTCGCGAGATCACGCAAACCCCGCGTCCGGCCGCTGAGATTCCACGTTGCTGGGCAATTCGGGTTAACTCCATCGGGGGCACCCACAGGGGGTCCTGTACCAGGACCGAGGTCCCACGCTGGGTATAGATCGGGGGAACCCGATTCACCTCTTGGGGTATGACTGTGGTGATTCCTTGATCAGCGTCCTTGAGGCGTCAACCACCATCCCTACGCTCCTCTCATGCCTGACAACCAGGACACATCCGCGGCATCACCACAAACCCCGCCGACGAGCCCGATCGTGATGAGCACGCCCATTCACGACCAGATCGCTGACCACCTAGGAGTGCGCCAGAAGCATCGGCGACCGGACTGACGCGGCCGCCCGGTCACGACTTTCGGCGGTCGACGGCGCCCGTTCCGAGCAGGTAGGAATGGCCCCTCTGCGGACAAGAGGGGAGCTTGTCGATGCGTCTCACAGTGCTGGCCGCCGCGGCCGCGCTCATGATCACCGGCACACCCGCCGTGCAGGCCACGGGCAGTGCCGCCGTCCCCCGGATCGGCTGGGCCGCCTGCGGGCCCGAACACCCCGGCTTCGAGTGCGCCTCCGTGAAGGTGCCGCTCGACTACGACGACCCGCGCGGCGCCACGACCACCGTCGCGCTGGCACGCAAGCCCGCGACGGACTCCGCGCGCCGCATCGGGTCGCTGTTCCTCAACCCCGGCGGGCCGGGCGGGTCCGGCGTGGACTTCGCGCTCGGTGCCGGCAACACCCTGTCGGCGAACCTGCAGGGCCGGTTCGACATCGTCGGGTTCGACCCGCGCGGGATCGGCAGGTCCGACCCGTTGCACTGCTTCAAGTCCGAGGCGGACCTCGAGAAGTTCTTCGAGGGCGTCCCCGGCTTCCCGTACCAGACGGCACAGGAGCGGCCGTTCTTCGAGCGCTACCGGTCCCTGGGCCTCGAGTGCCGCGACGACCAGCGGATCACCCGGCACATGAGCACCGCCGACGTCGCCCGGGACATGGACCTGCTGCGCCGTGCGGTGGGCGACCGCAAGATCAGCTACCTGGGCTTCTCGTACGGCTCGTTCCTGGGCGCCACCTACGCGAACCTGTTCCCGAACAACATCCGCGCACTCGTCGTCGACGGTGTGCTGAACCCCGAACTGTGGTCGAGCGGCCGGCAGATCGACTCGGACCGGATCGCGACCAAGGAGGAGTTCCGCGAGTTCCTGCGCACCTGCGACGAGGCCGCGTGCGTCTTCGGCCCGCAGTCGGAGAAGCGCTGGGACGCGTTGCTGAAGTCGGTGCGCGCCAAGCCGATCCAGCTCGGCGACCAGGTCTTCACCTACGACGCCGTGATCAACACCGCGCTCGGCGCGATGTACTCGCCGAGCGACTGGCCCGACGCCGCCGCACTGTTCGACCAGCTGTCCGACGCTGCCGTCGGCACGCCTTCGGGAACGCTTTCGGGAACGCTTTCCGTTGCGGCGGAACCGGATTACGCCAACGGTTTCGACGCTTACAACGGCAACGTGTGCGCGGACATCGAGTTCCCGCGCGACCTCCGCTCGTACCAGTCGACTTCCCGTTACGCCGCAGCGGGTTCGGAGTTCGGACCGGCGTGGTGGTGGGGCAACGCGGCGTGTGCGAACTGGCCGGTGAACCCCGACCGCTTCACCGGCCCGTGGCGCACCCGCACGAACGCGCCGGTCCTGGTGGTGGGCAACTACTTCGACGGCGTCACGGACTTCCGCGGTGCGCAGGCCGTGAACCGTCAGCTCACCGGTAGCCGTCTGCTGGCGTACGCGGGGTGGGGACACACGGCGTACGGGGTGAGCAAGTGCGCTACCGACCACACGAACGCGTACCTGCTCAACGGCACGTTGCCGGCCGTTGGGACGGTGTGCCCGGCGAACCCGAACCCGTTCTTGCCGTCGGTGGCGTCGGCTGAGCCGTTGTTCAAGCCTGCTCGCCGGTAGGTGCTGGGCTTGGGCTGAGGCGAGACGTCTCGTCTCAGCCCAGGCAAGCCCGGAATCAGGTCAGCCGAGACGAGACGTCTCGTCTCAGTCCAGGCGCTGACGTGTGGCGGGTGGCTTGCCGGATTCAAAGTCAGGCCAGACGAGACGTCTCGTCTCAGCTCAAGCGCTGGCGTGCAGGCGAGCGGCTCACCGAGTTCAAAGTCAGAACTGCCGAGACGAGACGTCTCGTCTCGGCAGCTCCTGAGCCAACTCCACCGCCGCACGAGCCGGGTCATCCCCGAACCGGCTGCCGAACGCGTCATGCACCCGCCACCCGGCATGCGTGAGCGCACGCCAGCGAGCGAGGTGCGCCTGCACCCCACCAGGGTGCGGACGCGTCTCGACCGCGACGGCGTCCTCCTTCTCCCCCACCACCAGGTCGACGCGCCACTGCCCCACCGGATACCCGGTCCGCACGGTCAGCCCGGCGGTCCGCAGTTCCTGCGCAAGACGCGAGGTCCAGGCGTCCTCGGGGTCCACACCAGCGGTCTCCTCCGGCGCGACGTCGGCGTGTCGCAGGTACTCGCCGACCAGGCCGGGCGGTTCGGGGGCCGACGTGATGACGTGCACCTTGCGGCGCGCGCGGGTGGTCAGCACGGCGAGGAGGTTGCGGTCGTTCACGAAGCGCCACGCGCCCGGCTTCGTGTCTGCGGCGAGGCTGATCACCACCTCGTCGAATTCGCTGCCCTGCACGCCGTGCACGGTGCCTACGCGCACGCCGCCGGTGGTGATCTCGTCCAGTGTGAGTTCTGAGAGCAGCGCTTCTTCCAGAGCGTCGGCTTGCGCGCGGAACGGTGTCACGACGCCGATGGACCGCACGCCTGCGGCGACTCGTTTGCGGACGTGGGCCAGCACGGCGTCCACCTCGACCTGGTTGACGCCCTTCGAGGTGCGGTCGCCTTCTACGCGTTCGGTGTCGATGCAGTCGACGTCGGCGATCGACGGGTGGGTGGTCAGCAGTGCGATCTTGCCGTCGTAGAACCTGGTCGCCGCGAACCCGATCAGGTGCGGGGCGCAGCGGTGGTGCTCGTCGAGCCAGTGCACGCCCGCGGTGGCCGCGCCCGCGTCGAACAGGCTCATCTTCGGCACGTCCAGCCGGTCGCGGAGGTCCTGCGTGCCCTCGGCGTCGACCGCCGCCTGCACCGCCTGGTCGCTGACGAACGACACGTGCCGCAGCTGGCGCGGGTCGCCGCCGATCACCGCGGCGCGGCCGCGCAGCAACGCGGGTGCGGCCAGCGGCTGGTCGACGTGGCTGGCCTCGTCGATGATCACCAGGTCGAACATGCCGGGCACGGGCGGGAGGATGTCCTCCACGTCGGACAGCGTGCCGACCCACAACGGCAGTGCCGCCACCAGGTCCGCGCTGTCGATCTCGGCCAGCCCGCGCCGCCGGGCGGCACGTCCGGAGCGCAACGCCTTCGCCAGCGCGGCCACCGCCCGGCGCGCACCCGCTCCCCTGCGGCTGACCGAGTACTCCTTGAGCCAGGTGGCCGTGGCGGTGCGACTGGCGACGTCCTGCTCGGCCAGCAACGGCCGCAGCTCACCGAACGCCGTACCGCCGCTCGCGCCGATCCGGACGGAGGCCGCGGTCTGCTCGGCGGCCTCGATCGCGGCGCGGAGGTCCTCGACCGGGACGTCGGCCGCACCGGCGAGCCCACGCGCCTTCCGCAACGCCCAACCGGTCCGCAGTCCACTGAGGAATCCCGTGCGCGGCTGCAAGAGCCCGTGCAGAGCAACGAAATCAACGCCCGCTTCGAACGCTGCGGGTGCCACGGCCCGATGCGCCGGCATCAGCGCCTGGTGCTTACGGGCTTCCGCGGCCAGCTGTTCATCGGTGAGCGAGCCACCGGCCGTGCGTTCGACACGGGCGACAGCGGCGGCGGCTGCACGCCGGACGCGATCGAGTTCGCCGAGCTGGTCGGGATTGCTCGTGGCGGTGAGTCCATCGCTCAGTTCGCGCGCCATCTCCTGCCGCAGTTCGGAGTCGCCGAACAGCACCGGTACCGGCCCGCCTGCCTTGCGCAGCGCGCCACCGAGCACGTCGGCCGCGTTGCGCGTGCGGCTCGCGAGAAGCACGGACTTCCCCGCGGCCACGGCATCGAGCGCCAACGCCGCGAGAGTGTGCGTCTTGCCCGCGCCGGGAGGCCCGCCCACGACCGTGATCCGCGCACGGCGGGCGTGTTCGACCGCGCGCATCTGGCTGTGGCTCAACGGCAACGCCGAACTGATCGGCTCGTCGTGGTGGTCCGGTTCGGACGCGGCCCCGTAGAGCGCCGCGAACGCCGTCCCGTCCAGGCCCTTCTTGCCCGACCAGTCGAACAGCGCCGTGCCCTGCTCGGTGCTCACGACGGGCTCACCCGCGTGCAGCCCGGCTCCCATCGCGACGACGAGTTCGGTGCCGGAGATCAGGCTCTTCGGGTCGTCGTGCACGATCGGCACGTTCTCGAACCCGGCCAGCCGCAACGTCTGCGTGATCCACTGCTCGGTCGGCGCGAGCGCGGCCTCCCGCTCAGCGGTCTTGGCCCAGTCGTCGATCAGCGGGAAGACCCCGGCGTCACCGGCGACGTGATAGGCGTACCCGAGACCCAGTCCGTGGTGCAGCCGCACCGGCCGGGACACCAGCGGCAGGCAGACCCGGCGGCGTTGCCCGCCGATCTGTGCGGGCCCGGCGAGGAACGCCCAGCCCAGCCGCAGCAACCGGTCCTCCTGGTGCAGCGCGTCGTACGCGGCCAGGTGTTCGACCTCGGCGCGGGCCTGCTTGGGCGCGGTCCACGACACCGGCGTCCAGTGCGGGCCCTCCTGCACCAGCGTGATCGCCCGCCACGACGGCTCGTGGTCGCCCAGCCACAGCAGGCCCGCCGACTTGGTCAAATCGAGCTGGAGCTTCTGCGGTTGCTCGGCAGCGCTCAACCGGGCGAGGGTGCGCAGGACCGCAGAGACGTTCACGGCGTACATCGTGCCATCGGCACGATGTACGCCGTTCCGAACAGTGTTAGAGCGTCAGCGTCCAGGTGTCGAGGGTGCCGGTGTCGACCGTGGCCGCGTCACGGACCCGGAGAGTCCAGGTGCCGTTGCGCGTCTCGGAAGACAGGTTGACCGTGTAGGTCTGGTCGATGTTGTCGGCGCTGCCACCCGAACGGTTGTGCAGGTTGTAGACCGAACCGTCCGGCGCGACCAGGTCGACCAGGAGGTCACCCTTGTAGGTGTGCTTGATGTGCACCTCGACCTTGCTGCTCGCCGAGGCGTTGCCGGTGCAGCCGCTGAACGAGACCGTCGACGTCACGGTCGTGTTGTCCGGGATCGCGACGTCCGTGCCGTTGGTCTGCGGGGCACAGGTGGCCGAGCCGACCGTCCAGGTGAACGACGTGCTGCCCGAACCGCCAGCGGTCGCGGTGGCCGTGACGGTCACGTTGTACGTGCCGGCCACGGTCGCCGTGCCCGTGACGACACCGGACGAGGAGCCGATCGAGAGTCCGGTCGGCAGGCCGGTCGCCGACCACGTGTACGGCGAGGTGCCGCCGGACGCCGAGAGCGTCAGGTTCGCCGTGCCGTTCAGGACCGTGGACTGGTTGCCCGGGTTGGTGACCGAGACACCGGGAACGCCGCCGGTGTTGGTGCGCAGCAACAGGTTCGCGGAGTTCGCGCCGGGGTTCGTGACCTTGTTCGGGGTGGCCTGGGCGAGGACCGCCGCGTGCACCTCGGCCGGGGTCTTCGACGGGTTGTCCGCGAGGTACAGCGCCGCCGCGCCCGCGACGTGCGGGGACGCCATCGACGTGCCGCTCATCGTGGCCGTGCCGGTGTTGTTGCTGTACGAGGCGGAGACGATGTCCTGGCCGGGAGCGAACAGGTCGCTGCACGTGCCGTAGGACGAGAACGACGCGCGGGCGTCGGTGCGGGCCGTCGCCATGACGTTGATCGTCTCGGTGACGCGCTGCGGCGAGTACTTGCAGCTGTCGTCGTTGAAGTTGCCCGCGGCCACGACGTACGTGACGCCACCGCGGATCGACGCGCGCACGGCGTCGTCGAGCACGCGGCTCGGCTCGTTCGCCGTGCCGGTGTAGAGGCTCATGTTCGCGACAGCGGGCAGGACGGCGTTCGCGGTGACCCAGTCGACGCCCGCCGCCTCGGTCGCGACGGAGCCGCCACCGGCGCAGTTGAGCACGCGGACGGCCTTGAGCTTGACGTTCTTCGCCACGCCGTAGGTCGCGCCGCCGACGGTGCCGGAGACGTGCGTGCCGTGGCCCTGGCAGTCCTTGCCGTTGCGGCCGTCGGTGAACGCGTCGAAGCCGAACGACGCACGCCCGCCGAAGTCGGCGTGGTCGTAGTTGATGCCGGTGTCGATCACGTACGCCGTGACGTTCGCCGCGCCCGTGCTGTAGCTGTACTTGCTGTCCAGCGGCAGGTCCGCCTGGTCGACGCGGTCGAGACCCCACGACGGCGGGTTGAGCTGGTCGGTCAGGACCTGCACGGTCCGGTCCTGCTCCACGTAGGCCACGGCCGGGTCCGCGGCGAGGCGCTTGGCCTGCTGCTTCGACAGCGTGGCCGAGAAGCCCTTGAACGCGGCCTTGTAGGTGAAGCCGATCTTGGCCCCGTAGCGGGACGCGAGGCCGTCGGCACGGCCGCTGACCTCGGTGCGCGCCATGCCGTTGTCCCTCAGGACCACGATGTAGCTGTCCTGGACGGCGTTGGGCGCGCTTTCGGCGACGATCGGTCCCTCAGGCTGTGCGGCCACGGCCTGTGGGAGCGCGAGCACGGTTCCGGCGACGGCGACTGCCGCCACCCCGAGCGTGCGCAGGGTGCGTTGTCTCATCACTGCTCCTCATTCGCAGGGAACCGCGTGTGAACGCGGGGCCGGCCCTCGACGGCCCAACAGATGCGCTCACACGCGGTTGCGAACAGCGTTAGTCCGTTATCGGACGTGATGAGTCTTTAGTTGCGACAAGCAGTAGAACAAGCGACTTTCGTACGGTTGTCAGCCGGCGAGCGCGAAAAGATCGTCCCGGTCGCCCGACTGCTTGAGCTGGGCGAGCGACTGCTTCTCGAGCTGACGGATGCGCTCGCGGGTCAGGCCGAGCTCCTCCGCGACCTCCTGCAGGGTGCGGGAACGCCCGTCCTCCAGTCCGTAACGCAGGCGCATGATGCGGCCCTGCCGTGCGGGCAGGACGTCCAGAAGGGAGCGAACGCCCTCGGTGAACTCCTGCTGCTCCAGCAGATCCGGGGCGGACACGCCGTCGGTGTCCTGGATCAGGTCGCCCAGCACCGAGTCGCCCTCGTCTCCGACCGGCGTCTCCAGCGACACGCACGTGCGCGCCGCGTCCCTCAGGTCCTGGACGCGCTGCGGCGCGCACTTGGCCTCGGCGGCGATCTCCTCGACCGTGGCGTCGCGGCCGAGCGCCGCGGACAGCTTCTGCCCGATCTTCTTGAGCTTGTTGACCTCTTCGACCACGTGCACCGGCAGGCGCACGGTGCGGGTCTGCTCGGCCAGTCCGCGTTCGATCGCCTGGCGGATCCACCACATGGCGTAGGTGGAGAACTTGTAGCCCTTGGCGTAGTCGAACTTCTCGACCGCGCGGATCAGGCCGAGGTTGCCTTCCTGGACCACGTCGCCGAACGGCAGGCCGCGGAAGGAGTGCTTCTTCGCGACCGACACGACCAGGCGCAGGTTCGCGCGGATCATGTGGTCCTTGGCGCGCTCGCCCTGCGCGACGATGCGGCGCAGGTGCCGCGGGTCGCGCTTCGTGTCTCCGGTCTGGAGCAAGTGGGCGGCGTAGACCCCGGCCTCGATGCGCCGGGACAGGTCGACCTCCTCGGACGCGGTGAGCAGCGGTGTGCGACCGACGTCGCGCAGGTACTGGCCGACCGAGTCCGCGTCCTGCGCCCCGGTCGCGCGGTTCTTCAGATTTGCAGGCACGACAAATCCCCCCGTTTCCGTTGGCAGGTGTGTCGGCCGATGTGGCCGCACTCGTGTGTAACGGTTCAGAGGTCCACTTCATTCCGCGGTTTCCGCTGTGACTTCAGCCTCACCTTGGTGATCGCGTGGTGCTCGACGGCGCAAACCTCGATCTTCCAGCCGGAGACCTCCACCACGTCACCGGGGACCTCCGGGATGCGGCCCAGAAGCAGCAGCACCAGTCCTGCGACCGTGGAGTACGGGCCCTGCGGCGCGTCCCTCAGCTCGACGCCGACGTCCACCAGGTCGTGGATCGGGAACGTGCCGGGCAGCACGATCGACCCGTCGGGTTCGGCCTTGACCGCTACCACGTCGGAGTCGGTCTCGTCGTAGATCTCACCGACGATCTCCTCCAGCAGGTCTTCCAGAGTCACGATCCCTTCGACCGCGCCGTGCTCGTCCACCACCAGTGCCAGCTGCTCGTGCTCGGCCTTCATGCGCCGCAACGCGTCCGTGACCCGTACCGAGTCCGGCAGCACCATCGGGGCGCGTGCCACGTCCGCGAGGACCGCGGTGTCGTCGAGCAGGTCGCGCAGGTGCACGACACCGATCACGTCGTCCAGGTGTCCGTCCTTGGTCACCGGGGCCCGCGAATGTCCGGACCTCGCCAGGATTTCCCGCGCGGTGGGGATGTCCAAACCTGATTCGAGGATCGTGACCTGCCTGCGCGGCACCAGGACCTCGCGCAGCCGCCGTTCGTGGATCTCCAGCGCGCCGGTCATGATCGTGCGTTGCTCCTGGTTCAGGTGCTGTTGCACCTCAACGAGATCACGCAGTTCCTCGGCCGACATCTGCTCGTCGTCGGCGTTCGGGTCGCCGCCCAGGACGCGCACCACGACGTCGGTCGACTTGCTCAGCAACCACACGGCCGGCCGGGACACGGTCGAGAGGATGTCGAGCGCGCGGGCGACGATCTTCGCCCAGCGGACCGCGTACCGCATCGCGAGGCGCTTGGGCGCCAGTTCGCCGAACACGAGTGTGACGAACGTCAGCACCACGGTGACGAGCGCGATCGCGACGCCGTTCGCGGCGCCGCCCAGGAAGCTCAGCAGCGGCACGACCGGTGCCGCCAGCGAGACCGCGGCGGTCGCGGAGGCGAGGAATCCCGACAGCGTGATGCCGATCTGGATGGTCGCGAAATACCTGTTCGGATCACGTGCGAGCCGAACGAGACGATGATGTCCCTCCCGTTCCAGAGAGCGAAGCTGACCTTCGCGCAGCGACACGAACGCCATCTCACTGCCAGCGAAAGCCGCGTTGAGCAGAACCAGTACCGCGACCAGCGCGATGTCGAAGCCATAACCGTCCACGCGTTTGGGGTAGCACGCACGGTGGTATTTCGCACCCTGACGGCCGTCTTGAGCAGCCAGGAGGGCTTGAACCGAACGAGGTGGGATGAGATGGACACCCCCGAGGTGATGAGCGCCTCAGCGAGGACCGTGCACACCCTGCCCGAGGGCCCGCCCGATCTCGCGGCCATGCGCGGGTGGGTCGGGACTCTGTTGAGGGACCTGTCCGAGGACGTCAGGCTCGACGTCCTCCTCGTGTGCACGGAGCTCGCCAGCAACGCGTACGAGCACGCCGAAGGCCCCCGGGCCGTGCGGGTGCAACGACACACCGACTTCGTCCGGGTGGAGGTCGACGACCACACACCGGCCGAGCTTCCACGGCTGGGACAGTCGAGGATCAACAACTCGCGAGGCCGTGGGCTGATGTTGATCGCCCAGATCTCGCGGTGCTGGGGCACACGCGAGTTCACCGGCGGGAAGACCATCTGGGCCGAGGTGAACGCATAGACCGTCTGGGCGTTTCGCACAGACAAGTCATGACACCGCACGGATGGGTTCTGCGACCGGGTTCTCCGATTCTCGAAGCATGACGACAACGGATTCCCCGGCGGTTCGGCCGCTGGTCCGCCACGGCGCGGAGATGTTCGTGGCGATGCTGGCCGGGATGGCCCTGATCGCGCCCTGGTGGACGCCGGAGCGGGTCGAGGTGGCCGCCCTGTGGATGACTGTCTCGATGTCCGTGCCGATGGCGCTGTGGATGCGCTATCGCGGCCACGGCCGAATCGTCGAGATGTGTGCGGCGATGGCCGTCCCGTACGCCGTGCTGCTGGTGCCGTACTGGCTCGGGTGGCTCGACGGCGACGCGGTCTCGGCGGGCGGGCACCTGCTGATGGTTCCCGCGATGATCGTCGTCCTGGTGCGGCACCGGCATGATCGGCACGGGACTCCCAGCGCGAACCCGGTGGTCCGGGCGCTGGGTGATCGCTGGCCCGCGGTGATCGCGCTCGCGGTCACGTTCGACTTCTGGCAGGCGCCGGTCGTGCCTCCCGTGTGGACCCTGCTGGTGTGCCAGGTGGTCTACCTGTTGTGGGGATGGCGGGCGCCGCGCGTTCAGCTCGTCGTGTTCGGCCTGTACGCGGTGCTGGCCGGCGCGGTGATCCTCGTGTCGCCCCATGCCGGGGTGGGGCTGATCGCGTTCGGGTGGGGCGCGCATGCCGTCTGGGATCTCGTGCACCACGTGCGCAACGCCGTCGTGCCGCGCTGGTGGTCCGAGTTCTGCGGTGTGTTCGACCTGGTCATCGCCGTGACGATCCTGATGGTCTGGTTCTAGGCTGATGGCGATGAACGATCTTCCGCACACCGCTCTGCGCGGCACCCTCCACCTGCTCTGGATGAGCGCGCTGGTGGTGCCGCTGGTGTCGGTGCTGCGCGAGCCGTCCGGGCTGCGCTGGCTCGGGGTGCTGGGCCTGCTGGTGCTGGCCGTGGCGTTCGCGGTGACGTTGCGGGGCGGGCCGCTGTGGGTGCTCGTGGTCGCGGTGCTGGTGACGATGCCGCTGGTGGCGCCGGTCGGGCCGGACGAGCTGTCGACGTGGGCGTGGATCGGCGGGGCGGCGGCCGGGTTCGCGCCGTTGCTGCTGACGGGGCCGTGGCGGTGGCTCGCGGCCATCGGCGCGGTGGTGACCGCAGGACTGGTCGGGTTCTTCGTCACCCGCGACCAGACGACGTACCAGATGATCGCGGCGTCGGTCGGGGCGACGATCATCGCGATGGCCGGGCTGCCGATGTGGTTCGCGGGGCTGCTCGGGCAGGCGCGGGCCGGGCGGGAGGCGCAGGCCGAGCTCGCGGTGAGCGAGGAGCGGCTGCGGTTCGCGCGGGACGTCCACGACCTGCTGGGGCACCGGCTGACGGTGATCGCGCTGAAGTCCGAACTGGCCGGGCGGCTGGCGGCGACCGATCCCGAGAGGTCCGCCGCGGAGGCGTTCGAGGCGCAACGGCTGGCGTCGTCGGCGTTGGAGGAAGTGCGGGACGCCGTGCACGGTTATCGCGCGGTGGACCTGCCCGAGCAGCTTGAGGCCGTGCGGAACGTGTTGCAGGAAGCCGGTATCCGTTGCACCGTCACGGAAGTTCCGGTGCACGGTGAGCGCGCCACGCAGCTCGCGCTGGCGTTGCGGGAGGCGTGCACCAACGTGCTGAGGCACAGCCACGCGACGTGGTGCATGATCGACGTCGCTGTCGCCGGGGAGGAGGTGCGGATGACCGTCACGAACGACGGCACCGAGAAGCCTTCCGGCGAGGGCAACGGGCTTCGCGGCCTGCGTGAGCGGCTCGCGGCCGTGGGCGGTCAGGTGTCCGTGGAGAAGTCCGGTGACGTGTTCACGCTGCAGGTCGTGGTGCCCGCGTGATCAGGGTCCTGCTGGCCGACGACGAGGAGCTGATCCGCGACGCGCTCGCGGCACTCCTCGGGCTGGAGCCGGATCTCGAGGTGGTGGCCCGCGCGAGTGACGGCCGGGCCGCCGTGGAGGCCGCGCGGGCGCACCGCCCGGACGTGGCCGTGGTGGACCTGCAGATGCCCGAACTGGACGGCCTGGAGGTCACCGCCGAGCTGGCGCGCGTGCTGCCGTCGTGCGCGGTGGTGATCCTGACCGGCCGGGGCCGGCCGCCGCACCTGCAGCAGGCGCTGAAGGCGGGCGCGAAGGGGTTCCTGCCCAAGGGATCACCCGGCGGCACGCTGGCCGACGTGATCCGCCGCGTGCACGCCGGCTCGCGCTGGGTGGACCCCGCCCTGGCCGCCGACGCGCTCGCCGCTCCCCCGTGCCCGCTCACCCAGCGGGAGCTGGAAGTGTTGCGGCTCAGCGAGTTCGGCACCCCGGTGGCCGAGATCGCGGCACGCACGTCGTTGTCCGCCGGGACCGTGCGCAACCACCTGTCCGCCGCAGTCGCGAAGCTGGGCGTGGGGAGCCGGAGCGAGGCGTTCTCGCTGGCGCACGAACACGGCTGGCTCTAACGCCGGAGGCAGGCCGGCACGGTCAGGGTGGTCGGCTGGCCGTCGGTGAGCGTGCGGACGCTCGCGCCGAGCAACACCTCGCCCGCCTTGTCGAGCACAGCGCGGGCGACCCGGCTGCGGTCCTCGCCGCGTTCGAACACCCGCATGACCTTCGCCCCCGTCCGGACCGCCCTGGTCCAGCCCTTCGAGTGCGGGACCTCCAGCCAGTCCGCGACCTCCTCGTCGACGACCTGGCGCACCATCGCCGCCACCACACCGTCGAAAGCCTTGCCGGGCACGAACTTCTCGTACAGCTCGACGAGGTTCCTGGTCAGCTCGACCCCCTCCGCCGACGGCGCGTAGGACGCCCGCACGAGGGTGTTGCTGAGTTCTTCCGCTTCCCGCACCGTCTCCGGCATCACGTCCTCCCGGATGCCGAGCACCGCGCCCGCGACCCGCCAGACGTGGTAGTAGTCCTCGGCCTCCGTGTCCGTGACGGAGACACCGATGCGGCGCATGCCGTCGATCACCTGCACGGAGAAGATGAGCATCGCGCCCAGCAGGTCCTGCTGGCACACCGGAACGCCGTCCTGGCCGTGGTCCCAGTCGGGCGAGTGGCCGACGAAGTAGCGCACCGCCGCGTGGATGAGCCGGGTCTTCTGGATCGTCGGCACGAACGAGCCGCCCGTGCCGAAAGCGTTGGGCTCCATCATGTTCAGCACGAACTGCGACGTCTCCGACAACCGGCGGTGCGGCTGGTTGAGCCGGTGCGTGAGCGAGAGCACTTTGGACGGCCGGGGCTGCGCGTAGCAGTTGACCATCGCGCCGAAGCTGAGCACCGACGCCACGTGCACGCCGTCGTCGACGAAGAAGTCGTGCGCGCGGGCGACTCGTTCCTCGTCCATCCACTCCGGCGGGTCGTCCGTGGCGGCCAGGTAGGCGCGGACCACGGGCGGCAGGTGCGCCGGGACGGTTTCGTCGTTGCCGCGGAACTCCGCGAGCACCTGGTTGACCTCGTTCAGGCTGCCGGTCTCGATGAGGTGCGCGATCACGGCGTCGGCGAGCGGGTCGCCTTCGTACTTCAGTGCGTGCAGGTCCACGGCGGCGAGCGTATGGGGCCGTTCGGGCCAACGGAGGTGGTGATCACCTCTTCGGCCCAGCGAATCCACGCGTTCGTGCGGTGCGAACGCTGGTGTGGGTGAGCATTCCGTGCGGCTGTTCGTTGTGCCGCTGTCGAAGCGTTCGTGGTGCCGCATGTGGAGTGCCGGTTTCCGCCGGCGGTCTCGTCGGGTGTCCGGAGGTTCTCCGTCAGGGACCCGAGGTGAGCAAGTCGAACGCGTGCCTGCGGTGCTCCGCGAACAGCTTCAACGCCCCTTCCGCGTTCCCCAGTCGCAGTGCCGCCACCAGGTCCCGGTGCTCCTCCCGGATCTGCTCCAGGTACCCGTCCGTGCTCACCTGCACCCGCGTGATCAGGAACAGGTGCACCTGCGACCGGATCGCCTCCCAGGCCTGGGTCAGCCGCGAGTGCCCGGCGGCGGCGTACACGGCGTCGTGGAACGCGATGTCGCACCGCACCATCTCGTGCGGCGTGGCGGCTCGGTCCATCTCCGCCGCCGCCTCGGCGATCTGGTCCAGTGACGCGTTCGCCGCCACCACGCGCTGGACGGCCAGGACCTCCAGTGCGCCGCGCAGGCTGTCCAGTTCGGCGACGTCCTGCAGTGACAGCACGGCCACCGTGGCGCCCCGGTGCCATTCGGCGCGCACCAGGCCCTCGTGTTCGAGCACGCGCAACGCGTCCCGGACCGGGCCTCGCGAGACCCGCAACGCCTCGGACAGCTCCACCTCGCGCAGGGCGCTGCCGGGCGGGTAGCCGCCGTCGAAGATGGCCTCGCGGATCATGTCCGCGACCTCGTCGCCCAGACCTCGTCGGCGTGCCGGACCCACTGTCATGTGACCTATGTTAACAAGCGACATCTTGTAGTGATGTTAACATTCTTACATGCCGAACATCCCCCGCTTCCACCTGGCCATGCCCGTCGACGACCTCGCCGCCGCCCGCCGCTTCTACGGCGAGACGCTGGGCCTGGAGCAGGGCCGCAGCTCCGACACCTGGGTCGACTGGAACCTGCACGGCCACCAGTTCGTCACCCACCTCGCGCCGAGGACCGAGCGCGTCAGCAACCCGGTCGACGGTCACGACGTGCCCGTCCCGCACTTCGGCCTGGTCCTGACCGTCGACGAGTTCCAGGTGCTGGCCGAGAGGCTCCGGAGCGCCGGCACGAAGTTCGTCATCGAGCCGTACGTGCGGTTCAAGGGCGAGGCCGGCGAGCAGTGGACGATGTTCCTGCTGGACCCGGCGGGCAACGCGCTCGAGTTCAAGGCCTTCGCGGACGACTCGCAGGTGTTCGCGGTCTAGGTGTGCCGAAGTCCGATCCGAGACAGCCGGGCCCGAGGCGACCCTCATCGAGCCGGACTTCGACACAGAACCCAAAGACCGGTTAAAAATCTTGCACAACGCGCAAGTTTCGGTAGCGTGGGTATGACGCCGAGCCACGACCCGATCACAGCGGGTCAGACAGGGGAGGGCCATGACCACGGCCGAGCGGCAGCGCAGCGCGCAGGAGCTCATCCGCCCGCAGTTGCCCGCTGAACTCAGCGAACGCGGGAAGTGCCCGTTCGACCCGGCCACCGGGCTGACCGAGTTGAGCGGGCGCGGGCGGATCCACCGGATCGAGCACAACGGCGACACCGTCTGGCTCGTCACCGGGCACGACGAGGCGCGTGCGGTGCTCGCCGCGCCGCAGATGAGCTCGGACCGGATCAACAGCCCGCGGGCCAGGGCGCTGATCTCGCCCGAGTTGCACGCGGAGCTGTTCCCGCCGGAGCGCCAGGCCGGGTCGTTCATCTTCATGGACGCGCCCGAGCACACCCGCTTCCGGCGGCTGCTCACCGGGCAGTTCACCGTGCGCCGGATGCGGGACCTGACGCCGCGCATCCACGAGATCGTCACCACCCAGCTCGACGCGATGATCGAGAAGGGGCCGCCGGCCGACCTCGTGCACGACTTCGCGCTGCCGGTGCCGTCGCTCGTGATCTGCGAACTGCTGGGGGTCGACTACGGCGACCGCGACGAGTTCCAGCGCCGCACGTCCAAGCTGCTCAGCCTCAACACGACGATCGACGAGCAGATCAAGAACACCGTCGAGCTGCGCCTGTTCATGCGGGGACTGGTCGAAGCCAAGCGGCGGAGCCCCGGCGACGACCTGCTGTCCGGACTGATCAGCGACACCGACCTCGACGACAACGAGCTCACCGGCATCGCGAACCTGCTGCTCATCGCGGGTCACGAGACGACGGCGAACATGCTCGCGCTCGGCACGTTCGCGTTGCTGGAGCACCCGGACCAGTTCCAGAAGCTCCACGACAACCCCGAGCTGATCGAGAACGCGGTCGAGGAGCTGCTGCGTTACCTGTCGATCATCAGCATGGGCGTCTCACGCCACGCCAAGGAGGACGTCGAGATCGGCGGCGTCACCGTGCGCGCCGGCGAGACCGTGGTGGTGTCGGTGCCCGCGGTCAACCGCGACGACAGGCAGTACGACGACCCGCAGGCGTTGCTGGTCGACCGGCCGCGCGGGCACCACGTGGCGTTCGGGCACGGCATCCACCAGTGCCTCGGCCAGCAGCTGGCGCGCGTGGAGATGGCGGTCGGTTTCACCGAGCTGCTGCGCCGGCTGCCGACGCTGAAGCTCGCCGTGCCGGCCGCCGAGGTGCCGCTGCGGACCGACATGTCGATCTACGGCGTGCACGAGCTGCCCGTCACCTGGTGAAGCCGTCTCCGAGCTGGTCGATCATCCGGCCGACCAGCTCGGTGACGTCGAACCTCTCGGTGGCCTGGGGTGTGTCGAGCCACCACTGCACGACGGCGCGCATCGACGCGAGGATCGTCGACGCCGTCACCGCCGGATAGGGGTCCACCAGGGGGTCCACTCCGCAGCGCACCGCGATCGCCGCCGCCAGCGCCTGCTCGCGGGCGGAGTAGGCGGCGAACACGTGCGGCAGCATCGCCGGGTCCCGCCGGAGCTCGCGCAGGTGCCGGAGCCGGTCGAGGTCGACGTAGCGCGGGTAGATCGACTGCAGGGCCTCGCGCAGGGCGACCAGCACCGGTTCGCCCGCGGGCCGTGCGGCGAACTCCTCCACGAACGCGAGCGCCGTCGCCGTGTCCCCGGCGACGACCGCTTCCTCCTTGGAGGAGAAGTAGTTGAAGAACGTCCGCAGCGACACCCCGGCCGCGCGCGCGATCTGATCCACCGTCACCCGGTCGAGGCCGTGCTCCACGCACAGACTCGAAGCGGCGTCACCCAGTGCTTCCCTGGTCGCCGCCTTCTTGCGTTCACGCAGGCCCGTCACAGCAGGAAGACTAAATGGTACCGGAAATTGGTGTAGACCTTGTGACGGGGTGAGCGCCTCACTACGGTCCGTGAGAACGCTCCCACACGACCTACGGAGGACCGGGTGCGCCTACTCGGAGTCGTCGTCCTGGCCGGTGCCCTGCTCTCGGCGGGCCAGGCTCATGCCTCTCCCCCGCAGAGAACGGCCCCCACCGTCACGCTGATCACCGGTGATCAGGTCCTGACAGGACAAAGAGCGATCAAACCGGCACCCGGACGTGAGCGCGTCCTGTTCTCCACCTACACCGTGCAGGGCCATGAGTACGTGGTGCCGCACGACGCCATCCCGATGATCGCGGACGGCCGCCTCGACGAGCGCCTCTTCGACGTCACCGAGCTCGCGACGTACGACGGCGCCCTCCCGGTCATCGCGACCTACCCCCAGGGCACCCTGAGCGCGCAGTCCGGCCTCCAGCTGCGCAGCATCAACGGCGTGGCGTTCGACGCGGCCAAGACCCCGCTCGCCGGCACGCTGTCCACCACTGGCGCGAAGAAGATCTGGCTCGACGCCAGGCGCAAGGCGAACCTCGACCGCAGCGTCGCCCAGATCAACGCCCCCGCCGCCTACGCCGCGGGTCTCACCGGCAAGGGCGTCACGGTCGCCGTGCTCGACACCGGCGTCGACAACACCCACCCGGACCTCACCGACCGCGAGATCGGCGAGCGCAACTTCTCGAACTCCCCCGACAACGGCGACCACTACGGCCACGGCACGCACGTCGCGTCGATCGTCGCGGGCACCGGCGCGAAGAGCGGCGGCAAGTACCGCGGCGTCGCGCCGGACGCGAGCATCCTCGACGTGAAGGTGCTGGGCGACAACGGTTCCGGGCAGGACAGCGCGATCATCGCCGGGATGGAGTGGGCCGTCGAGCAGGGAGCCCAGATCGTCAACCTGAGCCTGGGGGGCTACGACACCCCCGAGGTGGACCCCCTCGAGGAGACGGTCAACCGCCTCACCGCGGACAAGGGCGCGCTGTTCGTGATCGCCGCCGGCAACTCCGGCCCCGGCGCCCGCACGATCGGGTCGCCCGGCACCGCCGACGCGGCCCTGACCGTGGGCGCGGTGGACGACCGGGACCAGATCGCCGAGTTCTCGAGCCGCGGCCCGACGTCGTCCGGCAGTCTCAAGCCCGACCTCACCGCGCCCGGTGTCGGCATCGTCGCCGCGCTGCACTCCGACGGCAGGATCGGCGCTCCGGTGGCCGAGGGCTACACGTCGCTCGACGGCACCTCGATGGCGACCCCGCACGTCGCGGGCGCGGCGGCTCTGCTGCGCCAGCAGCACCCGGAACTGACCGGCGCCGCCCTCAAAGCACGGCTCACCGGCACCACCACGCCGACCGCGAAGCTCACGCCGTTCGAGCAGGGCACCGGACGCGTGGACGTCGCCAAGCTCATCAAGCAGAACGTGACGTCGAGCCCGACGAGCATCACCTTCGGCGCGCACCAGTGGCCGCACACCGGTGAACCCGCGCTGACGCGGGAGATCACCTACTCCAACGCGGGCTCCGAGCCCGTCACGCTCGACCTGTCGGCCGAGACCGACGGCAGCCTGTTCAGCGTGTCCCCGGCGAAGCTCGCGGTTCCCGCGGGCGGCACCGCCAAGGCCACGGTCACCGCGGACGTGGCGAAGCAGCCCGCGGGTGGTGTGTTCGGCGGCTCGATCGTCGCGAGCGGTGTGCGCACGGCCGTCGTCGCCGACCTGGAGGTCGAGAGCTACGACGTCAAGATCACCGGGATCGAGCGGTCCGGCGTCACCACGGCGTCGACGTTCGCGTACCTGATCAACGTCGACACCGGCGCCCGCGCCTGGCCGGACACCACGACCGGTGTGGCACGTCTAGCCAAGGGCCGGTACATCCTGTCGGGCAGCGTGATGTCGTCGTCCGGCGGCTACACCCACGACGTCGTCAACTACCCGAACCTGACGGTCTCCGGACCGGTGACGATCGACCTCGACGCCCGCCAGGCCAAGCCGGTGCAGGTGACGCTGCCGGTCGCCGCACAGCTCTCGTTGCTGCAGACCGGTTTCGAACGCGTCGTCGGCGACACCCGTTACACCATCGGCAACTTCTCGGTCGGCGGTGTCGTCGACCACCTCGGCGTGGCGAGCATCGGCCCCGACTCGAACGAGGTGACCGGCAAGATCGCGACGTTCTGGAACGCGGGCCCGGACTTCTACGGACTCGCCTGGTACCGCAAGGGATCCGCGCCCTCGGGCCTGACGAAGACCGTCGCGAGGAAGGACCTCGCCACGGTCAAGGTCGACATGCCCGCGCTGAAGGCGGGCCAGTCCGCCTCGATCGGTCACACGTCGTCCCCCGCGGGCCGCGCCGACTGGGGTTACGGGTCGCTCGACAACTTCGCCACGGGCCCGCGCACGGAGTACTACGGCGGCGAGGGCGGTGACTGGTCGCGCAGGTTCAACCTGTTCGACGAGACGGGCAACATCGGCGCGCTCGTCACCCCGCTGCGCCACTACAAGCCGGGCTGCACCTACGTGGAACCGTTCAACCGCGCGGTGTTCGGCCCGGCACTGCCCGAGGCGCGCGACGTGCCGCACTCGTTCCGCACCGGCGACTTCGTCCGCGTCACCGTGCCGCTGTTCGGCGACAGCGCGGGCAACGAGGGCTACGGCCCCGTGACCGAGGCTCGCACCGCGCTCTACCGCGACGGCGTGAAGGCCGTCGAGACGGACGAGCCGGGCTGGGCGATGCTCGACGTCGCACCAGGTGCCGCGAACTACCGTCTGGAGACCTCGGCGACGCGCGACACCACCTTGAGCCCCAAGGTGTCCGGCGTGTGGACGTTCCGCAGCGACACGACGGCCGAGCGGACCGCGCTGCCGCTGTCCGTCGTCCGCTTCACCCCGCAGCTGGACGACAACGGCCACGCCCGCGCCGGCCAGATGCTCTCGGTGCCGATCTCCACGCAGTCGCAGACGGGTTCGGTCCGCGTGACGTCCGTCGAGGTCTCCTACGACGGCGGCACCACGTGGAAGCGCACGCAGATCACCGCGAACCGCGTGCTGCTGGCCCACCCGAAGGACGCCAAGTCGGTCTCCCTGCGCGCCAAGGCGTCCGGCAGCGGCCAGACCGTGGAGCAGACGATCGTCAACGCGTACCTGCTCCGCTGAGAAAGGCGGCCGCGCGCTCCCGAGCCCACGAGGCGGAGGAGCGCGCGGCGTTGCGGCGCGCCCGGTGATCGCGCGAACCTGGTGACCCCAGCGGAGTTCAGCCGAAGGAGACCGGGTGCGCGAACTGACCGACGAGATCACCGCCGCCCACTCACCGCCGCCGGTCAAGCCCGCTCCCACCGGGGTGAGCATCCCCGGCCGTCACGTCGCCGAGGTCGCGCGGCATCCGGACGGCCGGCTCGCGGTGATCACCTGGTCGTCGCCGAAGATCGACCCCGGTCTGCTCGAGCCCGCGCTGCACGTCGTGGAGACCGACGGGACCGTCGTCGACCTCGGAGCCACGGCCGCGGACGCCGGTTCGCCAGTGTGGTGGGGCGACGAGGTGTGCTACCTGGCGCTGACTCCGCCGCACCTGCAGGGCGGCAACGCCGTCTTCGACCAGCGGCACCGCAACCTCACCGAGGGCATGAGCGCCTGCCCGATCGATCTCGTGCAGGACGACGGCCAGGCTCCGGTCGTGGTGGTCGCGACCGGGCTCGACACCGAGTTCCACCGGCTCGGCGGCGGCCTCCTGGGCCACGTCACCGGCTCGCACCTCCCGCCCCGCTACCGCGACCTCGACGGCATCGCCTGGGGTGTGCAGAAACGCCTCCGCTACCGGGCCCGCGACGGCCTCGAGCTCGACGGTCTGCTCGTCCTGCCCGTCGGCTGGTCCGAACGAGACGGACCGTCTCGTCTCGTCACGCTGGTGCACGGCGGGCCGTACGACCGCTGGACCGACGACCTGCAGCTGCACTGGGTGCCGTCGGCCCAGTGGTTCGCGCACCAGGGCATCGCGACCTTCCTCCCCAACCCCAGGGGCGGGCAGGGCCGCGGCCACGAGTTCGCCCACGCCGTGTCCGGCAGGGTCGGGCAGGAGGAGTGGCACGACGTCGAGGCCGGCATCGACCTGCTCATCGCCGAGGGGGTCGCCGACCCCGAACGGCTCGGCATCTCCGGCTGGAGCCACGGCGGGTTCATGGCGGCGTGGGCGACGACGCGGACGAACCGGTTCAAGGCGGCCCTGGTCGGCGGCGGCATCTCGGACTGGCCACGCCTGATCGCCACCGGCGAGTGGGGTGCGTTCGAGGCGGCGCTGGGCGACAGCGCGGAGCACAGCCCGCTCACGTACGCGGACCGGATCACCACGCCGATGTTGATCGTGCACGGCGCGGACGACACCAACGTGCCGGTGGAGCAAGCCGAGCTCCTGCACCGGGCGGTGCAGCACTCCGAACTGGTCGTGTATCCCGGCGAGGGGCACTCGCTGCGGCAGCGTGAGCACAGGCTGGATCTGCTGAACCGTGCCAGAAGGTTGTTCGCGAAGCTGTGAGAATTGCGCAAACCTTACGCAAACGCGGCAAGCTCCGAGCAAGCCGACGCAAGCGCGAGGGTGGGCACCAAATCAATTTTCCCGGCCGGTTCGGGCCCGAACCTGTGACAAAGCCGTCCGTCCAGCCGCTGGTGATCGCCCTTGCGCACCCTGCGAGACTGTTCGGACACGCTGACGAACACTGGTCTTTCCTGTTCAGAGCGCTATGTCGCAAATTTGCGCAATCACGTCGAGATATTGCGGTAATCTGCTAGTCACTTCTACGGTGAGGCGCGCCACACCCCCTCGCGTCCCCACCGAGAAGGGCCAAGCACGCCATGTCACCGACGACACGCGCTCGCTCCCTGCTAGCCCCGCTAACCGCCTTGATCACCGCAGCGGCGACCCTGACCATCGCCCCTGTCGCCCACGCCGCGCCCGTCAGCCTCGACCTGGCGAAGCAGACCCGCATCGATCAGGTCACGCTCACGGCCTCGAAGAACAGCACCGAGACGTTCGCCGTCCAGACCAGCCTCGACGGCAGAGGCTGGTCGACGCTGGTCGCGGACCGGCCACACGACTTCAGCAACGGCAAGGTGACGTTCCAGGTCGACCCGACGCTGGTCCGGCACGTCCGCGCCACCAAGACGACGGCGAAGCTCGAGGTCCGCGAAGCTGCTGTCAGCGCCCAGTTGCAGGCCACCTACAGCGCCAGCAGCGTCAGCCAGAACTACGGTCCCGGCAACGCGGGCGACGGCAACCAAGGCACGTACTGGGAGAGCGCGAACAACGCGTTCCCGCAGTGGATCCAGGCCGACCTGGGCTCGGCGGTCAAGGCCGACCGCGTCGTGCTGAAGCTCCCCACCGGTGGCTGGGGCGCCCGTACCCAGACCCTCTCGGTCCAGGGCAGCACCGACGGCAGCAACTTCACGGATCTGGTGGCCAGCAGGGGTTACGAGTTCAACCCCGCGTCCAACAGCACCGTCACCATCGACTTCACCGCCGCCACCACGCGGTACGTGCGGCTGCGGATCACCGCGAACACCGGCTGGCCGGCGGGCCAGATCAGCGAGTTCGAGGTGCAGGGCCCCACCGGAGGTGACAACCAGGCCCCCAGCGCTCCGACGGGCCTCGCGTTCACCCAGCCCCAGTCCGGGCAGATCCGGCTGACCTGGAACGCGAGCACCGACAACACCGGTGTCACCGGCTACGACGTCTACGCCAACGGCAGCCTGCGCACCACGGTGACCGGCACGACTCACACCGACAGCCAGCCCGACGGCACCCGCGTCAGCTACCACGTGATCGCCAAGGACGCGGCCGGAAACCAGTCCCCCGCCAGCAACACCGTCACCCGCGAAGGCGCGACCGGCACGAACCTGGCGCAGGGCAAGCCCGTCACGGCGAACAACAACGTGCACAACTTCGTCGCCGCCAACGCCAACGACGGCAACGTGCAGACCTACTGGGAATCCAACGGCCAACCCGGCACGCTGACCGTCCAACTGGGATCCAACGCCGACGTCAGCTCGGTCGCGCTCAAGCTCAACCCCGACAACGCCTGGGGCGCCCGCACCCAGAACATCGAGGTGCTGGGCCGCGAGCAGAACGCCACCGCCTTCACGAGCCTCGTCGCCGGACGCGACTACCGCTTCGACCCGGCGACCGGCAACAGCGTCACCATCAACGCCTCCGGACGCGTCGCCGACCTCCAGGTGCGCGGCACGTCCAACACCGGCGCGCCCGGCACGCAGGTCGCGGAGATCCAGGTGTTCGGCACCCCTGCCCCGAACCCCGACCTCACCGTCACCGCGACGTCGTTCACGCCGGCGAGCCCCGTCGAGACCGACCAGATCACGTTGAACGCCACCGTCCGCAACGCGGGCACGGCGGCGAGCATCGCGACTGACCTGACGTTCTTCCTCGGCACCACGGCCGTAGGCACCGCGAACGTCGGTGCCCTCGCGGCCGGTGCGCAGGCGAACGTGAGCACGACGGTCTCCGCGCGTCCGGAGGGTTCCTACTCCTACACCGCGAAGGTCGACGAGACCAAGAAGGTCGCGGAGCAGGACGAGACCAACAACGCCCGCCTGCACCCGTCCCCGCTCGTCGTCTCCCCGGTCGCGAGCTCCGATCTGGTCGCCGCCGGCTCCTGGTCGCCCAGCAACCCGGCCAACGGCCAGACCACGACGTTCAGCGTCGCGATCAAGAACCAGGGCAGCATCGCTTCAGCAGCGGGCGCCCACGGCATCACGGTCACGATCCTGAACAGCAGTGGCCAGACCGTCCGCACGCTGACCGGCAGCCACAACGGCACGATCAACGCCGGCGCCACGACCGCCGCGGTCAACCTCGGCACGTGGCCCGCCGCCGACGGCCGCTACACCGTCCGCACGACCATCGCCAACGATGGCAACGAGATCCCTGCCAAGCAGGGCAACAACACCAGCGAGCAGTCGCTGTTCATCGGCCGCGGCGCCAGCGTCCCGTGGCAGCACGTCGAGGCCGAGGACGCGACCGCCGGCGGCGGCGCCCAGGTCCTCAGCCCGAACAGGACGATCGGCGACCTCGCCGGTGAGGCGTCCGGCCGTCGTGCCGTCACGCTGAACGGCACCGGCCAGTCGGTCGAGTTCACCACCTCGGGGCCGACCAACACGCTCGTCACCCGGTTCTCCATCCCGGACAGCTCCGGTGGCGGCGGCATCACCAGCAACCTCAACGTCTACGTCAACGGCACGTTCCACAAGGCCATCGACCTGACGTCGAAGTACATGTGGCAGTACGGCAACGAAGCGTCCCCGGGCAACTCGCCGGGAGCGGGCGGGCCGCGCCACATCTACGACGAGGCGAACGTGATGCTCAACTCGACGTTCCCGGCGGGCACGAAGATCAAGCTGCAGAAGGACGCGGCCAACACCACGAACTACGCGATCGACTTCGTGAACTTCGAACAGGTGACGGCGGCCGGAAACCCTGACGCGGCACGTTATGCCGTGCCCGCCGGGTTCACCCACCAGGACGTGCAGAACGCGCTCGACCGCGTCCGGATGGACACCACCGGGAACCTGACCGGCGTCTACCTGCCCGCGGGCACCTATGAGACGGCGCAGAAGTTCAACGTCTACGGCAAGGCGATCCGGGTGGTCGGCGCCGGCCCCTGGTTCACCCGGTTCCAGGCCCCGCTCACGCAGGAGAACACCGACATCGGCTTCAGCGCGCAGTCGTCCGCGAGCGGATCGACGTTCAGCGGGTTCGCCGTGTTCGGCAACTACACGCAGCGCAACGACGGGCCGGGCAAGGTGTTCGACTTCGCCGGCGTCCAGAACATGACCATCGAGAACATCTGGGTCGAGCACATGATGTGCCTGTTCTGGGGCAACAACGTCGACAACAACGTCATCAGGGACAACCGCATCCGCAACCTGTACGCGGACGGCCTCAACATGACGAACGGCTCGTCGGGCAACCGGATCTCGAACATCGAGGCCCGCACGACCGGGGACGACGCGTTCGCGTTGTTCGCCGCCACCGACAACGGCGGCAGCGGCCAGCAGAACAACGTCTTCGAGAACCTGAGCGTGCTGACTCCGTGGCGTGCTGCGGGTCTCGCGGTCTACGGCGGCAAGCTCAACACGTTCCGCAACATCTACATCGCCGACACGCTCACCTACTCCGCCGTCACGATCAGCTCGCTCGACTTCGGTTACCCGATGGAGGACTTCGGGCCCGAACCGACGACGTTCAGCGGCCTCACCCTGGTGCGCTCCGGCGGCCACTTCTGGGGCGCGCAGACGTTCGGCGCGATCTGGATGTTCTCCGCGTCCAAGAAGTACACGGGGATCCGGGTGAACGACGTCGAGATCATCGATCCGACGTACAGCGGAATCATGTTCCAGACCAAGTACAACGGTGCGGCCGAGAACAGCTTCCAGGACACGGTGCTGTCCAACGTGAGCATCTCGGGCGCGCGCAAGAGCGGCGACGCGTTCGACGCCAAGTCCGGTTTCGGGTTGTGGGCCAACGAGATGCCCGAACCGAACCAGGGTCCGCCCGTGGGTTCCGTGACGATCAACGGCCTGCGGTTCAGCAACAACTTCCAGGACATCAAGAACACGACGTCCACCTTCACGATCAACGTCAACTGATTCCCTGCCGCGAAGGACAATTCAATGAAGAACACGCTATTGAAGCGTGCGATGAGTGCTGCGCTCGTCAGCGCCCTCGCACTGTTCGGACTGACACCCACGGCAGGAGCAGCGGTCGTCCGGCTGTCCGCGAACCTGACCGCGTCCAGCTCCAACGGCCCGTACGGCGCCGGCAACGCCGGTGACGGCAACCAGGGCAGCTACTGGGAGAGCACGAACGGCGCGTTCCCCCAGTGGCTCCAGGCCGACCTCGGCGCCGCGAAGAGCGTCAGCAAGGTCGTGCTGCGCCTGCCCTCGAACTGGGAGCAGCGCACGCAAACGCTTGCCGTGCAAGGGAGTGCGAACGGGTCGCAGTTCAGCGACATCGTCGGCTCCGGTGCCAGGGTCTTCTCCCCCGGTTCGAACAACACGGTGACGCTGGACTTCGCGGCGACCAGCACGAGGTACGTGCGCGTCACGGTCACCGCGAACACCGGCTGGTCCGCGGCCCAGCTCAGCGAGCTCGAGGTGCACGGCGAGTCCGGTCCGGTCGACCCGCCGCCCCCTGGCGACAACCTGGCGGCGGGCAAGCCGGTCGAGGAGTCCGGGCACGTGCACAACTTCGTGCCCGCCAACGCCGTTGACGGCAACACCGGCACGTACTGGGAGTCCAACGGCCTTCCCGGTCACCTGACCGCGAAGCTGGGCTCGAACGCGGACGTCACCTCGGTCGTCGTCAAGCTGAACCCCGACAACGCGTGGGGTGCCCGCACCCAGAACTTCGAGGTGCTCGGACGAGAGGCGAGCGCTTCCGCGTTCGGCACCCTGAAGGCACGCGCCGACTACCGGTTCGACCCGGCCACCGGCAACAGCGTCACGATCCCGGTCTCCGGCCGCGCGTCGGACGTGCGGCTGCACTTCTACTCGAACACCGGCGCGCCCGGCGGCCAGGTCGCCGAGTTCCAGGTGTTCGGCGCTTCGGCTCCCGCACCTGATCTGACGGTCACGAACCTGACGTGGACGCCGGCCAGCCCCAGTGAGGCCGACACGATCAGGCTCACCGCCACCGTGCGCAACGGCGGCACCGTCGCGTCCGGCGCGACGACGCTGAACGCCACGCTCGGCGGCACCGTCGCGGGCAGCGCCGCCGTCGGTGCGCTCACTCCTGGAGCCACGGCCACCGTCACCGTCGACGCGGGCCGTCGTGGCGCCGGGTCCTACGCGGCCGCGGCCACGGTGGACCCGGCCAACCAGGTCGCGGAGACCAACGAGGGCAACAACACCTTCACCTCCGGCTCCGCCCTGGTCGTCGGCCAGGCACCGGGACCGGACCTGCAGATCACCGGCGTCACGCCGAACCCGTCGTCCCCGGCGGCGGGCCAGCAGGTGACGTTCGCCGTGTCGGTCAACAACCGCGGCACGTCGGCGGCGGGCGCCTCGGTGACCCGCGTGTCCGTCGGCGGCAGCACGTTGAACGCCAACACTTCCGCGATCAACGCCGGTCAGACCGTGACGGTCAACGTCGGCACCTGGACCGCCACGAACGGCGGCGCCACGGCCACCGCGACGGCGGACGCGACCAACGTCGTGGCGGAGACCAACGAGACCAACAACACCGCCACCCAGTCCATTGTGGTCGGACGCGGCGCTTCGACGCCGTTCACCTCCTACGAGGCGGAAGCGGGCCGCTACCAGGGCACGCTGCTGCAGGCCGACGCCGAGCGCACGTTCGGGCACACCAACTTCGGGTCCGAGTCCTCGGGCCGCAAGTCGGTGCGCCTCGACTCGCAGGGCCAGTTCGTGGAGATCACCTCGACGGTGAGCACCAACTCGATCGTCGTGCGCAACTCGGTCCCGGACGCCGCCGCGGGAGGTGGCCAGGACGCGACGATCAGCCTCTACGCCAACGACCAGTTCGTGCAGAAGCTGACCCTGTCGTCGCGCCACAGCTGGCTCTACGGCACGACCGACGACCCCGAGGGCCTCACGAACCGTCCCGGCGGCGACGCCCGCAGGCTGTTCGACGAGACCTCGCAGCTGCTGGCGAACAGCTACCCCGCCGGCACGAAGTTCAAGCTGCAGCGCGACTCCGGTGACAACGCCCAGTTCTACGTCATCGACCTGGTCGACCTGGAGCAGGTCGCCCCGGCCGCCGCGAAGCCCGCGGACTGCGTCTCGATCACGCAGTACGGTGCCACGCCGAACGACCAGACGGACGACGCGGACGCCTTGCAGCGTGCCGTGACGGCCGACCAGAACGGGGAGATCCCCTGCGTCTGGATCCCGGAGGGCAGGTTCCGCCAGGAGAAGAAGATCCTGACGCTGTTCAACTCCGGTCAGTACAACCAGGTCGGCATCCGCAACGTCACGGTCCGCGGCGCGGGCATGTGGCACTCGCAGCTGTTCTCGCTCACGCAGCCGCAGGACGCCGGCACGATCAACCACCCGCACGAGGGCAACTTCGGGTTCGACATCGACGACAACACGCAGCTGTCCGACTTCGCGATCTTCGGATCCGGCCGGATCCGCGGCGGTGACGGCAACGCGGAGGGCGGTGTCGGCCTGACCGGCCGGTTCGGCAAGAACACCAAGATCACCAACGTGTGGATCGAGCACGCCAACGTCGGTGCCTGGGTCGGCCGCGACTACACCAACCTGCCGGACCGCTGGAACCCCGGTGACGGCCTGCAGTTCACCGGCATGCGCATCCGCAACACGTACGCCGACGGCATCAACTTCGCCAACGGCACGCGCAACTCCACGGTGTTCAACTCGTCGTTCCGCACCACGGGCGACGACGCGCTGGCGGTGTGGGCGTCGAAGTACGTGAAGGACCAGAACGTGGACGTCGGCAGCGGCAACGCGTTCCTCAACAACACGATCGCACTCCCCTGGCGTGCCAACGGAATCGCGATCTACGGCGGGTCGAACAACCGCGCGGAGAACAACATCATCTCCGACACGGCCAACTACCCGGGCATCATGCTGGCGACCGACCACGACCCGCTGCCGTTCGGCGGCACCACGACGCTCGCCAACAACGCCCTGCACCGCACGGGCGGCGCGTTCTGGGGTGAGGCGCAGGAGTTCGGCGCCATCACGCTGTTCTCGCAGAACCTGCCGATCCCCGGCGTCGTCATCCGCGACACCGAGATCCTCGACTCCACCTACGACGGGATCCAGTTCAAGGGCGGCGGCAGCGGCATGCCGGACGTGCAGATCACCAACGTCCGGATCGACAAGTCGAACAACGGCTCGGGCATCCTCGCGATGGCCCAGGCCCGCGGTTCGGCGCGGCTGACGAACGTCACGATCACCAACTCGCGCGATGGCGACATCACGATCGAGCCGGGTTCGCAGTTCGTCATCAACTAGATCACATTTGAAGCCACCTCCGATCGGGTACCACTCGGTCGGAGGTGGTTTTCATGTCTACGGTCGTTGTCGGGTTCGACGGTTCCGACCTGGCCAGGCGCGCGGTGCTGTTCGGTGCCGAGGAAGCTTCCCGTTGTGGCGCGACCTTGCGGGTCGTGCACGCCGTGCGCGCTCCCCTGCCCGAACCGGTGTTCACGCCGATGTCCATCCCGGTGCCGGAGTTCGTCACCGAGGAGACGATGTCCAGGGCCGCCGAGGACCACCTCGCCGAACTGGCCGCCGAGATCAGGCAGGGCTGGCCGGACCTCGAACTGGCCACGCACGTCCGGATCGGCCGCCCGGTCGACGTCCTCGCCGCCGAACCCGGAGACCTGCTCGTGCTCGGCTCGTCCGGCCGCACCGGCATCGCGGAGATGTTCCTGGGCTCCACGGCCGTCGAGCTCGTGTCGAGCGGCGGACGCCCGGTGATCGTGACGCGGTCGGGCCCGGTCGACGGCCGCGTGGTCGTCGGCATCGACGGCTCCGAGACCTCCACGGACGCGATCGCGTTCGCGTTCGAGTACGCCGCCCGCCACGGCCGTGACCTGCTGGCCATCCACGCGTGGAACGACGTCGGCTGGGCCGAACTGCCCGAGCAGGACTTCGACCACGTCCGCGCGGACCTCTCGAAACTGCTCGAAGAGCAGCTCGCACCGTTCCAGGCCCGCCATCCCGAGGTGCACGTGGCGCAGGAGGTCGCGTTCGACGCTCCCGCCCGCGCGTTGCTCCAGGCGGCCGACGGCGCGGCCCTGATCGCGGTCGGAAGTCACGGCCGTGGCGCCGTGACACGTGCGATCCTGGGTTCAGTGAGCCACGCTGTGCTCCACCACGCGCCGTGCCCGGTCGCCGTGGTCCATCGGAGGTGACGTGAGATGCGCGGTTTAGCGGCCGTGCTGTTGTGCCTGGTGCTCGCTTCGTGCGGCCAGGTGCCACCAGCCCAGGTTCCGGCGTCGAGCACACCCACCACCGACACGTCCACGCCGAGCATCCCCGCTCCGCTGCCACCGTCGTCGACACCACTGCCCACGCCGCCTGTTCCCACGCTGCCGACGCCGTCGCGGGCGCTGGAGCCGGGGACGACGGTCGTGCGGGGCACGGTGTCGGCCGGGGCCGAGTCGGGGTGCACGCTGCTGAGCAACGAGGTCGCGCAGTACCTGCTGCTCGGCGCCGACCCCGCGATCGCGGTGGCCGGTGCCGTGGTGGAGGTGACCGGGCGGCCCGATCCCGGTGCGATGACGACGTGCCAGCAGGGCACGCCGTTCCACGTCACGAAGACCCAGCGCGGCTGACTCCACCCGTTCGGGCCACGCTGGCCTGCGCCGATCGGCGGATGATGGGCACGTGGAGAGCGGAGAGCCGGACAGACGGCTCGAGCTGGTGTTCTCGGAGTCGTTGCGGGCTCTGAGCTACCAGCACGGTGCGCTCGACAACCTCCGCTCGCGGGTCACGCTGCTGACCGCGGGCGCGGCACTCGTCAGTTCGTCGTTCGTCGGCACCGTGCTGCAGAGCCCCCGCTGGGGTGCGGCGACGGTGGTCGCGATCGTGGCGATGACGGGTGTCCTCGGGCTGGCCCTGGTGGTCTGCGCGCCGGTCTGGCGGTGGACCTTCCTGTCCAGCGCGTCACGGCTGCTGGACGCCGTCGACCTGGGCCACGACCTGGACTCGATGCGCCGGCACCTGGCGACCGACTTCGAACAGTGGCTGGACGCCAACGAGAAGAAGCTCCGCAAGCTGCAGTGGTGCTTCGTGGCGGGCCTCGTGCTCCTGCTCGTCGAGGTGGCGGCGTGGTGCGTGCAGCTCGCTCAGCTGAAGGGGTGGCCGTGATGGCCGAGAAACCTGACGAGACCGCCGGTCCCGGCGAGACGCCGTGGCCGGTGGTCAGCCGAGGCATGATCAACCACAACCCCGAGTCGACGGGCCGGTTCCCCGCTCCCACGAGCAGTGCGCCCCACCGGGAGGAGCAGGGCGGAACGCGGTGGTCACGGGTTCTGCTCGTGGTGGCCGTGCTCGCGCTGCTCATCGCCGTGGTGGCACTGGTGGCGTACCTCGTCCTGGCCTAGTTCGGCCCCGCTCCACCGAGGAACGGGGCCGGTCAACGCCTGCTTACTTCTTCAGGGCCTCGCGGAGGAACGCCACGGCCTGGTTGATCGCGGCCTCAGCGGCATGCGTGCCCCGCAACGCGTTCAGCATCACGAAGTCGTGGATCGCACCCGCGTACCGCACGGCCGTGACGGGCACACCGGCCTGGCGGAGCTTGTCGGCGTAGGCCTCGCCCTCGTCACGCAGGACATCGGCCTCGGCGGTGATCACGAGTGCCTGCGGCAGACCTTGGAGCTGTTCCAAGGTGGCGCGCAAGGGTGAGGCGGTGATCTCGGCGCGCTCGACCGGGTTCGTCGTGTACTGGTCCCAGAACCACTGCATGCCGTCGCGGCGCAGGAAGTAGCCCTCGGCGAACTGCAGGTACGAGTCGGTGTCGAAGGACGCGTCGGTGACCGGGTAGAAGAGGACCTGGGCCTTGAGGTCGACGTCGCCGCGTTCCTTGGCCTGCAACGTCAGCGCGGCCGCCATGTTGCCGCCGACCGAGTCACCGGCGACCGCGACGCGGGTGACGTCGAGGCCGTGGGAGGCGCCGGAGGCCTGGATCCACTGCGCGGTGGCGTAGTTCTGGTCGATCGCGACCGGGTAGCGGGCCTCGGGCGAGAGCGAGTAGTCGGGGAAGACGACGGCCGCCTGAGCACCGACGGCGAGTTCGCGGACCAGGCGGTCGTGGGTGTGGGCGTTGCCGAACACCCAACCGGCGCCGTGGATGTAGAGGATCACGGGAAGCTGCTCGGCAGCACCGGCGGGCTTCACCACGCGGACCTTGAACCCGTCCAACGAGACCCACTCCTCGTCGACCTCGGGCTTGGCCACGTCACCCGACTGCACCTCGTCGACGGCCTTGCGGCCCTCCTCGGGGGCGAGGTCGAACAGGAACGGCGGCTGGGCGGTCGCGGCGGCGAACTCGGCGGCGGCGGGTTCGAGTACGGGGCGCTTCATGGCTTCCTCCTGGCGTTCCGGGGTGATGCCATAAAGCTAGTGCGCGATTAAATCGTGCACAACGTAATCACGGCCTCATCGGCGCCGGGAATAACGACGGCCCCCGTCCGAAGACGAGGGCCGTCGCCAGAAGAACGTCACGCCACCGTGAAACCGCCGGTCGCTCCGGTGAAGCCGGTGATCTTGCCGGTCCAGCCGCTCTTCTCGTCGCCGTGGTGCACGATCCGGTAGGTGCCGGCGGGGGTGTCCGCCGGGATCTGCCAGGTGATCGTGGCGTTGGAGAAGGCGATGCCGACCCGTTCCCACTTGTAGCGCGTCGACCAGTCACCGTCGTCGGCCACGCGCACCCAGGCGCCGTTCACCTGCCGCTGCACCTCCAGGAAGGTGTGGTTGCGGTGCAGGTTGTTCTTCGGGTGGCCGGTGACGAACACGGACGTCACCGTCTCGCCGCGCCCGTAGGTGGCCTTGGGCGCGATCAGCACGTCGCCGTACTTCTTGTCCGCGGGCTTGTCGTCGAGCACGACACCGGTCTGCAGGTTGATCTCGGTGAACGGGGGCTTGCCGGGGTTCGGGCCGGCGGGCAGCGCGCTGCCGGCCTTCATCGACGCGGCCAGCTTCGCGAACTCCTGCTGGTAGGCCGGGGTCGTGTTGCGGCCGAACAGGGTGGAGCCGCCCTCGTACTGCTGCGAGTCGTACTCCTCCGGCGTGGTGACGTACTGGCTGTAGTCGTTGGCGTAGCCCTGGATCAGCACGTTCCGCAGCGGCACACCGGCCTCGGCGGCGACGGCCTTGCGGATGCGCAGGCCCGCGGTGATCGTGACCTCACCGGGCACCGCGACGAGGTGCAACTGGCCGATGCGGACGATCTGCAGCGGCACGACGTTCGGGGTCGCGCCGATCAGACCCGTCGGCACCAGGGAGGCCTTGGGGAACTGGCAGTCCCGCAGCCACTGCGGAACCTCCATCTGCAACGGGTCGAAGAGCTTCTTCCACGGCGACTGCATGCCCTCGGAGAAGCCGGGGATGGCCGGACCGTCCTCGATGCTGCCCGCGATGGTCGACGCGCCGACGACACCGGAGCAGGTGGTGCCGGGCTGACCGGTGTCGGTGAAGCGGCCCTCGACCCGCACGGCCGACATGTCCACGAACCGCATGCGCGAGTCGACGCCGCCGGACATCGCCGACTGCGGGCCGTTGTAGACCTCCTGCGCCTTGCGGTTCTGGCGCTCGCCGATGATGCGGGCGTTCTCGAACTCGTTCTCGGTGGGGCCGGAGCCGGGCTTGAGGTTGAGGTTCGGCGACATGTCGCCCGCGTTGGTGTTCGGGAACGCCGCCACGAAGCCCGCGGTGTTGTCCAGGTACCGCACGCCCTCGTCGTCGTGCTCCCACTGGTACGCCGCGTACCCCTTGTTGTCGGGGCTGATCAGCGTGTTGGCGTTGGTGATCGACGTGTTGTGCGTGGCGAACCAGCTGATGGCGCCGACCCGCTGGCCGCCCTGGCTGAACTTCAGCACGGTCATCTGCGGGTCGATGCCTGCGGGGAACGCGCCCTTGTCGGGATTGCGGTCGAACGCGACGCGCGACCGGTTGACCGACGCGTTCGTGAGCTCGCCGACGCCGAGGCTGATCGAACCGGGCTTCACGTCGTCGTGCGCCTTGACGACCGACTCGGTGATGCCGTCGACCACGGCCGCGAGCGCCTGCGGCTGCATGCCGAGGATCGACAGGTTGTAGGCCAGGTTGTGCGACTGGCCGCCGGGACCGCTGTGCGTGTGCGTGGCGGAGAGCAGCAGGTTCTCGCGCGTGTAGGTGCTGCCGTACTTGGCCTGCAGCTTGGTGAGCACGCCCTCCTGGACCGCGCGGAAGATCATCGCGAGGTCGGCGTTCACGTACGCGACGCGCTTGTTCGTGGACCGGTCGACCACGACGTAGGCCCGCGACCGCAGCCGCTGGTGGATGCCCGTCGTCTTCTGGTCGAACTTCGAGTAGCCCATCATGCCGTTCTCGGCGGCCGGGCCGGTGACGTCGGAGATGCCCCGGCCGACCAGGTACGGCTCGGGTTCCGCCCACGCGAACGGACCGCTGACCAGTGCCGCACCGACGAGTGCGGCGACCACCGTCAAGACTTTCGCCCGCATGGACACCCCGCTAAGTGAATGGGATTCACATTTCAGGGTCGACGGTAGGTGATCCAGACCACTTCGAGCAAGTCACGGCCAGTGCGTTGGCGGTGACCACGAGCAAGATTCCAGCCCAATGGTGGAGTGCGAGCTCCTCCCCCAGCAGCACCAGGCCCGCGAGCGCGGCGAGCACCGGGTGCACGCTGCACACCAGCCCGAAGAGCCGCGCCGGGACCTTGCGCAACGCGATCACGTCGGCCGCGTACGGCACGACGCTGCAGAACACGCCCGCCGCGACGGCGTACAGGATCGCCATGCCGTTGAACTGCCCCTGCACGACCAGGAACACCGCGACCGGCACGTAGAGCAGCGCGGACACGCTCGTCGCGGCGGCCGGTGCCTGCAGGCCGGGCAACCGTTGCCCGACCAGGCGGTTGAGCAGGATGTACGCGGCCCAACTGGCCGCCGCGAGCAGTCCGGCGCCGATGCCGAGCCAGTCGCTCGACGGCCCTGGGAGCACCAGCACGTAGACGCCGGCGGCGGCGATCAGCACGAACAGGAAGTCGAGCCGCGTGCGCGAGCCGCCCAGCGCGACCGCGAGTGGCCCGAGCACCTCCAGCGTGACGGCGAGACCCAGCCCGATCCGGTCGACGGCGGTGTAGAGGCTCAGGTTCATCGTGGCGAACACCAGGCCGAGCGCGATCGTCGGCCACCACTGCGCCCAGGTGAACGTCCGCGGGTTCGGCCGGGCGACGGGCAGCAGCACCGCCGCCGCCACGAACTGCCGCACGGCCACCACACCGGCCGGGCCGATCGACGCGAACGCGTGCGCGCCCATCGCGGCACCGAGCTGACTGATCGCGGCGCTGGCGGTGATCGTGGCGAATCCGCCGAGGTTCTTCATGTCCCCCAGCCTGCGGTTCCACGCGTCCGAGGGGAAATGCGTGAGCCGCGCGACTGATGCGTCTGACGTATGAATAGGTACGCTCCACACATGGATCTGCGGCAGCTGAAGGCCTTCGTGGCCGTGGTGGACGCCGGGACGTTCACGGACGCCGCCACCGCCCTCGGTCTCACCCAGGCCTCGGTGTCCCGTTCGGTCGCGGCGCTGGAAGCAGCGCTGGGCGTGCGGTTGCTGCAACGCTCGACCCGGCACGTCGCGCTCACCGCCGTCGGCACCCAGGTGCTCGAAGGCGCGCGACGGGTGCTCGACGAGGTCGCCCACCTGCACCGGATCGCCTCGCAGTCGCTGACCGAACTGCGCATCGGCTACGCCTGGGCGGCGCTCGGCAAGCACACCCGGCGCGTGCAGAAGTCCTGGGCCGCACAGCATCCCGGGCTGCCGCTGGTGTTCGTCCAGTCGAACTCGCTCACCGCCGGGCTCGCCGAGGGCACCGGCGACGTCGCGGTCGTGCGCAGAGCCGTCGACGATCCGCGGTTCGAGACGGCGTTGCTCGGCACCGAACGGCGCTACGGGGTGGTCGCGACGGACAACCCGTTGGCGCGCAAGCGTTCGCTCAAGCTCGCGGACCTCGCCCGGTACTCGCTCGCCGTGGACGACCGGACCGGCACGACCACTCTGGACCTGTGGCAACCCGGCAAGGCTCCCGCCGTCGTGCGCAACACCCACAGCGTCGACGAGTGGCTGACGCTGATCGCGGCCGGGCAGGCCGTCGGCATGACGTCGGAGGCGACCGCGAGCCTGAACCCACGCCCTGGCGTCGCTTATCGGGCCGTGGTCGACGCACCGCCGATCGCGGTGTGGCTCGTGTGGTGGAAGGACCAGCCGCCGCAGCACCTCACCGACCTGATCACGCTGGCCTGCGACGCCTATCGGGTGTGAGGACTCACCGCCGAACCCGTTGCAGGAGTGGAAGTTTCTCCCCTCTCGCCCGCCCGGAGGCTCACTTAGTGTGACGTGCCATGGACGGGCTGATGCAGCCTCGACCGCTCACCATCGCGCACATCCTCGAGCGGGCCGAGCGACTCCACGCGCACAAGCAGGTCGTGACGGCCGGCGCCGAGCGGGTGACGTACGCCGAGGTGGCCGAGCAGACCCGGCGCCTCGCCACGGCACTCGACTCACTCGGCGTCCCGCAGGGCGCGAGGGTCGCCACGTTCGCGAGCAACACACGCCGGCACCTGGAGCTCTACCTCGCGGTGCCGGTCACGAAACGGGTGCTGCACTCGATCAACATCCGGCTCGCGGCGGACCACCTCGAGTACATCGTCAACCACGCCGAGGACGACGTCGTGTTCGTCGACCGCGCCCTGCTGCCGCGGATCTGGCCGAGCGCCGAGCGGATGCCGAAGGTGCGGTACTGGGTCGTGCTGCCCGACGACAGCGGCGAGGAGGTCCCGGCCGATCCGCGCGTCCTGCACTACGACGACCTGGTCACGACCGCGGACCCGTTCGCGGGCTCGTTCGAGGACACCTTCACGCTCGCGGACGAGAACCTGGCCTCCGGGCTCTGCTACACCTCCGGGACGACCGGCCCTCCGAAAGGCGTGCTCTACAGCCACCGGTCGACGATCCTGCACTGCCTGGGCACGCTGGCCGCCGGTTTCATCGGTCTCAGCGAGAGCGACGTCGTGATGCCGATCGTGCCGATGTTCCACGCCAATGCCTGGGGACTGCCCTACGGCGCGATGATGACCGGCGCCTCGCTGGTCCTGCCCGGCCCGTCCTCCGAGCCGACGCACCTGCTCAAGCTGATGGAGACCGAACGCGTCACCGTCGCCGGTGCCGTACCGACGGTGTGGACGAGCCTGGTTCCCCAGCTGGCCTACCACGAACTGGGCGCCACGCGGTTCCTCCTCGGCGGTGGTTCGGTGATCGCCCCGGCGCTGTCGGAGACCTACCGGGCCGCGCTCGGCGTCCCCATCACCCACTCCTGGGGCATGACGGAGATCAGTCCGGTCGGGACGATCGGCGGCACCCGCACCCGGCACAGGGGCGCGACCGAGGCGGACCAGGTCGCGGTGCGGGCGTCCCAGGGCCAGCCCCTGCCGCTCGTGAACCTGCGGATCGCCGACGTCGAGACGGGCCAGGTGCTGCCCCGCGACGGCAAGGCCATCGGCGAGCTCCAGGTCGCGGGCCCGTGGGTGGCGGGCGGGTACTTCGAGGTCGAGTCGGCGGAGAACTTCACCGGCGACGGCTGGCTGCGCACCGGCGACCTCGCCACGATCGACGCCGACGGGTACGTCCGGCTCGTCGACCGGATGAAGGACCTGATCAAGTCCGGCGGCGAGTGGATCTCGTCGGTCGAACTGGAGAGCGCGCTCACCTCGCACCCGGACGTGGTCGAGGTGGCCGTGGTCGCCCGCCCGGACGACCGATGGGGCGAACGGCCGGTCGCCTACGTCGTCCTGCGCGACGGCAGCGCCACCACCGGCGACGAACTGCTGCGCCACATCACGCCGTCGGTCGCCAAGTGGTGGCTGCCCGACGAGGTCGTCTTCCGGACCGCCCTGCCGAAGACGGGCACGGGCAAGCTGTCGAAGAGCGCCCTGCGCGACTCAGCCTGAGTTGCGCAACCGGAACAGCTGGAGCCCGAGTTGCAGCTCCAGGTCGTTCTCGGTGCGCCAGTCGGCACCGAGGACGTCGCTGACCCGGTCCAGCCGCTTGAGCAACGTGTTGACGTGCACGTGCAACGCCCGTGCGGTCGCCGCGACGTTCGCGCGGTGGTCGTAGTACGCGGTGAGGGTGCCGACGAGATCGGTGCCGCGCCGTTCGTCGTGGTCGGCCAGCGGACCCACGGAGGTGTCGAGGAACCGGTCGAGCTCGCGCACCCGGTCGGGGTCGAAGACCATGGCGTACAACGCGTACCGGCCCGTCGTCACGCCGCGGTCGGTGTGCCCGAGAGCCCGCATGACCGCGCCGCAGCGGCTCGCCAGTGAGTAGGCGCGCGCCCAGTCGTGGCCGATCGCCCGCTCCCCCACGACGGCGACGGCACCGCCCAGCGCGCGCCGGAGCCGCCGGTGGACCTCGTCGGCGGTCCGGTCGTCGTCGGTGCTGTGCACGATCATCGTCGCCTTGCCCAGGTGTTCGCCCGCGAGCCCGGCGCGGTCCCTGGCGATCTCGTGCAGGTGGCGCGCGAGATCGGTCGGCGACACCGTGGCCGAGTCCGCGACCAGCACGAGGTTCAGCCGGTCGGCGTCGATGCCGCGCGCTCGGGTGCGGGTGCGCTGGGCCGGGCCGATCCCCGGACCGCCGACCATCAACTCGGTCAGCAGCTCACCGCTCAGCCGTTCACTGGCCTCGGCGACCGCCCGCTCCTTGAGGATCAGCAACCCCAGGATGTGCGTCGCTCGTTCGAGCGTGCGCAGGTCCATGGCGTCCGAGGCGCCGGTGGCCGCGTCCCTGCTCCACTCCAGCGCGCCGAGGTGGCTGTCGCCCGCCCGGATCGGGGCCACGCTGCGGGCGACCCCGTCCAGCACCGACGTCGTGACGCGGCCGGAACGATGACCGGCGGCGTCGAGCAGCGCGACGGTCCCGCCCAGCTGGTCGGCGAGCAACTCGGCGACGTCGTCCGGTGTGCCGCCCTCCAGCACCACCCCGGTCAGCGCCTCGTGGGTCGCCTGCGCCCGTTCGACGACGGCCACGTGCTCCTCGATCTTCCGGTACGCGACCCGCAGCTCCTGCAACGCGGTCCGGCTCTTCTCGTAGAGGCGGGCGTTGTCCAGCGCCACGGCGGCGTGGTCGGCGAACGCGCTGAGCAACGCGATCTCGCCCGCGTGGAACGACCGCTCCGAGCGGTACGCGGCGAACAGCGCGCCCACCACCTCGTCCCGGATCACCAGCGGCACACCGAGGAGAGCCACCAGGTCCTCCGTGCCGACGAGCCGGTCGAAGCCCGCGTCGTGGTCGATGTGGGTCGAGGCGGCGTAGTTGCGCACCCACTGCGGCCGCCGAGTCGCGAGCACCTTGCCGCCGAGCCCGACCCCGGCCGGGATGGTCGCGCTGAGGAACGCCGCCGAGATCGTCCCCTCCGCCGCCTTCGCCGACAGCCTGCCGTCCGCGACCAGCGAGAGGTACGTGAAGTCCGTGCCCATCAGGTCGTGGGCGTGCCGGACGATCGACTGCAGCACGTCGTCGAGCTCGCCGAGGGCGGTGAGCGACTTGGCCGTGGCGTACAACGACGCCAGTTCGCGCTGGCGGCGCACCAGCTCGTGCGACTCACTCGGGTCGATGCTCACCACGTCATTGTGACCCAGCGACCGGTGGTGGAAAGTGCCACCGAATCCAGACAAGAGGTGTGTGATCCGGACCTCAACCGGACGGTGTCACCGCCCTAGCATTGGCCGCCATCACCTGCCGGTTCATCGACGAAGGCGGCATGAATGGCCACCCCTCTGACCCAGCCAGAAGAACAGTCCGCGCAACCGCCGTCGGAGGCGACCCGCCGCCGCGGTTTCCGCAAACTGCTGACCGTGGGGCTGATCGGCAGCTCGATCGAGTGGTACGACTTCTTCCTCTACGGCACCGCGGCCGCGCTCGTGTTCCCCAAGGTGTTCTTCCCGGAGTCCTCGGCGCTGACCGGCACACTGCTCGCGTTCAGCACGTTCTGGGCGGGCTTCGTGGCGCGCCCGATCGGCGGCGTGCTCGCCGGGCACTTCGGGGACAAGTACGGGCGCAAGCCGGTCGTCATCACGTGTCTCGCGCTGATGGGCGCCGCGACGTTCCTGATCGGCTGCCTGCCCGGCGCGTCGACCGTGGGAGCACTCGCACCGATCCTGCTGGTGACGCTGCGGTTCCTGCAGGGGCTCGCCGCCGGTGGCCAGTGGGGCGGGATCATGTTGCTGCTGACGGAGTCCGCGAGTCCGAAACGGCGTGGGTTCGCCGGCACGTTCGGGCAGACCAGCGTGCCCGTCGCGGTGATCGTCTCCAACCTGATCTTCGTCGCGGCCAGCGGCCTGATGCCGAACGACGCGTTCCTGAGCTGGGGCTGGCGGATCCCGTTCCTCGTCAGCGTCGTCATGTTCGCGGTCGTGCTGTACATCCAGTCCAAAGTGGAGGACACGCCGGAGTTCCGCGACCTGCAGAAGGAGGTCGCGCGGCCCGAGCGCGCCGTGGTCAGGGCCCCGCTCGCGAACGTCATCCGCACCCGGTGGGGAACGATCCTGCTGGCCTGCGGCATCCTCTCGGCCACCAACAGCCTCTTCTACGTCAGCATCGCCGGGTTGCTGAACTACGGCACCACGTCGCTGAAGCTCGACCGCAGCGGGCTGCTCACCGTCGTGCTGCTCAGTTCCGTGGCGATGCTCGCGGTGCTGCCGTGGGCCGGGCACGTCTCCGACCGGATCGGGCGCCGGCCGTTGATCCTCATCGGTGGCCTGGGCGTCGCGCTGTGGGGCTTCCCGTACTTCGGGCTCGTCAACACGGCGTCGCTGCCGCTGATCTTCGTCGCCGTGGTCGTGGGGTTCATCTTCCAGAGCCTCACCTACGGGCCGATCGCGAGCTTCCTCGGCGAACTGTTCGCGCCCAACGTCCGCTACTCGGGCGCGTCGCTGTCCTACCAGCTCTCCGCGATCATCATCAGCGGTGGCACGCCGTTCCTCATGACGGCGCTCATCGCCGAGACCGGCAGCACCTGGCCGGTCGCCGCCTACATCACGGCCATGGGGCTGATCACCTTCGTCAGCGCGTGGTTCCTGCCCGAGACGAACCCGGCCGAGGTCCGCGCGGACCCGCGGGCCGTGCCCGGCACCCACCTCTACCGCTGAGAAGGAGACCGCCGTGAAGACACTCGCCGTGCTCGCGACCTCGGTGCTGCTCCTCGGCGTCGATCCCGCCCTCGCGACCACTCCGCCCAGGACCGCGCCGTCGTGCGCCTCGCTGAACCAGCTGACGATCCCGGCCTCGGTGATCAGCCTGCCCACCACCGGCGGCCGGGTCCAGTCCGCCGTCTCGACCACCAGTGTCGTGAGTGGACAGACGATCGAGCACTGCCAGGTCGACGCCGACCTCTACCCGGCCGACCGGTCGGCGCCCGCCATCAAGATGCGGATCTCCCTGCCGCACGGGTGGAACCGCAAGGCGTTGATGTTCGGCGGCGGCGGGTACAACGGCACGATCCCCGCGCTGAGCGGGAACGTGCCGTTCGCCGCCGCGGACGCTTTGGCACCGTTGGCGCGGCGGTACGCGGTGTTCGCCAGCGACTCCGGTCACCAGCAGGGAGCCGGGACCGTTCCGTCGCTCGACGGCTCGTTCGGCGTCAACGACGAGGCGCTGCGGAACTTCGCCGCCGGTGACGCGCTGAAGAAGACGCACGACGCGAGCCTGTTCCTGATCCGGCGCGCCTACGGGCTCGGTCCCGCCGAGACGTTCTTCGCGGGCGGTTCGACGGGTGGGCGTGAGGCCCTCATCGTCGCGCAACGGTGGCCGCGGGCGTTCGACGGCGTGATCTCGGGCTTTCCCGCGTGGAACAACCTCGCCGAGGGCCTGTACCTGGGCCACCTGACGCAGGTCCTGTCCCGGCCCGGCGCGTTCCCCGGCCCGGAGAAGCAGAAACTCCTGTACGACACCGTGATCAGCGCCTGCGACGGCCTGGACGGCGTGCGGGACGGCGTCGTCTCGAACCTGCGCGGCTGCCACTTCGACCCCCGTGTCCTGCGCTGCCCCGACGGCGCGGACACGGGTCCCACCTGCCTGTCCGACGCCCAGATCGGGGCGGTGACGGCGATGTCGACGCCGTTCCGGTGGCCGTACCGGGTCGCCAGCGGCGAGACCGAGTACCCCGGCTTCCCGTTCCTGTCCGGCGCGGACATGCGGACGCCGTTCCTCGGGTTCGGCACCACCGCGCCGGCCCACCCGATGCCGGTGACGAGCGGGTACGGCATGCAGTACTGGGACCAGTGGGTCCGGTACTTCCTGACCCGCGACCCCGGTTTCAACTCCCTCGACCTCGATCCGCGGCGGCCCGGGAAGTGGCTCGACCGGATCAGCCACCTGTCCACGATCCAGGACCGCAACAACGTCGACCTCGGCCCGTTCGCACGCTCCGGCGGAAAGCTGCTCCTGCTCCACGGCGCCGCCGACGAACTGGTCTCGCACCGCTCGACCAACGACTACTACGAACGCGTGCGCGATCTCCTCGGCGCCAGGACGACCGAGAGCTTCCTGCGGTACTACCTGGTGCCCGGCGCCAACCACGCGAACTTCGGCACGCCGTCGTTCGCCGCCGGATGGGACTCGCTGACCGCGCTGGAACGCTGGGTCCGGAGCGGACGGTCGCCGCACAACCCCGTCGTCGCCGACGTGACCCACGACCGCACCCGTCCGCTGTGCGAGTACCCGGGCTGGCCCCGGTACCGGGCGGGCGACCCGGACAGCGCGCTGAGCTTCACCTGCGCGCGGTGACGCTCAGCGCGTGAAGACCTCGTGCACCACCGCGATCAACGCCCTGGTCGCGGCGCTCGGCCGCCGACCGGCCGGCCACGCGAGCCCCAGCGGCCAGCGGAGGTCCGCGCCGGTCACGGTCAGCGCCCGGACGTCCGGCGTGGTGCCGATGACGTAGCTGGGCAGCAACGCGACGCCGAGGCCGTGCCGGACGTAGTCGACGCCGGTGTAGATGTCGGCCATCTCCAGCGTCACGCGGCGGGGCACGGCGCAGGAGGCGAACGCCCGGTCAGCCACGACCCGGTTGCCGTACCCCTGCGGTGAGTCGATGAAGTCGAGCCCGGCGAGGTCCCCGATGGACACCTCGGCCCTCGCGGCCAGCGGGTGGCCGAGCGGCACCACGAGGTGCATGACCGAATGGGTCAGCTCGTCGAGCACGATCCCGTCGGGCACCTCGCCGGGCAGCGACACGAACGACAGGTCGAGTCTGCGGTCCAGCAGCTGCTCGACAAGCCCGACCGAGCCCGAGGTCGACGCGTTCGTGCGCACGAGCACGCCGGGGTGACGGCGGTGGAACTCGCCGAGCAGCGCGGGCAGGTCGATCAGGGTCATCGCCGTCAGGGTGCCGAGCCGGACGGTCCCCTTCAGCCCACCCTCGACCTGGGCGACGGCGTCCCTGGCCTCGGCCGCGGCGTCGAGCACGGCCCGCGCCTTCGGCAGGAGCGCCTCCCCCGCATCCGTCAGCAGGACTCGTTGGGAGTTGCGGTCGAGCAGGGCGGTGCCCAGCTCCCGTTCGAGGGTCTTGATCGCGGCCGAAACGGCGGACTGCACGACGTGCACACGGGCGGCGGCACGGGTGAAGCTGCTCTCCTCGGCGACCGCGACGAAGTACTCGAGCTGGCGTAGGTCCACACCAGCGAGTATCTCAAATTTCGATGATCCCGAGCTTGAACTTTCATTGGACGTGATGCTTACTGGCCCGCAGGGTGGAGGCATGTCTCTGGTCTTCGATTCACCGGTCACCGCGCCAGTCGCGAGCAAGCACCACGGGCGCGGGTTCTGGGCCGTCGCCTTCGCGTACCTCGTCGCGATGGCGTACTCGACCGTCCCCGCCCCGCTGTTCCCGCTCTACGTCGCCCGCGAGGGCTTCTCGACGTTCGCGATCACCGTCGTGTTCGCCGCGTTCGCGGCCGGCGTGGTGATCAGCCTCGTCCTGGCGGGCCACGTGTCGGACCGGGCCGGCCGCAAGACCGTCCTGATCCCCGCGCTGGGCCTCGAGATCGTCTCCGCCCTGCTGTTCCTGACCGGAACCTCGCTGCCCGTGCTCATCGCCGCGCGCGTGGTCAACGGCCTGGCCGTCGGCATGATCGCCGCTACCGCCACCGCCTACCTCCACGACCTGCACGCGCGGCACCGCCCCGGCGCGTCCCCACGCCGGTTCGAGATCGTGTCGACCGCCGCGAACATCGGCGGCCTCGGCGTCGGCGCGCTGGTCGCGGGCGCGCTCGCGCAGTACGTGACCTCACCGCTGAGCACCCCGTACGTCGTGCTGGCCGTGCTGCTCGTGGTGAGCGCCGCCGGGGTCGCCCTCACGCCGGAGACCGTTGCCCGCTCGCGGTTCTCGTACCGTCCACAACGGATCAGCGTCGGCCACCTCCCTGCGGCACTGGGAGCGTTCGCGGCCTTCGCGGTGTTCGGCGTGTTCACGTCCGTCTCGCCGGGCTTCGTGGCGGGCGAACTGCACCACCCGTCGCGCCTGCTGGCCGGGCTCGTGGTGTTCATCGTGTTCGGCGGCGCGGCACTGGCGCAGACGGTGACGGGCGGGCTCTCGCTCACGGCCCGGCGCCGGCTCGGCCTGGGAGGACAGGCGATCGGCGTGCTGCTGGTCGTCGCCGGGATGTACGCGACGAGCTTCCCGTTGTTCCTGGCCGGTGGCGCGATCGCCGGTGTCGGGGCGGGCGTGCAGTTCAAGGCGTCGATCGGAGCGGTGTCGGCGATGGCCGCGCCGGAGCAGCGCGGTGAGGCGCTGGCGGGCCTGTTCCTCATCGCCTACCTGGGACTGAGCGTGCCGTCGCTGTCGATCGGGCTGGCGACGCGCTTCCTCGCTCCCGCCGCGGTGATGACGTGGTTCGCCGGGATCCTGCTCGTGCTGCTGGCCGGGGTGGCGGCGCTCAGTCGACGTACGTCCTGATCGGGTGCCGCACGTCCTCGGTGCACGTGAAGACGTTCAGGTTGCCCTCGCGCCCGAACTCCCACTCCACGTCGTCACCGGACGGTTCGTGGGTCGCGAGCGACAGCGTCTGCCGTTGCTCCGCACCGCACCGCGGGCACTCGAACTCGATCGGGCCGCTCTGCCACCACGGCGTCCAGCCGCCGATCTTCGTGCCGCCGGAGACCTTCGACTGGTGCTCGGCGTACCGGATGGGTTCGAGCGCGTTCACGGTCGGGACGTAGATCTCCTCCTGTGCCGACGGTTCCGGCTCCTCCTCGATCAGCTCGAACACCGTCGTGGAGTCGCGCCACACCAGCCGCACGTCCGGCCCGTAGGCGTGCGGGAGGTCGTGGTGCAGCGTGCAGAGGAAGACCTGGAGCAGGTCGGTGCCGTCGGGGAACGGCAGCTCCGGGAAGTCGCGCCGGTAGAGCTGCACGGCACCGACGAACGGCTCGGGGGTGTGGTCCGCGGCGTCGCACCGCGGCCACGGTTCGTCGATGGGCCACAGCATCGGGCCGCCGATGTGGCTGTCGGCGTCCGTGGGGTCGCCTTCCAACGGGTTCAACAGGACCGCGGGCCTGGCCTCGATCGACACAAGCCGCAACCCTAGCGGGGTAACGATGACGGGAGTACGGCCGACCTCGGGGGCATGAGGTTCTGGATCACACCTGTGCTCGTCGCCGTGCTCGTGGCGGGCTGCACCCCGGAGGTCACCGGTTCCGGTTCGGCGACCGGTCCACAGGAGACGACCGCGACGCCGGCGACCACCACCGCGCCCACCACCACCGAGGCTGCGGCCACCGCCCTGAACGGGGTGGCTCCGGACCAGTACGAGGGCCTGCCCTCGCAGTTCTGCGACCGGCCCTTCGTCGGCGCGCTCGGCAAACCGATGCTGGCCGTCGTGGTGGAGACCCCGGCGGGAAGGCTGAACTGCGACCAGGCCGGGGCGGTGCTGTTCGACTACTACGCGCAGCGCTCGGACCCGAAGACGGGACTGCCGCCGGTCGAGATCGGGCCCATGTCGTGCAACCAGGTCGCCGAGGGGATCATGCCCCAGGTCGTGTGCGCCGACGCGGAGAACGTCATCTACTCGATGTGGCCCCAGACCTGACATTACAGACCTGACACCACAGACCTGACCAGACGCGAACGGGGCGGGCGATCGTGATCGCCCGCCCCGTTCGTTCTGGGGAAATCAGTCCGTGCCGAACTCCATGGCCGCCGCGTCGAGCAGTTCGTCGGCCGCCGAGACCTCACCGCGCGAGGCGATGGCCTCCGCGCCGCCGTCCGGCACCTCGCCGATCAGCTGCGTCGGCTCGGGCTGGGCGGAGATGAGCGCCGACTGGCGGGTGCCGACCATGCCGAGGCCCGCGAAGAGCTCCAGCTTGGCGCGCGAGTCCGCGATGTCGAGGTTGCGCATGGTCAGCTGGCCGATGCGGTCGACGGGACCGAACGCCGAGTCCTCGGTGCGCTCCATCGACAGCTTGTCCGGGTGGTAGCTGAACGCCGGGCCGGACGTGTCGAGGATCGAGTAGTCGTCGCCCCGGCGCAGCCGCAGCGTGACCTCGCCGGTGATGGCGGCGCCGACCCAGCGCTGCAGCGACTCGCGCAGCATCAGCGACTGCGGGTCGAGCCAGCGGCCCTCGTACAGCAACCGGCCGAGCTTGCGGCCCTCGTTGTGGTACGCCGCGACGGTGTCCTCGTTGTGGATAGCGTTCACGAGGCGGTCGTAGGCGATGTAGAGCAACGCCATGCCGGGCGCCTCGTAGATGCCGCGGCTCTTGGCCTCGATGATGCGGTTCTCGATCTGGTCCGACATGCCGAGCCCGTGGCGGCCGCCGATGGCGTTCACCTCCAGCACGAGGTCGACGGCGTCGTGGAACTCCTTGCCGTTGATCGTGACCGGGCGGCCCTGGTCGAAGCCGATGGTGACGTCCTCGGTCGCGATCTCGACCGACGGGTCCCAGAACTTGACGCCCATGATCGGCTCGACGATCTCGATGCCCTCGTTGAGCAGCTCGAGCGACTTGGCCTCGTGCGTGGCCCCCCAGATGTTCGCGTCGGTCGAGTAGGCCTTCTCGACGCTCGACCGGTAGGGCAGGTCACGCTCGAGCAGCCACTCGGACATCTCCTTGCGGCCACCGAGCTCCGTCACGAACGCGGAGTCGAGCCACGGCTTGTAGATCCGCAGCGACGGGTTCGCGAGCAGCCCGTAGCGGTAGAACCGCTCGATGTCGTTGCCCTTGTAGGTGGAGCCGTCGCCCCAGATCTGCACGTCGTCGTCGAGCATGGCGCGCACGAGCATGGTGCCCGTGACGGCCCGCCCGAGCGGCGTCGTGTTGAAGTACGCGCGGCCACCGGAGCGGATGTGGAACGCGCCGCAGGCCAGCGCCGCGAGACCTTCCTCGACGAGCGCGGACCGGCAGTCGACGAGGCGCGCGATCTCGGCACCGTACGTACCGGCGCGGCTCGGGACCGTGTCGATCTCGGGCTCGTCGTACTGGCCGATGTCCGCGGTGTACGTGCAGGGCACAGCGCCCTTCTCACGCATCCACGCGACCGCGACGGAGGTGTCGAGACCACCTGAGAAGGCGATGCCGACGCGTTCGCCGGCCGGAAGTGAAGTGAGCACCTTGGACACGTTGAGAATTATGCACGACGATGTATGACGATGCACGTCGGGGTGCCTGTTAGCTACGCCTCACGAGCGTTCTCGCAGGTAGGGCGACTCACACCGACTGATCGAGCTCGTCCACCCGGTCCTGCATCAGCTGAACCCCGTCCTCCCGCTCGGACGCACGCATCGCCGTGATGGCCGCGTACAGGTGCGCACCCGTGAAGGGGTCCTTCTCCTTGCGTTCGTACACCTCGCCCAGCGTGGCGTTGTACATGGCGTGCGACATCGCGGCGAGCAGCGCGCGCGTACGCGGCGCCACCCCCTTGGGCGCGGCGGCGTCGATGATCGGCGTGACCCGCTCCCACACCTCGTCCGGCGGGCCGGGCGGGTAGATCTGGTTGAGCGCGAGCAGGCCGTTCTCGAGCGCGCCCATCACCAGCCAGGTCTCGTCCCTGTCGGCGGGCAGGATCGTTTCCACGCGCTCGGTGTCGCGCTGGTGATAGGCGATGGCGAGCCGCAGGCCGATGGCCTGGCTGCGATTCCTGCTCGCGGGCTCTTCGAACCACCATTGTTGTTGCGCGGTCCTGGGGAACATGTCCGCAGTGTGCGCCCTCGATCTCGATTTCGCCCGAGGGCTTAGGCAAGCCTAACCAAAGGTGTTACGTTGCGGGCATGTCGCGCTACTCCGCCTTCGACCGGTTCACCCTCAAGGCCGCCACCAAGGCCGCCGAGATGATGATGGCCCCGGCGAACCGCCGCGAGGTATTCGACCAGTTCGTCATGGCCGTCACGGCGGTGACCGAACTCGGCGACCACATGCGCCGGATCACCTTCCACGCCCCGGAGTTCGCGTCGTTCGCGGTGACGGGGCCGGACGAGTACTTCGGCCTGCTGATGGCGACGGGCCGTGAGCTCGTCATGCCGGCGGACGACCGCATCAACGTCCGGTCGTCGTTGAGCGCGATGCCGGAGGAGACCCGGCCGGACCTGCGCTGGTACACGGTCCGCGCCCACCGCCCCGAGGTCGCGGAGATCGACGTCGACTTCGTGGTGCACGGCGACGCGGGCCCCGGCACCCGGTGGGCACGGCGGGCGATCGCGGGCGACAAGGCCGGGTTCCGCGCGGGTGGTTCGGCCTACCGCCCACCCGCCGAGGGTGCGGTGCTGCTCGTGGCGGACGAGACGGCGTTGCCGGCGCTCGCGGCGATCCTCGAGGCCGAGACGCGGCCAGTGCACGTGTTCGTCGAGGTGCCGGACGAGTCGTATCGGGTCGACCTCGAGGCGGAGTGGGTGTTCCGCGGCGAGGCCGAGCCCGGATCGGCCGTGCTGAAGGCGATCCAGGACAAGGCCCTGTCCACTGTGGAGTACGCGTGGGCGTGCGGGGAGTCGGCGCTCGCGACCGGGGTGCGGCGGCACCTGGTCAAGGACCGCGGGGTGGACCGCAAGGCGATCATGTTCAGCGGGTACTGGAAGGCCGGTTCAGCCCGCATGTGAGACGCCACTCAGGCGGGCCGGGCCATGGTCTTGATCCAGTTCTTCCCTTCGGCCGCGATGCCTTCAAGGATGTGGAGGGTGTGCTCGAAGCCCACTGAGTCGAGGCTCGTCTCCGACGGCTTCTCCTCACTCCCAGCGACGTCTACGCCTTCACCGGCTTCGATCTCGCTCAAGTCGGCGTCGACCACACGGATGTCGCGCCTGGGGCCGTTGAACAGCGTCAGCCCCAGCGTGCAGTCGGAGGACTTGGACTGGAGCACGTGCACAGAGGACACCGCGTCGAAACGGAAGCTGGTTCGCTCCTGGTCACCCAACTCGGCGTGTTCGAAGTCGAGCTCGGTGGTCACCTCGCGCACCCCGTCGTGGGTGATCAGGAACAGCCGAACGTCGTATTTCGAGTAGCGCCAAGGCCCATGCTTGACACGTGCGCGCTTGTAACTCTTCGCCGGCGACATGAGAAACGCATGCGTGATGATGTCGCGCCAAGCCAGCCCGTAGTGCAGCAGAGCTCTGTCCAGCAACATGATCCTGTCGTAGGTGAGCCAGTTCTCCATCTCGCCCTCTGACGGACGAGCCGCGTCGATCTTGTTCTTCCAGCGCTCGAACGCCCCCTGCCGCTCAGTCAGATTGCGCTCGTACTCGTCGTGGTCATCAGGAGCCCGGCGCGTCTCACTGATGATCCAGTACCAGCCCAGCACGGCGGCTCGTCCTGCCAGGATCAGGACCAGGACGGCAAGTGTGGAGACCCACGGGTCCGATTTCACCGCGGTCGCTCCGAGCCAGATCAGCGCGGTACCACCGATCGTGAACGCGGCGACGCACCAGACTTTCGTCCTGCGGCTGACCCGGTAGAGCATTCGGTGCTCGAACAGGGTTCCCCGCGTCCATCGTGTCCGGACGTCCGAGGCGAGGTGACGGACGAGCCACTTCACCTTCTCGGACTTGACCTTGCTCCCGCGATAGATCTCCACGACCTCGTCTCGCAACGCCCTGCGAACGCCCGACGTGATGGCACACCAGCGATTGCGCTCCACGCCGGAAGGCAGGTAGGTGGCGAAGTAGTGCTCGAAGTCGCGGCTGGTCCGCTTCGCGAAGCCCGAATCGCCCTTCGACTCGGCATTCATGCGGCGGTTGAGTTCCCGCTCCTTGGCGGCGAACCGCTCGGACCGGTAACGCCACTCGGTCCAGTTGCTCACACCGACGTACACCGAGACACCCACGATGAGGCACGCGATCACCAGGGGCGTGGTCTGCCGCACGGCGATCCATGCCACGTATCCGAACGCCAAGGCTGCCAGTGTCGACCAAGCCGTCGAACGCACTCGGTCTCCCCAGGTCGTCCTGTCGCTCACAGGCGGCCGGGCGCGAGCGCCGGCCGGGTCGGGCTCGAAGTGGGCCCACACCCGATTCTCCCGGTCGTCGGAGAGCCTCAGTCGCTCGGCCATCTCCCTGGTCTCCGCCCAGAGCGACTCCTTGGACGCGCCCGTCAGCACCAGGTCGAGGTGCCGCAGGATCTTGTCACGCTGTTTGAACGGCAGCTCTCGCAACTGCTTGAGCGCGACCGAGCAGTCGCCTTCACGCAACTGCTCCAGCAAGGAGAACACCGTGGCGAGCGCCTGCTTCCACTGGTCATCCGGGTACCTGTCGAGCTTGCCGGAAGCCACCTCCAGTTGGTGATGTTCAGGAGCCGCGAGGTCGCGCAACGACCGTTTGCTCAGCATCGCCAGCAACCAGTGAAACCGCACCTCTCCGTTGTCATGCCCGTGGGCGATCGCGTCGCTGATCAGACGGCGAGCGTCAGCCGGTACCCCGTCATCCAGGTACCGGACGCCGACCGCGTACTTCTGCGCCGGCGCCGCGTCCGGGTGCACCATGTACACGGTGGAGTTGTGCACAACGGAGCCCTGGATTCCCGCCGAGTGCGCGAAGTTCTCGACTTTCGCCGCCCCTGGTTCCCCTTTCTCGCCCATCACGACCCCAACGCCGCCGCGATCACGGCCGCGATCTTCGCGGCGAGTTCCGGTAGGTCGGCGATCAGGCCGCGCAGCCGCTTGAGGGGAAGGACGAACTCCGGTGAGCCGACGGACTTGTCCGCGAGATCGAGCTCCGTCCTGGCCGCCTCATAGGTCGGCTGGTCCAAGCCACCGGAAGCACGTTCCCGCACAAGCATCTGGCGGAACGCGCGCAACTCGGCGACCACATCAGCCACCGTCGCGGAAGGCGTCGGGCCGATGTTCATCGTCACCGTGCCTCCCCTGACGGTCGAGCCTTGGATGCCGACCGGGCCGTGCGCCACGTTCGAGACCTGAAACCCTGCAGCCCGTTCAGTCACAACACGCTCCTTCTGTTGGGTGATCAGGTGCTCGGCCAGCCGCGTGGCGAACGTGGCGGCGTTCACCGCAGCCACGGGTTGCCAGATCCGGTCCTCGTCGGTGGCCTTGGTGCCGTCCGCATGATCACTGATGCCGCGGATGATGGCGACCGGCGAGCCGCTCAGGTGTCCTGCCTGTGCCACACCCGCCGCTTCCATCTCGATGGCGATCGCATCGTTGTAGTGCTCCCTGATCCACCGCGCTTCCTGGGAGAGGCGGGAGTTCTGAACCACTTCGCCGGCCGCCACAGCACCGAAGTGCACCTTCGGCTCCCGGCTCCACTCGTCCGCGCGAGCGAGGTGGGCAGCCAACTGCGCGATCTCGTGCGAGATCTCCCAAACGCGCGGCCGTGCCTTGAGCCCGTCGTCTTCGCTGGTTCCGCCGTGATACGCATAGACGTGAGTGGCGACGACAACGTCACCGAGAGGCGTTCCCCAGAGTGCACCGGCCACGCCGACGAACATCACCGCCACCGGGGAGAACTGCTGAACAGCCCGCTCCACGAGCGTCGCCGCGGGATTGTTCCCCTTACCTGTCAACGCGAGCGCGACCTGGCAGTTCGTACCTTCCAGAGTGCCGACCTCGAAGCGCGTACCGCGTTCGTGCAGTTGCACTTCGACGTCCGTCAGCTTCCGCCGCACCGCCTGGTATTCGAGGTTGAAGGCGGTGAGCATCACCACCAGGTTCTCCGTCATGACTTCCCCTCAGCCCGGCCTGACGATCGGCGGGTGCAGCAAGGTCCGCGCGCCCGCCCTGAACAGGCGCGCCGGTCGTCCCCGCGTCGCCTTGTGCCCGTCGGGCACGATGAACCCGTCGACCCCCTGCACCTTCCGGTAGAAGTTCCTCGGGTCGACCTCCGTGCCCCACACGGCCTCGTACACCTGCTGCAGTTCCGAGATCGTGAAGGTCTCGCCGCAGAACGCCGTCGCAAGCGCCGTGTGCTCCAACTTCGCCCGCGCGCGTTCAATGCCGTCCTCCAGGATCAACAGGTGATCGAAGGCGAGCCCAACTTCCCTGGAGAGCAACGCATCGACCGGTTGCCATCTGGCACCCGCCGCGTCCGTCCCGGCCGCGGGCTCGGGCAGACCGGGCGCGATCGCCAGGTAGGCGACGGAGCAGACGCGCCCTCGCGGGTCGCGGCCGGGCCGCCCGTACGCACCGAGCTGTTCCAGGTGCAGCAACGCCCCGTTGAGTCCTGCCTCTTCCGCGAGCTCCCTGTGCGCCGCGGCGAGCAGATCCTCAGCCTCGCTCTCGAGGAACCCACCGGGTAGGGCCATTTCCCCTTGGTATGGCTCGACTCCACGCTCCACCAACAGGACGTTCAGCACCCCTGCTCGCAGGGTGAGGATCACGAGGTCGACCGTGACCATGAGGGTCGGCGGCGACCAGGACGAATGAGGCATGCCCGGAACGGTAGCTTTTTGTCAGATCGACAGTAAGACGCCGTTCGAGTGACCGGGTGATGTCGAGTACCAGTGTGGTGCCCACATCGTCCGTGCGGGGTTCCTGTCCGAGGGTGAGTCGTCAGCTCGAGACGCCGCTGAGCCGCAACGTCCTGGCCACGACCGGATCGGACGGCGCGATGCCGTACCGGTGCTCGTAGACGGCGACCACGATCCGTTCGAGGTCGTCGGCGGCGGCCGGGGACTGGTCGACGTAGTCCGCGGCCATCAGCAGCATCGGGTAACCGGCGCTGCCCTGGGGCGGCAGGTAGCCGTTCACGGGCAGCAGCACGGCGCCGAGGCGGCGGTAGAAGGCGATGCGGCGGTGGCGGATCCGTTCCTCGGCGGGACCGATGCCGTGCTGCGCCGGGTCTTCGACGTCGTAGACGATCCGGGTGTGGCCTGCGCTCGTCATGGCGGCGCGCAGGTGCGTCCAGAGGTGTTCGCCGAGGCCGCGGCCCTTCTCCCCCACCGTGAAGTAGCGCAGGTAGACCCAGCCGGTGCCGCCCAGCGTGCGCAGGACGGCGAACCCCAGCGGCTTGTCGTCCACCAGCACCAGGGCGGTGTCGGCCAGCAGGTCGTCGAACGAGGCCCGCAGGTGCGGCTCGAAGCCGTCGAAGTAGATCTGCTGCACGTCGGCGAGTTCGTCCGGCGTGAGGGTTGACGCAGCGACGAGCTTCACCGGAACTCTCCCCCGACCATGGTGCGCAGCACCTCGATGTCCTTGATGCGACCGGCTGTCGCCGGGTTGTCCGAGAGCACGACGAGGTCCGCGAGTTTCCCGACGGTCAGCGTGCCCTTGAGGTGTTCTTGTTTCGAGGCGTACGCGGAGCCGCAGGTGAAGGCGCGCAACGCTTCCAGGCCCGTCACCGCCTCGCCGGGGCTGAACGGCGTGCCGGACGACGTGAGCTGGTCGACCATGTCCTGCATGCCGAGCAACGGGGCTCCGCGCACGACCGGGCGGTCCGAACTGCCGGGGACGATCATGCCCGCGTCGAGCAACGACCGTTGGCGATACGCCCACGCGGCACGGTCCGGGCCGAGCGCGCGGAGCATGCCGTCGCCGATCTCGTTGACGAAACGGCCCTGGGGCACGGCGATCACGCCCAGTGCCACGGCGCGCGCGACCTGGTCCGGGCGGGCGACACCGAAGTGTTCGATCCGGTGGCGGACGTCGGGGCGCGGGTCGAGGCGCTGTGCCTCGTCGTAGGCGTCGAGCACCAGGTCGATGGCCGCGTCGCCGATTGCGTGCGTGGCGACGCGCCAGCCTCCCCGGTGGGCGGCGATGATCCGTTCCCACAGCGCGTCCGCGGTGTCCTGCAGGTAGCCCTGGTTTCCCGGGGTGTCGGCGAAGTCGTGGCACAGCGCGGCGGTGTGGCCGATCAGCGAACCGTCGGAGAAGATCTTGGCCGGGCCGATTCTCAGCCAGTCGTCGCCGAACCCGGTGCGGACGCCGAGATCCAGGCCCAGCCCCAGTTCCGTGACGGGGTGCAGGGCGTCGGCCGCGACCATGAGCTCGACGCGGACGTGCAGCCTTCCCCGTTCGCGGGCGCGGTGGTAGGCCTCCAGCTCGACCGGGGACTTGCCGATCCAGCCGCCGCCGATGCCCGCCTCGACGCAGCTCGTGATGCCCTCGCTCAGGTACACGCGGCCGGCCCGGTCGATCGCGTCGACCAGGGTGTCGACCGGGTAGGGCAGGACGAGCGGGTTCACCAGTTGCTGGGCCTGTTCCTGCAGCAGGCCGGTCGGGCGCCCGCCGTCGGTGACCACGAGACCGCCGGAGACCTCGACCGGGCGCTCCGAGATCCCCAGCGCCTCCAGCACCGGCGTGTTCACCACGCACATGTGGCCGGACGTGTGCTTGATCCACACCTTGCGGCCGCGCGCGACGCGGTCGAGTCCGTCCCGGGTGGGGTGGCCGCCGCACTTGTTCTGGTCGTAGCCGAAGCCGACGACCCACTCGCCGTCCGGTGCGGCCTCGACGGCCGCGTACAGGGCGTCCAGGCTCGTCACGCGGCAGTCCACTTCGGACAGCGTGAGGCCGAACCAGGCCATGTGGTTGTGGGCGTCGTGGAAACCCGGTGTGACGGTCGCGCCCTGGAGGTCGACGACCTCGCGGGCCGGGACCTCCTCCAGTGCCACGATCCGGTCGCCGAGCACGGCCAGCGCGGACGCCGGTCCGTCCAGCGTCACGAACTCGGCGTTCGTGAGCAGCAGGTCCGCCTTGATCATGAGAGTCCCTCGAAGGCCATGCGGTACCAGTCGCTCCACGGCGCGGGACGGCCGTCCGGGCCGACCTTGACGATCACCCGGTAGCCGGTGGCGTAGTGGCCGCACCGGAAGCCGTAGCGGGCGCTGGTCGTGCCGATGCGGTCGGCGGTGATCTCGACCGGCAGCACGCCGGGCGAGGTGAAGGCCGCGGTGAACTCGACGTGCAGTTCTCTCACCACGTAGTTCAGGTCGGGATCGCGGTCGGCGTAGGTCGACCAGCCGAAGCCCATCGACTCGAACAGCGCGGACTGGGCGCGTTCGACGTGCAGGGCGAACCGCGAGTTGTGCAGGGTGCCGTTGAGATCCAACTCGTCGAAGAAGACCGGGCTCTCCCAGTGAAAGCTCACCGCAGCAACTCCTTGGCAACGCGTTCGGAAGGGGTGCGCGGTAGATCCTCGCGGAACTCCCAGAAACGCGGAACCTTGAACGACGCCAGGCGTTCGGAGCAATGTGCGACAAGCTCCAGATCGGTTACTTCCCCGACCACGAACGCTTTCACTTCTTCACCGCGAATGTCGTCCGGAACACCGATCACGGCTGCGAGCCGCACGGACGGGTGCGACATCAGCACCTCTTCGACCTCGTGCGCGGCGACGTTCTCGCCACTGCGCCGGATCATGTCCTTGCTGCGGCCGAGGTGGTAGACGCGGCCGTCCTCGATCCGCGCCAGGTCGCCGGTGCGGAACCAGCCGTCGGTGAACGGCGACGGCAGGCCGAGGTAGCCGTCCATCATCCCGGGGCCGCGCAACCAGAGTTCGCCGTCGACGACCTTGGCCTCGCGGTGCGGCGCGGGCAGCCCGAGACAGCCCGTGCCGACGAACCGGTCGTGGTCGCCGTCCGTGATCCGCAGGTCGGCGCCGGTCTCGGTCATGCCGAACGCCTCGAACCAGCCGACGCCCCACCGCTCTTCCAGTTCGGCGTGCAGGGCGGGCGGGATCGCCGAGGCCTGCACGACCCGGACGCGGTGCGCGCGGTCCAGCGGATCGGGCGGCATGCGCAGCAGCAGCGTGGGCATCGCACCGAGGCAGTAGAAGTAGGTGACGCCGTGCTCGCGGACCTTCTCCCAGAACGTCGACGGGTGAAAGCCGTCCAGCACCACGAGATGCGCGCCGGCCAGCAACGCGGCGACGACGTTCCACTGTGGATCGATGTAGTAGAACGGTTGCGCCGTCAGCATCACGTCGTCGGAGGACAGGTGCGGGAAGTGCTCGACGAGGCTGCCGCCGAGCGTCAGCCAGTAGGAGTGCGACAGCACGCAGGCCTTCGGTTTCCCGGTGGTGCCGGAGGTGAACTGCAGACTGACCGGCGCGGACACCTCGCCCTGCGCGAACCCTCCGGCGGGCTTCAACTCCTCGACGAGGTGCACCACCTCTCCGGCGAGCAGCGGCCGGAACTCCTCGGTGCTGATGACGGCCACCACCTCGGCCGTCCGCAGCACGTGGCCGGCGTCGACCGAGCGGTACCGCACGTTGACCGGCACGGCCGTGGCGCCGAGCTTGATCAGCGCGAACCAGACCAGCGGGAACTCCGGCACGTTCCGGAGCATGATCGCGACCCGGTCCCCCGCACGGATCCCCTTGTCGCGCAACGCCTGCGCGTACCCGTCGGACAGCGCGCCGATCTGCGCGAACGTGAACGAGCCGCCCGGATCGAACGTCCACGCCGTCCTGTCCGGCCACCGCATGACGGCCGTCCGCAGCGCGCCGATCAGGTCAGCCACGGCCGAACTCCGCCCGCGCCCCGTCCCCCTCGCCAGAGGTGCTGGTGATCACGGCGTGGTCGACCTCGGTGGCCAGCGCCTGGTCGAGCGTCGAGCCACAGCCCAGGTCGATGGCGCGTTTCGCCAGCAACGCGGCGACCGGAGGCTGGGTGGCGATGCGCTTCGCGAGCTTCATCGCGTGCTTCTCGTGGTCGTACACCTCGCGGTAGACCACTCCGAGTTCCATCAGGCGGGCGCCGGTGATCCGCTCGCCCAGCAGCAGCCATTCCTTCGCCTTGTGCGGACCGACCAGCCGCGGCAGCAGGGCGGAGACGCCTCCTGTGACGCTGAGGCCGACGCTGACCTCGGGAAACCCGAACTCCGCCCCGACTCCGGTCACCACCAGGTCGCATCCCAGCGCGAACTCGGCACCCGCGCCCAGCGCGTAGCCGTGAACCGCCGCGATCACGACGCCGGGGAAGTCGCGGATCGCGCGGGTGACGTCCTGGATGCGTTCCAGGCGCGCCCGCGTCTGCTCCTCGGTCTCGGCCGGAACCGGTTCCTTGAGGTCGTGCCCGGCGCAGAACGCCCGGCCGCGTCCGGCCAGCACGACCACCCGCGCCTGGTCCTCACGGGCTCGTGCGAACGCCGCCAGCAGGTCCTCGACCAGTGCCGGAACCACGGCGTTGAGCCGTTCCGGACGGTTCAGGTGCACCTGCGCGACGCCCTCGGCGCAGGAGTAGTCGACGGTCATGTCTCCCCTTCGATCGATCGATCGATCGGGCTTGACGCTAGAGTGATCGCGTCGAGCCGGTCAAGGGAGGCAGCAGATGACGACGGAGGAACGAGTCCGCGAGGCCGCGGTGCGGTTGTTCGCCGAGCGCGGCTTCCACGGCACCGGCATCCGCGACCTCGCGCAGGCCGCCGGCCTCTCGTCGGCGACGCTCTACCACTACATGGGCACCAAGGAAGACCTGCTGGCCGAGATCATGCGCACGAGCCTCACCGAGCTGATCACCGCCGCCGAGCAGATCACCGGCCAGCACGTCACCGGCCAGCACGTCACCGGCCAGGCCGGAACCGAGACGAGACGTCTCGTCTCGCTGGTCAAGATGCACGTCCGCGCCCACGCCGAGAAGCCGCGCGAGACCGCAGTCGTCGACGGCGAGATGCGCGCGCTGACCGGCGCACGGCGCGAGGAGATCGTGGCGTTGCGCGACCGCTACGAGAGCTTCTGGCAGCAGGCGATCGAGGCCGGCGTGAAGGCGCGCGAGCTGTCGGTGGCCGATCCGGGCGTGGCACGGCTGGCGTTGCTGGAGATGTGCAGCGGCGTCTCGCGCTGGTACTCCCCCGCCGGGCCGGTCGGGTTGAGCGATCTCACCATCCAGTACGCCGACATGGCGCTGGGCATACTCGGCGCGGCCCGCTAGTCTCGATCACGCCAGCGGTTCACCCGGGTTCGTCCCGGGTGGAGCAAAAGGGAACCCGGTGCGAGTCCGGGACTGCCCCGCAGCGGTGAGTGGGAACGAAAGCCGTCAACAGCACTGGGTCGCGAGACCTGGGAAGCGACGGCCGGTAGGAGTGAGCCCCCAGAGGTTCCAGCACGGCGCCCACGAGTCCGAAGACCTGCCGCAGGTGCGCGCGCCAACCGGTGCGCGCTGCTCCGGAGCCTCTCGGGCGGGCTGACGGGCCGGCCTCGTGCTGTCTCGAGCTGTCCTCGTGGGTCTCCGGTGCTTCCGCACGCTCGCGAGGAGAGAGCCTGTGACCATCGGCAGCACCGTTCTCGGCTACCCCCGGATCGGACCGAAGCGCGAGTTGAAGCGCGCGGTCGAGCAGTACTGGGCCGGGAAGATCGACGAAGCCGCCCTGCGGCGGACCGCGCGGGAACTCCGCGCCCGGACCTGGGCCGAACTGTCCGAACTGGACTCGATCCCGTCCGGCACGTTCTCGTTCTACGACCAGGTGCTCGACACCGCCCAGCTGTTCGGCGTGATCCCGCAACGGTTCCGCGACCTGGGTCTGTCCGAACTGGACACCTACTTCGCGGCGGCCCGCGGCCGGGACGGCGCCGCGGCCCTGGAGCTGACGAAGTGGTTCGACACGAACTACCACTACCTGGTGCCGGAACTGGGCCCGGACACCGAGTTCTCGCTGGCCGGTGACCAGCCGATCGCCGAGTACCGCGAAGCCCGCGACCTCGGCGTCACGACCCGGCCCGTGCTGCTCGGCCCGGTGACGTTCCTGTTGCTGGCCAAGAGCACGGTCCCGGGCTTCGACCCGGTGACACTGCTCGACCGCCTGGTGGAGGCCTACGTCGAACTGCTCGGCCGGCTCAGGGTCGAGGGCGTCGAGTGGGTGCAGCTCGACGAACCGGCGTTCGCCGCCGACCGCACCCCCGCTGAGCTCGACGCCCTGAGGAGCGCCTACCGCACTCTCGGTGGCTTGCCGGGACGGCCGAAGCTGCTCGTCACCGGCTACTACGGCGACCTGGGCGAGGCATTGCCGGTCCTGGCCCAGTCGCGGGTCGAGGCGATCGGCGTCGACCTCGTCGCCGCGCCGGACACGTCGGTCGCGATCCCCGCGTTGCGCGACAAGATCCTCGTCGCCGGGCTGGTCGACGGCCGCAACGTGTGGCGCACCGACCTGCACGCCGCGCTGGCGAAGGCCGCGACCCTGCTGGGTTTCGCACGCGAGGTCGTCGTCTCGTCGTCCTCGACGCTGCTGCACGTGCCGTACGACCTGGACGCCGAGACCCTCGAACCGGACGTGCGGGCGCGGCTGGCGTTCGCGCGGCAGAAGGTCCGCGAGATCGTGCTGCTGGGCAAGGCTTTGCGCGGTGGGGCGGACGGCGCGTGGGCCGACGAGGCGCAGCGTCGGCTGCCCAGCCCGCGCCGTGACGACCACGTCCGGGCACGCGTCGAGTCGTTGCGGCCGGAGCACCGCGTCCGCGCGCCCTACGAGGAACGTGCCGCCGCTCAACAGGCCCGGCTCGGGCTGCCCCCGCTCGCGACCACGACGATCGGCTCGTTCCCGCAGACCGGCGACCTCCGCAGGGCGCGCGCGGCGGTCCGGAACGGCGAGATCACCGAGGACGAGTACGGGCAGCGGATGCGCGACGAGATCGGCCGCGTGATCGACCTGCAGGAGGACATCGGCCTGGACGTGCTGGTGCACGGCGAGCCCGAGCGCAACGACATGGTCCAGTACTTCGCCGAGCACCTGGAAGGCTTCGCCAGCACGGAGTTCGCGTGGGTGCAGTCGTACGGGTCGCGGTGCGTGCGACCGCCGATCATCCACGGCGACGTCTCACGCCCGAAGCCGATCACGGTGCCGTGGAGCACCTACGCGCAATCGCTGACGGCCAAGCCGGTCAAGGGCATGCTGACCGGGCCGGTGACGATCCTCGCGTGGTCGTTCGTGCGCGACGACCAGCCACTGGCCGACACGGCGGCCCAGGTGGCGCTGGCGCTGCGGGACGAGATCCGCGACCTGGAGGAGGCCGGGATCCGGGTGGTCCAGGTCGACGAACCGGCGTTGCGCGAGCTGCTTCCGTTGCGCCGGAAGGACCAGCCGGCGTACCTGGAGTGGTCGGTCGGCGCGTTCCGGCTCGCGACCTCGGGCGCCACGACGGGCACCCAGGTGCACACCCACCTGTGCTACTCGGAGTTCGGCGAGGTGATCGGCGCGATCTCGGACCTCGACGCCGACGTCACGACGATCGAGGCCGCGCGGTCCAAGATGGAGATCCTGGAGGGCCTGGACTTCCCGCGTGGCATCGGTCCCGGCGTGTACGACATCCACTCACCGCTGGTGCCGGGCGAGGACGAGATCGTCTCGCTAATCACCGAGGCGGTGCGCGCGGTGCCGGGTGAACGTTTGTGGATCAACCCCGACTGCGGTTTGAAGACGCGCGGTTACGCCGAGGTGGAGCCCGCGTTGCGAAACCTGGTCGCCGCGACCCGTCGCATGCGGTCAGAGCTGGGCTGATGACGGAGCGACCTCGGGACGGGATCGATTCCGTCCCGAGGTTGTGAATTTCCCGGTATGGCAAAGATTTGGCGAAGTACCTAGACGTGAACGTGGTTCATGTACCACCTTCTGCCTCGCAAGCCTCTCCGCTCCCTGCATCCCCCGGAGGCCTGAAGTTGAGGAAGAAGCTCCTGACCGCGCTCGCCGGCGCCCTGCTGATCACGGCACTGTTCCCCGGCATCGCGCTCGCCGACCCGCCGAGGGCCATCCCCGCGAACTACGAGGCGGCCGACGGCAAGTGGCAGCCCGCGTTCGACTACGACGGCGACGGCTGTTACCCCACCCCGGCGATCTCGCCGAACGGTGACATCGCGCCCGGCCTGAAGAACTCGGGCGCGCTGAACGGCAACTGCCACGACCAGTCCGACCTGGACAACACCAACTCCTACAGCCGTTCCAAGTGCAACAACGGCTGGTGCGCCTACCTGTACGACCTGTACTTCGAGAAGGACCAGGCCGTTCCGATCTGGGACTGCTGCGGTCACCGCCACGACATCGAGCACGTGGTGGTCTGGGTGCAGAACGACGTGGCCCAGTACGTCTCGACGTCGGAGCACGGCAAGTACAAGACGCACCCGCGGGCGAACGTGCAGTGGGAAGGCACCCACCCCAAGATCATCTACCACAAGGACGGCGCCAGCACGCACTGCTTCCGCCTCGCGGGCGCGGGTGAGCAGGCGGAGAACCACTACGGGGTCTACCAGTACCCCGACCTGGTCAGCTGGGACCGCTTCCCGGCCGGGGTGCGCGACAAGCTCGTGAACGCGAACTTCGGCAGCGCGTCCCTGGCGATCAAGGACGGCTCGTTCAACCACAACCTCGGTCAGGCCAAGCCCGCCGGGATCGCGTTCGACCCGAACGCGTAGGTCACTTCGCCACCCTGTTCAACCACTCGGCCAAGAGGACCCGTTCCGCTGGAGACAGCATCAGGGGCGGGTCCTCTTCCAGTGCGACGCGCAACGCGATCGCCCGGCTCGGGATGTCGGTCGGCTCGTCCGGCGCGACGTCCGTCGTGATCGCCCTGATGACCTGCTCGCGCGCGAACGTGATGAGCTCCAGGTCGCGGTCCTCCTCCGGCGTCGCGATCAACGCCAGCACCACGCCCAGCCCCGTCGCGTGCACGAACTGCGCCGCCTGTTCCACCGGAACCGTCAGGCGGCCCGCCCCCGCGATGCGGCTGATGATCTCGCGGAGCATCGCGTCCGCCTGCAGCCTCGCCTCACGCTTGCGCGGCTCGCCGTACATCAGCAGGTAGAACGCGGGACGCGCCAGACCGAAGCCGATGTGCAACTCCCAGCCCCTGCGCAGGTCGTCCACGGGGTCGTCGGTGGCACCCATCGCGTGCTTGGTCGCGAGGTAGTCGGAGAAGCCGAACGCCGCCACGGCGTCGAGCAGCCCGTCCTTGTCGCCGAACAGCCGGTACAGCGTCGGCGCCTGCACCCCTGCCGCCGAAGCGACCGCGCGCGTGGAGACCGCTTCCCTGCCGCCCTCTACGAGCAGGTCGGCCGCGGCCTTCACCAGACGCTCCCTCGTGTCCATGCAACGACGATAACACGGCAGCGGTAGCGGTGATTCGATATCAGTGCTACGTTGATTGAGGTAACAGCGGAAACACCAGGTAGGAGCATTGACATGACTCGCGTTGCGCTCGTCACCGGCGGATCGAGGGGCATCGGGCGGGCAGCCGCCGAACGCCTCGCCGCCGACGGACTGGCCGTGGTCATCGTGTACGCCGGCAACAAGACCGCCGCCGACGAGACCGTGGAGAAGATCAGGGCGAACGGCGGCCAGGCCGTCGCCGCCCAGGCGGACGTGGGCGACGAGGACGCCGTCACCGCCGCGTTCGAACTGGCTCAGGAGACCTTCGGCGGCGTCGACGTCGTCGTGAACTCCGCCGGCGTCATGCCGCTCGGCACCGTCGCGGACATGGACCTCGACACGTTCGACAAGATCATGCGCACCAACGCCCGCGGCACGTTCATCGTGTCCCAGCAGGCCGCACGCCGGTTGCGCGACGGCGGCGCCGTCATCAACGTCTCGTCGTCCGTGGTGGGCCTGCGCTTTCCGCAGTACGGCGCCTACGCGATGTCGAAGGGCGGCGTCGAGGCGCTGACCCTGATCCTCGCCCGCGAACTGCGCGGCCGCGACATCACCGTGAACACCGTCGCCCCCGGCCCCACGGCCACCGACCTGTTCCTCGACGGCAAGGACCAGGCGACCATCGACACCCTCGCGAAGCAGCCGCCGCTGGAGCGCCTCGGCTCCACCGGCGACATCGCCGAAGTCATCTCGTTCCTGGCCGGTCCCGCGCGCTGGATCAACGGCCAGACCATTCGCGCGAACGGAGGCATCATCTGATGGGCAAGGTCATCGTCGTCACGGGAGCGTCCAGCGGCTTCGGCGCGCTGGCGGTGCGCAGGCTCGCGCTCGCCGGTCACACGGTCTACGCGGGCATGCGGGAGACCGCGGGCCGCAACGCCGCCGCGGTCTCCGAGTTGAAGGCTTTCGGAGCTGCGAACATCGATGTGCACGCCGTCGAACTGGACGTGCAGTCGCAGGAGTCCGCGGACGCCGCGATCGGCACCATCATCGGTGAGCAGGGCCACCTCGACGTGGTCGTGCACAACGCGGGCCACATGGTCACCGGCCCGGCCGAAGCCTTCACGCCGGAGCAGTACGCGGCCCTCTACGACGTCAACGTCCTGGGCACCCAACGCGTGAACCGAGCGGCCCTCCCGCACCTGCGCGGCCGGCGTTCCGGCCACGTCGTGTGGGTCGGCTCGAGCTCGACGCGCGGCGGCACTCCCCCGTACCTGGCCCCGTACTTCGCGGCCAAGGCGGCCATGGACGCGGTCGCCGTCTCGTACCGCGCCGAGCTGCTGCGGTTCGGCATCGAGACCACGATCGTCGTGCCGGGCGCCTTCACCCACGGCACCAACCACTTCGCGCACAGCGGCACCCCCGCCGACACCACGCGGGCGGCCGAGTACGAGGAGTTCTACCCCGGCCTGATGGACCAGGTCGGCAGCCGTCTCGCAGAGCTGGAGCCGTCGTGGGCGGACGTGGGCGCGGTGGCCGACGCGATCGTGGACGTGGTGGGCTCGGAGAAGCCACCGTTCCGCGTGCACGTCGATCCGTCGCAGGACGGTGCGGAGGTCGTGAACGCGGTGGCGGACCGGGTTCGCAGCGAGTTCCTGCGGCGGGTGGAGCTCGTCGACCTGATCTAACGGCTGTTCAGGAGCGCGGACACGGTGAGGAACCGGTAGCCGCGTTCCTTCAGCCCGGTGATGACGGGCTTGAGCGCCTGCCGGGTCTGCTCCCGGCTCCCGTACATGGGGTGCAGCAGGATGATCGAGCCCGGCCTGGTCTCCCGCAGCGTCCGCTGGGTGATCTCCTGCGCGGTGGGGTTGTTCGCGGAGTCCGGCTCCACGTCCCACATGACCGTGGTCCGGTCGTGTTCTTCCAGGTAGTGCGGCAGGACGAAGAGCTTCTTGCCGTTGGGCGGGCGGAAGTGGATGTCACCGCTGTAGCCGGTCTTGCGGATCTGGGCGTCGGTGTCCTCGATCTCCTTCGCCACCGTGCTCGGCAGGACGCCGACCATGCGCCGGTGGTGGTAGGTGTGGTTGCCGATCTCGTGCCCGGCCTGGGCGATCCGCCTGCCGAGGTCCGGGTGCTTCTCGAGGTCGCGGCCCATGAGGAAGAACGTCGCCGGGACCTGCTCGGCCGCCAGGAGGTCCAGGACCTGCTGGGCGCCGGCCGGATCGGGGCCGTCGTCGAAGGTCAGGGCCACGACCCTGTCGTCGGTCTCGACGCGGTCGACCAGGTCACCGAAGAACTGGAACGTGCGGGCGCTGCTGACGTTCCACAGGGAGATCGCGACGACCAGCACCACGGTGAGGCCCACCGCCGTGATGATCGTTGGCTTGCGGCGCAACCACTTCATGCGCCCACTATGGCCATGGCGGATTCGCCGGTGCGCAGCACCCCGTCGTCCAGCGGAACGCAGCGGATCCCGCCCTTGCCCCGCAACGCCTTGAAGGCACCCGGAGCGATGACCTGGTCCATCCACGCACACGGGCTGGCCGGACGATGGACCTCGAACCGCACCGGGCCGTCACCGCTGTCCAGGCTGAACACCGCGCCGCGCGGCAGCGAGTCCACGTCGAACCCCCGCACGACGACGTTGCGGCGGGCGGCCAGCGGGTTCACCGGCCACGCGGCCAGTGACTCGGCGGCGATGAAGGTGACCGCCGCGTTGCGGTGCGCCGGGTGGTTGAAGTAGCGGTCACCGACGATGCCCAGGCCCGCGCGGACGACAACGCGGTCGTGCGAGACGGGTCCGGGATCGGGACGAGGGCCGTCCGTCGGACGGCCCTCGAAGGCGTGCACGGGTGAGACGTGCAGCGCCACGATCTCGATCAACGCTCGCCGAGCTGCCACTCCGGCCGCACGTAGTGGCACGTGTAGCCGTTCGGGTAGCGCTCCAGGTAGTCCTGGTGCTCGGGCTCGGCCAGCCAGAAGTCCGACTCCTGGGTGACCTCGGTGACGACCTTGCCCGGCCACTTGCCGGAGGCGTCGACCGCGGCGATGACCTCCTCCGCGACCTTCTTCTGGGCGTCGTCGGTGTAGAAGATCGCCGAGCGGTAGCCCGCGCCGATGTCGTTGCCCTGGCGGTTGCGGGTCGACGGGTCGTGGATCTGGAAGAAGAACTCCAGGACCTGTCGGTAGCTGAGCTGCTCGGGGTCGAACACGATCTCGATGGCCTCGGCGTGGTTGCCGTGGCGGCGGTACGTGGCGTTCGGCGTGCTCGGGTCGCCGGTGTACCCGACGCGCGTGGAGACGACGCCGGGGTGGCGGCGGAACAGGTCCTGCATGCCCCAGAAACAGCCGCCGGCGAGAACAGCCTTCTCCGTCACAGTGTCACTCCTCTTCTCGGTGTTCACTCAGGAGAACGTTCGGTCTCCCCCGGATCATCCCCGTCAGGTTGTGACGTAACCATTACGGACTTCGCCTCGATGACCTCGCCCAGGTAGCGCATGACGACGGCCACGGTGGCGGCGACCGGCACGGAGAAGAACGCGCCCGCGATGCCGTAGAGACTGGTGCCCGCCGTGACGACGAGCAGCACGACCGCCGCGTGCAGACGCAGGCCGCGTGACTGCAGGATGGGCTGCAGCACGTTGCCCTCGACCTGCTGCACCACGATCACGATGATCAGCATGATGATGGCCGTGGTCAGGCCGTTGCTCACCAGGGCGACGAGCACGGCCAGCGCACCGGCGATGAACGCGCCGATGATCGGGATGAAGCCGCCGAGGAACGTCAGCGCGGCCAGCGGGATCGCGAGCGGCACGCCGAGGATGAGCAGACCCGCCCCGATGAAGACGGCGTCGATCAGCGACACGACGGCCTGGCTGCGGATGAAGCTGCCGAGCGTGACCCAGACCCGCTCCAGCACCGTCGTCACGTGGCCGCCGGCGCGCTCGCCGATCACACCGCGCACCCAGGGCGTGAACCGCATGCCGTCCTTCACGAAGAAGAACGCCAGCAGCAGTGCCACCAGACCGGTCACGACACCGGACGTCACCGCGCCGGCCCCGGTCAGCAGGCCGTTCGCGATCGACCCGATGCTCGACTTGACCTGGTCGACGCCCTGGGCGATCAGCTTGTCGAGATCGCTGCCGCGCAGGTTGAACGGCGGCCCGGAAGCCCAGTCCTGCAGCTGCGTGACGGCCTTCTGCGCGCTCTGGGCGATCTCCGGCACGCCGGACGCGATCGACGACGAGATCGCCGCGATCACACCGCCCAGCACGCCGAGCCCGACGAGCAGCACGATCGTCGCCGACAGCGCCGAGTTGAGGCCCTTCGACATCATCCAGCGCGCCGGCGGCCACAGCACCGTGGTGATCAGCAGACCCAGCAGCACGGGCATCACGATCACCCAGAGCTTGCCGACCAGCCAGAACACCATCCAGAAGCCGAGCGCGGCCAGCGCCGCGCGCAGACTCCAGCGCGCGAGCCAGCTCACGCCGTGCCCGATGGCCTCACCCTTGTCCGTCCACCTGCGATCCCGTTCCACGCCCACAGTCTGTCCTTACCCGCCCCGAACGGGTGGCAGACATGCCGTTTCGTTAACCGCGACCCCAGAAGGTGTCCTCCTCGGCCGGGTCGGCCGTGAAGAGCCACACCTCGGCGACCTTGCCGTCGGCGACGCGCATGAGGTCGACGCCGGTCCCGTCCATCTCGGCTCCGGACCGCTTCGCCGTCCAGCGAACCGAAGCGGCCACGACGTCCCCGTTCACCATCAGGGAAGCGTTGCGCTTCAACGAGAAGGTGCCCTCGGACACGGACATCATGCCGCCGATCATCGCCCCCACGGCGTCACTGCCGCGGTGCACACCGGAGAACCGGTTGTCCCCGGGCTGGTGCCACACGACGTCGTCGGCGAACTGGGCGGCGACGGTGGCGAAGTCACCGGACTCCAAGGCCTCGAAGTAGGTGGTCACCACGGCGAGCGGGCTGTTCATGAGGGTTCTCCTTTTCCTTGCGGGTGTCCTATGCTCACCAAAAGTAACCAATTACCTCAACGTAACTAATGGACGGATGTGCGCCATGTCACAGACACTGCCGGACTGGAGCGTCCTCGCGGCCACCTGCCCGTCGCGCACGAGCCTGGCGCGCATCGCCAACAAGTGGACGGCGATGGCGGTCTCGGTGCTGGGCAACGGGCGCGCGCGGTTCGGCGACCTCAAGACGCAGCTCGACGGGATCAGCGGCAAGGTGCTGACCGAGACGCTCCGGGACCTCGAACGCGACGGGCTCATCACGCGGCACGTGTACGCCGAGGTGCCGCCTCGGGTCGAGTACGAGCTGACGGAGCTCGGGCTCACGTTGCACGAGCCGTTGCTCGCGTTGTGCCGGTGGGCCGAGGAGCACATCGCCGAGGTGCTGATCAACCGTGAGACCTACGACGCCCGGTAGCTCAGCACGCCGTCCACGTCCGGCATGACGGAGCCGCGGATCAGGTTCCGCACGACGGGCAGCCCGGAGAGCCGGAAAGCCATGTCGCGCACCGAGATCCGCCACGCGGACGAGGGCGCCATCCAGCCGATGAACCGCCGTCCGAACTCCTGGGTGTGCGCCACGGCGGGCTTCATCCGCGACTCGTACCGGGTGAAAGCACCCTCGAACCCGGCGGACAGCTCCTCCGCCAGCACGCACGCCCCGGTCATCGCGAGCGAAGCCCCGTGGCCGGCGAACAAAGACACGGCCCCGCACGCGTCACCGACGAGCACGACCTTGCCGCGATGCCACACCGGCATGTCCACTTGCGACACTTCGTCGTAGTACACGTCCTGCGGCACGACGGAGAGCAACGAGGGCGCGACCCACCCGAGGTCACCGAACCGCTCGCGCAGAGCCGAGGCGGGATCAGCCGGCAGCTCCGGGGAGTCGGAGCGGTAGAGCATCAACGCGGCCATCGTCCCGTCCCGCACGGCATAACAGCCGATCATCCGGTGCGGCACGGTCAGCATCTGGTAGCGGTAGCCGATCCGTTCGCTCAACTCGGGATCACGGAACGAGAACGCCGCCGTGTGGTGACCCAGGTACCGCACGTACGACGACGAGGGTCCGAACACGAGCTCCCGCACGCGCGAGTGCACCCCGTCGGCACCGACGACCAGGTCGAACTCGTCCGCGGTCCCGCCGGAGAACACGACCCGCCCGTCCTCGACCGAAGAAACCGTTGAGCCGTAACGGATCGGAGCTCGCAGGTCGTCGCGGATCACCGAGGCCAGGTCGCCACGCAGCAGGCTGATCACCCCGTCCGCGACGGCTTCGTAGGCGGCGGTGGAGATCTCACCGCGTCTGCGTCCCGAGGAGTCGACGCTGGTCACCGACGAGATCGGCGCGCGCTTCCCCTCCAGCGCCGGCAGCAGTCCCATCCGCCGCGCCACCTCGTGACCCGGGCCGAAGAAATCGATCATGTAGCCGCCCGCGCGGAACGACGGCGCCTTCTCCACCACCAGGACGTCCCACCCGGCGCGTTCCAGCCACCACGCGGACGCGAGCCCGGCGATCCCCGCTCCGACGACCAGTGCTCGCTGTTGGGCATTCGACTTAGGCATATGCCCAACTTAGCACTCCGGCACAGGTCCTAGGGGTGCATCCGACGGCTGCTCCGCCCGCTCGTCCAGAACCAGAGGCCGGCCACGATCAGCGCCAGCACCCCCAGCCCGACCGCGCCGTCGGGGAGGCCGTCGTCCTGCGGTTGCTGCTGGGAGTACTGCTGGTTCGGCCGGGGAGCGGCCGCCGGAGTGGTGGGCGCGATCGACGACGGCTGGGCGACGAGCGCGAGCGGGATCGCCTCGGTGTCGGCGAAGTCGACCATCCCGGTGGCCTCGAGCACCGTCATGTGGTCGAGCACGGTGTCCATGCAGACCTTGGCGTAGTCACGGATCGCCGTGTTGCGCGTGCCCGTGCGCACCGCGGCGAGAAACTTGTAGACACCGCCGTGCGCCGCGCGAAGCCGATTCGCGAAAACGCGGTCGAACTCGGGGCTGCGCGCGGGCGCGGCCTGCATCTCGTTCAGCCACCCCTGCTGCGCCTCACTGGGCTGCGTCGGCAGCTGCACGCCGAACGTGCGGGCGAGCTCGACCGTGCGCCGGTCCAGGTCGGCATGCCCGTCGATCAGGTGCCGACCGGCCTCCTTCACCAGCGGGCTGGACGACTTCTCGAGCCCCATCCGCCCGGCGGGTCCCTCCCACAACCCCGCGAGGGCCACCTTCTGCAGCAGGTCCCGCCCGGCCGGACCCATCGGCCCGAACTGGGTCTGCACGTAGTCGGGTCCCAGATCCTGCTGCGCGAACGCGGGCGGCGCGCCGAGCAACGACACCAGCAAAGCGACGAGGAGTATCCGCATGCCGAGAGGTACGGACGGGCGGCGGCGCGCCACCGTTGCACACTGCAATGTTTATCGTTTCGTTACCTTCGGCGGGCCCTGTAGAACTGTGGGAGTGAGCGATGTCGATGAACTGACCGACGCGGTCCTCACCGCGTCCCGCCTGCTGGTAGCCGTCTCGGCGCGGTCGCTCGCGGCCGTCGAGGAGACGCTCACGCTGCCGCAGCTCCGCATGGTCGTCCTGCTCGACAGCCGCGGCCCGATGAGCCTCACCGCGCTCGCCGACCTGCTGGAGGTCAACCCCTCCACGGCCAAGCGCATGATCGACCGCCTGATCACGTCCGGCATGGTCGACCGCGCGCCGAATCCCGCCACGAAACGCGAGGTCGTGGTCGTGGCGAGCGAGGAGGGCAGCCGGGTCGTCGGCGAGGTGATGGCCCGCAGGCGGGTCGAGATCAGCACGATCGTCGCCCGCATGCCGGAGCACCTGCGGCACGGCCTGGTCGAGGCGCTGACCGCGTTCGCCGAGGCCGGGGGCGAGCCGCGCTGGTCAGCCCGCGACGAGGCGCCGGAACGACCGCGTGACCGCGCGGAAGTCGACTGACGAGTCCAGCGCGCGGTGCAGCACCAACCCGTCGATGGCCGCGCCCAGCAACAACGCGACCCCGTCGGCGTCCTCGACCCCGGCCTCGCCCAGCCAGGCGGCGACCCGTGAGCGGAAGTCCGCGACCAGCGCCGACAGCCCGGCCCGCAGTTCGGGCAGCCGGTGCGCGGCCAGGAACGCCTCCGCCAGCAGCAACGACTCGGGATCCGTGCCGGTGAACCGGGACAGGTCCTCGAAGATCCGCTCGACCCCCTCGGCCGGCGGGACCGACCGCAACACGTCCGCCGACTCGGTGAGCGCGCGGGTGGCGAACTGCAGCGCGGCCGTCGACAGCAGTTCGGACACCGACGAGAAGTGGTAGTGCACGAGCGCGGCGTTGACGCCCGCCCGTTCCGCCACCAGCCGCGTGGTCACCGCACCCCAGCCGACCTCGCCCACGAGCGCGGCGGCCGCGTCGATCAGTTGTTCTCGGGTGCGGCGACCGCGGTCGGCTGATTTGGGCACGTGGCCAACTTAGCTCTCGGCCTTCTTAGTGAACGCCTCGAGCACCTCGGGCCAGCCACCCGTGTTGTCCCGCAGAGCCTTCTCCCGCAGTTCCTCCGAGCCCGCGAGCAGCGAGAACCCGCTCTCCACGACCTTCAGCCTGGTCGCCGCGCCCTCGGGCGTGAGCGTGAACTCGACCAGCGTCGTGTTGTCCGTGGTCAGCTCCTGCCCGCCGAACGCGCTGGCCCAGCGGTAGGACACGTAGGTCTGCGGCGTCACGGTCTCGACCCGCACCGGGAACTCGCCGTACTGCTCGTGCCTGCAGAGGGTCGTCTCCCCCTCGACCGCGGTGCCGGACGGCCGGGAGGCCACCCAGAACCCCGGCTCGGTCACCAGCTGCCAGACCCGCTGAAGCGGTGCTTCGATCAGGGTCTCGCGTTCGATCCGGTCCACGCTCACGACAACTCCCAGGTCCGCCAATAAGTGCAACCCCAGAGTTGCACATCCCCCCGAGGATGCGCAACCCCAGGGTTGCATGTTGCTCCCGCGCCCCGAATCGGCGGGAGGAGTTACTCGGCGCCCAGCGAGTCCACGATCTTCGTGCTCACCGCGGACGAGCTGCGGACCGTGCCCTTCTTCAGACCGCCCATCTCCGCGGACTGGTCCTCGGCGACGGTGTCGCGGCGGCCGATGTAGTCACCGTCGGCCGGATCGATGATGATCTCGGTGAAGCTCTCGAAGTGCTTCATGCCGAGCGCGACGCCTTCCTTGCCGTCGAGGTTGGCCTTCTTGTCGGTCACGACCAGCCCCGGCAGCAGTGCCAGCGCGCGGAAGATCGTCGCGCGCACCTCGGCCGGGTACTCACCCGAGTTGAGCGCCTCGCCCGCCTGCACCAGCGCGCCCGCGTCACCGGCCTGACCGGCCTCCTTCAGCCTCGCCAGCATCTGCGCCGGGTCCTTCGGCAGCCCCGCGACGAACTCCGGTGTCGGAGCGTGGAACGTCCCGGTCGTGCAGCGGTCCGGTGACCCCTCGGCCATGTAGGAGAAGTTGCCGCACTTGCCGCGGAACTCGGCCCCGTCCTTGAACGCCGAACCCGACCTCGGCTGCCCCTGGCCCTCGTGTCCCTCCAGCCACTTCGTCGACGTGTTCCGGTTGCGGAACAACCACTCGTCGCGGCGGTCGGCGGGAATCCACTTCTCCTGGAGGATGTCGCTGTACACCGCCACCCCGGAGCTTTCCGGGCTGATGCCCTCGTACCGGCTGCGCACGTAGCGGAACTGGCCGGGCGCGAGCGGCCGGTCGACCACGCGGGAGGCGAGGTCGGCGGCCTTGGTCAACTCCTCGGCGGCGGTCGCGGAGTTGCTGCCGACGCCGGTGAGGTCGACGGTCGACGCGGCCAGGCCACCTCCGGTCAGCACGGCCACGGCGGCCGCGGCGGCGAGCCAGCGGGTGCGGCGGCGCGGCCGGTGCTCGACGGCCACCGGTTCCTCCACACGTGACTTCAGAGCCGCGGCCAACGCGTTCCGGCCGGCGGCGACGTCGAACCGGACGGGCTCGTCACCGGCGCGGGACAGCGCGGCGTCGAGCACCCGGTCGAGGGTCTCGGGCTTGGTGGGCTCAGACATGGCTGTCCTCCTTGAAGTCGAAGTCGGTCGCCGCGATGCGGGTGCGCAGGCGTGCGCGGCCCCGGTGCAGCCGGGTGCGCACGGTGGCCACCGGAACGTCGAGCGCCACGGCGATCTCGGCGGGCGAGAAGTCCGCCCACGCGTTGAGCAGCAGCACTTCGCGTTCCTCGACGCGCAGTTCGGCGAGCCACGCGGTGAGCGGACCGGCGAGCGTGTCAGCGTCCGCCGCGGCGCTGACCCGATCACCGATGTCGGCCTCGTCGGTGCGGGCCGCGTACTCCTTGCTCCACGCCCGCAGCTTGCGTTCCTCGGCGCGGACGTGACCGCGCAGCAGGTTCGTCGCCACCCCGTAGAGCCAGGCACGGACGGCGTCGGCCTCGTAGGCCTGCCCGGCGCGCTGGTCCCAGAGCACCAGGAACGCCTCCGACACCACGTCCTGCGCGGTGTCGGAGCCGACCCGCCTGGCCACGTAGCGGTGCAACCGCTCGGCCGTCGATTCGTAGAGGTCGAGCAGCGCGGCCTCGTCCAGCACGGCCGGCGCCTCCTCCGGTGTCAGCGCCACGGGCGCCTCTTGGGTTCGCACGGACCTACCTGGTCGCAGCCCCCAGGAGCGTTCCCGCCGTGTGCTCACCGCCACATCGTGGGGCAGCCGGTCAGATCTCGCGCGGGTACGGGTGCCGGGCGGCGAACTCCGGCGCGGTCATGCCGAACAGCAGCACGTCGTGGTGGCGGCCGGCGAAGAACTCGTGTTCGCGCAGCCGGCCCTCCTCGGTGAAGCCGAGCTTGCGGTGCAGGGCGATCGAGGCGTCGTTGAACCCCCAGACGCTCGCCTCGCACTTGTGGAACCGGCGCTCACCGAACATGAAGTTCAGCAGCAGCCGCACGGCTTCCGTCGCGTAACCGCGTCCTTTGTGCTCGGTGCCGATCGAGATCCCGTACATGAACCGGCCCGCGCGGTAGTCGACCGCGTCGGTCGCCATCATCCCGACGAGCGCGGCGTCGGCCAGCGACTCGATCCCGAGCATCATCGTGTCGTTCTCGGGTGCCTCGAGCGCGGTCTTCTGCGTCCACTCCCGCTGCCTGGCTGCTGATCGCGGCGGGTGGACGCGGTCTGCCCTGCGCATGTCTCCGGTGTTCGCGTCGAACCGCTGGAAGCTCTCCCAGTCCTCCGGTTCGACGCCGCGCAGCCGGACGAGTTCTCCTACCCAGACAGAGGTCATCGCATGATCGAACGACCACCCGATCGTGTCTGGCAACTGGATTACTACTATCGCCGGATGACCGCCTACGACGATCTCGAGCTCGACACGACGGTGCTGCCGGAACGCCAGCAGATGATCCTGGTCGCCATTCGTGACTGGGTCGTCGAGCACGGCTACTCCCCCAGCACCCGTGAGATCGGCGAAGCGGTCGGCCTGAAGTCGTCGTCGAGCGTGTCGAAGCACCTGTCGGCGTTGGAGGACAAGGGTTTCCTCAAGCGCGGCGGCTCGGTGACGCGGCCGATGGACGTGCGGGTGTTCCTGAGCGGGGCGCCGATCGCGGCGGGCCGCGGCTCGGACGGCTCCGTCTCAGTACCCGTCGTCGGCGACATCGCCGCCGGTGCGCCGATCTCCGCCGTCGAGCACGTGGACGAGGTGCTGCACCTGCCGCGCGGCCTGGTCGGGCGCGGCAGCAACGTGTTCGCGTTGCGCGTGCGCGGTGACTCGATGGTCGACGCCGCGATCTGCGACGGCGACACGGTCGTGGTGCGGCAGACGCACGAGGCCTACAACGGGCAGATCGTCGCCGCGATGATCGAGGAGGAGGCGACGGTCAAGGTGTACCAGCGCAAGGGCGGCCACGTGTACCTGGAGCCGCGCAACGCCGACTACCCCGTGATCGACGGCGACAAGGCCGTCATCCTCGGCATCGTCGTGTCGGTGCTGCGCAGCGTCTGATCACAGGACGCCCCAGTCGCGTGAGGTCAGGTGCTCCGCGACGGCCTCGGTGGTTTTCGCGATCGTGCCGCGGGTGACGACGTAGAGGGTGTTCAGCGGGGGTACCTCCGGGTGGTGCAGCTGCTCGACGGATCCCGCCGCCAGCGCGGGTTCGGCGAGGTAGCGCGGCAGGGCGGACACCCCCGCTCCGGCGATCACGGCGGCCAGCACGGCGCGCAGGTCCGGCACGGTCACGGCGACGGTGTTCCCGGGGCGCTTGCCGAACTCGCTGCGCCAGTAGCGGCGCAGGATCGGCAGGTCGCCGTCGTAGGCGACGAGCGGCAGGTGTTCGAGGGCGCGCGCCGGGTCCTCCGCGAGCACCTGCGGATCCACGGTCCTGGCCAGCAGCGGCGGCCCGACCAGCACGAACTCCTCGTCGGTGACCGGCGTGGCGGTGAACCCGGCACCCGGCCTGACCGAGGACAGGACCACGTCGAGCCTCCCGCTCCCGAGGGCGTTCAGGAGGTCGTCGGCCAGTCCGAACGTGACCTCGAACCGGAGGCCCCGGCGGGTCAGCGGGACCAGCGCGGGCAGGCCCCTGACGGTCATGAACTCCGCCGCTCCCCCGATCCGGACCGTGCCCTCGAGGGTGCCCTCGGGGTCGAGCGCGGTGCGGAGCTGGTCGAGGTGCCGGCCGACGCGGCGGGCCAGGTCATCGGCACGGGGTGTGGGGGTGACCCCGCGGCTGCCCCGCACGAACAACGGCGCGCCCACTTCCTTCTCCAGCTTGGCGAGCTGGCCGCTGACGGCCGGCTGGGTGAGCCCCCGCCGGGTGGCCGCGCTGGTCAGCGAGCCACCCCGGTAGATCTCCAGGAACGTCACCAGCAGATCCAGGTCCGTCAACCTCGAAACCATAAGACAACTTATAGCTCATCCGTCGCGTTCTGCGGATCTGTGATGTCCTGGGCACATGAAGAAGCTACTGATGGTCGTGTCCGCCGCCGATTCCCTCACGCTGGCGGACGGCACGAGCCACCCCACGGGGTACTGGGCCGAGGAGGTCGTGGAGTCCGTCCGCGTGCTGCGGGAGGCCGGCGTCGAGGTCACCCTGGCGACTCCCGGCGGCGTCGTGCCGACCGTGGACAAGGTGAGCCTCGACGGCAGGTTCGACGAGGCCGTCGCGTCACTGGAGGACCTGCGCGCACCGGCCGTTCTGTCCGATGTGGACGCTGCCGCCTTCGACGCGATCTACCTGCCGGGCGGGCACGGCCCGATGGCGGACCTGGCCTCCGATGCGTCGCTCGGCGCGCTGCTGGCGGAGTTCCACGACGGCGGCAAGGTCGTCGCGGCCCTGTGCCACGGACCGGCGGGGCTGCTCAGCGCGGTCCGCGCGGACGGCACGTTCGTGTTCGCCGGCAAGGAGATGACGGTGTTCAGCAACGAGGAGGAGCGCCAGGGCGGCCTGAACGTCCCGTACCTCGTCGCCGACCGGCTGACCGAGCTGGGCGCACGCGTGTCCGTCGGCGAGCCGTGGTCGAGCACGGTGGTCGTGGACGGCGGGCTCGTGACGGGCCAGAACCCGCAGTCCAGCGTGGCCACCGCCGAACGCGTGGCAGGACTGCTCGCCTAGCGTTCTACAGCGCCAGCTGCACGAGCCCCAACACCGCCAGCAACGCGGGCCCGCGACTGAACTGCACCATGAGCCCGAGCGGCGTGGGCCCGTACAGCCCGAAGTCGATGACCGCGGCCCCGTAGTCGATCGGCGGGCGCGTGGCGATCCGGTACACGACCGCCACCGCGCCCACCGCCGAGATCGCCCCGTTGAGCACGGACACGTGCGGCGTGAAAGCCGTGGTGACCGCACACCACAACAGGGCGCCCGCCGCGGGGAACGCGAGGTACGCCAGTTTCAGCTGACGGTCCCGCATGCCCAGTGCCCGGCGCATCGCCGGTGACCGGCACACGAACTTGAGCCCCGCGGCGAGCCGGTCGGTCGCCAGGAACGCGGCGACGAGGTGCACGGCGGGAACGCTGCTCGTCTCGCCGCCCAAGGCCACGAGGGCCGGGACGGCGAGCAGGGCGGCCCAGGCCAGGGCGGCGTTGGGGGTGCGGCGCAGGCGGAGGGCGTCGGTCCAGGCGAGGGCCAGGACACGAGACGCCTTCCCCTGCCCGGTCCCACCCGGCCGGGACGACTTCACACGGCCGAGGAGGCGCGCACGCCGTTCGGCGAGGATCGCGCCGAGAAGGGCGAGGTCGAACCAGTTCACCGACACCTGCGCCACACCGGCGAGGGCCCCGCCGGACGCGAGGTCGGAGCGTTGCAGGTGCCGCACCGAGGTGGCCGCCACCGCGGCCAGGCCGATCGCCACCGCCCAGGCCGCCAGCGCCACGCCGAGCGCTCCCCCGGGCCCGAAGGAGCTCAGGTCTCCCGCCGGCCCGCCCACCGGCAGCACGCCCTCCGCGACCGGCACACCAGCCCAGCCCTGCTCCCCCACCGGCAGCACGCCCTCCGCGACCGGCGTACCAGCCAAGCCCTGCTCGCCCACCAGCCCCGGCACGCCAGCCGAGCCCTGCTCCCCCGCCGGCACACAAGCCGAGCCCTGCTCCGCCACCAGCCCCGGCACGCCGGCCCGCCCCTGCTCCCCCGCCGACATTCCGGCCGGCCCCCGCACTCCGGCCACCCCGCCAGACAGCCCAGCCAACCCGACCCAGCCGGGAGGCACCAGCAGCGCCACCACAGCCAGCCCCACCTGCCCGCTCAACCACCCCTGCAGCCGCATCCGGGCCCGCCGCACCCCAGCCCGCTGCACCACCACCGCGCAGGCCACCACCGCCACCCCGACCCCGGCCCCGACCACCACGGCGACCAGCGGAGCGACGACCGCCCCCACCAACCCGAACACGACGGCAGGCCAGGCAGCCCCCACCACCGCCCCTGCCGCGAGCAGCCCGAAGAACCGCGGCCGCAGCAACGGCCCCCGCGCGACCGGCGAGCTCAGCACCCAGAACATCCGGTCCCCGCCCACGAAGACCGGCCCGAACGCCAGCGACACCTTCATCAGCACGGTAGCGCCCACCACCGACAACCAGAGCGCGGTCCAGGCGTTGCCCTGCGGGGGCCGGGTCAGCCCCGCGTACGCCCAGCCGTAGGCGACCGCCAGAACGATCGCGAAGATCACCGCCCGCGAGTACAGGCGGGCGGCCACGAAGCGCCACGGCATCGGGGTGCGCAGGCGCCGGCCGATGGCGAACGCGGTCACAGCGTGACGGTCCGGCACGCCACCGCCTCCACCAGTTCGTGGTCGTGCGACGCGAACACCACGGCCACGCCCGCCTCCTTCTCCGCCCGCAGGCGGGTGCGCAGCCAGGCCCGGCCGGCCGCGTCGAGGCGTTGTTCCGGTTCGTCGAGCACCAGGACCTCGCGAGGGCGCACGAAGCAGGACGCCAGTCCGAGGCGGTGCCGCTGGCCCGAGGACAGCGTGGGCGGCAGCTGGTCGGCGACTGCGGTCAGACCCACCTCCGCCAGCACCTCCGGCACGTCGGCGGACGACGAGTGCAGCCAGGCCAGCAGACGCAGGTGCTCCACCACGGACACGTCCGGGAAGTAGTCGGCGTCGTCCAGCAGCGACGCGACGGCGGCACGGAACGCGTCGGACGACTCGTCCAGCGAAGCGCCCCCGAACAGCACGTGGCCGGAATCGAGCACCTCGGCGCCGACCAGGCAGCGCAGCAGCGTCGACTTGCCCGAACCGTTCGCGCCGACGATCGCGACGGCCTCACCGGCACCGACCTCGAACGACAGACCTGCGAAAAGGGGGACCCCGCCGTAGCCGAAGCCGGCGTCCCCCACGCCCAGCGACATGTGATCAGGGTATCGGGAATGGATCGGGCGCCCAGGCGTTAGAGTAGATGCAAACGCATAAGTCACTAAGTTTGAAGGAGGCGGGTGCCGTGCAGTTCGGAATCTTCTCGGTCAGCGACATCACCAGGGACCCGGTGAGCGGCGAGACCCCGACCGAGGCCGAGCGCATCGACGCGATCGTCCAGATCGCCGAGAAGGCCGAGGAGGTCGGGCTCGACGTGTTCGCGATCGGCGAGCACCACAACCCGCCGTTCTTCTCCTCCGCGCCGACCACCCTGCTCAGCCACATCGCGGCGAAGACGAAGAAGCTCATCGTCAGCACCGCCACGACGCTGATCACCACGAACGACCCGGTGCGCATCGCCGAGGAGTACGCGATGCTGCAGCACCTGGCGAAGGGCCGCATGGACCTGATGCTGGGCCGCGGCAACACCGCGCCGGTCTACCCGTGGTTCGGCGCCGACATCCGGCAGAGCCTGCCGCTGGCGCTCGAGAACTACAACCTGCTGCACCGGTTGTGGCGCGAGGACGTCGTCGACTGGGAGGGCAAGTTCCGCACGCCGCTGCAGGGCTTCACCAGCACTCCGCGTCCACTGGACGACCTGCCGCCGTTCGTGTGGCACGGCTCGATCCGCACGCCGGAGATCGCCGAGCAGGCCGCGTTCTACGGCGACGGTTTCTTCGCCAACAACATCTTCTGGCCGAAGGAGCACTACATCCGGCTGATCCAGTTCTACCGCCAGCGGTACGCGCACCACGGCCACGGCACCGAGAAGCAGGCCATCGTCGGCCTCGGCGGCCAGGCGTACATCGCGAAGCGGTCGCAGGACGCGATCAAGGAGTTCCGCCCCTACTTCAACGAGGCTCCCGTCTACGGCCACGGGCCGCGGATGCAGGACTTCATGGAGCAGACGCCGCTGTCGGTCGGCAGCCCGCAGGAGATCATCGACAAGACGCTGACCTTCCGCGAGCACTTCGGCGACTACCAGCGCCAGATGTTCCTGATGGACCACGCCGGCCTGCCGCTCAAGACCGTGCTCAACCAGCTCGACCTGCTCGGCGAGGAGGTGGTCCCGGTGCTGCGCAAGGAGATCGAGGCGCGCCAGGACCCCGAGACCGCCAAGCCGCCGACGCACGCGGGACGCGTCAGCGACAAGTACGGCGACGGACCGGCCCGCCAGCCCAAGCCGAACGCCAACCGGGGTGACAACGTCACGGGTGGCTCGCCGTACCAGGACGCGAAGTGACCCGAGCCAACGAGGCCTGGGAGTCCCTGATGAAGGCGTACTCCGTGTTGATGAAGCAGTTCAACGCGGAGGACATCTGGGGCGACCTGACCATGCGGGAGTACGACGTGCTGTACCAGCTGTCCAAGTGCGACAGTCCACTCAGGATGAGTGAGCTGAACCGCCACGTGCTGCTGAGCCAGCCGGCCCTGTCCCGCATGGTCGACCGCCTGGCCGACCGGGGTTACGTCGACCGCTGCCCCGACCCCGGCGACCGCAGGGGTGTGCGCCTGACGCTCACCCCCGCGGGCCGGGCGACCCAGCGGCAGATCGGCAGCCCGCACGCACGCAGCGTCACGCGCGCCCTGAGCGTGCTGACGCCCGAAGAACTCGACCAGCTCGCCGCGATCACCGGCAAGCTCAGCCAGAGCGAGGAGTAATGGGCCAGAACTTCCAGCTGGTGGTGGTGTCCGCCGGCACGAGCGACCCGTCGTCCACCCGCCTGCTCGCCGACCGCGTCGCTGGACGGGTCACCACCCTCGCCGGCAAGCGGGCGCAGACCGTGGGCACGACGGTGATCGAACTGCGCGAGCTCGCCACCGAGATCGCGAACGCGTTGGTGTCCAATCACATCGGGCCGAAGCTGCAGACCGCGATCGCGACACTGCAGCACGCGGACGGCATCGTCGCGAGCACCCCCGTCTACAAGGCGGGCGCGAGCGGCCTGCTCACGTCGTTCTTCCAGATCCTCGACAACGACCTGCTGATCGCGAAGCCGGTCGTGCTCGCCGCGACCGCCGGTACCGCCCGGCACGCGCTCGTGGTCGACGACCAGATGCGCGGGCTCTTCGCCTACCTGCGCACGGTCGTGGTGCCGACGTCGCTATTCGCGTCTACCGAGGACTGGCAGGACAACGGCCTCAACAAGCGCATCGACCGCGCCGCTCTCGAACTGGTGGCGCTCATGACGTCGGGCTTCGAGAAGACCGTGCGCGACGAGTCGTGGGGCAGCTACCAGCACGAGTACGGCAGCGCGGGCGGCACGGAGCTGACGATCGACCTCGACTCCGACCTGATGCGGCTCGCCGCGGGCGGGACGAACTAGAAGTCCGCGCCACGCGAGAGCTTCTCGTTCTCGCGCAGCTCCACGAGCGCCTTCTCGTGCAGGGTGATGGCGGCGTCGTACGCGGCGCCGCCGAGCACGATCCGGTGCGGCGGAACGGGAGCGTTCATCGCGCTGATCACGGACCGCACCCCGCGCACGGGATCACCGGGCTGCTTGCCGTCCTGACCGGCGAACGCCGCGCGGACTCCCGAGATCAGACCTTCGTAGGCGTCCACGGTCTCGCGCACCGGTTCGCCCTGGAACCCCGCGTAGGCGTTGGTGCGGAACGCTCCCGGCTCCACGACGAGCACCCGCACGCCGAACGGCTCGACCTCCTGGCGCAGCGCCTCCGACAGGCCCTCGAGCGCGAACTTCGCCGCCGAGTAGTAGCCGAACCCCTGCACGCCGACGAGCCCGGCCAGCGACGACATGGTCACGATCCAGCCGTCGCCGCGCGCCCGCATGCCCGGCAGCACCGCGCGCACCACCTCGACGACGGCGAAGAGGTTCAGCTCGAAAGTGAGACGAGACGTCTCGTCTCGCGAGCCCTCCACCGACCCGTACCAGCCACGGCCGGCGTTGTTGACGAGCACGTCGATCCCGCCGAACCGGTCCTCCGCGGCCCGCACCGCCGCGCGCACCTGCTCGGAGTCGGTGACGTCGAGCTGGAGAACCAGCACACGATCGCCGTGACGTGAAGCCCATTCCTCCAGCTCAGCGGGTCGGCGTGCGGTCAGCACCACCCGATCGCCCTGCTCCAGCGCCGCCTCGGCGTAGGCCATCCCGAACCCTCCGGGCGTCCCTCCCGTGATGAACCAGGTCCTCATCAGACTTCTCCTTTCGCTATAGAGCTCCGTGTAGCGCTACATAAGCTACTATAGCGACATGCAGAACGCACGGGATCGGCTCCTGCTCGCGGCGGCGGAGTTGCTGGACGGCGGCGGCACGGTGTCCACGAGGGCGGTGTGCGAGCGCGCCGGCGTGCAGGCACCGACGCTGTACCACCACTTCGGCAGCAAGCAGGGCCTGATCGACGCCGTGCTGAACCACGGCTTCACCCAGTACACGGCGGTCGAGAGCTCCGGTGACCCGCTCGGCGACCTGCGCGAGGGCTGGGACAAGCACGTGCGGTTCGGGCTGGAGCACCCGTCGTTCTACGGGCTGCTCTACGGCCGCGCCGAACCCGGAAAGCCCTGCGCCGTCACGGCTCCCGCGCACGCGGCGCTCAAAGATCGCTTCACCGAGGCCGCCGCGCGGGGGCTGCTGAAGGTGCCCGCGGACGACGCCGCCGAACAGGTGCTCGCCGCGAACGTCGGCATCACGCTGACCCTGATCTCCCAGCCAGAGCCGGACTTCGGGCTGTCGGACCGCGTGCGCGAGGCCGCGCTGGCAGGCGTGCTCGCCACGTCCACCGACGCTTCGACCACTCGCACGCGGGCCGCGATCACGCTGCGCGCCCTGGTCTCCGAAGACCCCGGCGACCTCACGCCGGGCGAACGGGCGCTGCTCGGCGAACTGCTCGACCGCCTCGCTACCTGACCCGGTTCTCCTCCGACCAGGGCACGAGCTTCCGCTCAGCCCAGGTCAGCAGGTAGAAGAGCCCGACGCTGATGATCGCGAGCAACGCCATCGCCGCGAACGCCAGCGAGGTGTCGGCGCTGCCGCCGGACACGGTGATCACGTAACCCAGTCCGGCGTCGGCGCCCACGAACTCGCCGATCACCGCACCGATGACGGCCAGCGTGATCGACACCTTCAGCCCGACGAAGACCTGCGGCAACGCGTGCCGCAGCCGCAGCTTGAAGAACTCGTGCGTGCGGGTGGCGTCCAGCGACCGGAACAGCTCGACGAGTTCGCTCGGCGTCGACCTCATGCCCGACGCGGTCGAGATGACGATCGGGAAGATGCACACCAGCACCACCATGAGCACCTTCGACGAGACGCCGAACCCGAACCACACCACCACGATCGGCGCGATCGCGACCTTCGGCACGGCGTTGAGCGCGACCAGCAGCGGGTAGAACATCCGCTCCAGCACGCTCGACCCGACGATCAGCAACGCGAGCGGAACACCGATCACAATGGACAGTGCGAACCCGGACACGGCCTCCCACAACGTGATCAGCGCCTGTTCGAGCAGGTACCCGGGCAACTCCAGGAACGACGCGACGACGTCGGCGGGTGACGGGACCAGCAGCGGTTCGATCGCGAACACGATCGTCGCGAGCCACCACAGGCCGATGATCCCCAGCAGCCCCAGCACGGGCAGCACGACCCTCACGCGGTCACCAGCAGCCCGCGCAACTCGCGGCTCACCTCGTCCAGTTCGACCTGCCCCAGCGCACGCGGCCGCGCCAGGCCGACGTCGACGACCCGGTGGATCCGGCCCGGCCGCGGGCTGAGCACGACGATCCGGTCGGCGAGCAACACGGCCTCGTCGATGGAGTGCGTCACGAACACCACGGCGCGCGGCTGCGCGAGCTGAACCCGTTGCAGCTCCAGAGAGAGCTCGGCGCGGGTGATCGCGTCTAGCGCGGAGAACGGTTCGTCCATCAGCATCACCCGAGGGCTCTGGATCAACGACCGGCACAGCGACACCCGCTGCTGCATGCCGCCGGACAGCTCGTGCGGCAGCCGTTGCTCGAACCCGCCGAGCCCGGCCAGGTCAAGCAGTTCGTGCGCGCGCTCCCGGTGGTCGCCCAAGCCGAAGATCTCGATCGGCAGCAGGACGTTGGCCAGCACCGTCCGCCACGGCAGCAACGCGGGGCGCTGGAACATGACCGAGACGTCCCGGCGCGGCCTGGTGACCGGCGACCCGGCCACCAGGATCCGGCCGTGCGACGGCGTGAGCAGTCCGGCGACGAGCCGCAGCAACGTCGACTTGCCGCAGCCCGACCGCCCGATCACCGCGACGAACTCGTGCTCGCCGACCTCCAGGTCGATGCCGTCGAGCGCGTGCACACCGTCGAACGAGTGCGAAACCCCGCTGAGTCCGATCATGTGGGGACCGATCACCGGGGCGAGATCCCGAAGGAGACGAAGTCGCCGGGGCTCAGCGATCCCGCCGGAACCGCACCGGCCTCGACGAGCGTGCCGACGATCTTCGAGACCCGCGCCTCGGTGATCCCGCCGACCCGGCCGCTGTAGTCCGACGGCTTCACGTACGGCGCCATCAGGCCGACCTCGGCACTGGCCACCGCGGCGTCCTGCGTCGGCTGGTACTTCTTCAGGATCGGCCCGACCTCGTCGGGGTGCTCGATCGAGTACTCCAGGCCCTTGAGCAACGCGTCCATGAAGCTCTTCGCCGACTTGGTCTCGACGACCTCCTTGGACGCCACGAGCGCGTTGCCGTAGAGGTCCGGCACCAGGTCGCCGTACGGCAGCACGACGGCCTTCCTGCCCTTCGCCGCGGCCTCGATCAACGGCTTGCCGACGACGAACTGACCGATCCCGTCGACCTGCCCGGCCGCCAGGAGCTGCGGCAACGCGGGGGGCGCGGACGGCACGAACTGGACCTTCGCCGGATCGATGCCCGCGGCCCTGGCGTAGACCGGGAACATCACCTGGTTCGTCGATCCGGGCTGATCACCGATCTTCTTGCCCACCAGGTCCGCCGGCGTGCCGATCCCGCCGCCCTCCAGCGCGACGATCGCGGCCAGCGACCGTTGCTGGATCGCCGCCACCACCGTGACCGGCAGCTTCTCCTTGGCCATCGTGATCGCGGTGGCGGTGAAGTCCGCGACGCCGAAGTCGGCCCGACCCGCCGCGACCAGCTTCAGGACGTCGACGCTGCCGGTGCCGGGCGTGATCGTCACGTCGAGGCCGGCCTGCTCGAAGAACCCCTTCTCCTGGGCCACGTACGCGTAGGCGTCGCGGCCGAACGTGCCGAACGACGTCAGGTAGTCGACCTTGGTCAGTTCCGCGGACCGCGGCGACTCGGCACAGGCCGACACGGTCAGCACGACGGCGAGCACGACTGAAAACGCTTTCCTCATGTTCCCTCCCCCGAGAGCACCCTCGTGGTCGAACATAGGGGGCGGGGAGGGTCGATGAACACGTCCGATAGTCCGGTGGCCGTGATCGGCGCGGGCCCGATCGGGTTGATCACCGCGCTGGGCCTGGTGGCGCACGATGTCCCGGTCGTCGTCTTCGAGGCGGGCGGCGACCTGTCGGGCGAGACCAGGGCGGGCACGATCCTGACGCGCACACTGGAGGTCCTCGACCGGTACGACGCGCTGGGGCCGGTGCTGGAGGTGTCGCTCCGCCTGGACGAGATCGGCGAGGTGGACCGGGCGACCGGGACGTCGACCGGGAGCGTGCTGACCTCCGCGCTGGCCGGCGAGACGCGGTTCCCGTTCGTCGTCAACGTTCCGCAGCACGATCTGGAGCCGGTGCTCGCGCGCGTGCTGGAGGAACGTGCGCCTGGGACGGTGCGGATGCGGCACCGGCTGGAGGACTTCACGCAGCACGAGGACGGTGTCACGCTCCGACTGTCCACACCGGATGGAATCGTGGAGTTCGAGGCGTCACAGGTGCTGGGGTGCGACGGCGGCCGGTCGACCGTGCGGGACCGGCTCGGCGTCGAGGTCACCGGGCACACGCTGGAGCAGCGGTACATGCTGGTCGACCTGGTGTGCGACCTGGATGTCCGCAATCCCCGCGACTACCCGTACCTGGCCTACTTCGGCGACCGCGAGGAATGGATGGTCCTCGTCCGGCAACCGCACTGCTGGCGCTTCGTGTTCCCGCTCGCACCGGGCCGGGACGCACCCGCACCGGACGAACTGCGCGACAAGGCACGGCACTTCATCGGCGACGTGGACTCCCTGGAAGTGCTGGGCAGCAACGTCTACACCGTGCACCACCGCGTGGCGACGGAGTGGCGCGACCGCCGGGTGTTCCTGATGGGCGACGCGGCGCACCTGATCACGCCGATGTGGGCGCTGGGCCTCAACACCGGCGTGCTCGACGCGTCCAACCTGCCGTGGCGCCTCGCGTGGGTGCGCCGCGGCTGGGCAGGCGAGAAGCTCCTGGACGGTTACGAGGCCGAGCAGAAACCGTTGGCCGTGCACGGTTCCGGCGCGATGGCGGAGGCGGCCCGCGCCGTCATGTCCCGGCGATCGGACTCCGTCGCCGGGTGGCGTGACGCGATGACGCGGACGTTGCTCGGCGTGCGGCTGGGCGCGGACTGGTCGATGACGCGCACCGGCCCTCTGAGCGTCGGCGACCGCATCCCGGACCTGCGGGTGTTCAGTCGACGCGGGCCCGTTCACCTGCACGAACTGTGCCGCGACTCGTTCCTGGCACTGCACCTCACCGACGCGCGCCGCCGTCCGTTCGTCCCCGCCGACGGACCGCCCGGTCTGCGGCAGGTGGTCGTGAGCCGGTGGGACGTGCTGGACTCGCACGCCTACTTCGATCCCGGCGACACAGTGCGCGAACGCCTCGGTGACACCGTGGTTCTCGTACGGCCCGACGCGCACATCGCCCACATCGAACCGTGGACCGCCATGGCCTGGAAGTCCGTCCAGGACCGCTATCTGCAGGAGGTGCACCTTGCGGGGTGACGTCGTGTTGTCGCCGTCCGGTGAGGAGATCGTGCTCGTCGACGTCGGCCGGCGGGTGCTGCACGACGATCCGGTGGTCCGCGTGTGGGAGGTGACCCTCGAACCGGGCGAGACCCACCCGTGGCACCTGCACCACAACCCGTACGTCGTGCTGAGCATCGACGGCTCGGAAGGCCGGATGGACTGGCTCGACGGCAGCGAGCCGAGGTTCATCTCCGAGCACCGCGGCGGTTCCGTCTACCGGCCCGTGTCACCCGTGCACCGGCTCACGAACATCGGCACGACCTTCTACCGCAACCGGCTGGTGGAGTTGAAGGACCTCGGCGAGAACGTGCCCGAACCCCTCGACGTCCACCCCGGCGACGTCACCGTCCGCACGGTCGCCGACGCGGCGCCGGACCTGGAGGGGCCGCACGTGCTCGTCGCGCTGGACGGCGAGGACGTGCGGCTCCACCCAGGGGGTCCGTGCCGGCTCGACGGCGAGTGGTTCGTCGTCGAACTGGCCTACTTGGCCAGGTAGGGCTCGATGTCCTCGGCCTCGACGACCTGCCGCACCTCGACCGACATCTCCTCGACGCCCGCGAAGCAGGTGATGTACTCCTCGGCGAGGGCCGTGGCTTCGGCGAGGTCCTTGGCGTTGACCAGCAGGAACCCGCCGACGACCTCCTTGGCCTCGGCGAACGGCCCGTCGGTCGACCGGACCGCCGTCCCGCGCCTGCGCACCACCGCGCCCTGCGGCTGCACTCCCTCGGCGCCGAGCATCACACCGCCCGCCACCAGCTTCTCGACGAACGCGTTCATCCGCTCGATGAGCTCGGGGTTCGGTTCCCACGAGGCCGGGTCGTCCTCCTGGACTCGGTGCATGAGCATGAACCGCATGTTCTCTCCTCGGTGTCGGCCGACGGCGTTGATCGCCGCCACCCCTGCGTCGATCGGCGTCCCAGAGCTTTCGACATCTTCGCCATGATGGCGAGGTGAGATCTTCGCGGCTCGTCGTGCCCCTGCTCAGCATGTGGCTGTTCGGCAACCTCTACGAGCAGGTCGTGTGGAATCCGCAGCTGCTGGCGGACCCGCGGCCGGGCTCGCTCGTGGGCGTGTTCGCGGCGGGCAGCCCGATCTACTACTACCTGCCGTGGGGACCGCTCGGCGTGGTGCTGGCGGTCGTCGCGCGTGCCCCGTGGCCGGCGCTGAGCTGTCTCGCGGTCTCGGTAGCGATGAAGGTTCTGCTGATCACGCAGGTCAACCCGGTGTTCCGCGACCCGGCCGTCTCCCCTGACACCGTCCACGAGCACGCCGTGCTCTGGGCGTTCGGCAACGGCGTCGTCGTCCTCGCGGTCACCGCCGCGATCCTGATCGTTCAGCGGACGCAGCGCAGTCCGGCGTCCCCCGCGTAGCACCCCGGCCCCAGCCGGGTCGCGTTCACGTACAGCAGCACGCACTCCTCGCTGCCGAACCCCGCGATCAACGCCCGCCGCCGTGCCATGTCCAGGGCTTCGCGCACCGCCTCCTCGGGCGTGTGCTCGTACGACCACCCCGTGAACGCCTGCGCCTCGTTCACCTCAGCTGCGACATCTGCCACATCAGCCATCTTGAGCTCCCCCGCTCATTCATCTCAGCTAACGTGATCGACGGTAAGTTGCACGGACGATCCGTGTCAATCCAAGATGAATGAAAAGCTCGACGACGTTCATCTGAGCAAGCGGAAGGCGATGATGACCGAGGAACGGGCGACCACGCTCGCCGACCGCATCGACCGCCTGTTCCAGGTGGTGCGCCGGCCGAACGGGGAGCAGCACAGCCACGAGGAGGTGGCGCGGGCGTGTCGCGAGAGCACCGGGGAGACGTTCTCGGCGGCGTACCTGTGGCAGCTGCGGACCGGGCGGCGGGACAACCCCACGAAGCGTCATCTGGAGGCGCTGGCCGGCTTTTTCCAGGTGCCCGCGGCCTACTTCTTCGACGATGAACAGGGCAGGATCATCGCCGGGGAGCTCGAACTGCTGGGGGCGCTGCGCAACAGCGCGGTGCGGGACCTGGCGTTGCGGGCGGTGACGTTGTCGGAGGAGGGACTCGGCACGGTCGCCGACATCGTGGAGGCCATCGGGCGCAGAGAGGCCCAACGCAAGGAGGAATGAGCGTTGCTGGGCAGGAAGAACGCGCTGTGGCGGCGATGCGAGCGGATCGCGTCCTCTGTGGACCTGCCTGATCCGTTCGACGTGCACGCGTTGTTCGGGAGCGTTGCCGAACGGCGGGGGCGGCCGATCGAACTGGTCCCGTTGCAGAGCAGGCCCGGCGCGCCGTGCGGGGTGCTGGCGGCGACGGACCGGGCGGACTACGTGTTCTACGCGCGGGACACCTCGCCGCTGCACCAGCGGCACATCCTGTTGCACGAGCTGGGACATCTGCTGTGCGGGCACGCGGAGGGGCAGCGGCTCTCGGACCAGGTCGCGGCGATGCTGACGCCGAACCTGCCGGTCGAACTGGTGCGGCGGGTGCTCGGGCGCACGACCTACCTGTGGGAGCACGAGCAGGAGGCCGAACTGGTGGCGTCGCTGATCGTGCGGCGGCTCGAACGCGGTGCGGACCCGGTGCGATCGGCGTTCGGGTCGTGATCAGCTACGTCACCGCGGCGCTGCTCGCGGTGATCGGGCTGGCCCAGCTCACCACCACCCGGCGCCGGCCGCGCCACCTCGTGACGTTCTTCCTGAGCATGGCCTCGAGCCTCACGATCTCGGCCGAGCCGACGGTCGCGCTCATCGGGACGGAGTACGAGCTGGCGTGCCGGCTCGTCACGAACATGCTGCAGATGCTCGCCGTGCACGCGCTGATGAAGCTCGCGCGCAGCACCCGCTCCCCCGAACCGCGCACGTCCCCCGAACCGCAGACACCCCCCGAACCGCGCACACCGTGGTGGCCGCTCGCGCTGTGCTGGGCCGTGATGGCGTTGGCCTGCCTGGACTTCGGGCCCGCGTACGGCGTCGACGACATGTTCGCGTTCCAGTGGCGGCCGAGCGTCCTGCTCTACCAGGTGGCGCTCACCGGGTATCCGATCGGCTGTCTCGTCGTGTTCGTCCTCGCCCTCTCCCGCAACGCCGCCACCCGCCCGCGGGGCACGTTCCGGGCCGGGCTGTGCGTGATCGTCGCGGCCGCGGTGGCGACGATCGGGTGGGGGCTGTTCTCCGGGCTTCCGTCGCTGACGTTCGCGGTGACCGGGTTCGGTGTGGCCGAGTTCCTGCCGGTGTCGCGGAACATCGGGCTCGTGGCGATGGCGCTGTGGGTGGCCGGCGCGCTGCTCACCGCGTGGGACGGGGCGTCACGTTTGCTGCGGACGTGGCGCGGAATCCGTGCGGTGACACCGTTGTGGCGGGTGCTGGTGGCCGCGCAGCCGCAGATCGCCCTGCCCGCGCGGCACGACCTGGAGTTCACGCTGTACCGGCGGCTCATCGAGATCCGCGACGGGCTGCTGGCGTTGCGCGCGCACGTCCCGCCGCAGGTCCAGGACTGGCTGCGCGCCCCGGTCGACGGTCCGACGCGCGCCGCCGCCGAACTCGCCGCCGCGATGGTGATGCGCGACGCCGGACGGAGCTGGCCCCAGCAGCCGTCCGGGCACGGGGGTGAGGCGCCCAGTGTGGAGGCCGAGACCGCCTGGCTGGGCGCCGTGTCGTCGGCCTTCACCCGCTCGCCCGTGGTGCGGGAGGTGCGGCGACGGGCTGAGCTCGACGCGTGAGGTGCTCCGCGGTGCGCAGGGCCAGTGCCGCCATCGTCAGCGACGGGTTGGACGTGCCGAGCGACGGCATGCTGCCGCACCCCACCGCGTACAGGTTCGGGTGGTCCCAGCAGCGTTGCCACTGGTCCACCACCGAGTCGTGGGGCGAGGTGCCCATGACGTGCGTGCCGCCGCCGTGCCCGGCGCCCCAGTACCGCAGCGGTTCGCCGTCGTGCTCGAAGTACCGTTCCTCGTCGGGTTTGTAGGACGTGTAGTCGTCGGCGCCGAGCAGTTCGAAGATCCGGTCCGACACCCGTTTCGCGGCCAGCAGCCCGTCTTTCACGTAGTCCGAGAGTCCGTAGTGGATCGACGGGCGCGGGTTGCCCAGCGGGTCCAGGTCCGTTCCCAGTGTCACGCGGTTCGCCGGGTCCGCCTCCTGCTCGATCTCGAACTGGAGCGTGAACTGCCGGCTGACGCGGTCCGCCACCGCCTCTCGCAACGCCGGGCCCCGGAGTCCCGCCGCCACGAACTCGGCGGTGTCGGAGTCGGGGCTGCCGGCCGACCAGCCCCAGCCCCAGTTGCCGATCTCGATGCGGAACGGCGCCCGCACGGCGCGGTCCGGACCACTGCGGAAGGCCTCGATGCCCGTCGTCGAACCCGGCCCGCGGAACGGCCCGATCGCCTGCGGCATCAGCGCCCACGTCAGCAGCGCGGGGTGGTCCATCAGGTTGCGGCCGACCTGGTCGCTGCTGTTCGCGAGCCCGGACAGGAGCAGCAGCTTGGCGTTCTCGATGGCGTGCGCGGCCAGGACGACCACGTCGGCCTCCACCGTGTGCCGCGTGTGCCTGCCGGACGTGTCGTCCTCGTAACGCTGGTAGCTGACCTTGGTGATCCGTCCGAACTCGTCGGCGTGCACCCGGTTCACCACGCAGCGCGTGCGCAGTTCGACGGTGGCGGACCACTGCTTCTGCGTCCGGTGCGGCGTGTACTTGGCGTTCTCCGGGCAGATCGGCACGCAACTGGCGAAGCCGGCGCACCGGTGCCCGTCCGGCAGGTACCCCTCCACGGGAATCCCGTTGCGCGCCTGCGGTGTGCCGACGACGAGCAGCTCCCGGCCGTCGACGCGAGCACCGTCCACAACGGACGCGATGGCGTGGTCGAGGTACGTGCGGGGCAGGGCGTGCATGGGATAGCGGTAGCCGTCCGCGACGGGCAGGTGCTGCCGTTGCTCGTCGGCGTCGGCCGCGATCCCGATCTCCCACTCCGCCGCGCGGTAGTGCGGTTCCAGCTCGGCGTAGCTCAGGGGCCAGTCTCGGCCGCGCCCGAAATCGGTGGCGTGGAAGTCGTCGGGCCGCATGCGGGGCGTGATGCCGGTCCAGGCGGTGCCGGTGCCGCCGTTCATGCGCAGGTACGGGCTGGAGTAGGCGAACGGACCGGTGTTGATCAGGTAGTCGCTCGACGGCGCGGCGGCGGTCCTGCGGTAGGGCTTGAGCGGCGACTTGACCAGCGCCGTGCGGAACCTGCCGACCGCGTCCTGGTTCACCTCCGCGCCGGCCTCCAGCACGAGCACCTGGAAACCGTTGTCCCCCAGCACTTTCGCGACGAGCGAGCCGGCGAACCCCGCGCCGACGACCACGGCCCTCACCGGGCGCTTCTTCGGGGTCTCTGCTCCCAGCTGCCGAACCCGGGGCCGCGCGTGCCCGGCGCCGCGACACCGACCGCCTTCCACGCCAGGCCCTCGGCGTAGGCGCGCTCGCCCGGGATCACCCCGCGCCAGACCCCGGTGTACCAGAGCTGGATGATCTCGTGCTCCGGCGCGCCGTCGGCCAGTGCGCGGTACTGCTCGACCAGTCCGGTCGACCTCAGCTCCTCCGCCGAGAACCCGGTCAGCTCGGCGGACAACTCCACGAAGGCGTCCATCCGGCCATCCTCAACGGAGGAACCGTGCTGCGCCAAACAACCCGGGCAATGCTCACCCGCGTGGCGCAACCTCCATCTCACCGAGCCGCGACCAGTCGTCCTGGTCCACCGACTGGCTGACGATGCGCGGAGTCTCCGCGAGGTACGGCGGCAGTTCCTTCTGGGCGTTCTTGAAGTGATCGGACTGCACGTGCGCGCCGCCCGCGTCGCCGTCGCGGAACGCCTCGACGAGCACGTACTCGGTGGCGTCGTCGAGGCTGCGCGACCAGTCGAACCACAGGCAGCCGGGTTCGGCGCGGGTGGCCTCGGTGAAGCTCCTGCTGATCTCGGGCCACGCCTCGGCGTGCTCGGGCAGGACGCGGAACTTGGCGGTGATGAAGATCAAGACGGCCTCCTCCTGGCGTTCTCTCCCGAGCCTAGGGCGTGCTCCTCCGCCCTGCGAGATCGCCCGACCTGCGCGACCATCCCCCGGTGCCCGAGATGATCGACACCCGCAGGAGGAACCTGGTCGTCGCGGCCGTCCTCCTCGCCATGCTGCTGGCCGCCCTCGACCAGACCATCGTGTCCACCGCGCTGCCCACGATGGTGGCCGACCTGGGTGGCGGCGCGCACCTGTCGTGGGTGGTGACGTCGTACCTGCTCGCCGAGACGATCATGACGGTGCTGATCGGCAAGTTCGGCGACCTCTACGGCCGCAAGAAGACGTTCCTCGTCAGCGTCGCGCTGTTCCTGGTCGGGTCGTTCTTCGCGGGCTGGTCGGAGTCGATGGGCACGCTCATCGCGTTCCGCGCCGTGCAGGGACTGGGCGCGGGCGGACTGATGGTCACCTCGACGGCGATCATCGCGGACGTCGTGCCGCTGAAGCAGCGCGGGAAGTTCCAGGGCTTCGCGGGCGCGGTGTTCGGCATCGCGACGGTGGCCGGGCCGTTGCTCGGCGGGCTGTTCGTCGACCACCTGAGCTGGCGGTGGGCGTTCTACGTGAACATCCCGCTCGGCATCGCCGTGGTGCTCGTGGCGGTCGCCGCGCTGCCGGCGATCAGGACCGAGGGCAAGCCGAAGATCGACTACGCGGGCATCGCGCTGATCGCCCTGGCCGCGACCGGGCTGACGCTCGTCACGAGCTGGGGCGGCACCGAGTACGCGTGGACGTCGCCGACGATCCTGTGGATGGCCGCCGGCTCGATCGTGCTGCTGGTCGCGTTCGTGCTGGTGGAACAGCGCGCGGCCGAGCCGATGCTGCCGATGAGGTTGTTCCGCAGCCGGGTGTTCACCGTGTCGGGCATCCTGAGCTTCGTCGTCGGGTTCGCGATGCTCGGCGGCATCACGTACCTGCCGATCTACCTGCAGTACGTGCGCGGCGAGTCGGCCACGGCGTCCGGGCTGTGGATGCTGCCGCTGATCGCCGGACTCATGGCCACGGCGCTGTTCACCGGCAACACGATCAGCCGCACCGGCAAGTACCGGATCTTCCCGATCGTCGGCTCGGTCGGGCTCACCGTCGGCCTGTTCCTGCTGTCCCTGCTGGACGCCTCGACCAGCTACTGGGAGATGGGCGCGTTCATGGTGGTGCTGGGCGCGGGCATCGGCCTGGTGATGCAGGTGCCGGTGATCGTCGTGCAGAGCACCACGAACTACACCGACCTCGGCGTCGCCACGTCCGGCATCAGCTTCCTGCGCACCATGGGCAGCTCGTTCGGCGTCGCGATGTTCGGCACGATCTACGCGAACCAGCTGCCGAAGCACCTGGTGGTCCCGCCCGGTGTCGATCCGCGCGCCATCGCGAGCCCCGCCGCCGTCCACGCGCTGCCGGACGCGCTGAGGGCGCCGATCGTGGCCGGATACGCCGAGACCGTGCAGACGATGTTCCTGATCGCCGCGCCGATCGGGCTCGTGGCGCTGGCCGTCGCGTTCTTCCTGCCGCAGGTGCAGCTGCGCGACACGTCCCGTGCGGCCGCGACCGGTAACAGCGGTGTGGGCGAGAGCTTCGCCGCACCGCCGTCGAACTCCTACGACGAACTGCGCAAGCTGGTCTCGACGGTCGTCGCGAAGTCCGACGAGGACCCGGGCCTGGCCGTGCTGCGCCGATCCGGCGTCGACCTGCCGCTCGAACAGGCCTGGCTGCTCGGCCGCGTGTACCGGGCGTCGACGGACGACGGGGTGGCCACGCTCGCCGAGATCGCCGAGATGACGAAGGTGCCCGGCGGCATCTTCGAACCGACCGCGCAGGCCCTGGTGCGGTCCGGGCACCTCGCGTCCGGCGACGACGGCTACCGGTTCACCGACGAGGGCGCGGAGGTGTTCACCCAGCTCGTGCGGGCGTGGCGGCGCTGGCTGCTCGACCAGCTGCGGGACTGGCACGAGCCGGACCAGCGCGACTTCGCGCAGGCGCTCGACTCGTTCACCGACGAGCTGATCGAGAGCGGACGGCAGCTGAGCCGGGTTTAGATCCGGGCCAGCAGGGTCGTGACCTGCGTGTCGCGGCCCTGCTCCCGGTACAGCTCCAGAGCCCGGCCCCACCGCTCCCGCGCGAGCTCGTCCTCACCCGCGGCCGCGTGCACGTCACCGAGGTGCTCCATCACGACGGCCTCCTCCGCGGAGTTGTCCAGTTCCCGGTACAGCGTCAGCGCTTCGCCGTAGTGCGCGACGGCGTCGGCGTGCCGGCCGTCGTGCTGGGCGATGTGCGCGAGGCTGTCGAGCGTGGCCGCGCATCCCTCGGCGTGGCCGAGTCTTCTGTTGAGCACCATGGCTTCCTCGCAGTACGTCCGAGCCTCGGCGTAGCGGCCCAGGCACGCGTACCGCCAGCCGACCTCGTTGAGCGACTCGGCCTCGCGGATCTCCGTTCCGGCGGCGCGGAACTTCTCCAGGCCGGCGAGCGAGTGCTCCAGCGCCTTCTCCAGGTCGCCCTCGAACTCCGCCGCCCACGCGATCGCCCGGTGTGCGCCGCCGTGCGACTCGTGGTCGCCGGCGCCCTCGCACAACTCCAGGCTGAGCTCGAAGTGCTTGTGCCCCAACGGTGACTGGCCCAGCTCGATGTAGTTGGCGCCGAGGCACCGGTGCGCGGTCGACTGCATGAGCGGGTCGCCGAGTGCCTCCGCGGCCCGCAGCGCGATCTGCCAGACGTCGACGTCGTCGGACGTGCGTCCGCGCCGGAGGTGGTAGTTGTTCAGCGCGCGGCCGATCAGCCACGCGACGCCGTAACCGTTGCGCTCCAAGGTTTGCCGCTGTTCGACCATCAGGCAGGCGTGCTCGGCGTCGAACCAGGCCATGGCCGCCGCGTTGGTCTCGAACGCGAGCGCGTGGCGGCTTTCGTGGTCCGGCAACACCTTGTGCGGTTCCAGCGCGAGCGCGGCGGCGCGGGCCGTGGCGGCGTAGAAGTCGGCCAGCCGGGAACCCGGGTCGGCGGGCAGGTCCGCCGCGTAGAGGCCGACCAGGTCGTGCGTCCGGTACCGGCCGGGCACGTGCTGCTGGACCAGGTGCGCGTTCTCCAGTTCCCGCAACACCATCCGGGTGCGCGGCGCGGGCCGGTCGAGCAGGGCCGCCGCCGCGGCGAGGCTCACGTCCGCCGTGCTGATGGTGCCGAGCAGGCCGAACGCGCGGGCCGCCTCGTCCGAGAGCGCCGCGACGGACCAGGAGAACACCGCCCGCAGGTTCGTGCCGATCTCCCCCGCGTCCAGTGCGTCGAGGGGTTGGTCGCGCAACTCCCCGGCGAACGCGGCCAGTGGGAAGTCCGGTTCCATCGCGGCACGGGCGGCGACGATCGACAACGCCAGCGGCAGCCCGCCGCACCAGGTCACCAGGTCCGCGACCACCCCGGGTTCGGCCGCCACGCGCTCCGGCCCCAGCCTCGCCACCAGGAAATCGCGCGCGTCGGCGGGGTGCAGCACGTCCAGTGACACGGACCGCGCGCCGTGCGCGGCCACCAGTCCCGCGAGCTTGAGGCGGCTCGTGACCAGCACCGTCGCGTCGGGACCCGGCAGCAGCGGCACGACCTGCTCGGTGGAGCGGGCGTTGTCGAGCACGACCAGCAGGCGCCGCCCCGCGACCACGTCGCGGTAGCGCGCGGCCCGTGCGTCGAGGCCCGCCGGGATCGTCTCCTCCCCCAGCGCCTCCAGGAACTCGCGCAGCACGGTCTCGGGTGGCGTCGGCTCGGCGGAGGGGTCGAACCCGCGCAGGTTCACGTAGAGCTGGCCGCCGGGAAACTCGGCGACGTGCCGGTGCGCCCAGTGCAGCGCCAGGGCGGTCTTGCCGATGCCGCCCGTCCCGCCGATCGCGGTGATCACGACGGTGCCGGACTCGTCCAGCGCGGCCAGTTCGCCGGTGCGGCCGGTGAACCACGGGTGTGGCGCGGGCAGTTGGCGAGGGCCCGTGGCGCGTTCCTCCACGCTGCCGGCGAGGATGCGCTGGTACACGTCCTGCAGCGGCCTGCTCGGGTCCGCACCGAGCTCGTCGGCGAGGCGGCGGCGCACGATCTCGTAGTGCCGCAACGCCTCCGCGTCGTTGCCCGAGCGGTGCAGGGCCAGCATCAGTTGCGCGGCAAGGCGTTCTTCGTGCGGAAGTTCGTCGGCGCGCTGCCTCAACGTGGGCAGCAGCGCGGCGTGCCGGCCGTCCGCGAGCGCCACGTCGTTGCGGTCGAGTTCGGCGGCGGCGCGTTCGGCGTGCAGGCTTTCGCGCTGGGCGTCGAACCAAGGCGACTCGAGTCCGTCCAGCGCCTGCCCGCGCCACAGGCCGAGCGCGGAATCGAATTCGCGATCACGCACCAATGCCCGGAAACGGAACAGATCCACCTGTGATGGATCTACCGTGAGGCGATATCCGGCGGGTGAGCGCTCGATGTCCAGCTCGAGCAGCTTGCGGAGTTTGGACACGTAGCCGTAGAGCGTCTCGCGCGCCCGCAAAGGCGCTCTCTCACCCCAGACGCGGTCGAGCAACCGGTCGACCGGAACGGGCCCTCCCTCCTCCAGCAGCAGCGCCACCAGCACAGATCGCTGGCGGGCGTGGCCGATCTCGACCACCTCGCCCCGGTCGCGCACCTCGACGGCGCCGAGCAGCCCGAACTCCAAGATCACCCCTCAGCCAGTGGATTCAAGGTTCATCCTAGGTTCGTCCTTGATCAAAGGGGCAACGTCGTTCCCAGCGGGCCGCACGGCTCGCTGGGACATCTCCCGAAATAGAAAGATCGAGGGGTATTTCGTGAAGTCTCGTAATCTCGTTCTGGCCGCCGCGGGTCTGGGGCTCGCGCTCACCGGGATCGCTCCGGTGACGGCCAGTGCGGAGACCTCCGGCGACGTGTCCGTGCAGGCGGTGCACCGCAAGTCGGCGGCGTGCTCGTCGCCGAGCGGTCAGAAGATCAACATCTCCTGGGGCGACGGCAGCGTCACCACGACGGTCTACTACAACAACCACTGCAACCAGGCTCGCGCGATCGAGCTGGAGTTCGTGCGCGAGAGCGGCGAGCGCTTCAACAAGTGCTTCGTGGCTCCCGCGCGGAAGCAGAACAACAAGGAGATCGGCTACGGCAACCCGAACAAGGTGTCGATCCTGAACCGCGCCAGCTGCCCGTGAACGGGTAGCGGCCGATGACCCGGAGGGCCCCGAACCACCGTTCCGGCAGCCCAGCCACTGGGGCCCTCCACCATCGGCGCAGCGAAAGATCACCCGAGCGGACCAGGGCGAACACGTTCCTCCACATGCGACCCTGAAGTCGTGAGCACCACCCGAATCGGGTCGTTCAACGTGGAGAACATGTTCGAGCGCCCCAAGGTCATGGGCCGCAACGCCACCAAGCACGCGGCCCCGATCCTGGCCGCCCACGCCCGTTTCAACGAACTCATCGCCGCCGAGACGTACACGCCGGAAGTCAAGGAAGAGCTCAAGGAACACCTGACGACGCTGGAGTTGCTCAGGAGCGACCGGAGCAAGTACGCGATCCTGCGGCGCATCCGCGGCCGGTTCCTCGCGCGCCACCGCACCGGCGAAACCTCGGTCGTGGCAAGCGGTCGCGAGTCCTGGGTCGGCTGGGTGGAGCTCACCACCGAACCCATCAGCGAGCTCGCCACCCGCCACACCGCACAGGTGATGCGCGACGTCGGCGCCCACGTCCTCGGCGTGGTCGAGGCCGAGTCGCGCGAACTGCTGCACATGTTCTCCGCCTCGATGCTCAAGCACGTCGGCTGGACCCCGTACGAGGAGGTCCACCTCATCGACGGCAACGACGAACGCGGCATCAACGTCGGACTGCTGACGCGGGACGACCACCAGGTCATCACGATCCGCACGCACGTGTACGCGAAGGACAGCTCGGGTGTCGTGTTCTCCCGCGACTGCGCCGAGTACCACGTCCGCACCCCCGCCGGCCCCGAGGTGGTCGTGCTCGTGAACCACCTGAAGTCCAAGGGGTACGGCTCCCCCGGCGACCCGATCGGCGCCCGCCGCCGGTTCCGCCAGGCGGTCCGCATCGCCCGCATCGTGAACCGGCTGCGCGACGAGGGCCACGAGCACATCGCCGTCGTCGGCGACCTCAACGACACCGCGGACAGCGAGTGCCTCCGCCCGCTCTTCCAGCGCACCGGCCTGCGGGACATCAGCGAGCACGAGAACTTCGACTGGGACCACCGGCTCGGCACCTATCGCGGTGTCAACGAGAAGGGCAAGATCGACTACGTCCTGCTCACCCCCGAACTGTTCGCGAAGGCGACGGGCGGCGGCGTCTTCCGCAAGGGCGTGTGGCGCGGCCCGCGGACGAAGAACCGTTGGGACGTCTACGAAACGATGACGAACGAGGTGCACGCGGCCAGCGACCACGCCGCGATCTACGCCGACATCGACTGGTCTCTTTAAATCAGCTCGACCGTCACCTCGATGACATCGCCCGGCCCGACGTCGTTCTTCTTGCGCACGGCGGCTTTGACGGGCAGCACGTAACAACCGGACTGCTTGTCCGGGAACACCGACGTCGACCACGTGCTGGCCCCGACTCCCGCGCGAACCTTGACCGCGCCGAAGCCGCGACCGGGCGTGGCGACGTCGCGGATCTGGTCCGAGACGTCCTCGGGCAGCGTCACGAAGGTCCAGGTCTCGGTGCGGCGGGCGTCCCAGATCCAGAGTTCCGCGTCGAAGACGAACATCACGCCATTCTCACAGCAGGGGGATTCAGAGGGGCGCGCTGACGTGGAACTCCTCGTCGAACCGCGCCGCCAGTGCCTCGCCCAGTTCGTGCGGAGCCCAGTCCCGGACCAGGCCGAGGAACCCGACGAGGTCCTGCCGCACCCCTTCCAGGAGCACCGGCAGCTCCCCCAGTGGGAACTCGCACGCGGGTTCGTCACGGCGTTCCTCGTCCCGCCACACCCTCACCACGCCGTCCACGATCTCCAGCCCGGGGGTCGGCGAGTGCCCGAGCCACAGCACGTGGCCGTCGAGCAGCGTCGTCCAGTCGCGCCAGCACTCCAGCCCGAAGCAGCAGCCGGGCGGGACCTCGACGCCTGCAGCAGCGTCCCGCACGAGCACCCCGCCGGCCATGATGAGGCACTCCTGCTCCAGCATCCCGGCGTACGGCTCGGGAGCGTCCTCGTCGCGGTTGTACTCGTCGATGGCCGCGAGCGCCGCGTCGAATTTCTCCCGGCTCATCCGCCCGGACAACTCCACGACGTCACTACCGGTCACCTCAACAGCAGCTCGAAACTCGATCACTCCCCCATTGTGGTGACGAACGCCACCGACCATTTCGGTCGGTAAACCTACCGAATCGGTCGGTGAACGCCGTAAAGTCGGCTGCATGCCACGACAGCCCAGGACCGGGGTCGACGAGAAGATCCTCGACTCCGCCGCCGCGCTCTTCGCGCGGCACGGCTTCGAGCAGACCTCGTTGAAGTCGCTCGCGGACGCTGTCGGCCTGTCCAAGGCCGGTCTGCTGCACCACTTCCCGAGCAAGGACGCTCTCTTCGAAGCGGCGTGGGAACAGAGCCATGTCATCACCCGGCACGTTCTCGACCTGGTGAAAGACATGCCGGCCGGACCGGCGCGCGACCGCCGGGCGCTGGAACTGCTGACCGACCACGCGCTCGACCGGCCGGGCATGGTCGCCCTGCTCTTCCGGACGATGACGGCGCCGGGTGAGGACCCGCAGCAGGCGCAGGACGAGCTGCTCCTCAACGAGATGTTCGTCATCGACCCAGTCCTCGAAATGTCCCGCGCGATCCGGATCGTCGGCGCGCTGAGCGCCATGGCCGTGCTCACCCTTCTGGCCAACCAGCAGGGTGACAAGACGACGTGGCGCCCCTTGATCCTCGCTACCTGCTACGACGCACTCGGGCACCAGGAGGCCTGACCATCATGGCGAAACTGCTCTACAGACTGGGAATGGGCACCTACCGGCGCCGTCTTCCCGTCGTCCTGATCTGGCTCCTCGTGCTGATCGGCGCCGGTGCCGGCGCGTTCACGCTCGGCGGTGAGACGTCGAACTCGATGTCCATCCCCGGGCAGGAGTCGACGACCGCGCTCGAGCGCATCCAGAAGACGTTCGGCTCCGGTGAGACCGCGACCGCCAAGGTCGTCCTGCAGGCTCCGGACGGCCAGAAGCTGCCGCAGCACATCAAGACGATCACCGAGCTCGTGGCCGACGAGTCCGCGCTGAAGGGCGTGCGGTCGGCGACGAACCCGCTCGACCCGGCGGCGCCGAGCGTCAACCGCGACGTCAACGTCGGCTACAGCACGGTCACCTACGACGTGAAGCCCGGTGAGGTCACCGCCGAGCAGCGCGCCGAGCTGACCAAGGCCGTCGACAAGGCCCGCGCGGCCGGACTGACCGTCGAGGTCAGCGGTACCGCGATGCAGGAGGTCCCGCACATCGGCGGCGCCACCGAGGCCATCGGTGTCGTGCTGGCGCTGGTCGTGCTCGCGCTGACCTACGGCTCGCTCGTGACGGCGGGCATGAACCTGCTCACCGCCGCCATCGGTGTCGGCATCGGCGCGCTCGGCATCACGATCGCCACCGGCTTCATGGACCTGCAGTCGACCACGCCGATCCTCGCCTCGATGCTGGGTCTGGCGGTGGGCATCGACTACGCGTTGTTCATCATCAACCGCTACCGCCAGGAACTGCGCCGAGGTTCGGACGTCGGCCACGCCGTCGCGACCGCCGTCGGCACCGCGGGTTCCGCGGTCGTCACCGCCGGTCTGACCGTGGTGATCGCGCTGGTGGGCCTCGCGATCGCGGGCATCCCGTTCCTCACGCAGATGGGTGTCTCGGCCGCCGCCACGATCGTCGTCGCGGTCCTGATCGCCATCACGCTGGTGCCCGCGGTGCTGAGCATGCTCGGCCGCCGCGTGCTGACCCGCAAGGAACGCGCCGCGAAGGCCTCCGAGCCCAAGGACCGCGGCGTCATCAGCGGCTGGATCGGTGCGATCACCCGCAACCGCGTCGTCGCGCTGCTGTTCTCGGTCGTCGCGCTCGGCATCGTCGCGATCCCGGTGGCGTCCATGGACACCACGCTCATCCAGAAGCCGCCGGCCAACTCGACGCAGGAGCGCGCCGACCAGATCCTCGCCAAGGGCTTCGGCGAGGGCTTCAACGGCCCGATCATCGTCCTGTTCGAGGGCGACGGCGCCGCCGCGATCGCCAAGGACGCGTCCGAGCCGATCACGAAGCTGTCCGACGTCGCCCTGGTGACGCCGGCCCAGCCCAGCCAGGACGGCAAGTCCGCGCTGGTCACCGTCATCCCGAAGTCCGGCCCGGACACCGTGGAGACCGAGAAGCTCGTCGCCGACCTGCGCGCCGAACTGTCCGGTGTGGAGGGTGGCAGGGCGTACGTCACCGGTGCCACCGCGGTGAGCGTCGACGTGGCCACGTCCCTGGACAAGGCCCTGCCGATCTACCTCGCGGTCGTCGTCGGCCTCGCGCTCGTACTGCTGGTCCTGGTGTTCCGCTCGCTGCTCGTGCCGCTGGTCGGTGTGCTCGGCTTCCTGCTGACCATCGGCGCGTCGCTCGGCGCCACCGTCGCGGTGTTCCAGTGGGGCTGGCTGTCGGGCGCGGTCAACCTGGAGAGCACCGGCCCGCTGATCAGCCTCACGCCGATCCTGGTGATCGGCATCCTGTTCGGCCTCGCCATGGACTACCAGATCTTCCTGGTGTCCCGCATGCACGAGGCGCACCACCGCGGCGCCAAGCCGATCGAGGCCATCACCACGGGCTTCCGCCAGGCGGCCCCGGTCGTCGTGGCCGCCGCGCTGATCATGTTCTCGGTGTTCGCGGGCTTCGTCCCGGCGGGCGAGGCGACCGTGAAGTCGATCGCCTTCGCCCTCGCGGTCGGCATCTTCGTGGACGCGTTCGTGGTCCGCATGGTGCTCGTGCCCGCGGCGCTCGCCCTGCTCGGTGAGCGCGCCTGGTGGCTGCCGAAGTTCCTGCGCTGGCTGCCGGAGCTCGACGTCGAGGGCACCGCGCTCGACGAGCTGGAGAACAAGAAGGACGAGAAGGAGACGGTCTCGGTCTGATTCCGCTCCCAGGTCCGTCATGCCCGTGGTCTGATCACGGGCATGACGGACCTTCCTGCTCTCTGGGAGGCGTACTGCTCCCATTGGGACCACGGGCCTGCCGACGGCCGGGCGGTGCTCCCCCGCCTCGCCGAACTGCGTGAGCCGGAAGCGGTCGTGCTGGCCGCGGCCGTCGTCGCCAACGGTGGTGACGAGGTCCGCGCCGAGCACGCGCGGGACATCGCGACGCTGCTGGCCACGGCGAACGAGCTGCTGCCGGAGACGCGCGAGGACTACGAGTTCCTGCTGGAAGCCGTGCTGGTGCTCGAAGGCCTGCTGGACCGGACGCACGTCCTGGCCTCGGGCGTGGCCGACGAGGAGTACGAGGTCGAGTGCCCCGAGTGCGGCACGCCGATGTCGATCCTCACCGGCAAAGGCGTCAGCCGCACCGGCAACGCGACACGACCTCTGCGCCCAGCCGAGCTGGACGGCGTCGGCCGCAAGGCGTACGAGACCGCCTCCGCGCACGGTCGGGACGACACAGCGAGGGTGTTCCGGTTCTTCTTCGGTCAGGCGACCTGTCCGGCGTGCGACGCCGGGCTCACGATCTCGGACGAGCTGCTGCCGGCGAGCTGACGCCGGACCCAGCGGGCGACCGCGCGGGGCGGTGGCTCCACGGCCCCGCCCAGGTACGCCACGACGGTCAGCTCGGCACCGTCCTCGACGGCGATCGACCAGCCGTCGCGTTTGGTCCACAACAGAGCCACGTCGAGATCGGGATGTTCCGGGAGCCTGCCGTCCACGGCGATGTACACGCGCAACGGCTTCTGGCGGTCGATGCAGGAGGACTCGCCGCTCAGGCCGAGTTCCCGCGTGACTCTCAACGCGTAGTCAAGCTCGATCACGTCGCCCTCCGTCCAACCGGGGTACCAACGCCGACTGCTTGACGCAGAGCGCGGTTACCCCGGTGGACAGGTGGCAAACCTCAGTCGTTCTTCACGTACGTGCCGTGCAACTCCACCGGCTTGGACTTCCGCGCCCGCATCCGCAGGTTGAGGAACTCCACGAACACCGAGAAAGCGATCGGCCCGTACACGTACCCCTTGGGGATGTGCTGGTCGAAGCCCTCGGCGATCAGGCTGCCGCCGATCAGCAGCAGGAACGACAGCGCGAGCATCTTCACCGTCGGGTGGCGGTTCACGAACTCCGAGATCGCCTTGGCCGAGACCAGCATCACGATCATCGCCACGACGACGGCCGCGATCATGATGCTCAACTCGTCGACCATGCCGACCGCGGTGATCACCGAGTCGAGCGAGAAGACGATGTCCAGCACCAGGATCTGGGCGATCACGGAGGCGAACGAGACCGCCTTGCGCTCCTTGGCGTGGTCGGCGCCCTCGAGCTGCTCGTGGATCTCGAACGTCGCCTTGCCGAGCAGGAAGAGCCCGCCCAGCAACAGGATCAGGTCACGCCCGGATATCTCCTGACCGAACACCGTGAACAACGGCGCTGTCAGCCCGATCACCCACGCCAGCGAGGCGAGCAGCAGCAGGCGGGTGATCAGGGCCAGCGAGAGGCCCACGACCTGGGCCCGGCGCCGCTGTTCCTCCGGCAGGCGCCCGGCCAGGATCGAGATGAAGACGACGTTGTCGATGCCCAGAACGATTTCGAGCAGCAGCAGCGTCGCGAACGCGACCCAGAGCTCCGGGCTCGTCATCCACTCCATCGGCGATTCCTCTCAGGTGGTGGCTCGCGGTCACTCGCCGCCGAAGTCGCCGAAGTCCTCGAACGCGTCGTCCATCATCTCGCCGACGACCATGCCGCCGACGACACCGGCGGCACCGGCCGCGACGACCGTGCCCATGCCCATGCCGCCCCGGCCGTGGTGACCGCCGTGGTGACCGTGCTGGTCGTAGTGACCGTGCTGCTGCTGACCGAACATGCCACCGCCGCGCTGCGCCACCTGAGCCAGCCATCCGTTGATGGACGACGCCCAGTCGGCTGACTGCGCCTCCTGGTGCGACAGCCGGAAGTGACCGAACGCGTCACCGCCCGACGAGAACATCCCGCCGCGCTTGTCGGCCTCCAGGACCACGAACAGTTCGTGCGGCGTCGCCACGAAGGTCAGCTCGACCTGCTGCACGGCACCGGCGAACTGGGCCGGCGGGAAGAACTCGATCTCCTGGTAGAAACCGAGCTCCTGCGGCACGCCGTGCAGGCGACCGGCCTCGACGTCCGCGCTGCGGAACGAGAAACCGAGCTGCCCGAACGCGTTCAGCACCGCGTCCTGCGACGGCAGCGGGTGCACGAGCACGGGGTCGAGGTCGCCCTTGTCCGGCGCGCCCGCGATCACGAGCTCGGTCCGCACGCCCACGGTCATGCCGGGCAGCTGGCCGCCGCCGACCGCGGTGATCGGGGTCTCCCAAGGGATCGGCAGCTGGAACGGGATCGCGACCAGCTGACCGGCCCCGACCCGCACGCCCTGCTGCACGACGACCCGCAGGAACTCCGACACGCCGCCGTACTCGTGGTCCCCGTGCTCGACCTCGACGCGGGTGACGAGCGACAGCACGACCTGGCCGATCTCGGCGTCCGCGCTGCCACCCTGGATGCGCACCTGCCCGGTGACGACCTGGCCGGGCGAGGCGTGCGGCGAGTCCAGCACGGTGTCGACCGACGGGCCACCGACGCCGAAGGCGCTGAGCATCCGCTTGAACATGGTGTGTTTCCTCCCTGGGAAACTCCGGTCAGCGGGCGCTGACCGGACGGGTGTCGGTTTCATCCTCGAAGTCGCCGATCAGCTCTTCGAGGAGGTCTTCCAGTGCCGCGATCCCCACGGTCGCGCCGTCCTGCACCAGCGCGAGCTGAGCCCGTGCGCCGCGCATCTCGGTCACGGCCTGGGCCACCGGCATCGACGCCGGCAGCGTCAGCACGGGCCCCATCAGCTCGCGGGCGGTCGGGTCCTCACCGCGGGCCGTGGCACGCATGGCCTCGCGGATGTGAACGAGTCCGACGTGGTCGCCGCGCAGGTCGGTGACCGGGAAGCGCGACCGTCCACACTGGAGGCTGCGCCGCTCGATCGCCCGCGCGGTCGTGTGCTCGGTGACCGACGACGCTTCCGCGATCGGGATCATGACCTCGCTCACGGTGGTGCGCTGGACCTGCAGCATCCTCGTCAGCAACCGTTGCTGCGCCTCGGGGATGAGGCCGTGCTCGGCGGACTGGCGCAGCAGCATCCGCAGGTCGTCCGGCCGGTGCGCCTGCGCCAGTTCGTCCTGCGGCTCGACCTTCATCAGGCGCAGCAGGGCGTTCGAGATCGCGTTGAGCCCGCTGAGGAGCCAGCGGACCGAGCGGGCGAACGCGCGGAACGGCAGCGCCAGGATCAGCGCGGACCGCTCGGGGTGCGCGATGGCCCACGACTTCGGGGCCATCTCGCCGACGACCATGTGCAGGAACACCACCAGCACCAGGCTGATCGTGAACGCGATGCCGTAGGCGAACGCCTCCGGCAGGCCGGTCAGGCGCAGCGCCGGTTCGAGCAGGTCCGCGACGGCCGGCTTGGCCAGCGCGCCCAGGCCCAGGGTGCACAGCGTGATGCCGAGCTGGGCACCCGCGAGCATCAGCGACAGCTCACGGACGCCCGCCACGGCGGCACGCGCCGCGCGGGAGGTCTCGGCGGCCTGCTCCAGCCGGTGCCGCTTCGCCGCGATCAACGCGAACTCGGCGGCCACGAAGAAGGCGTTCAACGCCAGCAGGACGACGGAAATGGCAATGCTCATCGCGCCGCCTCCAGCACGTTGATCTCGACGGACTCCGGCACGTTCCGCGCCACCGCTGTCACCAGCAGCGTCACGCCGTCGAGCACGATCTCGTCGCCGACCTCCGGCACGCGGCCGAGCTGGTGCAGCACCAGACCCGACACGGTGTCGTAGGCGTCGTCCTCCGGCAGCTCGACGCCGGTCACGTCCTCGACCTCGTCGAGCCGCATCCGGCCGGGCACCTGCCAGCGGTGCTCCCCGAGGGGCGCGATGGTCTCCTCGACCAGGTCGTCCTCGTCGTGGATGTCGCCGACGAGCTCCTCGGCCAGGTCTTCCAGCGAGACCACGCCGGCGAACCCGCCGAACTCGTCGACGACGCAGGCGAGCTGACGGCGTTCGGTCCGCAACCTCTCCAGCACGGCGGGCAGCGGCAGCGTCGCCGGGACCACCAGAGCGGGCGAGGCGATCTTCTCGATGGCCACCGCCGCACGGTCCTCCGGCGCCAGCGTCAGCACCTCGGCCAGGCCGACGACACCACGCAGGTCGTCCAGGTCCTCGCCGACCACCGGGAAACGCGAGTTCCCGGTGTCCAGCAACGAGACCACGCGCGCGGCCGGTTCGTCGAACCGTACGGTGTGGACGTTCACGCGGGGCGTCATCGCCTGTTCGGCGACGAGTTCGCGGAAGCCGATGCCGTGCTCCAGCAGGCGCGTCAGCTCGGGGTCCAGGTGACCCTGCTCCCCCGCGTCCTCCACGATCTGCCGGAAGTCCTCCGGTGTCGCGCCCTGGGGAAGTTCCTCGACGGGCTCGATGCCGATCGCGCGCAGCAACCGGTTCGCGGCGGCGTCGAACAACCGGATCACCGGACCGGCGATCTTCAGGTAGACGAGCGTCGAGGAGCTCAGGGCGAGCGCGAGCTGTTCGGGCCGCGCGATCGCGAGGTTCTTCGGCAGCAGCTCACCGAGCACCATCTGCACGACGGTGGCGAAGGTCAGCGCGATCACCATGGAGCCGGGCACGCCCAGGCCGGTGCCGAGCAGCGGCTCGGCCACGTATCCCACGAGCAGCGCCGTCACCGTGATGCCGAACTGGGCACCGGACAGCATGAAGGAGAGCTTCTGCGTCACGCGGTAGGCACGCTCGGCGGCTTTGGACCCGCCTTCGGCCAGCTGCTGCAGGCGACCGCGGTCGACCGCCATGTACGCGAACTCTTGTGCGACGAAATACCCCGTGGCCACGGTGAGGGCCACGATGGCGAGCAAGCCGGACGCGATCAACAAGACGCACCCGGCCCAGTACTACAGCCGTCTATGTCGGCTTCATCAGGCATGTGCCAACAGTAGCACGTAGCACTGTATGGTTTGCGGTGACGGGAGGTGGTCGCTGTGTCCGAGGTGCTGCTGAAGATCGGCGAGCTCGCCGCCCGCGCCGGGGTGAGCATCCGCACCGTCGACTACTACACGACGCTGGGCCTGATCAGCCCCGCCCAGCGCACCGCGAGCAACTACCGCCTCTACCGCGGCGACGACGTGGAACGCATCCACCTCGTACAACGCCTGGAGGTCCACGGTCTTCCCCTGGAGGACATCGCCCGCGCGTTCACGGCCGGCCCCGCCGACACCGCGGCCGTGCTGGGCCAGATCGACACGGACCTGCGCACGCTCCAGGAGGCCGCCGACGCCGCGTCCCCAGAGATGCACGGTCTGCTCTCGGTGATCGCGAACCGGGTCCACTCGCTGATCACCATCGCTCTGCAACTCCCGCCGGACCTCCCGATGTAGTTAAGTCGGGGGTGACGACCGGGGAGGCGCGTGGTGGGACTTCGCAGCGAGCACTGGTACGCGGGTCAGGACCGCAACGCCTACATCCACCGCGCCTGGATGCGGCGCGGCACGCCGGACGACGCCTTCTCCCGACCGCAGATCGCCATCGCCAACAGCGCCTCCGACCTCACCCCGTGCAACGCGCACCTCGACGAGGTCGCGAAGTCCGTGTCGAACGGCGTGTACGAGGCCGGCGGCATTCCGCTCAACCTGCCCGTGGTGTCGCTGGGCGAGACCAACGTCCGCCCCACCGCGATGCTCTGGCGCAACATGGCCGCGATGGCGGCCGAGGAGATGCTGCGCGCCAACCCCGTAGACGGCGTGGTGCTGCTGGGCGGGTGCGACAAGACGATCCCGGCGCTGCTGATGGCCGCCGCGTCCGTCGACATCCCGGCGGTCGTGGTGCCGGGCGGGCCGATGCTGACCGGCACGTTCCGCGGTGTTCCCCTGGGCTGCGGCACGGACGTGTGGCGGCTGTCGGAGGAGGTGCGCGCGGGCACGTTGTCACAGGAGGCGTTCCTGCGCTCCGAGTCGGCGATGATCCGCAGTCGCGGCCACTGCAACACCATGGGCACCGCGTCGACGATGGCACTGGTCGCCGAGGCGCTCGGCACCGTCGTCCCCGGCGTGGCGGGCACCCCGGCACCCGACAGCAGGCTCCTCGAAGCCTCGCACGGCACCGGCCGGCTGGTCGTCGAGCTGGTCGAGAAGGACCGCAGGCCGAGCACCTTCCTGTCGAAGGCGTCGTTCCACAACGCGATCGTGGCGCTGGCCGCGATCGGCGGTTCGACCAACGCCGTGGTGCACCTGCTCGCGATCGCCGGGCGGCTCGGCGTCGACCTGACGCTGGACGACTTCGACCGCATCGGTTCCGGCGTGCCGCTGCTGGTGGACCTGCAGCCCGCGGGCCGGTTCCTGATGGAGGACTTCCACCGCGCCGGCGGGCTTCTGGCCGTGCTGCGGGAAGTGCGCGACCTGCTCGACCCCGCCGGGCTCACGGTCACCGGCCGGCCACTCGTCGACCACCTCGGCGACGCGCCGATCTGGGACCCCGAGGTGATCCGCGGCCGGGCGGAGCCGATCATCTCGGAAGGTGGGATCGCGGTGCTGCGCGGCAACTTGGCGCCATCAGGAGCTCTGATCAAACCGGCAGCCGCGTCACCGAACCTCCTGCGGCACCGCGGGAGGGCCGTGGTGTTCGACAGCATCGAGGACTTCCACGCCCGCGTCGACGATCCCGCCCTCGACGTGGACGCGGACTCCGTGCTGGTGCTGCGGGGCTGCGGCCCGCGCGGTTATCCCGGCATGCCGGAGGTCTCGAACATGCCGTTGCCGAAGAAACTGCTGGAACAGGGCGTGCGTGACATGGTCCGGATCTGCGACGGGCGCATGAGCGGCACCGCGTACGGCACGGTCGTCCTGCACGTGGCACCGGAGGCGGCGGCGGGCGGGCCGCTCGGGCTGGTGCGCACCGGAGACGTCATCGTGCTGGACGTCGAGAACCGCCGCATCGACGTGGAGGCACCGGACTTCCTGTCCCGTACGCCGAATGCCGCGATGACGGAGGCGTTCGCGGCGCCGAAGCGCGGCTGGGAACGGCTCTACGTCGACCACGTCCTGGGAGCCGACACCGGAGCCGACCTGGACTTCCTGGTCGGCTCCAGCGGCAGCGAGGTCACCCGCGAATCGCATTAGGGCCTGGGTCTGCCTCAGTGCGCGTGCGAGTGCTCTTCCACGTGACCTGCGTCATGCACGTGCGTGTGTGAGTGCGTCTCACCGTCGTGCGTGTGGGTGTGCTCGTGCTCGACGTGGTCGTGCGCGTGATCCCCATGGGGATGCGTATGAGTCGTGTCACCGTGGCTGTGCTCGTGGGTGTGCACTCCGTTGGTCATGCCGCTGATGCTGGCACGTCTGTGAACTGTGTGCAGTCATGCAAGGTATTGCCTATTGCAAGTTCCTTGCTGTTAGCTGCACGCGGCAACACGGACCTCTGGGGAGGAAATGGATGCGCCGGACTGTTTTCGCGCTGGTGGCAGCGGCATTGGCGGCCTCGTGCTCCTCACCCGACGGCTCGACGACGGCATCGGCGACGTCCATCGTCATCGGCGCGGGCAGCGAGCCGGAGAACCTCAACCCCGTGCTCGGGTATGCGCCCGACGGTGCGGCGAAGATCTTCGACGGGCTCGTGGCGCGGGACGCCTCGCTGGCCCTGAAGCCGGCGCTGGCCGCGGAACTGCCGACCGCCACGGCGGACGGCCTGACGTGGACCGCCAAGCTGCGCAAGGACATCACGTTCTCCGACGGATCACCGCTGACCGCTGACGACGTCGTCTTCACCTACAAGTCCGTGCTGGACAAGAAGGTGAACTCCACGATCGCCTCCCGGTTCGACGCGCTGACCGACGTCGTGGCGAAGGACCCGGCCACGGTCGAGTTCACGCTCTCCTACGCCTACGCGCCGTTCGCCCAGCAACTCGCGCTCGGCATCGTGCCCGCCGCGAAGCTGACCGGCCAGGACCTCAACAGCGCGGCGTTCAACACCGCCCCGGTCGGCACCGGCCCGTACACGGTCGAGTCGTGGCGCAAGGGCGACCGGATGGTGTTGAAGGCCAACGAGAAGTACTGGGGCGGCGCGCCCGCGATCAAGTCCGTGACCGTGGTCTTCGTACCTGACGACAACGCCCGCGCGACCCGCATGGCCGCCGGTGAGTTCGACGGCACGGTGCTGCCGCCCAAGCTAGCCCAGACCTACCGCGACAAGTCCGGCTACAAGATCGTGCAGAACCCGTCGGCCGACTACCGCGGTCTCGGCATCCCGTCCGAGCTGCCGTTCACGTCGTCTCCGCAGGTCCGGCGCGCGATCAACCTCGGCATCAACCGCCAGGCCATGATCGACGCCGTGCTGGCCGGCTCCGGCAAGCCCGCGTCCACGCCGATCTCGCCGTACCTGAAGGACTGGTACGACGAGGGTTCCTCGTTCCGCTACGACGTCACCGAGGCCGGGAAGCTGCTCGACGAGGCCGGCTGGCGCAAGGGCGCCGACGGCAAGCGAGCCAAGGACGGTCAGCCCGCGAGGCTGCCGGTGCTCTACCCCGCGCCGGACGTGCTGCGCAAGGAACTGGCCCTCGCCACCGCGTCCGACATCGCGAAGCTCGGCATCGACGCGCCTGTCGAGGCGACGACGTTCGAGATCATGCTGCAGCGCCGCAAGGAAGCGGCGGCGGTGTGGGGCGGCGGCGACCCGTACGACCCGGACACGGCCGCGTACACGTTGCTGCACTCGCGTTACGCGGGCCAGGACGGGTACGTCAACATGACGCTGTACAAGAACTCCACTGTGGACACCGCGCTCGACACCGCGCGCCGCAGCCTCGACCCGGCCGCGCGCAAGAAGGCCTACGACGAGTTCCAGAAGGCGTACGCGGCCGACCCGGGCTGGGCGTTCCTGGTGTTCCTCGACCACACCTACGTCCTGCGCGACAAGTGGAACGGCCAGGAGACCCAGGTCGAGCCGCACGACCACGGCCTCGTGCACGCGGTGTGGTGGAACCTCGAACGCTGGACCCCGAAGTCGTGACCCGGCCGCAGACACGCGGCACGGCCCGGTCGATCGGCCTGTTCGCCCTGCGGCGCCTGGCCTTCGCAGTCCCGGTGCTGCTGGTCGTCAGCTTCGCCCTGTTCGTGCTGGCCAAGGCCTCGCCGTTCGACCCGGTCGAGCGCTACTTCGGTGTCCGGATCATCGGCGCCTCACCGGAACGCGTGGCCCAGCTGCGCGCGAACTGGGGCGTCGACGAACCCGTCGTCGCGCAGTACTGGGCCTGGCTGCGGCACGCCGTCACCGGTGACCTCGGCGACTCGCTGTCGTTGCAGCAACCCGTGTCGGCCGTGATCGGCGACCGTCTCGGGTGGACGGTGCTGCTGGTGTCCGTCGGCTTCACGCTGGCGCTCGTGCTCGGGCTGCTGCTGGGCACCCTGGCCGCGTGGCGACAGGGGTCGTGGCTCGACCGGTCGATCACCGGCAGCTGCTACGCGCTGGAGGCCGCGCCGGTGTTCTGGCTCGGGCTCGCGGTGCTGTACGTCTTCGCGTTGCAGCTGCGATGGCTTCCCGGCGGCGGTGTCACCACGGGCGCCGACCCGGTGTCCGTCGGCGGGGTCGCGGTCCACATGGTGCTGCCGGTGGCGGTGCTGGCGATCTCGCAGGCGCCCTGGTTCGTGTTGTTCGTGCGGCAGAACCTCCTGGAGTCGTTCACGCAGGACCACGTGATCGGTGCGCGGGCGCGGGGGCTGCCGGACCACCTGGTGGTGTCGGGGCACGCGCTGCGCACCTCGCTGCTGCCGTTCCTGACCCTCCTCGGCGCCCGGCTGCCCGAGCTGATCACCGGGGCGTTGCTGGTGGAGACGGTGTTCTCGTGGCCGGGCATCGCGCGGGCGACGGTGGAGGCGGCGCTGAACGTCGACTTCGCGTTGCTGGGCGCGCTGACCGTGATGGCGACGGGTGTGGTGTTGCTGGGCAACCTGCTGGCCGACGTCCTGTACGCGCTGGCCGACCCGAGGGTGGCGCTCGATGGCTGACCTGCTCTGGCGTCCTGCCCCGCGCAGCCGCCTCACCGCCGCGTCACCGCCTCGCTCACCGAAGTGGCGGCTCCTGCCGTCCGCGATCATCCTCGGGCTGGTCGCGGTCACCGTCCTGGTCGTGCCGCTGTTCGTGGAACTCAACGAGCAGTACGTCGACCTCGCGATCGCCAACCAGCCGCCGTCCGCCGCGCACCTGTTCGGCACCGACGAACTGGGCCGCGACGTGTTGCTGCGCTGCGTCTACGCGCTGCGGGTGTCGCTGACGGTCGGCGTGGTCGCCGCCGTGATCTCGGCGATCGCCGGCACCGCGGTGGGCGCGCTGGCCGGGTCGATCGGCGGCTGGTTCGACCGGATCATGATGCGCGTGGTCGACGCGATCGCCTCGGTCCCGCACCTGTTGCTGGGCATCGTGATCGTCGCGATCCTGCGTCCGAGCCTGAGCGCCGTGATCATCTCGATCGCCCTGACGCACTGGCTCACCGCCGCCCGGATCGTGCGCTCGGAGGTGCTGTCGCTGCGCACCAGGCCGTTCATCGACGCGGCCATCGTCGGCGGGGCCTCGCGGTTCCAGGTGCTGACCCGGCACCTGCTGCCGAACGTCGCCCCGCAGGTCCTGCTCGCGACCACGCTGATGGTGCCGCACGCGGTGTGGCACGAGACGGCGCTGTCGTTCCTGGGCCTCGGGTTGCCGCCGCACGCGGCCAGCATCGGCAACATGATCAACGACGCCCAGCGCTCGTTGCTGATCGGCGGCTGGTGGATGTCGCTGGCCCCCGGCCTGCTGCTGATCATCACGACGCTGGCGGTGTCCGGCATCAGCGGTGTGTGGCGGGATCGGCTCAACCCCAAACGGCGCACGGAGCTGACGTGGTGAACCTGGAGATCGACCGCGTGTCGGTGCGGTTCGCGCTCAAGGGCGCGACCGTCGAGGCGGTGAACGACGTGTCGCTGGTGCTGCGGCCCGGCGAGTGCGTGGCGCTGGTCGGCGAGAGCGGCTGCGGCAAGACGGTGCTGGCGTCGGCGTTGCTCGGGTTCCTGCCGGGCAACGCGGAGACGTCCGGCAGTGCCCGGCTCGGGGACGTGGACCTGCTCGCGGCGAGTGACCACGAGCTCGCGACCACCGTCCGCGGCCGCCGGATCGGCCTCATCCCGCAGAGTCCGGCGAGCCACCTCACGCCCGTGCGCACCGCCCGTGCGCAACTCGAGGAGGCCGCGCGCGTCCTCGGCGGCGACGCGGAGAAGGCCGCCGAACGGGCCGGGCTGCTGCCCGAGCACCTCGACCGCTACCCGCACGAACTGTCCGGCGGCATGGCCCAGCGCGTCGCGAACGCGTTGGCGCTGGTCGGCAATCCGCCGTTGCTCATCGCGGACGAACCGACCACCGGCCTCGACCGCGACCTCGTCGACGGGCTGCTGGACGAGTTCCGCAGGCTGGTCGACGACGGTCACGCCGTCCTGCTGATCACGCACGACCTGGCGGCGGCGCACAAGGTCGCCGACCGGATCGCGGTGATGTACGCGGGCCGGATCGTCGAGGTCGGCCCGGCGCACGAGGTGCTCGACAACTCGAAGCACCCGTACGCCCGAGGCCTCGCCAACGCGCTGCCCGAGCGGGACTTCCTCCCTATCCCCGGCCAGCCTCCCCTGCTCACCGACCTGCCCGCGGGCTGCGCGTTCGCCCCGCGCTGCGAGCAGGCCACCGAGATCTGCGAGGACCGTCCCGTGCTCACCGACGACCCGCACGCCGTCGCGTGCCACCGCCCGTGCTGACCGGCCTCGGCATCACCGCCGGGTACCGCGACCCGGTCATCACCGACGTGAGTCTCACCGTCCACCCCGGACAGACCGTCGGGCTCGCCGGGCCGAGCGGGTCCGGCAAGTCCACTTTGGCCCGAGTGCTCGCGTTGCTGCACAAGCCGTTCGCCGGCACCGTGGAGATCGACGGCGAGACGGTCACCGGGTTCCGGTTCCAGGCTCGTCAGCGCACGAAGATCGGTGTGCTGTTCCAGCAGCCCAGGCTGTCGGTCGACCCGCGTTTCACCCTCCGCCAGGCGATCGCCGAACCGGGCGCGGACCGCGTCGACGAACTCGCAGAGAAGGTGATGCTCACCGACGACCTGCTGGGCCGCCGCCCCCACGAGGTCAGCGACGGCCAGTTGCAGCGCGCGTGCCTCGCCCGCGCGCTGGCGCTGAACCCGCGCTACCTGATCTGCGACGAGATGACGACGATGCTCGACGCCTCCACGACGGCGGCGCTGGTCGGCGTGATCCGGGCCTACCAGCGGGAATCCGGCGCGGGCGTGCTCGCGATCTCGCACGACGCCACGCTGCTCACCAGGTGGGCGGACGAGACCGTCAGACTTTCAGCACCGCTTCCACGATGACGTTGTTCCGGTAGCTGCCCGCGACCCGGTCGAAGTCTCCGCCGCACGTCACGAGCCGCAACTCGGACAGCGGCGTCGGCCCGTAGACCAGGGCCGTCGGGAAAGCGGACTTCTCCGTCGTCACGGTGCTGTTCACGACGAACGTCAGCTTGCTGCCGTCCTCGCGCTCGACCAGCACCTCGGCGCCGGGCTGGAGCTCAGGCAGCCGGAAGAACACACCGGGGCCGGTCTTCGAGTCGACGTGCCCGGCGATCACCGCCGGACCGGCGTCCCCCGGCGCGACCCCCTTGGCGAACCACCCGGCCTTGTCCGAACGCGTGGGCGGCTCCAGCGCCCCGGCGGAGTCGACCTTGAGCGCTTCGAGCGCGGTGTCGACGCCGATCGAGGGGATCAGCACCGTCACCGGCTCCGGCGCCTCGTCCGCGCCAGGCCCCTTGACCACGTAGATCAGCGTGACGAGGACCGCCACCCCCATCAGGAGCTTGCCCTTGGCCATGTCAGCCGAACCGGAACAGCCAGCCGCGCACCGAGTACATCGCGACGCCGACGACGAGCGCGATCACCAGCGCGGTGAGCCAGTCCCAGCCTCCCGCCATGCCGCCGAACCCGGTCTCCTGACCGCCGCTCGGCACGACCTCGGAGCCCTTGGCGTCGGTCCGCAGCTCGATGCGCCGGGCGTTGACCAGCAGCGAGTAGACGCCGCCCGCTTCGAGCGGCGCGTCCAGCGTGGTCGAGTCCTTGCCGCTTTGCAGCACCTCCAGGGCGTCCGCGCTGGGCTGCACCAGCACGTAGCCGGTCGTGGAGTTGGGCTGCACACCGCGGTGCACCATCGTGCTACCGCGTTGCAGGTCGGTCCGCGCGTCCCCGGCGTTGATCACCCGGATCCGCGCCTGGCCGTCCGGCGGCTGGCTGATGTCGTCGTCCAGCACCTTCATCGAGGACGCGATGTCGACGACCGTGTACGCCTGCCCGGCGGTCGCACGCACCGTCACCGACCGCAGCAGCGGACTACCCGGCTCCGACATGCGGAACTCGACGACGTGCTCGCCCGGCTCGACGCGGCGGTAGTCCCAGAGGTCGGCGTAGTCGAGGGTGCCGAGCTTGACCCCGTCGAGCACGGCGTCGACGCGCGCCTGGTCCTTCGAGAAGTGCCCGAGGCGGACGTACGTGCCCGTCGCCGCCTGCGCGGGCGAGGCCGTGAACAGCATCAACAGCACGACAGCGAGTACTCGCACGCGGACCCCTCCCCTCACCGGACCTGTCAACGATAACGCGATCGATCAGCGTCCAGTGAGCTTCGTGCGGCCCCGGCGTGCGACACGGCGGCCGCGGAGGCCTCGAAGGCGACCTTTGCCGCCTCGGCGGGACCGTCCCCACGCAGGAGTGCGAACGTCAGCGCCGCGGCGGCCGGACGCGACAGTCGTGCCCCGCCCTTGCCGCCGAGCGCCTCCCGGCGTCGCCGCACGACCGCCGTGCCCCCGGGACCGGGCACCTCGTCCACGACGAGGACCAGGTCCCGTGCGATCTGTCCCACCACCACGACTTCGTCCACGGCGGTGGGCTACCCAGGATCAACTCCGCGAGAACCGATCGGTGACGTCCTCTCCGCCCGGCAGCACGGCGAACAGGTCCACCGGCGTCCGCTGCGACACCATTTCGCCGCGGTGCGCACGCTTGAGCTTGTCGCGCGCCACGACGACCTGCTCGCCCGGCGCGCGGAGCACCAGGATCGGCACCGCGCCCTGCGCGACGTGCCCGCCGACCCGGTCGTCGCCGCCCCGCCCGAACCGGAGCACCTGCCCGTACCGCACGAGGTAAAGCAGGGTCGTCTCACCGCGCACTCGTTTGAGCTGCCGCACTTCCCCGGTCTCGTCGTCGCGGCCCCACGTGCCGTGCGACCTGGTCAGCCACCGGTACCCGGTCCACGGCAGCCCGTGCACGTCGGTCGCGAGCACGGTCCAGCCGGGCCGGAAGTACTTGGCCAGCCGCACCTTCACGGTCGTCGCGGCGAGGAACTCCGAGTTCTCCCGCCAGGTGCCGCCGAGCTCCAGCCGGTGCGCGATCCCCTGCACGGCCGGGTCCGGCACGGACCTGTCGTCCAGGCACACCAGGCACCTCGTGCGCGCGCCGGCGCCGCACGAGCGCGCGACACCGCACCACCCGCACTGCAGGATCCGCACGGACCCGCCGTCGTGCAGGAGTTTCATCTGGTCCGACACGACCTGCAGGCACGGCGCGCACAAAGCACACCACGCGACCTCGGTGACGTCCTTGCGCGGCAACCGGGTCATGCAGTTGATGCACTGCTTCACTTTTGCCCTCCCCTTGCGGGAAAGCCTATTCCAGCGCCCTTCGCAGGCGCGAGGAGACGAGCGCGTGACGAGGATCGGTCTCCGGGAGCAGCAGGTGCAGGCGTTCGAGCACCTCGGCGTCCTCACCGCTGTCCGCGAACGCCAGCAGCGAGTCGAGATCTCCCCGCTCCAGCACGCCTTTGCGCACCGCGGCGGCGAGGTCGATCCTCTCCTCGCGGACCACCGGCGCGTCCGAACGGGGTAGCAGATCACCGCTGTAGTGCCGGGTCGCCCTGCCCGCGTCGCCGGACCGCAGAGCCGTCCGCACGTCCAGGAAGTCGCCGCGCACCACGGCATCGAGCCGATAGGGCCTCGTCAACAGGACACCACCGAGCTGCGCACGCAGCCTGTGCAGCTCCGCGCGGACCGTGGTCGGGTTCCCACGTTCACCATAGAGCAACAACGCGAGCTGTTCCGCCGTGAGTCCCTTGGGGTGCAGGGCGAGCGCCGTCAGGACCTCCGCGTTGCGCAACGTCAGCGCCAGCGGCCGTCCGTCGAGGTCGGCGTGCGGCCCGCCGAGGAAGTTCAGCGACAGCACGTGCTGCCGCGGCGCGAACTGCCGCAGGTGGTGCGTGGCGAGCCGGGCGGCGGCGGACACGAGCTGCGCGACCGCCGGGTGCATCGTCTTGAGCGGCCCGCTGACGTCGACGACCCCCAGCAGGACCCCCGTGTGGGGGTCGTGGATCGGGCTCGCCGCGCACGTCCAGCCGTGATAGGTGCGCACGAGGTGTTCGCGCGAATGGACGGTGACGGGCCGGCCGGTCGCGAGAGCGGTGCCCATCGCGTTCGTGCCGATGACGTCCTCGCTCCAGCGCGACCCCTCGGTGAGGTGGACGCGTTCGGCGCGGTGCCGGGTCTGGTTGTCACCCTCGCACCAGAGGATGTGGCCGCGGGTGTCGGTGACGATCATGATCGTGTCGTCCATCGACAGCGTGTCCGTGAGCAGCGGGACGGTCGTGGCCAGCGGGTGCGCTCCCCGCAGGTCGGCGACCTCGTCGCGCTCGTAGACCACCGGGGCCTCGTGCCGGTCCGGGTCGATGTGCGCGGCAAGGGAGCGCCGCCACGACTCGAAGATCACCGGACGCGCGGCACCCAGCTCGACTGGGTCCATTGGTCCAGGATGCAGGTCGGTGTGCCGCAGCTGCAAGCCTGTCACTACTCCGATCGGATGCAACGTACGTGAAACGTTGCCGGTTCTACGTTCGCCGCCTGTTCGCAACGACGCGGGAGGCAGGGTCCATGGCGAGGTACGCGGCTCCAGGACAACCGGACAGCGTGGTCACTTTTCGCGACCGGTACGACCACTTCATCGGAGGCGAGTACGTGCCGCCCGCCAAGGGCCAGTACTTCGCCAACCCCACCCCGGTGACGGGTGAGGACTTCACCGAGATCGCCCGCGGCACCGCCGAGGACGTCGAACGCGCGCTGGACGCGGCCCACGGCGCCGCCCGCGCGTGGGGCAAGACGTCGGTCGCCGAGCGCGCGAACGTCCTGAACAAGATCGCCGACCGCATCGAGGCGAACCTCGAGATGCTCGCGGTCGCGGAGACGTGGGACAACGGCAAGGCGGTCCGCGAGACCCTGGCCGCCGACCTGCCGCTCGCGATCGACCACTTCCGCTACTTCGCGGGCGCGATCCGCGCCCAGGAGGGCGGCATCTCGCAGATCGACGAGGACCTCGTCGCCTACCACCTGCACGAACCGCTCGGCGTCGTCGCGCAGATCATCCCGTGGAACTTCCCGATCCTGATGGCGGTCTGGAAGCTCGCGCCCGCCCTGGCCGCGGGCAACGCGGTCGTGCTCAAGCCCGCCGAGCAGACGCCGGCGTCGATCCACGTCCTGAACGAACTGATCTCCGACCTGCTCCCGCCGGGTGTGCTGAACATCGTCAACGGGTTCGGCGTCGAGGCCGGCAAGCCGCTCGCGTCCTCGCGCCGCGTCGCGAAGGTGGCGTTCACCGGCGAGACGACCACCGGCCGGTTGATCATGCAGTACGCCAGCGAGAACATCATCCCCGTCACGCTGGAGCTCGGCGGCAAGTCGCCGAACGTGTTCTTCAACGACGTGGCCTCGCAGCGGGACTCCTTCTACGACAAGGCTCTCGAGGGCTTCGCGATGTTCGCGCTGAACCAGGGCGAGGTCTGCACCTGCCCGTCGCGCGCGTTGGTCCAGAGCGACATCTACGACGGCTTCATGAGCGACGCCGTGGAGCGGACTCGCGCGATCAAGCAGGGTCACCCGCTCGACACCGACACCATGATCGGCGCGCAGGCGTCCAACGACCAGCTCGAGAAGATCCTGTCGTACATCGACATCGGCAAGCAGGAGGGCGCCCGCGTCCTCACCGGCGGCGAGCGAGCCGACCTCGGTGGCGAGCTGTCCGGCGGCTACTACGTGACGCCGACGATCTTCGAGGGCGACAACAAGATGCGGATCTTCCAGGAGGAGATCTTCGGCCCGGTCGTCTCGGTCACCCGGTTCGCCGACTACGACGACGCCATGAAGACCGCCAACGACACCCTGTACGGCCTCGGCGCGGGCGTGTGGTCGCGAGACGGTTCCGTCGCCTACCGCGCCGGCCGCGACATCCAGGCGGGCCGCGTGTGGGTGAACAACTACCACGCCTACCCGGCGCACGCGGCGTTCGGCGGCTACAAGCAGTCCGGCATCGGCCGCGAGAACCACAAGATGATGCTCGACCACTACCAGCAGACCAAGAACCTGCTCGTCAGCTACTCCCAGAACGCCCAGGGCTTCTTCTGATGCCCCGCGTCGCACTGACCCCTGAGGCCGCGGACGTGCTCCGCGGCCTCAGGGCCGAGCACGGCGACCTGATGTTCCACCAGTCCGGCGGCTGCTGCGACGGCTCGGCCCCGATGTGCTACCTCGCCGGGGAGTTCCGCACCGGCGGGTCCGACGTGCACCTCGGTGATCTCGCGGTCGACGAGTTCGTCATTCCTGTGTGGATGTCCGCGTCTCAGTTCGAGTACTGGAGCCACACGCACCTGACGATCGACGTCGTGCCTGGACGTGGGAGCGGTTTCTCGCTGGAGGCACCGCTTGGAATACGTTTTCTGGTGCGCTCTCGACTGCTGGCGGACGAGGAGCTCTAGCATGCCCGCATGACCGTCCAATGCGGATGCTGCGGAGCCGAGATCACCTCTACGGACCGCATCGACTACAGGTTGAACCGTCCGGAGCAACTGCTCGGGGTGCCCGGCGAGCAACTCGGCGCGCCCACCGGCGGGCTGCTCGTCGGACCGGGCGGTGACTCCTACATCCGTTGCCTGCTCCCGGTTCGGCTGACCGGCGGAACCGAGATCGTGTTCGGCGCGTGGACGCAGATCAGCAAGGTGGACGCGATGTACGCCCACGCCGTGTGGGACAACGACAGCGAGTACGCGAACCTGCGGATCACGGGCAGGTTCGCGAACGCGATCAAGCCCTGGGACGTACTCGGAGTGGCTGTCGAGGCCGCCGTGCTCAACACCGACGAGCTGCCCTACTTCACCTCGCACCCGTTGCTCGACCGGGAGTGGGACCGCGACGAGGTGCTGTGCCGCATCCGGCACCCGTTGCCGGTGCCCGTCCGCGAGACCCTCGGCGAGGTCTGGACCATCGAACGCACCGAGGGCATGCGCTGCGCCGTCGACGGCCGCACCGTCCGGTTCACGAGCCCGGACCGCCGGGTCGCGCTCGACGTCTACGCCGATCTCACCGGCGGCAGCGTGAGCGACTTCCTCGGCGCGGTCCTCGACGGCTATCCGGCGAGCGCCGAGCACTCCGTCTCGCACGAGGGCCCGGAGTTGCGTCACGCGTTCTGGCTCAGCGAGGTGATCGACGGCCACGAGGAGCAGGTGTTCCACGCGCACGTCGTGCGTCCCGGCACGATGATCTCCGTGCGCTGCGTGTACCGCTACCCGGTCGACAGGGCGTGGGCGCAGCACGTGCTCAACAGCGTCCGGTACATCGGGTGACGGCCTGCGAGTGCTGCGGCACCGAGATCGACGACGCGGGCGCGATCGACCTGGACCTGGGCCCGCCTCCCGGCGTGCGCGACCCGTCGTTCGAGGCCGGCGGCAACGTGCTGCTGACCGAGGACGCCGCCTACGTGCGGTGCGTGCTGCCGGTCGACCTGACCGGTGACCTGGAGCTGTGGTTCGGCGCCTGGATGCGGGTCTCTCCCGAAGCCGCGCGGCACGCGGCCGACGTGTGGGACGGCCCCGGCTACGCCTCGCTGTCGTTCACCGGCACGTTCTCCCACGACATCAAACCGTGGGACGGCCTGCGCGGCGCGGAGGTCGCCGCCGAGGTCCACGAGCCCGACGACCTGCCCGAATACGTCAAGCATCCGTTGCTCGGCACCACCTGGGACCGTGACGAGGTGCTCAGCGGGTACCTGGTCGAGCTGCCGGTCTCGATCCAGCAGAAGCTGCCCGGCCGGTGGAGCATCGAACGCACCGCGGGCCTCACCCCGTACGTGCTGGAGGAGGGCCTGCGGTTCGCGGGGCCGGGCCGCGCGGTGTTCGTCGACGTCCGCCGCGCCCAGGCCACCCCGGCGGAGCGGTTCCTGGAACTGGCGCTCGAGGGCGCCCCGGAGGTGCCGCCGGAGCAGAAGTTCCTCGTGCGGGACGGCGTAGAGCTGCGGCACGCCCTGTGGTTGACCTCGGCGTCGGGCCAGCACGAGTTCCACGGCCACGTGGCGCGGTTCGGCGAGATGCTCGTCGTGACGTGCGTGCACGACGACCCGGCCGACCACGCGTGGGCACGACACGTGCTCAACAGCGCCCGGTTCCGCCGCGCGTGACTCGCTCGTAACGTCAGGTCAATCCCAAGTTTGCGTGAGTGAGCTGGACCACTTATCCAGCGGCACCGACGATTCCGCCATGAACGTTCTACTGGCATTCGCGCTGACCGCGAGTCTCACGTCGCCGGTGCACCTGCCCCCGACCGCACCGTGCCCGGAGAACGTCCCCGCCGGTACGACCTGCTACGAGGGCCGGGACCCCAACGGCGCGTACTACACGATCGCCGTGCCGAAGAAGTGGAACAAGACGCTCGTCGTGCACTCGCACGGCGGCCCCGACCTCGGCGATCCCACGCCGGAGCGCACGCGCGACGACCTGAACCGCTGGTCCGTCATGGTCAAGGAGGGCTACGCGTGGGCGGGCACCTCGTACCGGCGCGGCGGCTACGGCACGCGGATGGCCGCCGAGGACACCGACAACCTGCGCAGGATGGTCGTCGGCATGCTCAAGCCGTCGAAGGTCTACCTCCACGGCCAGTCGTGGGGCGGCAACGTCGCGGCGAAGACCATCGAGCTGTACAAGGGTTATGACGCCGCGCTTCTGACGAGCGGTGTGATGGCGGGCGGTTCCCGCGGCTACGACTACCGCGTCGACCTGCGCGTGGTCTACCAGTACTACTGCGGCAACCACCCGCGGCCGTCCGAGGCGCAGTACCCGCTGTGGCAGGGTCTTCGCCCCGGCTCCACGATGACGACCGCCGGCTTGCGGAGCCGCGTTGAGGAATGTCTTGGCGTGGCAGGAAGTCGCACGCCCGAGCAGCAGCAGAAGCTCACCGACGTCCTCACCGTCACGAAGATCCCCGAAGAGACCCTGAACTCGCACCTGAACTTCGCGACGTTCACGTTCCGCGACATCGTGCACAACCGCCTGGGCGACCGGAACCCGTGGAGCAACACGGGTGTGGTGTACAAGGGCTCGCACGACGACAAGGCCCTGAACGCCGGCGTGGAACGCTTCGCCGCCGACCCGGCCGCCCGAGCCGAACTCGCCCACGACAGCGACCTCACCGGCAAGATCGACATCCCGGTCCTGTCGGTCCACGCGATCGGCGACCCGACCGCGTTCGTCGAGCACGAGTCGGCCTACCGCGACGTCGTGAGGAAGGCCGGCCGCTGGTACAACCTCGTGCAGACCTTCACGACCGAGGCCACGCACAGCGCGTTCAGCGACTCGGAGTACGCCGCGGCCATGCAGTCCCTGTCGGCCTGGGAGAAGTTCGGCGTGCGCTCGAACCCGTTCCTGATCTCGTACGCCTGCCCAGGCCACGACAGGAAGTACGGCACGGGCTGCTTCTACAACCCTTGGTACCAGCCGAAGTCCTACGAGTCACGGGTCGCACCTCGCCAGTGACCCGCAGGGGAACCGGCCGCGCGCACCGCCTCCACAACGCTGCGCGCGGCCGGGCCTTGACCTCCACCATGATGGAGGTACGACGATCTCGCACATGAGCGATCTCTCCGAAATCGAGACCCTGGTGGCCACCGTCCAGCACTCCCAGCAGAACGAGCTGGCCGAGGAGTTCATCGGCCTCTTCCGCTCCGACGCCATCTGGACGACCGCACACGGCAAGAGACTCACCGGCCGAGACGAGATCGCCTCCTTCACCCGCCAGGTACTGCCCGGCGCGACGAAGGAGGCGACCGCCACGTACGAGGTGGCCCACGTCCTCTTCATCCGTCCCGACGTGGCGGCCGTCAAGATCCGCCAGCGCCCGGTCCGCCCCGACGGCACACCGATCACCGACCAGAACGAGGGCTCACCGCTCTACATCGTGTCCAAAGAGGACGGCCACTGGCGCATCGCCGCCGGCCAGAACACCATCGTCCTCTAACGCCCCTGCAACGACTTCACCTTGTCACCGAAGGTCCAGTTCTTCGACCCGTCCCAGTTGATGGACCAGGTCATGAGCCCCTTGAGCTGACCACCGAAGCTGTTCCACGCCTGCCCCACCAGCGTGGGGTTCAGGTAGCCACCACCGGCCCCCGGCTGCGCGGGCAACCCGGGAACCTGCTTGTCGTAGGGCACCTTGATCGTGGTGCCCTGCACGACCAGTCCCTTGTTCAGGCACTGCGTCTGCGCCACGAACCCCTGCACCGTCCCGGCCGAGTAACTGTCACCGGAACACCCGTACATGGACCCGTTGTAGTACTGCATGTTCAGCCACCACAGACGCCCGTTGTCCGCGTACTTCTTGATGATCGGCAGATAAGCACCCCAGATGGAGCCGTAAACAACACTGCCACCCGTCACGTACGCGGTCTCTGGCGCCATAGTGAGCCCGAACCCGGCCGGCATGGCCGCCAGCACACCGTCGATGATGCGAACGAGGTTCGCCTGCGAAGCCGACAACTGGCTGATGTTGCCACTACCGACCAGCCCGGTCTCGATGTCGATGTCGATCCCGTCGAAGTTGTACTTCTTGAGGATCGGCACCACCGTGGCCACGAACCGGTTGGCCACAGCGGCAGAACTCAGGTCGATGCCCGCCGCAGCACCCCCGATGGACAGCAGAATCGTGGCCCCGGCGGCCTTCGCCGCACACATCTCGGCAGGCGTGGCAACCTTGACCCCGACGTCCATGCCGTCCTCCCACAGCACGGTGCCGTCGGACCGGATCACGGGGAACGCCGCGTTGATCACGTTGTAACCGTGCTGCTTGATGCGGCTGTCGGTGATCGGGGTCCAGCCGAACGGCGGATGAACCCCGTTGGACGCGCCGTCCCAGTTCTCCCAGTACCCGTGCAGGACCTTGCCTGCGGGGCGGGGTTTGAGCGCGCACGTGTCGGCCGCTTGGGCGGCGGGTGCCGCTTGGGCGGCGGACGGAATGAGCAGGGTGCTCATGAGCAGAAGCAGGGCTGTCAGTGCCTTCGGGAACGAGCGGGCAGACATTCGCTCACCTTTCGCTTACAGGCGGCGACCCACTGTCATTGAAGCATGAAATGGTCCAGACCTCTACGGGGGCGGGCTGGGCCAGGCGGGAGGCGGGAGGCGGGAGGCGGGAGGCGGGAGGCGGGAGGCGGGAGGCGGTGTGCTGGGCAAGAGGTAGGCGGGCAAGAGCCAGATGGATGGGAGTCGGGCGGATGGGAGTCGGGCGGATGGGAGTCGGGCGGATGGGAGTCGGGTGTTTTGACGATGCAGCGTGCGGGCGCGCGACGGGCGGGCTGCGGCGTGACGGGGCACGGCGAAACATGGCACGACCGGGCCCAGCGCGACGACGCCGGGCACGACGAGCGGAGTGGGGAGGAGCGGAGCAAGGCAGAACTAGACGGGGTGGGGGCTCAGCGAGGCGGAGCCACGCTGGAACAGGACATCAGCGCGCAACCCGTCCACCCCGCTGGAACAGGAACCAGCCACCGCAGTCGCCCCCCGCGGCGCCACCAGGCAGTCACCACACAACGGCGACCCCCTACGGCACCTGGCGTGGCGATGCGAAGCGAGCCGTGTGAACCTCGTGCTCTGGGTAGCGATAGGCCCCGCTCATGGCGATTGGGGCTTTACCTTGAGGGGGCGGGATGCTCCCCTCTCCGGGCACGGCCGGGCGCTTTTCAGCCCGGCCTTTTCCGGCCGTCTAAGCGTCCCGCCAGAGGCTCAAGGTCAAGCCCCAATCGCTAGCCCTTGATTCGTCTAGACCTGAGGGACCACGCTCGCAAGGCGCCGGAAACGCACGGAACGCGACCAACCCCGCTGAAACAGGAACCAACCACACGCAAGCTGACCCGCCCGAACAATCAAGCCGCCCAACGACCCCAGAGCGTCTCCTCGGAAGACTCCCACAGCCGAGCCGCCGCCCCCGAGTCCTGCGCGTACGGTGCGACGCCCCGCAGGTGACTGTCACCCACAACTGGCGCAGCCTCGACACAGTCCTCGAAGTACCGCCCCGACACCCCGCCCAACAACGGCGACGTGGCGACCACGAGGGTGGTGGCAGCCCCCTGCTCAGGAGTCTTCACCCGCCGAGTACTCGCGGCACCACTGAGCCGGATGCGCTCCTGCAACTCCTCCGAAGTCAGATGCCGCTGAAGATTGGTCGCGATGCTGCCCGGCATCAGCGCGTTCATCGTGATGCCCTCGGACGCCCAGCGGGCACCGGCCTCGACGCCGAACAGGATGTTCGCGGTCTTGGACTGGCCGTAGGCCTGCCAGCGGTCGTACTGGCGGCGCTCGTAGTGGATGTCCTCGAACACCACCTCGCCCATCAGGTGTGCCGAGGAGCTGACGTTCACCACTCGGGCGCCTTCTGCCCGCAGGGAGTTGAAGAGGCCCAGGGTCAAGGCGAAGTGGCCTAGGTGGTTCGTGGCGAACTGGAGTTCCCAGCCCTCCGGGGTGCGCGTCAGCGGGGTGGCCATGACGCCCGCGTTGTTGATCAGCAGGTGCAGCGGGCCGTCCCAGGTGCGGGCGAAGGCCTTCACCGAGGCCTGCGACGCCAGGTCCAGGTGGGCGACCGAGATGTCGCTGTTGCCGGTGGACCTGGACAGGGAGGCCGCCACGCGCTGCGCCGCGTCCAGGTCTCGGGCCGCGATCGTCACCTCCGCGCCGGCGGTGGCGAGGGCTCGGACGGTCTCCACGCCGATGCCCGAGGCGCCGCCCGTGACGATGGCTCGGCGGCCGGAGAGGTCTACGCCCTCCACGACGTCCAGTGCTGTGTTCTCGAAGCCGAATCCTGTGGTGATCATGCCTGCACCTTCAACGTTTCCTCGGAGACCTTCCACAGCTGTGCTGCGGCTTCTGGATCGGCGGCGTAGGCGGCCAGGCCGTTGCTCATGCCCTCGGCGTGCGGGAGGGCCTCTTCGCAGTCTTCGAAGTAGAGGCCCGAACGGCCCTCCACCAACGGGGACACGGCGAGCACCAGCGTGGTGGCCGCGCCCTGCTCCGGCGTCTTGAGCCGCAACGGGTTCGAGCCGCCGCGCAGCCGGCGCCGCTCCTGCAACTCCTCCGGCGTGATGTGGCGCTGCAACGCCGTCAGGATGCCGCCCGGCATCAGCGCGTTCATCGTGATGCCCTCGGACGCCCAGCGGGCACCGGCCTCGACGCCGAACAGGACGTTCGCCGTCTTGGACTGGCCGTACGCCTGCCAGCGGTCGTACTCGCGGCGCTCGTAGTGGAGGTCCTCGAACACCACGGGACTCGAGAGGTGGCCCGCGGAGCTGACGTTCACGACGCGGGCGCCCTCGGCGCGCAGCGCGCCGAACAGGCCCAGCGTCAGCGTGAAGTGGCCGAAGTGGTTCGTGGCGAACTGGAGCTCCCAGCCCTCCGGCGTGCGCGTCAGCGGGGGCGCCATCACACCCGCGTTGTTGATCAGCAGGTGCAGCGGCCCGTCCCATGACGCGGCGAAGGCCTTCACCGACTCCTGCGAGGTCAGCTCCAGCGGAGCGACCGAGACGGCGGTGTTGCCCGTGGTGGCGGACACGTCGGCGGCGACCCTGCGGCCCGCCTCGACGTCGCGTGCCGCGATGGTGACCTCGGCTCCCGCGGCGGCCAGCGCCCGCACGGTCTCGACGCCGATGCCCGACGCCCCACCGGTGACCACGGCGCGACGGCCGGAGAGGTCGACGCCCTCGACGACCTCGAGAGCCGTGCTCTCGAACCCGAACGGGGTGGTGATGCGCTCGCTCATCAGATTTCCCCAACCTGTGTCGTACACTGAAACGGAGGTGCCTCCGGTTCGAGTTCCACAGTAAGCGGAGGGGCCTCCGTTTAGCAAGTGACGTCCCCCATAGGAGTGGTGCAGTGCGCGCAGACGCGGTCCGGAACCGAGGGCTGCTGATCGAGGTGGCGCTCGACGCGTTCACCCACGAGAAGGACGTGACGCTCGGCGCCATCGCCAAGAAGGCGGGCGTCGGCATCGGCACGCTCTACCGCCACTTCCCCACCCGCGAGGCGTTGATCGAGGCGGTCTACCGCACGGAACTGGAGAAGCTCTGCGACGCGGCGCCCGAACTGCTCGAGACCCACGAACCCGAGGCGGCGCTACGGGAGTGGATGGACCGCTTCATCGCCTACGCCGCGACGAAACGCGACCTCAAGGAAGCGCTGCAGGCCGTGATCGCGCTGGGCATCAACCCGTTCGAGCACAGCCGGGCGAAGATGACCGAGGCCGTCCAGTCCCTGCTCACCCCGCTCCACGCGAAGACCGAGCCCATGGACCTGATGGCACTGCTGATCGGCGTCGCGCAGAACGGCGACCCGGATCAGGCGCGCAGGATGCTGGACCTGATCATGAACGGGGTCCTCCACGACGCTGCCGCTCGAAGCGCTCCACCAGCATCGGTGCCTCGTTGAGCAGGAACGTGTAGAAGTCGCGCATGTACTCCAGCCGGTCGTGCGCGCGACCGGGCCCGACCGCGTCGACCCCCTTCTCCACGGCGCGCAGCACCTCGTCGACCACGGAGTGCTGCCGCGAGTAGAGCGTCGTCCAGGCGTTGTCGCGTATCCGGAAGTGCTCACGCCGGCTCCCGGCGACGTGGATCCGTTCGATCAGACCCATCTGCGCGACCATCTTGACCGCACCGGACACCGATCCCGCGCTCACGTCGAGTTCGGCGGCCAGGTCCCCCGCGGTCAGCGTCTCCGTCTCGGAGAACAGGAACGCCGCGAGCGTCCGCGCCCCCATCCGCTGCATCCCGGCGCCGACCAGCGTGAGCGCCAGGTGTTCGGCGGCCTCTCTGCGCTCTGTCTCGCCCGTCACAGTGACCCTGTCTTCAGAAATTTCTGAACATTCGCTAGCCTCAATCCTAGGGGAAGGGGCTGGTCATGGCCACAGCGCTCAGCGGCACAGCACTCGTCGTCGGCGCCGGGATCTCCGGCCTCGCCACCGCGCTCAGGCTCGCCCGCAGCAGGTGGGACGTGGTCGTGCTCGACCACGGCGTCCCGCGCGAGCCCGTCCCGATCACCGGCCCGGACCGCCACGCCGCCCAGCGCCTCGCCGCGCTCCCCCACGACCTGCACTACGAAACCCGGCACAGCAAGGTCACCGCGCTGCACCCCGACCGATTCGGCGTCACGGTCGAGTTCAACGACCACGACGACGAGTGGTTCGACATCGTCGTGTGCGCCCATCCGTGCTGCGAGGCCGAGCGATTACCGGGCCTGTGCCTCGAAACCTGGTCCCGCGACCACATCGCCCTGCTCTACCGCGCCGTCCGGGACACCGGCCTGCCGCTGTGCGCCGCCGAACTGCTCGCCGACGCGTTCGACATCCACCGCGACGACTACGCCGCCTTCGCCTGGTGGGAAACCACTCTGAAGCCACACGCAATTAGGCGGGCCTTTACCCGCGTTCGGTAAGTGTGCGGGCATGACCACGTTACGGAGACGCACCTTCATCGTGGGCGGCCTCGCGGGAGCGAGCGCCGGGGTCCTGCTTCCCGCATTGGCCAACGCCATCGGCTACCCGTTCACCCTGGGAGTCGCGTCCGGCGAACCGGCGGCCGACGGGTTCGTGATCTGGACCCGCCTCGCCCCCAGCCCGCTGAACGCCGACGGACTCGGCGGGATGCCCAACACCAACACCGCCGTCGACTGGCAGGTCGCCACCGACGAGCACTTCACCGCCATCGCCCGCACCGGCACGTTCACCACCACCCAGGCCGGCGCCCACTCCGTCCACGTGACCCTCACCGGCCTGGAGCCGGGACGCGAGTACTGGTACCGCTTCCGCACCGGCGGCCACCTCTCCCCCGCAGGCCGCGCGCTCACCGCACCGGCCGTGGGCACCCAACCCGCGCTGACCATGCTCTTCGCCTCGTGCTCGCACTACGAGGAGGGCTACTTCACGGCCTACCGCCGGATGGCCGAGGAACACCCCGACCTGATCCTGCACCTCGGCGACTACATCTACGAAGGCGCCGCCACCACCACGAAGGTCCGCAAGTTCGCGCCCGCCACCGAGATCAGCACGCTCGCGAACTACCGCGTCCGCCACGCCCAGTACAAGACCGACCCGGACCTGCAGGCCGCCCACGCCGCCGCGCCGTGGCTCGTCGTCTGGGACGACCACGAGGTCGAGAACAACTACGCCAACCTGGTCCGCAACGACAGCAGCCCGGCCGGTGACTTCACCGCACGCCGCACGGCCGCCTACAAGGCCTACTACGAGCACATGCCGCTGCGCAGCGCCCAGGCACCGACAGGCGCGAACATGCTGCTGCACCGCAGGGTCCGCTGGGGCAGCCTCGCCACGTTCCACATGCTCGACACCCGCCAGTACCGCAACGACCAGGCGTGCGGCGACGGCACGAAGGTCTGCCCGGCCGCCGACGACCCGGCCCGCACGCTCACCGGCACGGCGCAGGAGACGTGGCTGATCGACGGGCTCAGGCAAAAGCTCGGCACGTGGGACTTCCTGGGCCAGCAGGTGTTCTTCGCGCAACGGCTCGCCGCCGCCGACGGCTCCAAGAGCATGGACGCGTGGGACGGCTACACCGCCAACCGCACGCGCCTGCAGAACGCCTGGGACACCAACGGCAACAAGGGAACCGTGGTGCTCACCGGCGACGTGCACCGCAGCTGGGGCGCGAACATCATGCAGAACTACGGCACCCAGAACCGGATCATCGGCACCGAACTCGTCACCACCTCCGTCACGTCCGGCGGTGACGGCAACGCGGCCGACAACAGCCTCAACCCGACGCTGAACCCGCACGTGAAGTACTTCAAGAACCTGCGCGGCTACGTGAAGACCCAGACCACCTCCACCGAGATGCGCGTCGACTACCGCGCCGTCGACAAGGTCACCGTCCGCGACTACCCGGTCAAGACCGTCGGCAGCTACGTCGTCGAGTCCACCAACCCCGGATTGCAGGCACCGTGAAGACACTGCTGATCGCGAGCCTCCTGCTGGCACCCGCTCCGATGACGTGGTCCACGGTCAACAGCGACTCGACCGGCGACCAGGACAACGCGTCCGTCTCGGCCTCCCGCAACGGTTACACGGCCGTCGTGTGGGAGGACGACCGCGACACCACCGCACCCGAGGACCCGATCCACTCCGACGTCTGGATCCGCCTGTACAAGGAGGGGGCCTCGGTCTACGAGAAGAAGCTCTCCACCGGCGGCACCGGCACCTGGCGGCACTGGCAGCCGGACGTCTCGGTGCGCGAGGACGGCAGCGCGGTCGTCGTGTGGTCGGAGGACCCGGACGGCAACGGCTACTACAACATCGCGGTCCGCTCCGTCAGCGCGAGCGGGACCGTGTCGGGTTCCGGCACGGCCAACGCCAGCGCGGACGGCCAGCAGCACTTCCCCAGCGTGGCGGCGGATCCCGACTCGGGCGGCTTCGCGGTGACGTGGGAGGACAAGCAGGGCACCGCCGCGTCCACCACGCGGGTCAGCATGTTCGCGTCGATCAGTTCGAAGTCCTACGAGGCCCAGGTCAACAACGCCGGCGGCACCCACGCCAAGCCCCAGGTGGCCATGGGCGCGGCGGGCAACGCGGTCGTCGTGTGGGAGGCGGACGCGAACGTCGCCCGCAAGATCGTCACCCCGTCCGGCGGCGTGAAGCAGGCGCAGACCACGACGGGGCAGGGAAAACGCCCCGCCGTGGCGGCCGGCTTCAACGGCGACTTCGCGATCGCCTGGGAGCAGTCCGGGGTCCGCGTCCAGTCGTTCACGGCGGCCGGAACGTCCCGCGGCGCGGTCGCGCAGACCACCGGCGCCGACCCGCAGATCGGCATCGACGACCAGCTCGGCGTCGCGGTGACCACGGCGGAGGCGCAGGACGTCCACACGAGCGTCTACAACTCCGACGGCACCACCACGGGCCGTCCCGAACGGCAGCTCACGGTCTCCAACGCCACGGGCAGGCAGGACGAGCCCGCCGTCGGCGTCGACCCGTGGGGCCGCGTCACCGTCGTCTACACCGATGACAACGACGGCAACTCCTACGACCAGATCTACCTGGGCACCGGCCTGACCACCCAGCGGTGGTGACTCAGCGCTGATCGAGCGGCCGGCGTCGCTGGTGGAGATCCAGCAGCGACGCCGGCTTCCAGAACCCGTGCACGTCGTAGGTGTCCACACCCGGCGGCACGATCTCGTCGATCCGGTCCAGCACGTCGTCGGTCAGCACCAGCGAAGCGCCCTCCAGCAACGACTCCAGCTGCTCCATCGTGCGCGGCCCGGTGATCGCCGAGGTCACCCCCGGATGCGACGTCACGAACGCGATCGCGAGCGCCGGCAGCGACACCCCCATCTCGTCGGCGAGCTTCGCGAACTGCTCCACCGCCTCGAACTTCGCCGCGTTGCCCGGCAACGTCTCGTCGAACCGCTCCGGGCTCAGCGTCGCCCGGAACGCCTCGGCCGACGCGCCCCGCCGGTGCTTGCCCGACAGGAACCCGCTGGCCAGCGGACTCCACACCAGCACGCCCATCCCGAGCCGCTGGGCCGTCGGCAGCACAGAGCGTTCGACCCCGCGCGCCAGCATCGAGTACGGCGGCTGCTCGGTCCGGAACCGCATCAGGCCGCGGTTGAGCGCCACGTGGTGCGCCTCGACGATCTCCTCCGCCGGGAACGTCGAGCACCCGAACGCCCGGATCTTCCCCTCCCGCACCAGGTCCGTCAGCACGGACAGGGTCTCCTCGACGTCGGTCCGGTAGTCCGGCCGGTGGACCTGGTAGACGTCGATCCAGTCGGTGCCCAGCCGCCGCAGGCTGGCCTCGACGGCCCGCACGACGTACCGCCGCGAGTTGCCGCTGCGGTTGCGGCCCTCCCCCAGCGGGAAGTGGAACTTCGTGGCCAGGACGACGTCGTCACGGCGGTCCTTCAGAGCCTTCCCGACGATCTCCTCGGAGTCGCCGGCCGAGTACATGTCGGCGGTGTCGACGAAGTTGATCCCCGCGTCGAGGGCGCGGTGGATGATCCGCACGCCCTCCTCGTGGTCGTTGTTGGCGACCGAGCCGAACATCATGGCGCCGAGGCAGTGGTGGCTGACCTCGATGCCGGTTCCCCCGAGAACGCGATAGCGCATGTTCATGCGGGGAACCTACGAAGTAGAGCCGACTCTAGGTCAAGCCTATGCTCGGGCACATGGGGTTGAGCATCGGACAGGTGGCCGAACGCACCGGACTGAGCGTGCACGCGCTGCGCTTCTACGAGAAGGAAGGCATCCTCGCGCACCAGGTCCACAGAGGACCGGGCGGCCGCCGGGTGTACACGCAGCAGGACGTCGACTGGCTGCGCATGTGCATCATGCTGCGGATGTCCGGGATGCCGGTGCCGGAGATCCGCCGCTACACCGACCTGGTCCGCCAGGGCGACGGCAACGAACTGCAGCGCCTCGACATCCTCAAGGAGCACCAGGAACGCGTCCAGCAGCAGATGGTGCAGCTGCAGGAGTGCATGGACCTGATCACGTACAAGGTCGGCAAGTACCAGGACTACGTCAATTCGATCGCAGCCAGGGCGGTCGGCCAATAGGCTCGGACCCATGCCTGTCGTGCTCTCGCTGAACATCGCCCCGAAGACGATCCCGGCCGACTACACCCGTGTGGGCGCCACCGGTATCGGCAAAAGCCCGGTCGACGGGCCGCTGCGGCTCAGTGCCCCCGGCCCGAGGGGCTCGGCCGGCAGCGGTGTCGCGGGTGACTCGATCGGCGACTGGTCGGTGCACGGCGGCGAGTACCAGGCCGTCTACGGCTACGCGCGCGAGGACCTGGACTGGTGGCAGTCCGAGCTGGACGTGTCGCTGCACAACGGCCAGTTCGGCGAGAACCTGACCACGCAGGGCATCGACCACACGACCGCGCTGGTCGGCGAGCACTGGCGGATCGGCACGGCGCTGCTGGAGGTCACCAGCCCGCGCATCCCGTGCCGCACGTTCGCCGAGTTCCTCGGTCAACGCGGCTGGGTCAAGCGGTTCACCCAGCAGGCCCGGCCCGGCGCGTACTTCCGCGTGCTCGAGGAAGGCCTGGCCGGACCGGGCGACGAGATCACCGTCGTGCACCGGCCCGACCACGACGTCACGGTCGAGCTGTTCTTCCGCGCCGTCACCACGGAGGCCGCGCTGCTGCCCCGGTTGCTGGCAGCGGGCGACTCGGTACCGCCGGAGGTCGTCGAGCTGGTGCACCGGCGGTCCGTGGTCGAGCTGGACTCCTAGGCGCTGTCCTGCAAGTTCGTCAGGTGAGAGACGCGGGCGAGAGTCCCGGAGACGGTGCCTAGGCGGGCGGGAAGTTCCGCACCCAGCGCTTCTGCCACGGCGTCTCGACAGCACGCCGGTGGTAGTTCGCGCGCGTCCACGCCACAGCCTCGCCGGCCGGAACGCCGGCGAGCACGGCCAGGCACGAGATCACCGTGCCGGTCCGCCCGATGCCACCGCTGCACGCCACCTCGACCTGCTCGCCCGACAACGCGCGGGCGTGCAGCGAGCGGATCAGCCTGATCGCGGCGTCGTGGTCGCGCGGCAGGCGGAAGTCCGGCCAGTCGATCCAGTCGTGCGGCCACGGCACGTCGACCGGCTTGGGCTGCAGGTACACCCCGTACTGGGGATGCGGCTCCACGATCCTGCCGTCACGCAGGCCACGCCCCGTGATCACGGCGCCGTCCGGTAGTTCGATCGTCTTCAAGAAACGTTCCCCCATTTGGTAGTGCTCTTTTCTACCACCGAGACTAGGCGAACAGCAGCACGGCCAGCGGTGGGATCCCTTCCGCCGCAACGCCTCCCCACGCCTGGTTGCGCGGGCGGCTCAGGGCCAGCTGGTCGGCCACGGCCAGCACGACGCTGCCCGCCAGCATGAACCACGACACGTAGAAGACCAGCGTGCGCCCGACCAGTTCCTGCCCGTTGTGCAGCGCGACCAGCCCGGCGATCAGTCCGCACGCCAGGAACAGGTTGTAGAACCCCACCCCGAACGCCCACAGCCGGATCGCCGGCACGTCCCGCGCGGGCTGCCCGAACATCGACTGGTGGACGCGCCCGATCAGGAACGCCTCGCACACCCAGACCACCAGGTGCACCAGTGCCGCGATCGAGGCCGCGACCTGGGCGACGACGCTCATCGCGTCACCCCGTGGCGCGCCAACGCCTCCATGCCGTTCTCGGACAGGTCGAGGAAGAACGCGCCCATGGCCTCCCCCACCACGAACACCAGGAACTGCACCGACGGCGTGTGCACGGTGAACGTGTGCGACGCGTTGGACGGCACGGTGACGGCGTCACCAGGCGACAGGTCGAACAGTTCGCCGTCGAGGAACACGGCCATGCGTCCGTGCAGCACGTAGTACGCCTTCGGCCAGGGCGTCCGATGCGGTGGCACGGCCTCTCCCCGTGGCGCATCGACCTCGAACAACTCGTAGGCGCCTCCCGTGTCCTTCCCCGAGATCCGGACGGTGATGGTCGCGTCGGGCACGATGAGTTCCGCGCCCTCGCCGGCGGTGGTCAGCATGTGCGAAAGCCTCCGCGCGCCGGACGAGCTGCTGAATCCCGGAAAACTGGGATCCCGGACCGCGGTGAGCGGGCGCATACTGCCAACCATGTGGGAGGGTCGGGCGCTCGGCGTGCGACGCGACGTCACGGCACTGGCGAGCGCGGGGCTCGACATCGCGCAACTGCACGCGGCCGCCATCACCCTGGTCGACCAGGTGGTGCCCTGCGACCTCACCTGCTGGGCGTCGATGGACCCGGACTCCGGCGTGTTCAGCACCATGACCAGCGGCGCGAACCGCATCCCGCGGCAGTACGAACTGGTGCTCGCCACCTGCGAGTACACCCCCGGCGAGCCGCACACGTTCACGGCACTGGCGCAGCGCGGCGACACGGTGGCGAGGCTCGAGGACAAGCGGTCGGCTCGGCTCAACGAGGTCTGGCGGCCTCTCGGTCTCAGCCACGAGCTGCGGTCGTTGTTCCGCGCCGACGACACGTGCTGGGGTGGCGCCGGAATGGTGCGCACCAGCGCCTTCAGCGACCGCGAGCTGGAGTTCATGACCTCGGTGGCCCCCGCGCTCGGTGCCGCCACCAGGGTCGCCGCCCGCACCACGGCCCGCCGGAACGGCACCCCGGCGATCGTCGTGGTCACCGGTGACGGCACCGTCCGGGCCTCGACCGCCGCCACCGCGCGGTGGCGCGACGAACTGGAGGACGTCGCACCCGGCCGGTTCGCGGTGATGCTGCGGGCCGCGGCGGCGGGGGCGCGTTCGGGAACCTTCAGGGCGAGGGTCCGCGACGCGCGCGGCGGCTGGATCCTGTTCGAGGCCAGCGCGCTGGTCAGCGACGGGACCAGCGCGGACGACGAGACCGCCGTGACGATCAGCCGGGCCTCGGGCGCGGACCTGCTCGGGTTGCTGGTCAAGGCACATGGCGTGACCAGCCGCGAGGAGGACGTCTGCCGCGAGGTGCTCGCCGGGCAGCCGACGTCGGAGATCGCGGCACGGCTCACCATCTCGCCCTACACCGTGCAGGACCACCTCAAGTCGCTCTTCGCGAAGTTCGGGGTGCGCAGCCGGGCGGAGCTGGTCGCCAAGCTGTCCTGACCGGTGGCAGAAGACAGGACTCTTGGCGGGTCCGGCGGGAGGGACGCTCTGCCAGCATGGCCGCCATGTACTCCGACCGCGCCCTGGTCATCGGCGCCGGCTTCGCGGGACTGGTGGCGGCGAGGGTGCTGGCCGAGTCGTACGGCGACGTCGTGCTGGTCGACCGGGACACGATCACCGCCGCCGACGCCGGCCTCCCCCGGGCCCACCACCCGCACGCGCTGCCGGCACGTGCGGCCACCGTGCTGGAAGCCCTCTTCCCGAGGCTCGGTGTGGAACTGGAGGACGCGGGAGCGGTCCGCGCGGACCTCGGCAGCGACTTCCTCAGCCGCGTCCCGGCCGGCTGGGCACCGCGCGACCACCTGGGCCTGAGCGTGCTCTCGGTGACGCGGCCGACGCTCGACCGGATCCTGCGGCGCCGGGTGCTGCGGCTCGCCAACGTGTCCTTTGTGGACGGTGTGACGATCGACGGCCTGCTGCACGACCGCGGCACAGTCACCGGTGTGCACGGCCGGCGCGGCGACAGGCCGTTCACCGACTACGCGGACCTCGTGGTCGACGCCTCCGGCCGCGACAGCACCCTGGTGTCGTGGCTCGCGGAGCTCGGCGTGCACTGCCCGGCACCGATGATCGTCAACGGTCACTTCACCTGCACCTCGCGACTGTACGAGGTCAACCGCGACCTGAAGCTCGACTGGAAGACCGCCTGCGAGATCACCCACTCCCCCGCCACCAGGCGTGGCGGCACGGTATCCACTGTGGACGGTTACCGGTGGTTCGTGACGCTGTTCGGCGCGGACGGTCACGCCGCACCGGCCGACGACGACGGCTTCCTCGACTACGCCATGAGCCTGCGCTGCCAGGACATCGCGGAGGTCGTCAAGACCGCGACCCCCGTGTCGGACCCGCACCGCGCAGGCAACCTGCGCAGCCGCTGGAACCGCTTCCACCAGGTCCCGGACTGGCCGCGCGGCCTGCTCGCGCTCGGCGACTCGGTGGTCTCGCTCAACCCCGTCCACGGACACGGCCTGACCGTCGCCGCCCTGAACTGCACGGCTCTGCACGCGCTGCTGCGGGAACACGACCTCGCCAACGAACCACTGGTCTTCCAGCGCGCGGTCGCCAGGACCGCGAAGGTCCCGTGGACGTCCGTGACGACCACCGATCTCGGCTGGAGCACGAGGCGACTCCCGCTGCGGACCCGCCTGCGGCAGTGGTACTCCGGCCGCGTGCTCGCGGCGATCCCCGGCGACCGGCGGGTCTTCCGCGCGTTCGTCCGCGTCGCGCAGTTGCTCGACCACCCGGCGACCCTGCTCCGGCCGACCGTGCTGCTCCGCGTGCTGTTCGTCCGCGTGGTGCCGGTGCGGGCGCTGCTGAGAAGAGTGCTGCCGGGACGAGTGCTCAGCGGACGGCGCCCTCGGGCCACAGCACCGTGACCGGCACGCCCCGCGACCGCGCGTAGGTCACCACGTCGGCCGTCCCACCGGGTCCGCGCCCCGGCAACCCGTCCCACACGGCGAGCAGCGCGTCGGCCTCGTCGACCATCCGCATGCCCGCCTCCATGTAGGCGTGCGGATCCGGCGTGACGTACTTCAGCTGCACGACCTTGCCCGCCCGCGCGAGCAGCCTGTCGTAGACGGACCGGTAGGCGTCGGGCAACGTCTCGCGGTACCTCGACGCGGGCAGCACGGCCACGAGCGCCCCGCCCGCGTCCAGCACGGCCTGCGCGAAGACCGCGTCGGCACCGTCCGCGAGGCACGACACACCTGCCACGGAACCGCTCTCCGCCACCGCGGCGCGGATCATCCGGTCGATCTCGGCCTCCAGGTCGGCGGAGAGTCCCCGATGTCCGGTGATGGCGAGCCGCGTCGTCATCCCGGCAGGATAAACGGACCGAGGACCTCGCCCGCACCGCCGAGCGCCGCCGGCCGGACTGCCCGGCACGGCGAGCGCCTCGCGGAGTCGCGGGGACGTGCCCGCGGCGGTTCGGCTGCCGCGGACACCTCAGCCTTCGCCGCGGCCGGCCTGGTTCCGCTCGGCGACGGCCAGGTAGTGGGTGTTGGTCATGACGCCCAGGATGTTGCCGAACGGGTCGACCACCGACGCCGTGACGAACCCCTCGCCGCGCACCCGCGGTTCGTCGTGGGTCTTGGCGCCGAGCTCCAGCAGCCTCTTCAGCGTCGCGTCGAGGTCGTCGACCGCCCAGTAGAGGATCTGCCCCGCCGGCCCGTCGGACGGCGTGACCTCGAACCGGCGGTGCACGATGCCGAGTTCGGCCTGGTAGTCGCCGATGCGGAACTCGACGTAGGCGAGCACTCCGTCCGGGGTGCTCCGCTCGAAGTACGCGTCGACGCCGAGGAACCGCGCGTACCAGTCGCGGGCCTCGGTCAGGTCGTCGGCGAAGTAGGACACGGTCGACATGCCTCGCAACACAACTGCCTCCGGAAAAGTTCTGGTCGGTGTGGTTTCAGCTTCGGCCGTAAAGTGCTCATCCAGTGAGCACTTTCAGCGGGAATCTGGAGACATGCGCGCAGACCGTCTCGTCGCCACGTTGCTTCTGATGCAGGCCCGTGGCCGGGTGACCGCCGCCGAGCTGGCCGAGGAGCTCGAAGTCTCCAACGCCACGGCCCGGCGCGACCTCGAAGCGCTGTCCGCGGCGGGGATACCCGTGTACCCCCAACCGGGGAGAGGCGGGGGCTGGTCACTCGTCGGCGGCGCCCGCACGGACCTGAGCGGCCTGACCTCGGCGGAGGCACAGGCGTTGTTCCTGATCGCCGGACCGGCCGCGTCCGTCGCGCCGCAGGTCAAGTCGGCGCTGCGGAAGCTGGTGCGCGCGCTGCCGCAGACGTTCCGCGCCGAGGCCGAGGCCGCCGCCGACGCGACGATCATCGACACGGCCGCGTGGGGCGAGGACACCAGGGACCGGCCGGCCGTCACCGCCACGTTGCAGCAGGCCGTCGTCAAGCAGGTGCGGGTGCGGCTGACCTACCAGAAGCGGGGCGAGGCACCGAAAGCGCGCGAGGTCGACCCGTGGGGACTCGTCGACAAGGACGGCACCTGGTACTTCGTCGCCGGCACCAGTGACGGGCAGCGCACGTTCCGGCTCGATCGGATCCTGGGTGTCTCCCTCACCGGCACCCCGGCGAGCCGGCCCGCGGACTTCGAGCTCGCCGGCGCCTGGGACGAGGTCGTGACGGCCGTGGAGGCGAAGCGTTCGACGGCGTCGGCGATCGTGCTCGTGCCCACGAGGTTCCTGGGTGTGTTCCAGCACCAGCACGGCCGCCACTGCACGGTCCTCGGGGTGCGGGGTGAGCACACGAAGGTCGAACTGACGGCGCCGCGGCCGCTCGACATCGCCCGCAACGTCGCCGGGTGGGGCGGTCTGATCACGGTCGAGTCGCCTGAGGTCGAGGAACACCTGGCGCGCATCGGCGCGGAGCTCGTCAGCCGATACCCGCGTGCTGCTCCAGCCGAGCCAGCCGAGCCATGATCATCTCCAGTACCTTCGCCGCGTCCGGGGCGGCCTTCTGCTGCTTCTGGAGGTGGATGATGCCCGCGAGCGCCGTCTGCACCGCCCGGCGCGTGCCCTTGATCTCCGCGCCCAGCTCGCGCAGTTCCTCGCCGCCCTTGCCGTCCGGTTCGGCGACGATGCCGAGCAGCAGGTGTTCGCAGCCGACGTAGTTGTGGCCCAGCGCGATCGACTCGGTGACCGCGAGTTCCAGTGCGGCGGCCGCGTCGTCGGCGAATCCGGGTTTCCGGCCGATGTCCGCGGGAATGAAAGAAGGAACGCCCTCCGGGGCGATGTCGATCGCGCGCAGCACGTCCAGCGCCAGGTTCCCGCCCTCGCGGACGATGCCGTTCAGGAGGTGGGCCGTGCCGATCTTGGTGCCCTCGGCGCTCTCGGCGGCGATCTGGAGAGCCTTCCAGGCGCGGTCGGTGAACTGGGGGAAGTTGTCGCGTTTGAGGTCCTGGACGGTGAGCGCCCGGATCGCGATGATCCGTTTGACCGAACCCTCGAGTGCTCTCTGGCAGATCGCCGAGACGGGAATGTTCATGTCCTTCACGGATTCGGCCAGCTCATCGGGCAGGTACACGTTGATTTTCGGCATAACCCCATATATACCCCCATATAGGGTTATGGTCAACGGCGACCGCGGCAACCGTCACACTTGTGAGTGATTCAGAGGGGACGGGAGCACCCGCGTGGAGGAGACCAGTCGGCTCATCGGAAGCCGCTACCAGTTGAAGCAGAAGGTCGGCCAAGGGGCGATGGGAGTCGTCTGGCAGGCCTATGACGAGCAACTGCACCGCGTGGTCGCGGCGAAGGAGTTGCTCGGGCTGGACGGTCTCGACGACGCCCGAGTCGACCGCGCGAAGGCCAGGGCGATGCGCGAGGCCCGCCTCGCCGCGCGCCTGGAGCACCCGAACGCCATCCGCGTCTACGACGTAGTGGAGGAGGACGGCCGCCCCTGGCTGATCATGGAGTACCTCCCCTCCCGCAGCCTCGCCGCCGTGATCACCGAGCAGGGCACCCTGCCACCCCGCGAGGTGGCCCGCATCGGGTGCTACACCGCCGCCGCCCTGGCCGCCGCGCACCGCCACGGCATCCAGCACCGCGACGTGAAGCCCGGCAACGTCCTGATCGGCGACCAGGAAGTCAAGATCACCGACTTCGGCATCTCCCGCGCCACCGGCGAGGACGCCACCGCCACCGCGACGGGCACCGTAGGCACGCCCGCGTTCTTCTCCCCCGAGGTCGCCCGCGGCGAGGACGCGGGCCTGCCCTCCGACGTCTTCTCACTGGGCGCCACCCTCTACAACGCCGTCGAGGGCGGCCCGCCCTTCGGCACCGCGGACAACAACCTCGTGATGCTGCACCGCGTCGCCAGCGGCTCGATCATGCCGCCGGCGAACGCGGGCCCCCTGCTGTCCCCCGTGCTGTTCCGCCTGCTCGCGACCGACCCGGAGCGCCGCCCGAGCATGCAGGAGGCCGTGCACCTGCTGGCCGCCGTCGTGAACGAGACGCCGCAGGCCTCCCAGGCGACCGTCGTGATCCCGGCGACGGTCAAGCTGCCGGTGGAGGCCCAGCCGGAGGAGAAGGCGAAGCAGGAGGCGGCGGCCGCCGCGGCCGGGCTGGTCGCGGGCGCAGCGGCCGTGGAGGCGGCGGGGCTGACCGCGCCGCCGCTCGCGAAGCCGGCTACGAAGCCTGATGTCACGACGCCCGCTGCGGACGAGGAAGAGTCGGCGGAGGACGCCGGGGCTGAAGCAGGTCAGGGGTCAGCGGCGAGCGCCGCTGGCGAGCAGTCGGCAGGTGCCACCGGCACCGCAGAGGCGGCAGCGAAAGCCGAGACCTCGGCAGACACGAGCTCCGCCGCCGGCACAGAACCATCCGCCGACACCGGAACCTCTGCGGGTGCTGGTGCCGCAGCGGCAAGCGCGGCCGCCGGTTCGCAGCAGCCGCAGCAAGCCACCACACCCGCCACCCCGGAACCCCGAACCCGCCAGGCCCCGGCAGCAGGCGGCACGGCCGCGCTCCCCACCACCCCCGCGCGCCAGACCCTCGCGGCGGGAGGCTCAGGCATGGCGGCATCCGGCGCGCCGGCGGCTGTACCCCCTGCCGGCACCCCACCCGTGCCCCCAGCGGAGAAGGACGAGAACCGCCGCAAGTTCCCGCTGGTCCCCATCGCGATCGTGCTGCTCGTGATCGCGGTCGGCGTCGGCTCGTTCCTGCTGTGGCCCAAGGGTGGCGGCGGCGACCAGAAGGCCCAGTCGCCCGGCACCAGCGGTCAGTCCTCCGCCGGTACGCCGAACCCGAGCACCGGTCAGACGACGGACCAGTCCCAGCCCTCGCAGACGGGCACCGGCCAGACGCCGCCCGCTACGGGCGAGACGCAGCCCCCTGCCGGCACCCCGAGCGACACCCCACAGCCTCCGGCCGGTCCGAAGAACGCGCAGGAGGCGATCACCGCCTACTACGCGCTGATCCCCGGCAACCTGGAGGCGGGCTACGCCTCGCTCACGGACAGGTTCAAGTCCGTTCGCACACCGAGTTTCCAGAACTACCAGACGTTCTGGAGCAAGTACTCGGCGGTGCAGCTGTCGAACTTCGTGCCGCAGGGCGACAACGTGGTGACCGTGACGTTGCAGTACATGCAGGGTGCGAGCGTCACCGACACCGAGACGCACACGTACACGTTCGTGCAGCAGAACGGGAAGTGGATGATCGACAACCAGGCATGATCGGGGCATGACTCGACGCGCACTCGTCACCGGAGCGTCCCGCGGCATCGGCGCCGCGATCGCCCAGGCCCTCGCCCGGCAGGGCCTCCAGGTCGCCGTCCACTACCGACAGGGCGCGGACGAGGCCCAGGAGGTCGCCGAAGGCCTCGAAGGAACCGGGCACGTCACCGTCCAGGGCGACCTCGGCGCCGACCAGGCCGGGCAGGTCGTGAGCGAGGCCGTCGAGAAGCTCGGCGGCCTCGACGTCCTCGTCAACAACGCGGGTCTCTACTTCCACCACCCCATCACCACGACGAGCTTCGAGGAGTGGCAGCAGGCCTGGCGCCGCACCGTCGAGCTCAACCTGTTCGGCCCGGCCGACCTCGCCTGGCACGCGGTCCGGCACATGACCACCGGTGGCCGGATCGTCAACATCGGCTCGCGGGGTGCCTACCGGGGTGAGCCCGATGCCCCCGCGTACGGCGCGGCGAAGGCGGGGCTGCACGCGATGACCCAGTCGCTCGCCCAGGCTTTGGCGCCGCAGGGCATCGCGGTCGCGGGCGTCGCACCCGGATTCGTCAGGACCGGCATGGTCACGGACTTCCTCGAGAGCCCGGAAGGTGAGCGGATCCGGGCGCAGAGCCCGTTCGGCCGCGTCGCCGAACCCGAGGAGGTCGCCGCGGCCGTCGCGTGGCTGACCACGGAGAACGCGCTGTGGGCCAGCGGCACCATCATCGACGTGAACGGTGCCTCGCACCTGCGGTGACCGCCTGGAACCGGTACCGGAACCAGTTCCGGTACCGAGTTGATCTTCCAGCAACCGGTCTAGACCACTAACGTCGCGGTGGGCGCTCGACGAAGTGGAAGGCCTCCCCTGCAATGCGTTCATTCCGCTCACGCCTCGGTGCCGCCGGCCTCGCGCTGGCCGCCGCCGCGGCGACATTGACAGTCATGGCGCCTGCCGCGCAGGCCGCCTACCCCGCCGGGTTCAAGAGCGTCGGCTACATGCCGTCGTGGGCCGGCAACGTCAGCACGCTTCCGTACAACAAGCTGACGCACATCAACTACTCGTTCGTGCTGCCGAACTCCAACGGCACGCTCCAGGGCGTGCCCGACCCCGGCAAGCTGCAGCAGCTGGTGAGCCTCGGCCACCAGAACGGCGTCAAGGTCTCGATCGCGGTCGGTGGCTGGAACAACGGCAACGACGACAACTTCGAGATCCTCGCGGCCAGCGCCAACGGCCGCACGACGTTCGTCAACGCGCTGATCAACCTGGTCAGCCAGTACAACCTCGACGGCGTCGACATGGACTGGGAGTACCCGGATCCGGGCGTCGAGGGTGACAACTACACACTGCTGATGCGCCAGCTGGGCGACCAGCTGCACAGCCGCGGCAAGCTGCTCACGGCCGCGGTCGTGAGCGAGGGTGGCACGGCGAACGGCGTGCAGCCCGCGGTCTTCGGCATCGTCGACTGGCTGAACATCATGGCCTACGACGGCGGCAGCCCGCACGCGAACTACGACTGGTCGATCGCTTCCGTCAACTTCTGGAAGAACCGCGGATTGCCTGCGAGCAAGGCCGTTCTCGGTGTGCCGTTCTACAGCCGGCCGACCTACATCTCCTACCGCGACCTCGTCGCGCAGGACCCGGCCAACGCCAACCGCGACAGCTACAACGGCAACTCCTACAACGGCCTGCCGACGATCCGTCGCAAGACGCAGTGGGCGCTGGCCAACGCGGGCGGCATCATGAACTGGGAGCTCTCCCAGGACACGACCGGGAGCACCAGCCTGCTCAACGCCATCTGGGAGACCGCCGGCAACGGCAACCCCCAGCCTCCGACCGGCGGCACCATCACCGGTTTCGGCGGCAAGTGCGTCGACGTGGCGGGCGCGAACACCACCAACGGCACCGCGGTGCAGCTCTACTCCTGCAACGGCACCAACGCCCAGCAGTGGACCCGCAACGCGAACACGTTGCGCTCCTTGGGCAAGTGCCTCGACGCGTCCGGCACGGCCAACGGCGCCGTGACCAGGTTGTGGGACTGCACGGGCTCCGGCGCCCAGCAGTGGACCGCCGAGGCCAACGGCCAGTTGCGCAACACGGCGTCAGGAAGGTGTCTCGACGCCACCGGCAACAGTTCCGCCGACGGCACCAGGCTTCAGCTCTGGGACTGCGCCGGAACCGCCAACCAGCGGTGGACCATCAACGCCTGAGCCTCCTGACTTCAGGAACTTCAGGCCGATGACGCAGGCGATGATCCCGGTGAGGAACACGATCTTCCAGACGGAGACCGTCTCCTCGCCGGTGATCATCGCCCACGCCACGGTCAGGGCGGCCCCGATGCCGACCCACACCGCGTACGCGGTGCCGACCGGAATTCGTTTCATGCCAATGGAAAGCCCCGCCATGCTCAAGGTCGCGGCGACCGCGAAGAGCACGTAGGACTCCTGGGACAACGCCGTCGCCCACACCGCCTCGAGCACGGCGCTCGCCAGCAACACGGCCCAGTACATCAGCTCACCACCTTCAGGCCCGCGACGCAGCCGATCAACGCGACGAGCAGCAACGCCTTGGCCACCCCGAGCTTCTCCTCACCGCGCAGCACCGCGACGAGCACCGTGAGCACGGCTCCCACGCCGACCCACACCGCGTACGCCGTGCCGACCGGGATCCCCCGCATCGCCCACGCGAGCCCGACGAGGCTCAAAGTCATGGTCACGGCCCACACCACCACCGGCCAAGGCCTGCGGAAACCGTTCGACGCCGCGAGCGCCGTGGCCCACACGGCCTCCAGCACCCCGGACGCCACCAACACAACCCAGTACATTGGTACGACCGTACCAGAAAAGCGCGAACCGGCCAGCTACGATCACGTGATGTGGCTCCCAGCCTGGAGAACCTGCTGGTCGTAGGCGTCGCGTCGAGCGCTCTGTTCGACCTGGCGCAGTCCGACGCCGTCTTCTCGACGGAGGGCGAACAGGCCTACCGCGCCTACCAGGAAGCCCACCTCGCCGAACCGTTCGCCGCGGGCGTCGCCTTCCCGTTCATCCGCCGCCTGCTACAGCTCAACGCACTGGCACCGCTGGTCGAGGTGATCGTGCTGTCGCGCAACTCCCCCGACACCGGCCTGCGCATCCTGCGCTCCGCCGCCCACCACGGCCTCACGATCACCCGCGCGATCTTCACCGAGGGCCGCGCCCCGCACGAGTACATGCCGGCGCTGAACATGTCACTGTTCCTGTCCGCCAACGAGAAGGACGTCCGCAAGGCGACGCTGGCCGGCATGCCCGCGGGCCAGGTGCTCAAGTCGTCGTTCCAGGACGACGACGACCCGGCGCTGCGGATCGCGTTCGACTTCGACGGCGTCCTCGCCGACGACGCGTCCGAGCGGATCTACCAGAGCGGCGGGCTCGACCAGTTCCAGCGGCACGAGGCCACGAACGTCGTCACACCGCTGGATCCCGGACCGCTGAGGAACTTCCTCGCGGGCGTGAACCGGATCCAGCGCCAGGCCGAGGACCGCGTCCGGGTCTCGGTGGTCACGGCCCGGTCCGCCCCCGCCCACGAGCGCGCGATCAACAGCCTCAAGGCGTGGGGGCTCACGGTGAACGACGCGTTCTTCCTTGGCGGGCTGCGGAAAGCGCCGATCCTGGACGTGCTCAGGCCGCACATCTTCTTCGACGACCAGCGCGGGCACCTGGTCCAGACAGTGCCGTGCGTGCACGTCCCGTTCGGGATCACCAACGAGAAGAGCCCGGCCACCGAGTGACCGGGCTCCTTCCCTGACGAGCGACTACTTCGCGAGACCGTCCTCGATCGCCTTGATGATCGCGGGCCGCAACTGCGCGGCCGAGATGATCGCGTCGACCGCGCCGACCTCCACCGCGCGCTGCACGCTGTGCACGCGGTCGAACTCGGCGGCCATCTCGTTCAGCTTCTCGGTCCGCACGCCCTGTCGCGTCGACACCAGCTCGGCGGTGAGTGCGGAGCGCTCGGCACCGGAGGCCTCGGCGACCGCGGACTCCAGCTTCTTCACGCGCGGGTCGTTGGCCGTGCGGCCGTCGACCTCACGGGCGAACACCACGGCCGCGGCCGGTGCGCCGCCGATGACCGAGGCGAACGAGCCCTCGACCGCGAGCACCGTCATGGACGGGTTCAGGGCCTTCGAGAAGACCACGAACGCGCCGCCGTGGTACCGCGAGATCACCGTGAAGACGATCGGGCCGCGGAAGTTGACGATCGCGCGGCCGATCTCGGCGCCGTACTCCAGCTGCAGTTCCCGCATCGACTCCGGGGAGCCGTCGAAGCCGGACAGGTTCGCCAGCACCACCAGGGGGCGGTTGCCCGAGGCCGCGTTGATCGCGCGGGCCGCCTTCTTCGACGACTTCGGGAACAACGTGCCGGCGGTGTAGGTGTCCGGGCCGTCGGTGGGCGGGAAGCCGGTGCGGGACACACCGCGCGACTCGACGCCGAGCAAGGTCACCGGGATGCCGCCGAGGTGCACGTCCTGGACGACGGCGGTGTCGGCGTCGGCCATGCCGGCCCAGCGCTCCAGCACCTCGTGGTCCTGGTCCGAAAGCGCCCGCATCACCGTGCGGATGTCGAACGGCTTCTTGCGATCCGGGTTCGACTCGACCGAGAAGATCTCGCCGACCGTGGTGAACGGGCTGTCGCCGACGACGTGCGGGTACGAGGAGACGTCGCGAGAGGCAGGGTCCGAAGTGGACACCCGGCGCGGCGACGACTCGCCCGGCGCGATGTAGCTGTGCTCGTAGTGACCCAGCAGCACGTCGAACGCCGAGCGCAGGTTCGGGGCCCAGTACTGCGCCTGACCGTTCGGGCCCATGACGCGGTCGTAGCCACCGATGCCGTAGTTGTCCTCGGCCGAGACGCCACCGGAGAAGTCGAGCGCCTGCTTGCCGGTCAGCACCATCGCCGAGTCCGGGGTCATGACCAGGATGCCCTTGGTGTGCATGAGCATCGTGGCCTCGGCGTTCCAGTACGGCTGGGCGCCGACGTTGATGCCGTTGACGACGACGTTGATCTCGCCGCCGTCCTGCGTGAACTCGACGATCCGCTTCAGCGCCGCGGCCACCCAGTCCATGTTCTCGACACCGGAGCTCATCGAGATCTTCGCGCCGGACGAGAGCGAGAACCACTCCAGCGGCACGGACAACGATTCGGCCAGGTCGATCGCGTGGATCACCCGCGAGCACTCGGGTTCGGCGAGCGCGCCCAGGGACTTCGTCGGGTCGCCCAGCAGCACCACGCGCTTCATGCCCTCGGGGTACGCCGGGGTCGGCGTCGTCACGACACCGACGACGATGCCGGCCTTGTTGCCACCGCGCGGGCGGTCGACCGGCACCAGCGCGCCGTCGACGAGGTCGTGCTCCACGAAGGACCCGCCGTCGCCGACGAGCATCTCGACCAGCTCGTACGGGTAGATCGTGCCCCGGGACTGGGCGCGCAGCACGTTCTGGCGGTAGTCGTCCAACGGCTGGATCGGCTCGGTCGGCGGCTGCACGAACGAGAACCGCACGCCCGAGCCGGCGTCGTTCGCGATCCGCACGCCGATGTCGGTGATGTCACCGGACACGGGATCCCTGCGGCGCGCCAGGAACAGGACCTCTTCGAGGTCGAGGCCCGCGGTCGTCGGCAGCACGCGCTGACCGATCGCGTCCAGGTCCTTCGACCCGAGCTCGGTGGGCGGCCACGCGTAGAGCACGACGCGGTTGGTCGCGAGACGCGTGCGGCCACCGGACTGCGCGCGAGCCCTGCGGATGCCGTCCAGGCACGTGGCCAGAACGTCCTCTGCGGCGGGCAGCGCCACGATCCGGCCCTCGTCGTCGCGCAACGGCGTCAGGTCGCGGACCTGGCCCAGCGCCACGAGACGCTCGTCGGACTTGTTCGCCTTCGCCACGGCGCGGAACAGGTACACGTCCTCGTCCACGGAGGACAGCCGCGTGAGGTCGAACTCGCGCAGCCGCTCCAGCTGCATGCGCTCGGCGATGCGCGGGTGCAGCCCGCGCACCAGCCTCTCCTCCGCGAACCCGTTGGACGACGGGCGGAACGTGAAGTGGTGGTGCATCGACTCGCCGCGGCGGCCCGCGACCGTGGTGGTGATGCGGGTGATCGTCGGCGGCAGCTGGTGCGCGGCCAGGGCGGAACCCAGACCAGCCGCCATCTCGTCCTGGTCGGACGGGCCGTCGGGCCAGTTGACGTAGAGGTCGACGACGACAGCGCTTCCGTTGCCGTGCTTGACGACGTCACCGACGGCCTCGGTCAGCGACGTGAACTCCACGGCGGTCGAGATGAGCCTGGTCTGCTCCGGCTCGTTCTCGGCGATGAAGAACGCGCCGTCGATGCGCGGGCTCTCCAGCGCCTTCTTCGTGTAGTAACGGCGGGCCAGCACCTCGAGCAACGGGGTGTTGTCCGCGCCGGGCTTGCCGATGCGCTGACCGAGCAGCCGCACCAGCGGTTCGGCCGACGCCACCATCGCGACGATCCGCTCCTCGCGGTCGGCCGCGTCAGGCCGCGCGTCGAGGTGGATCAGGTGCTTGCGGACCTCGCTGTGCACACGGGCGCGGTTGCGGCGCACCAGCGGCTGCGCGAACCAGGTGAACACGACGCTGCGGGCGAGGTCGGCCACCGCCGGGTAGCGGACCTGCGTCGCGGCGACGATGTGCTCCAGCACCAGGCCCACCCGCACGCGCTCGGACTCGACCGGCGGCGCCTCCTGCACCCAGCGGCGCAGCAGCGTCGTGGCGACGGCCGCGTCGAACACACCGCGGCGCAGCGCCACGAAGATGCGGAAGACGGCCTGCTCCAGCTCCGGCGTGCGGTCGAGCTCGGTGATGCCGTAGTGGCCGATCACGTTCTGCAGACGGGCGCGGAAGCCCTCCGGCAGTGCCGCGCGGTCGGCGTCCAGGGTCTTGAGGTAGGTGTGGAAGTGCTCGCGCGGAGAGTGGATGTGGTTCTCCGGCTTGGTCTCCTCACCGGCGGGCCGGTTGCGGGAGAGGTCGCACAGGTCGGCGAAGATGCCGAGCAGCGTCGCCTCCTGCACCAGCGGCCGCTCCTTCAGGTCCTCACGGGCACCCATGTAGTCCGCGAGCACCCGCTCGGTGTCGGCGGCGGTGGTGTCGAAGCCCAGCAACAGGTTGCGCAGGTCGTCGATGCCGCGGGCGGCGAGGTCCTCGGGCCGGACGTCCGTGCGCGGCGCGGGCAGCTCCAGTTCGACGGCCGACTCGGGCTTCGCGACCTCGGCGGCGCCGTCCTCGTCCTCGATCTCCTCGAGCTTCAGCAACGCGCCACCGGCGGGCACCTGGGTGCCGACGACGACGTTCAGTTCCTTCAGCCGGGCGCGGAACGGCGCGCGCAGCACCGTCTCCATCTTCATCGCCTCGAGCACGAGCACCGGTGCGCCGGCCTCGACCTCGGCACCGACCACGAGCGGCGTCGCGACGACCAGCGCGGGCATCGGCGAGCGCAGGACACCGCCCTCGTCACGGGTCACGCGGTGGGTGACCCCGTCGACCTCCACCTGGTGGACCACACCGTGCGTACCGGTGACGACGCGGAACCTGGTGCCGTTGACGGTGATCTGGCCGACGTGGTGGTCGAACCGCTCGACGTCGACGTCCCCGGTCAGCACGGTCCCGGAGTCCACAGCGGACACACCGACGCGGTACTTCGCGGCACCGGCGCGGGCGACGGTCACGACGTACGGCTGACCGCGCAGCACGAACTCCAGCTTGACCGCGCCCTCGTGGTTCGTGCGCGGCTGGCCACCGCGGGCGGACGCCAGCAGTTCGGTGCGGTTGATCTGCTCCTCGTCCTCGTACACCTCGATGCCGGCCGCGGCCAGGGCGATCGCGGAGTGGCGGTGCGAGATCAGGCCGCCGTCGGCGCGGACGCGGTCGATCCACGAGGTGTCGGCCGAGCCGTCGATCACGGCGGGCTCGTCGAGCAGGTCGAGCACGAAGCTCTTGTTGGTCGTGCCGCCCTCGATGATGACCGTCGTCTCGGCCATCGCGCGGCGCAGCTTGCCCAGCGCCTCGTCGCGGGTGCGGCCGTACGCGATGATCTTCGCGATCATCGAGTCGAAGTCGGCGGGGATCTGCGAGCCCTCGGCCACGCCGGTGTCGACGCGGATGCCGGGGCCGGCCGGGAGCTCGAGCCGAACGATCGTGCCGGGGCACGGCGCGAAGTCGCGGTCCGGGTCCTCGGCGTTCAGGCGGGCCTCGACGGCGTGACCGAGCTCGACGGGCTTCTCACCCTCCAGCCTACCGCCACCCGCGACGTGCAACTGCGCCTTGACCAGGTCGAAGCTGGTGGTGATCTCGGTGATCGGGTGCTCGACCTGCAGGCGGGTGTTGACCTCGAGGAACGCGAAGAGCTTCTCGCCGGGGTGGTAGAGGAACTCGACGGTGCACGCGCCGCGGTAGCCCACCGCGTTCGCGAGCCGTTCGGCCGACGTCTTCAGCTCGTCGACCTGGTGCTGTTCCAGCACACAGGAGGCCGACTCCTCGATGATCTTCTGGTTGCGCCGCTGCACCGAGCAGTCGCGGACGCCGAGCGCCCACGCCGTGCCCTGGCCGTCGGCGATGACCTGCACCTCGACGTGCCGGGCGCCGGTGACCAGGCGCTCCAGGAACATCACGCCGGAGCCGAACGCGCGCGCGGCCTCCAGGCTGGTGCGCTCGAAGTTCTCCTCCATCTCGGCAGGAGAGGTGATCTTGCGGATGCCCCGGCCGCCACCACCGGCGGTCGCCTTGAGCATCAACGGGTAGGTGACCTCCTCGGCCACCTTCAGGGCGTGCTCGAGGTTCTCGACGGCACCGCGCGACCACGGCGCGACCGGAACACCGACCTCCTCGGCGATCAGCTTCGAGCCGATCTTGTCACCGAGCTTGCGCATGGCCTCGGCGGACGGGCCGACGAACGTGACGCCGACCTTCTCGCACAGTTCGGCGAACTCGGGGATCTCGGCGACGAAGCCCCAGCCGACCCACGCGGCGTCGGCCTTCGTCTCGACGAGCGCCTTCTCCAGCACCTCGAGGTTCAGGTACGGACGGTCCGCCGCCAGGCCGAGGTTGTAGGCCAGGTCGGCTTCCCGTACGAACGGCGCCGACTTGTCGACGTCGGTGTACAGGGCGACGGTCTCGATCCGTTCCCCTGACTCGGCGGCGAGCTCACGGACGGCGTGGATCAGCCGCATTGCGGCTTCCCCGCGGTTGACGATCGCTACACGACTGAACAACGACTTCTCTCCTCGCGGACAGACAACCTCAGCGGCAGTCGCCGCCCAATCGATGTACACACTCTCGTCTACCAGCCGGTAACTGAACCGCTGGATCGGAACGAGTTGAGCAGCGTGCTTTGTATGAAACCAACAAGGCACCAGGTCCTCGGCACAGCTTCACTTGAGCCCGTGTCCCAACTCACGGCCGGGTCCTCCCCCTTGTCCGCTTCGAGGGAGGACCCGGACGGTCAGGACTGCGGAATCCGGATGACGGTCCCCGGCGTGATGACGTTTGGGTCCGTGATGACGTGCGGGTTCGCCCGCACCAGTCGTGTGTAGAGATTGCCGGAACCGTAGAACTGGGTGGCGATCCCCCACAGCGTGTCACCGGGCTTGATCTTGTACTCCTGGTGGACCCGGTAGCCGGGCACGATCCGCGGCCCGTACACGACCGGCACGATCACCTTGTCGAGTTCGGCACCGTCCTTGGGCGAGACCCAGAACACCTCGACGAAGAGCCGGTCGAGCGCGAACGACGCACCCGAGACGTCGACCCCGACCTGGAACTGGCCGTGGCCGCCGACCCCGTCACCGGCCATGAACCCGCCGACGACCTCGTCGTGACCCTCGTGGATCCGGTAGTTGAACTGAGCCTCGAACGCTCCGCCCGCGGTGCCGGCGATCTGGACGTGGCTGCCGACCAGGCCGAGCGGCCGGGGCTGCTGGATGTCGATGGACATGTCTTCCCCTTCCTCCGCTAGTAGGTCGCGGACGGGCGGGGGGTCGTTGCCGGGGTTCACCCCGCTGGCGCAACGGCTGGTGGTGGAGGTCGGAGTCGAACCGACTGCGCACGGGGCTCCCGTTTTACAGACGGGCGAGGCTCCACAGCCTCATCTCCACCATTGTTCGAGCACGAAAAAACCGCCCTGACCCGTTCTGCACGGGAGGGCGGCTCTCGACGTCGGTGAGGCCTCAGGGCATCACGACGGAGAGCCTGATCTGGGCTGATAGCGGCGCATGCGGATCACCCTGCCGGATCTCCGCCGAGCCCGCCAGCGATTAAAGGGGAAACGGCATCGGCGGTCGGAACGACATCCAGGTGTGCGGGTCGCAGGACGGGTTCGCGAGCTCGCCGCGGTGCGGTCGTGGCTGGCGGCGGAGACCGGACGGCTGGTGCTCTGCGGCGGTGAGCCCGGCATCGGCAAGACGAGGCTGGCCCAGGAACTGGCCGGGCACGCCCTCGCGCTGGGCCGGGAGGTCGTGTGGGGGCACTGCGTCGAAACCGCCGGCGCACCGGCGTTCTGGCCGTGGCGGCAGGTGCTGAAGGCGGCCGGGGTGGATCCCGACCAGGTCCTCGCCCACGACGCCGAGGTGCCCCAGGACAGGTTCCGGGTGTTCGACGCGATCGCCACCGCGCTCGACCGCGACGGTCTGGTGATCGTCGTCGAGGACGTCCACTGGGCCGACGAGGCGTCGCTGCTCGTGCTCGCCCACCTCGCCACGCGGCCGCGAAGCCTGCTGTTCGCGACTTTCCGCGACCCGTGCCCGGCGGTCGCGGACCTCATGCGCTCCGCCGACCGGATCGACCTGCACGGGCTGTCCGCCGCCGAGGTCGCCGAACTCACCGGACCCGACCACGCGGCCACGATCACCGAGCTGACCGGCGGGAACCCGCTGTTCGTCACGGAGATCGCCCGTGCGATCGGCGACGGTACGTGGCGGGCGGACCAGCCACCGCGCAGCGTCCGCGACATCGTCACGGCCCGTCTCGCCAGGCTTTCCCCCGGCACCCGCGACCTGATCAGGACGGCGGCGCTGATCGGTCGCGACTTCGATCTGGACCTGGCGTCCGCCGCCTCCGGACAGCCGATCAGCGCCCTGGGCGAGACGACGTTGGTCGACGCCACCGGCCACCGGTTCACGCACGCCCTCACCCGCGACGCGGTCGAGGCCTCGCTCACGCCTGGAGAACGCCGCGCGCTGCACCGCCGGATCGCCGAGGCGATGGCGGGCAGCACTCGTTACGCGGACGTCGCCCGGCACTGGAGTGCCTGCGGTGAAAAGGAAGAAGCCCGTGCGTGGACGATCCGCGCGGCTCAGGACGCGGTGGCGAAGCTCGCCTACGAGGACGGCGTGCGCCTCTACCGGGCCGCGGCCTCACTGCGGGACTGCCACGAGGTCCAGGTGGCCCTGGGCAGGGCCGCCTACTTCGCCGGGGACCTCGCGGGGTGCGTGCAGGCCGCCCAGCGCGCCGCCGAACTGGCCGCGACCCCCGAACAGATCGCGGAAGCCGCCCTGGTCCTCGAGGCGGCCCCCGGCGCGGGCGTCAACGCGGTCGCGATCCCGTTGTGCGACAACGCTCTCCGTCAGGAGGTCAGCCCCGCCACCCGCGCCCGGCTCCTCGCCCAGCGCAGCCACCTCGCGTTCTACGGCGGCGAACAGCACAGGCTCGACGAGCTCAGCCGCGAGGCACTGCGGCTGGCCCGGGGTGACGACCGCGCGCTCGCGGAAGCGTTGCACGCCAGGCAGGAGGCGTGTCCCGGACCGTCCGGCCGGGCTGAACGCCTCGGCCTCGCCACCGAGATGATCGACCTCGCGCACCGGACGCACAGCCCGCGTGGCGCGATGTGGGGTTCGCTGTGGCGCATCCACGCGTTGGTCGAGAGCGGTGAACTCGCTGCGGCACAGGAAGAACTGCCCGCGCTCCGGCTCGCCTGCCAACGGGTCGGCGGCCAGGTCCCGTTGTGGCACCTCGACGTCGTGACGGCGTGCATCGCCCAGGCGCAGGGCCGGTTCGCGGAGGCCCGGGAGGTCGGACGGCGCGGCTACGACCGGATGCGGGTGATCGAGCGCGAACCGGCGTCCGGTGCCTACTTCGCTCTGCAGTGCGGGCTTTCCTGCCATCTCGGCCCCACCGAGGACGGCCTCGCGCTGGCCCGCCACTTCCACGACCCGCCACCGCGGTTCCGGCTGATGTCGAAGCTCACGCGGGCGTTCCTGTTGCTGCGCGCGGGTCTGCGGGAGGAGGCCCTCGAGTTCTACCGCCGCTGCGGGCCGATCGAGGAGTGGGACCTGCCCGCGTTCTTCGTGCTGCCCGGCCTGGTCGACGCCGTCCTGGTGACGTCGGGCCTCGGCCTGACCCGTGATCTGAGGCTGATCCTGCCCCGGCTCGCGGAGTTCCGCGGCGAACACGCGGCGGGCAACGGCGTCGCGTACATGGGGCCGGTGACGCTCGCACTGGGCCGCGGCCACCTGGCCCTGGGCGAGCACGAGCAGGCCGTCGACGACCTCACCAGCGCCGTCGACGAGGCCTCCCGCGCGGGCGCGCCCGCGTTCGCCGCCGAGGCACGCTGGCACCTCGCGGCGGCGTTGCGCGCACTGGGCCGTGACGCCGACGCGGTCCAACGCGCCGCCGACCGCGCGATCCGGGCGCTGGGCATGACGGGCTTCACCACGACCGAGCTGAGCAGCCGCGAGCACGAGGTCGCCACCCTGGTCACCGAGGGGATGACGAACCGGCAGATCGCGCGGCGGCTGGTGATCTCCGAGCGGACCGCCCAGAACCACGTCCAGCACATCCTCACCAAGCTCGGCTTCAGCACCCGCAGCCAGATCGCGGCGTGGATGAGTACCGCACCGAGTACTCCGGCGGATGGCTGACCAGCGCGAACTTCCTACGTTGGGAGCCACACCGACCGAGGAGGACCCCATGTGGCTCACCATCGCGACCCCGCCCACCCGCTCTCTGGACCAGCTCGACCAGATGATGGGCGCGGTCAATCCCGAAGGCCTGCGCGCCCGCTACGCCTGCCAGGCCGAGGGCGAGTTCCGGATCATCGCCGTGTGGGAGTCGAAGGAGCACGCCGACCGCTTCTTCCGCGAGGTGCTCGGCCCGGTCCTGGCCCGCGTGCTCGGCCCCGAGCCGGCCGGCGCTCCGGCGATGACCGGCATGGAGGTGCTCCGGGAGTACGTGCCGGTCAGTTGAGCCCGGCCAATTGAGTGCGGCCAGATGAGTGCAGTCAGTTGAGCAGGGCGATCGACAGGTTCAGGGCCGCCGCGAAGCTCACCCAGCCCAGGTAGGGCACGAGGAGCAGACCGGCGGCCTTGCTGCGCTTGGAGAACGCCACGATGACCGCGACGATCGCGATCCACAGCACCAGGATCTCGGCGAACGCCACCCAGAACCACCCGAGGCCGAAGAACAGCGGCGTCCAGGCCGCGTTCAGCACGAGCTGCGCGCCGAACAGCGTCAGCTCGCCCCGCGTCGCTCCCGCTCGCCAGGCCAGCCATCCCGCGACGGCGATCATCACGTACAGCGTCGTCCACACCGGACCGAACAGCCACGCGGGCGGTGCCCAGGAAGGCTGCTCCAGAGCCGTGTACGTCGATCCGGCGGACACGGAGAACAGTGACCCGACCACGGCGGTCACCAGCACGGCTCCCGCGAAGAGCCCGAGGGCGCGGACCGGATGGCGTTCGGATACCAGAGTCATGCCTGGTTGATACCCGTTCCGGAGGCCGGCAATGCACGCACGATCCCGAGCACCGCCGCACGGCTCGGCCGGACCCGTTCCGCGGCGCCGAGGAGACCGACCTCGTCGGCCAGCACGGCGGCGCGGATCTCGGCCGCACGGTCGGGCAGTTCGGCCCGCAGCGCCTCCACCAGCCGTGATCGCAGCGCCCGGCCCAGCGGGTCGTCCGTGGGCAGCAGCCGCCAGTGCGCGCGCAGGACCCGTTCCGCGACGTCCTCGCCACCGGCCGCCCAGAGCACGCGGATCATGCGGTCGGCGAGGCCCATACGACAACGGTAATGCCTGGTCCGAAGGTCGGCTGAGTACCTTCGACCACGAATTTCCCCGGATCCGGAAACGCTCTCGCGGCCCCTGCCGACAGGACGTTCACCAACGGATCCCGGGAGGCGACGGATGGCCTGGAACGGCAGACCCGCGAACTGCAGGAAGTGTCACGGCAGCACGATCCGCTGCGACACGTGCAAGGGCAACGGCAAGGTGCAGTGGACTTTCGGGGACTGCACCTCGTGCGACGGAACCGGGCACGTGTGCCCGTCCGACGGGAAGCACTGGAGATGACGGCCGCCGCTTCGGACCGTCCACGCCGAGACGGTCCGAAGTGGCCGGACGACTACTTCTTCTTGCCGCCCACCAGAGCCTTGACCTGGTTGCCGCGGCGGCGCAGGCCCCACTTCGTCACGCGGATCAGGGCCTCGCGGACGATGTTGCCGCTCATCTTCGACTCGCCGAACTCGCGCTCGAGGAACGTGATCGGCACCTCGCGCACGCGGAAGCCGAGCTCGATCGTGCGCCACAGCAGGTCGATCTGGAAGCAGTACCCGGCCGACGCGACCGAGGCGAGGTTCAGCTTGCGCAGGGTGTCCGCGCGGAACGCCCGGTAGCCACCCGTCATGTCGCGGATGTTCGCGCCCAGCGCGAGCCGCGAGTACAGCGAACCGCCCAGCGAGAGGAACTTGCGCTGCGCGGGCCAGTTCACGACCTCGCCACCCGGCACCCAGCGCGAGCCCAGCACGAGGTCGGCCTGCGGCAGGGCGTCGAGCAGCCGGTGCAGCTGCTCCGGTGCGTGCGAGCCGTCGGCGTCCATCTCGCAGATGACGCCGTACTCGCGGTCGAGCGCCCACTGGAAGCCCGCGACGTACGCGGCGCCCAGACCGGCCTTCTCGGTGCGGTGCATCACGTGGACGCGCTCGTCGGCGGCCGCCATCTCGTCGGCGAGCTGGCCGGTGCCATCGGGGCTGCCGTCGTCGACCACCAGCACGTGCACGTCGGGCAGTGCCGTGTGCAGCCTCTTGACGATCTTTCCGATGTTGTCCCGCTCGTTGTAGGTCGGGATCACCACCAGCACCTGCCCGAGTTCCTGGTCAGGCTGCTGCGCCATTCGAGTCCTTCCGTCGTCGGGTGAAGCCCAGCGCCAGCGCCGCGAGGCCCGCAGCGGTAATCACCCACTCGGGCCAGGCTCCTAGCCAAGTCGCCAGAGTAGTCTGCGACCTCAGCGGCAGTGTCGCGACCAGGGCTCCAGGCTCGAAAAGCCCAGTCTTCCGAGTGACGGAACCGTCAGGTTCGACCAGCGCGCTGACCCCCGAGGTGGCCGCCACGACCACTGCCCGGCCGTGCTCCACCGCACGCAGTCTGGACATGGAAAGCTGCTGGTAGGTCATCTCCGTGTACCCGAACGTGGCGTTGTTCGTCGGGATCGCGATGATCGTCGCGCCGGCCGTCACGGAGTCGCGGACCACTGAGTCGAACGCCACTTCGTAACATGTGTCAAGTGCGACCTTCGCGGGCCCCATGACAAAACCCTCGGGGTCCGAACCGGGCTGGAAGACGCCCGCCCGGTCCACCGTCGAGGAGAACAGCCGGAAGAACGACCGCATCGGCATCGTCTCGCCGAAAGGCTGCAGCTTGCGCTTCGTGTAGGTGTCCGTGGCCCCCTTCGCCGGGTCCCAGAGCACCACCTGGTTGCGCGGCAGCCCGTCGGACTTGTCGACCACCACGGCGCCCACCGCGATCGGCGCCTTGATCGCCTTCGCCGCCGCGTCGATCACGGCGGCGGCGTCGGGGTTGCGGAACGGGTCGATGTCCGACGAGTTCTCCGGCCAGATGACGAGGTCGGGCTGCTTCTCCTTGCCCGCGGCGACGTCGGCGGCCAGTTGTGTGGTGCGTTTCGCGTGGTTGTCGAGCACGGCACGGCGCTGCGAGTTGAAGTCGAGCCCGGCGCGCGGCACGTTGCCCTGGATGGCGGCGACGGTGACGGTCCCGGCCGAGGCGTCCACCCCCACGGGTACCACCAGCCCCACCCCCAACGGCACCACGACCAGCGGCGCGGCGAGCTTCCAGTTCCTCGTGAGCCAGAAGAGCCCGAACCCGGTCAGCACCACGGCGAACGTCACCAGCGGCGCCCCGCCCAGCGACGCGAGCGGCAGGAACCAGCCCTCCGGCTGCCCGAACGCGATCTTTCCCCAGGTGAAGCCGCCGAACGGGACCACCCCGCGCAGCGCCTCGTCCGCCACCCACAGGCACGCGGCCCACAGCGGCCACCCCGGCACGCGCGAGACGAACGCCATCGCGGTGGTGCCGATCGAGATCATCAGGGCGCACACCAGCGCCAGCGGCAGCCACGCGATCAGCCCGACGAACTCCCCGGTCCACCGCAGCAGCGGCACCATGAACCCGAGCCCGAACAGCAGCCCGTACCCGAAGCCGGCGCGCGCACGCCGGTCGTAGATCACGTACGCGAGGAGCGCGAACCCGACCGGCGCCAGGAACCACAGCGGGCGCGGCGGAAAGCTCAGGTAGATCAGCACACCGCCGACGACGGCGAGTGCCATGCGCGTGAGGACCGGAACGCTCACTTTCCGCCTGCGGGCGGGCAATTCCGGCGATTCCGGCGCGATGGGGGGTGCGACCACCCGATCAGCGTACGAGCCCCGGGGTACGCGGGACGTACGACCTCCGTCGGCCCCGTGCCGGAGAGGCCGTCCGTGAACGGCGACCGCGGCGAAAAGGCGCGTTGATCCACACCCGAAAAGCCGAACGACAATTGAGCGGAACGGCCGATGGATGGTTCAACCCCGGCAACGTCGGATATTTCGAGGAACCGGACCGCATGTCGATGTCGACAGGATTCGAGATTCGGCGAGGAACGAACTGGATGGGCTTCACCAGCCCAGAAGGGGTAACGATTCTTCCCGAACCGCCCCCGACGAAGGCCGGAAAGGTCGACAAGCGCAAGCTTCGTTCCCTGTTTCGGTAAGGTTCGGGACAAATCAGGAGGTGACGGATGCCCCGTCCAAGCGTGGAAGCCGAACGCAAGGCGCAGATCCTCGCGTCCACCTGCAAGGTGATCGCGGCCGAGGGCTTCCGCCATCTCCGGGTGTCCGACGTGGCCAAGGACGCCGGCGTCTCCGGCGGCACGGTGCACTACTACTTCGAGACCAAGCGCGAACTCACCGACGCGGCCTTCGAACACTGCTTCGAGGTCTCGGTGACCCGCCGCCGCTGGATCCTCGAGTCCGACGAGCCGCCGCTCTCGCGCCTGCGCATGGTGGTCGAGTCGTACCTCCCCGAGGGGGCCGAGACCGTCGAGGCGTGGAAGGTCTGGGCGGAGCTCTGGGTCGAGGCCATCCGCAGCCCCGAACTGCAGGAGCTCAACGAGCGCTTCTACGGCGAGTGGCGCGACATCGTGGCGAGCATCTTCCGCGACGGCCAGGCCTCCGGCGACATCCACGACTCGGGCGACCCGGTCGAACTCGCGAACATGATGGTCAGCATGCTCGACGGCCTCGCGCTGCAGGTCCTCGCGGGCTCGAAGGCCATGACGGTCGACACGATGCGCACCACGTGCCTGCGGTTCGTCGACCAGCTCTCGACCGCCAACGTCGGCTAGCCCCGTCCTGTTGCGGTTCCCGCCCCTGGAATCGCGTGACGTGGCTCATCCGGGTCAAATCAGGGTTCGTCCCGATGCAACAAACCGCTCGAAGTGGGCATCCTGGATGTATGACCACGACAGTTGCTTTGAGCAGGCCCAGGACCAACCGGATGATCGCGGGTGTCTGCGCGGGGCTCGCCCAGCGCTGGGGAATGAAGGCGGGCACCGTGCGCCTTCTGTTCCTGCTGTCCTGCCTTCTGCCGGGACCGCAGTTCGTCGTCTACATCGTGCTCTGGGTGATCATGCCCAACCGCGGCTACTGACCCCCCGCCGCGGTGGTGCTGCCCGCCTGCCCCGCAGGCGGGCGGTTCCGCGTCAGGACGCGAACAGCTCGCGGTAGCCGGGAATCGGGGAGCCGCCCGCCTTCTCGTACCGGATCGCGTCGGCGAGGCCGATGCGGGTGTCGTCGTCCAGGCTCCTGTTCGAGGGCCACATGATCGAGCGCAGCTGCTGGTTCTCGATGGCGTGCAGGTCCGCACCGGACTTCAGCGGCTCACCGGTCCCCCGGCACCACTCGGCGACCGCCGACCAGAACTTCTCGACCGCTTCCCACACGACGAGGCAGCGCGGCCCCAGCACCGCCAGGACCTCGTCCGCCGTGCGCAGCTGCTCCAGGCCGTGCGAGCTCAGGTTCTGCAGGTTCTCGACCAGCGCCACCACGAGTCCGTGGTTGGCCTCCTCGGCGGCGAGCTTCTCCGCGACCTTCCCGACCATCGGCAGCACGTCGTCCGGCATCGCACCGTCCGCCGCCGCGCAGGCCGCCATCTTCGCGACGTTCAGCTCGCCCTGGTCGTCGATGTGCTTCCAGCTCAGCCCGGCCGACTCGGCCAGCCGCTGCGGCGCGGTCCTACGTCCCCACATCGCGATTCTCCCCCACGTCGAATGTCGAGGGGATCGTGCCGGCCGCCTCAGCCGGTGTGCCCGGTGACCAGTCGCAGGAACGCCTCCCACGCGGCCGGCTCGACGGGCAGGTGGGAGGCGGGCGCCTTGGAGTCCCGGATGCCGACGCCGTGCCCGACCTCGACGCAGTCCTGGCCGGTCGCGCTGTAGCTGCTCTTCCGCCACTCGGCCATCCGAGCCTCCTCAGGACACGATGCTGGTGATCAACTCCCTGGATTCTTCCCTACCGAGAGCAACGCGGTCCATCTGCTTCACCACATCCTGGTAGAGGCTGATCGATGCCTTGTCGTCGAGGAACAGCGCCGAGTTCAGGCCTCCGTCGAAGACGACCGGCTCATACTTGTCGAACTTCAAGAGGGTGAAGTCGCCGGTGAGCGCACGCCCGGCCGGCAGGACCCGCAGCGTGATGTACGGCCGGATCAGCATGCGCAGCAACTCGTGAAGCTGCTCCGTCAGCACGTCGGGGCCGCCGACCGGTGAGTGCAGCACCGGTTCGTACACGTAGAAGACGAACTTCTTGTGCCCCGCCACGATTCCCGCCCGCTCGATCCGGGCCGAGACCCACTCGGCTATGTTCTCGTCTTCGACGAACGGCGAGTCCTCGGCCACAGCGCGTGCGTAGGACTCGATCTGCAGGAGCCCCGGGATGAACAACGAGCTCCAGATCACGATCTCCTTGGCTAGCCGCTCGTGCTGGATCAGCGTCCGGACGTGCGGCGGCAGCACCGACTCGTACAGCTGAAGCCAGCCCCTCTCCCTGGACTCCAGGAAAAGTCCCTTCAGGTACTGGAAATCCGCCGGCTTCACGCCGCACACGCCGAGCAGGTAGGTGAACTCCTCCAGGGAGGTCCCGCCCTTGCCGTTGACCAGGTCCGACAACTTGGCGTGCTCCCAGCCGAGCCGTCGTGCGAGCTCGGCCTCCTTCAGGCCGGTGCGGGCGATCGACGTGCGGAGGTTGTCGCCGAACTCGCGACCCAGCACAGTGGACACTCTCTTGGGCATGGCGAGAAATTAGTCCCGCCGCTCCCCCCTCCTCCATCATTTCGGATCCAAATTGACTCGAAAGAAGCAGGCGTAGAAGGGTTCTACGGTTTTCAGCGGTTCTCGTCCACGGGTATCCCGGCCAACTCCTCCGTGAGGTTGGTGAACGACTCCGGCTCCACCCGCAACACCCCGTCGAACGGCTGCGTCATCCCCACGCACAACACGCACACGAACGCCAGCACCGCCGCAGTCAGGCACATCTGCAGCACGTGCCGCCTTCGTGCCGTGAACCCGATCAGCAAGGGGAACAGGATCATCCCCACGGCCCCGGCGATCGTGCCGATCAGCATCAGCGTGCCGGTGTTGTCCAGCCCGCCCGCCGAATCGAGCCGGTCGCGCCTCAGGTCGGTGATCTCCCGCAGACGTTCCAGCGACCGTTCGCGCGCGCTCTTCACCTGGTCCGGTGAGGCGGGCAGCGACAGGATCTCCGTGTGCAGCGAGTTCAGGGTCGTGGTCGTGGCGTCGTCCGACTCCCCCACCGCGAGCTTCGGCCATTCCTTGTCCGCCACCAGTTTCGGGTACTCGGTGAGCAGTGAGCGGATCTGGTCGCGTTGCGGCTGGGGCATCACGGCGGTCTGCCAGTACACGTCGGCGACGGCGGCGGCCTCACGGGAGGCGTTGTCGCCGGCGGCGCCGCTCTCCTCCCAGACGATCACCACGTAGAACGCCAGCGCGACGATGAACAGGCCGCTGATCACCGCGCCGAGGAAGCCCCGCGAGTCCGCGTCCCTGTCATCGGACTGCTCGTGGGCACGGGAGCGCCCGAACAGGAGGCAGGCGACGGCGGTCACGACCACCGCCGCGAGAACGATGACTAGCGCGGTCCACATGGCCTCCATCTCCCCACAGCCGACACCGTTTGACCACCAACACCACGCTTCCCGGCACTGTTCTGCGCCCGTCAAGACCAACGGCGGAGTGATCAACGCACGGTGCGTCCACATCGGATCTCACCAGCGCAAGCCGTTGACACTAATAGGAGAACCGAAGGCGGTCGTCCTCGACGGAGAGTGAGGATCGCGTGATCAACGGCCGGTGACAACGCCGCCCAACCGTGCCAACCTGTGCGCCGACCCGACCGGAAGGCCTGGCATGCGTGTACCGATCCTCATCGCCGTCGTGCTGCTGGTTCCGCTGCTGACCCCGGGGCCGCCGGTCGCCGCGGCCGAGGTGTGGCACACCCAGTTCGACGAGGCGGTGTACGGGGACGTCACGGTCGTCGGCAACTCCGTCCTGACCTGCCCGACGCCCGAGCAGGCGGGGCCGCGTCCCAAGTACCCATCTCAGTCCTGTGTGGACGCTCTGGGTCGCAAGGGGCACGGGGTGTCCGCGCTCAACAACGGCCACCGCATGTCGTGGACCGACGTCGACGACGATCCGGCGACGTTCAACTCCTCCCGCGCCCAGCTCGGCATCCCGGCCGGCGCGACGGTCGCCTACGCCAAGCTCGGCTGGGCGGGCAGCGCCACCTGCCGTGACGGTGTGACCCCACCCGGCACCCCACGTGACCCCATCACCTTCAACGGCACCCGCGTCACCCCCGGAAAGTTCGTCGTCGACTCCCCCGACGAGCTGTCCCACACCGACAACGCCTTCTACAGCGCCGAAGCCGACGTCACCCGCGCGTTGACGGGCGGCACCGTGACGGTCGGCAACGTCTGGGCGCCGCAGGGGTTCGACTGCTTCGGCGGCTGGTCGCTGACGGTCGTGTGGAAGTTCGCGAACGCCACCCAGGCCGCCCCGGCCAAGCGCCACATCTCGGTGCACGGCGGTCATGTCCGCCTCCCCACCCGCAAGCCGGTGCTGACCACGCCGATCGCGCCGACACACCCCACAGGTGGGGTCATCCGGGTGGGCATCACCGCCTACGAGGGCGACTGGGCCACGGACGGCGACCAGATGCTGATCAACGGCACACCGGTCGGCGGGCGCAACGCGTTCGTGTCGTCCGCACAGGGTGCCCCGCATCCCAACAACATGAGCGTCGACGCGCGCACGGTGACCGTCGGCGCGGACACTCTCAAGCCCGGCACCAAGAGCGCCGAACTGGCCTTCAAACGAGCGGAGGACGCGTTCCTCGTCCAGAGCGTGGCGTGGTCGTTCCCGCTGCCGGAGCTCACCCTCACCGTGGACCCCGAGAAGCCCGCCGCGCACGCCAAGGGCAAGGTCTCCCAGACCGCGACCATCACCAACGCCGGGGAGGCGCCGGCGACGGGCGTGACCGTGTGCGGTCAGCAGGTCGGCACGATCGCCCCGCAGGCCACGGTGACGCGGACGTGCGAGTCCATCGCGGCCGACGACGACCACCCCACGACGGTCGCCGTGAGCGGCACGAGTCTCGCGGGTGATCCGCTCTCGGCGCAGAAGGCGTCGACCGTCGACGTGCTGCACCCGGCGATGCGCGCGACCACCGCGGCCGAACCGATGACCGCGCTGCCGGGCCAGGCCGTGAAGTTCACGACGACCGTCACGAACACCGGCGACACCCCGTTGCACGGCTTCGTCGCGCGTGCGGGTGGGGGATGTGACCCCATGAAGGGGCAGCTCGACCCCGGCGCCTCGTCCACGGTGGACTGCACGGCGCCGGCCGGTGACGAGAGCGGCGCGCTGACCGCGACCGTCACGGCGGCCGACAGGATCGGCGGGAAGGTCGAGGCGTCGGCGTCCGTGCAGGTCAAGGTGATCTACCCGAGGCTGACGATCAGCGCGGCCTGGTCGAAGGACCGCGCGCGCGACGGCGAGGTCGTCACCGTCACGGTCACCGTCGGCAACCCGTCCGACCGGGCGATCTCCGACGTCGAGGTGAGTGGCGAGCCCTCCGCGTGCCGCCGCGCGTTCCCGGTGCTTCAAGCCCGTGAGCGCCTCACCTACACCTGCCAGGTCACCGCTCCGCTGAACTCCCGGCTGACGGTGTCCGGCGCCGGTGCGGGCGGGGCCGTCAGCGAGAGCGCGGTCGTCCGGATCGAGTCGGTGAACGCCCCCGCGCCGCCCGAGCCCGAGCCGCCCGCACCGGACGCGCCCGCTCCCCCGCGCCCGGTCGCGCACGTCCAGCAGGTGTCGAAACCGGCGGTCGGCGGTGTGGCGGCGATCATCGGGATGATCGGCATGGTGGTCGTCGCCAGCGCGTTGTCCGGGCTGGGCCGCCGCTGAGCGTGTGAGATCGGTCGTGTCGTTTCGGAGCCGAATGGGGTTCGCAACTGCTTGGTGAGACGTGAGCGGACGCGGAGTCATGTGAGTATCCGGCTGGCGGCCGGGGTTGTCGGTGTCGCCCGCTACCGTGTCGGTGAGATGGTCACGGTGATCCAGGCGTATCGGTTCGCGCTCGATCCGGCCGCGGGGCAGTACTCGGCTCTGCGGTCGCATTGTGGTGCGCAGCGGTACGCGTTCAACTGGGGTGTGGCGCGGATCAAGGCGAACCTGGACCAGCGTGCCGCCGAGAAGACCTACGGCATCCCAGATGATCAGCTCACCCCGCCGGTGTCGTGGTCGGCCTACAGCCTGCGCAAGGCCTGGAACCAGGGCAAGAGCGAGGTCGCGCCGTGGTGGGCCGAGAACTCGAAAGAGGCCTATTCGTCCGGCCTGGCCAACCTCGCGACCGCTCTCGGGAATTGGGCGGCCTCCAGGCGGGGCACGCGGCAAGGCCCCAGGCTCGGGTTCCCCAGGTTCAAGGGCCGCCGGTCCGGGCTGTCGTGCCGATTCACCACTGGAACGTTCGGTCTCGGCGTTGATCGTCGGCACGTGACGCTGCCCCGTATCGGTGCGGTCCGCACCCACGAGTCCACCCGCAAGCTCGCCCGCCATGTCGAGCGCGGCACGGCCCGGATCCGCTCCGCGACTGTGTCGCACCGGGCTGGGCGGTGGTTCGTGGCGTTCTCGGTGGAGATCACCCGAACCGATCCGGCACCCACCCGGCCCGAGAGCACGGTGGGGGTCGACCTGGGCGTGACATCGCTGGCAGTGCTGTCCACAGGGGAGGTCATCGCCAACCCGCGGCACCTGGAGACCGTGCTGCGGACGTTGCGTCGCCTGCAACGCCAGGCTGCGCGCCGTACCGGCCCGGACCGGCGCACCCGGCGGCAGCCCTCGGCCCGATGGCGCCGGACTCAGGCCCGCATCGCGGCGCTGCACGCTGGGGTGGCGAACGCCCGCCGGGACGGGCTGCACAAGCTCACCACCCGGCTGATCCACACCCACGGCACGGTCGTGATCGAGGACCTGAACGTGGCCGGCATGCTGCGCAACCGCCGGCTGGCACGGCACATCGCCGGGGTCGGCATGGCCGAGCTGCGCCGCCAGATCCAGTACAAGGCCGGATGGGCGGGCGTGCGCGTGCACGTCGCCGACCGGTGGTATCCCTCCTCCAAGACGTGTTCGGCCTGTGGTGTGGTGAAAGCCAAACTGCGCCTGTCCGAACGCGTGTATCGCTGCGACGCGTGCGGCCTGGACCTGGACCGTGATCTCAACGCCGCGCGTAACCTCGCCGCGCTCGCGCGTCGCGAGACGTCCTCCCCGAGTTGCGGGGCGACACAAAACGAGCCCGCTGGAAACCCACATAAGACCCGCACCGCGCGGGCAACGGGTACCGCCACGGGAAGACCCGCACCACCATCAGGTACGGGTCAACGCCGACGCCGCAAGGCGACGACTGCCTGAACATGACAACGCATGTTTACTCACACCTCAGGTAACGGTAGAAGGGTCGGGTGGAGATCACCGCCTTCCTGGCCCGCAAGCTGACACGCCGGTTCCGGACGTACGACACCGACGGCGACGGGTTCATCGAGCGGGAGGACTTCACCCAGGCCGGCGAGCGCACCACCAAGGCGTTCGGGCTGACCGAGGACGACCCCAAGGCCGTCCGGTTCCACGCGATGCTGGCCGGGCTGTGGGAGCACCTGGTGTCGGTCGCCGATCTGGACCGCGACGGGCGGATCAGCGTCGCCGAGTACCAGAGGGCGTTCGCGGACGGCCTGCTGGAGACGCCGGAGTCGTTCGACGAGGGGTACGTGCCGTTCCTCGACGCGGTGATGGCGATCGCGGACGACGACGGCGACGGCAAGCTCACGGTCGAGGAGCACGCGAGGTGGACCGGCGCGTTGATGGGGCTGTCCGAGAGCGACGCGCACGGAATCCACGACCTGCTGTCCGACGAGGACGGACTGCTGTCCACACAGGCGCTGCTGGCGGCGATCCGGGAGTTCTACTTCTCCGAGGATCCCGCGAAGGCCGGCAACTGGCTGCTGGGGTCGTTGGACTGACGTGCTGCTGAAAACGTTGCAGGAGCACGCGGCCCGCGCCCAGCCCGCCGCGCACGTCGAGGAGGCGGGCGGCTGGTGGTTGCGCCACTCCCCCGGCGACGCCTGGTGGGTGAGCGCGGTGCTGCCGCACGACCGCGAGGACCGGGTGTCGCGGGCCGAGGAGTTCTGCGCCGAACGCGGGTCCGGGGTGCGGTTCCAGATCACCCCGGGCGTGTGCGCGGCCGACCTCGACGACACGTTGGGCGACAGGGGGTACACGCGGGGTCATGACATGTCCCTGCAGATCGCGTCGACCGCTGAGGTGCTGCGCCAGTCCCACTCGGACGCGGGCGAGGTGACGTCGCGGCCGACCGACGAGTGGCTCGCGGCGTGGCAGGCGGTGACCACCCGCGACGTGAGTGCGGAGCGCGACCTGCTCAGCCGCGTCGAGCACCCGTCCGCCTACGCGTACGCCGAGGTGGACGGCCAGGTGGTGGCCGTGGGACGCGCGGTGGCCGAGCAGGGGTGGGCCGGGGTGTTCGGCATGGCCACACTCCCGCACGCACGTGGTCAGGGCGCCGCACGGTCCGTGCTCGCCGCACTGGCCTCGTGGGCGGCGATGCGCGAGGCGAACCACATGTACCTGCAGATGGAGAAGGCGAACTCCACGGCATTCCGGCTGTACGAGCGGACGGGGTTCCGTGAGGTGTGCACGTATCACTACCGGATTCGTGCGTAACCAATCAGGAATCAAGAAGGCAGAGCCGAGTTCTCCGAGCTAGTTTTGCGCCATGACCAGGACAGCGGCGCACGATGCCGACACCCACGACCTGATCCGAGTGCAGGGCGCGCGGGTCAACAACCTGCGCGACGTCGACGTGGAGATCCCGAAGCGCCGGCTGACGGTCTTCACCGGTGTCTCCGGGTCCGGCAAGAGCTCGCTGGTGTTCGGCACCATCGCCGCGGAGTCCCAGCGGCTGATCAACGAGACCTACAGCGCGTTCATCCAGGGCTTCATGCCGACGCTGCCGCGCCCCGAGGTGTACCTCCTCGAGGGGATCACCACGGCGATCCTGGTCGACCAGCAGCGGATGGGCGCCGACCCGCGCTCGACCGTCGGCACCGCGACCGACGTGAACGCGATGCTGCGCATCCTGTACAGCCGCCTCGGTGCGCCGCACATCGGTGGCCCGCAGGCGTTCTCGTTCAACGTCGCCTCGATCTCCGGCGCGGGCGCCGTGACGATCGAGAAGGCCGGCCAGAAGGTCAAGGAGCGCCGCGAGTTCTCCATCACGGGCGGCATGTGCCCCCGTTGTGAGGGACGCGGCCAGGTCTCCGACATCGACCTGACCGAGGTCTACGACGAGTCGAAGTCGATCGTCGAGGGCGCGATCAAGGTGCCCGGTTACAACGTCGACAACCAGTGGACCGTGCAGACGTTCACGCAGTCCGGGTTCATCGACCCGGAGAAGCCGATCCGCAAGTACACCAAGAAGGAACTGCACGACTTCCTGTACCGGGACCCGATCAAGATCAAGGTCAACGGCATCAACCTGACCTACGAGGGCCTGATCCCGAAGCTGCAGAAGTCCATGCTGTCCAAGGACCGCGAGGCGCTGCAGCCGCACATCCGCGCGTTCGTGGACCGCGCGGCGACGTTCGGCACGTGCCCGGACTGCTCCGGTACCCGGCTGACCGAGGCGGCGCGGTCGTCCAAGATCAAGGGCGTCTCGATCGCGGACCTGTGCGACATGCAGATCACCGACCTGGCGGACTGGATCCGCGGGGTGAAGGACAAGTCCGTCGCGCCGTTGGTGGACAAGCTCGCGCACACGCTGGACTCGTTCGTGGAGATCGGTCTCGGCTACCTGTCGCTGAACCGGCCCGCGGGCACGCTGTCCGGCGGTGAGGCGCAGCGCGTCAAGATGATCCGGCACCTCGGGTCGGCGCTGACCGACGTCACCTACGTCTTCGACGAGCCGACGATCGGCCTGCACCCGCACGACATCGAGCGGATGAACAACCTGCTGCTCCGCTTGCGGGACAAGGGGAACACCGTTCTCGTCGTCGAGCACAAGCCCGAGACGATCGCGATCGCGGACCACATCGTCGACCTCGGGCCGGGTGCGGGGCGGGGTGGCGGCACGATCTGCTTCGAGGGATCGCTGGAGGGGTTGCGGAAGAGCGACACCGTCACCGGGCGCCACCTCGACGACCGCGCGTCGCTGAAGTCGTCGGTGCGCGAGAAGACCGGCGTGCTGGAGATCCGCGGCGCGTCCACGAACAACCTGCGCGACGTCGACGTCGACATCCCCCTCGGGGTGCTGACCGTGGTCACCGGTGTGGCTGGTTCGGGCAAGTCGTCGCTGATCCACCGGTCTTTGCCCAAGGGCTCGGGCGCGATCGTGGTCGACCAGACGCCGATCAAGGGGTCTCGCCGGTCCAACCCCGCGACCTACACCGGTCTGCTGGAGCCGATCCGCAAGGCGTTCGCCAAGGCCAACGGCGTGAAGCCCGCGTTGTTCAGCGCGAACTCCGAGGGCGCGTGCCCGAACTGCAACGGCGCCGGCGTGGTGTTCACCGACCTCGGCATCATGGCGACGATCGAGTCCCCGTGCGACGTCTGCGAGGGCAAGCGGTTCGACCAGGCCGTGCTGGAGTTCAAGTTCGGTGGCCGCGACATCTCCGAGGTGCTCGCGATGCCCGTCGCGGAGGCCGTCGAGTTCTTCGGCTCCGGTGAGGCCCGCACGCCCGCCGCGCACGCGATCCTGGAGCGTCTGCGGGACGTCGGCCTCGGCTACCTGTCGCTGGGCCAGCCGCTCACGACCCTGTCCGGCGGCGAGCGGCAGCGCCTGAAGCTCGCCACGCACATGGCGGACAAGGGTGGCGTCTACGTCCTGGACGAGCCCACGACCGGCCTGCACCTCGCGGACGTCGAGCAGCTGCTCGGACTGCTGGACCGCCTGGTCGAGGCGGGCAAGTCGGTGATCGTGATCGAGCACCACCAGGCCGTGATGGCGCACGCCGACTGGATCATCGACCTCGGTCCCGGCGCGGGCCACGACGGCGGCAAGGTCGTCTTCGAGGGCACGCCCGCCGACCTCGTCGCGGGCCGCTCGACGCTGACCGGCGAGCACCTCGCGGACTACGTGGGAGCCCCGGCACGTGCCAAGAAGCGCTGACGGGGTACACAGAGGGCATGAAGATCACGCCTTTCCTGGACCGCAGGCTCACTCGCAGGTTCGAGACCTACGACAGTGACCAGGACGGGTACGTCGAGCGATCGGACTTCGATCTGGCGAGCGCGCGGCTGACCACGGCGTTCGGTCTGAACGACGACGACCTGGGGGCGAAGCGGTTCCACGAGCAGTTGCTCAGCGTGTGGGGCCACCTCGCCGCCATGACGGACACGAACGACGACGAGCGAATCAGCATGTCCGAGTACAAGTCGGCGTTCGTGCGCGGACTGCTGGGACGTCCGGAGGCGTTCGACGACGTCTATGTGCCGTACCTCGACGCGCTGCTGGCCGTCGCCGACCACGACGGCGACGGCCGCCTCGGCATCGAGGAGCACGTGCTGTGGTCGCACGCGTTGATGAACGTGTCCGAAGACGACGCGCGGGCCGCGCACGCCCGTCTCGACCACGACGGGGACGGGCTGATCGGGACCGAGGACCTGCTGGCCGCGCTGCGGGCGTACTACTTCTCCGAAGACCCGGACGGGCCGGGAGGGTGGCTGCTGGGGCCGCTCTAGCCTTGTTCGGCCACGGTCTTGATCGAGGCGGCCTCGGTCTCGACGTACCGCTTGGCCTTGGCCTTCGTCATCAGCCAGCCGACGCCCGCGAGCGGGCCGGACACGCTCAGGGCGAGCGTGAGACGGGTGCCCTGGGGGTGGGGCTCGACGACGTGTGAGGCGGTACCGAGGACGCCCGGCGACTTCGACTCCCAGGTGTAGGAGGTGCCGGGGGTCAGCTCGGTCACCGTCCACACCGCCTCGGGCAGCTTGGGTTGACGGAGCCGCGCCTGGGAGCCGACCGCGAACGGTCCGTCCGTGAGGAGTTCCACGGAGTCGACCGTCGGGATGCGTTCCGGCCAGCGCCCGACGTCGATCAGCACGGCCCAGACGCGCTCCGGCGGGGCCGCGATCGTGATGGTGTGCTCCAAGCCGGGCATGGGGCGGAGTCTACGGTTTCGGGAACCGCTGTTCGATCTCCTTCACCGCCGCGGCCGCGAGCTGTTTCGCTGCTTCCCGCGGTGAGGGTTCGCCTATGATCTCCTCGACCAGCCGGCGCATGTTCGTGCCGATCTTTTCGAACGCCGACTCGGCCGTGGCGTCGATGTCGCCGAACAGGGTCCACCACCACCAGGAGTTCGTGGCGGAGTTCGCGACGACGTCCGGGATCACCAGCGCTTCCAGCTCGGCGTCATCGGTGATCGGCATGTTGGCCGCCTCGACGATCAGCTTCGCCCTGACCCGGTGGGCGTTGTGCGCGTTGATCGCGTAGCTCGTGGCGGCGGGGACCAGGACGTCCGCGTCGACGTCGAGCCAGCTGTCACGGTTTTTCTGGTCGTCCTGTGGGCGGAGTCTCGCCCTGTCGATGGCGCCGTGCTCATCCCGGGACAACAGAAGGGTTTCCACGTCGAGCCCGTCGGGGTTGGTCACGACACCGTGGACGTCCGCGAGCCCTACCACCGTGACTCCGGCTTGGGCGAGGTAGCGCGCGGTGGCGCCGCCCATCGAGCCGAACCCCTGCACGAACGCGGTGGGGTTGCGGAGGTGGAGATGTTCAATGCCGGCCAGCGCCGCTTGGGCTACGCCATAACCGCCGACCAGTTCGTCGAGGCTCACGCCGTCGACGGTGACCCGGAAGGCGTCCGCGAGACGCCGGCGGGCCTTGTGCTCGTCGTCCAGCAGCGGGTAGACGGCCTGGATGGACGACTGGAGGCCGATCTTCGTGATGGCCTCGTCGATGGTGGACTGCCGCAGCCCCAGGTCCTCCCCCATCGTCCAGAAGCGTTCGACATAAGGCGACATGGCGTGCAGGTAGGCCGTGAGCACGTCCTTCGCCCGCGGATCGTAGGGGTCGAAGTCGATGCCGCCCTTCGCACCGCCGAGCGGCACGTACCGCGCCGCGGGGTCGTAGTTGAGGGCTTCCTTGGCCGTCATCCCCCGGGCCAGCCCCCGGACCTCGTCGAGCGTGCAACCCGCACGCATGCGCAGCCCCCCACTGCTGACCCCGCGCACCAACCGGTCGATGACGAGATAACCGCGCGCCTGCGTGGCCGGATCGGTCCACGTGACCTCGAGAAGACTCACCGGCGCCAGTGAACCATCGAAGGGTCCTGACGTCACCTGGACATCTGCAGGAGGAACTCCGCGTTGCTCTGGGTCTTGCGCAGTCCGTCGACGATCACCTCGATGTCACGGTCCGCCATGGCCCGGCGCAGCGAGTCCGTGATGGCCAGTTCCTGTTGCGAGACAAGCAGTTCGGCCTTGCGCGTGCTCGACTGCTGGAGGTCGATCGCGGGGTAGATCCTCCGCTGGGCGGCCTTGCGGTCAAGCTTCAACTCGGCGTTGCCGGTGCTCTTGAGCTCCTCGAAGATGGCCGTGTCGGCCAGCGACCCGGTCTCCACGAGCGCGGTGGCGAAGATCGTGAGACTGCCACCGTCCTCGATGTTCCGCGCGGCACCGAGGAACTGCTTGGGTGGCGTCAACGCCCTGGCGTCGATGCCACCGCTGAGAATGCGCCCACCGTTGGGCTGCGCGAGGTTGTAGGCCCGTCCGAGCCGCGTCAGCGAGTCGAGCAGGATCACGACGTCCTGCCCGTCCTCCACCAGCCGCTTCGCCCGTTCAACGGCGAGCTCGGCGACCCGGATGTGCTCGTTGGGGTGCTCGTCGAAGGTGGAGGTGAACATCTCGCCCGGAATGGTGGTGCGCATGTCGGTCACCTCCTCGGGCCGTTCGCCGACGAGCGCGACGATGAGGTGAGCCTCGGGGTGGTTCTTGGCGATCGCCTGCGCGATCTGTTGCAGCACAATGGTCTTGCCGGCCTTGGGCGGCGCGACGATCAGCGCCCGCTGCCCCTTCCCGACCGGCATGACCAGGTCTATCGCACGACTGGTCAGCTCTCCGGGGTCGTGCTCCAGCCGCAACCTTTCGTTGGGGTAGAGCGGAGTCAGGTCCTCGAACCGCGGCCGCCGGTGCGGCTTGCTGCCGTTGACCGTGTCCACGCTGACGAGCCTGTCGTTCTCGGCCTCACCGCTGATCTGGTCGCCGCGCCGCAGGTCGAACTGCCTCACGAGACTCTGCGGAACCAGCGGCCCGTCAACGAGAAACGCCTTGTTGTTACGTACGTCGAGTACACCGATGTGCATCGGGTCTGTCCTTTCAGGAGGGTTGTTTCAGATGCGCCTCATCGACTCCGCACGCACGACCCTGTGGCCGTGCCGGAGGAGAGCGCTGTGTTCTGAGTCCGCCGGCGTGGGAAGCCGGGGTTTCTGGGCTGCGGATCCAGGATGGTCCAGCAGCTGGTCGGAGCTTACGTGCGCTTGGCTGCGCACCGCCGGTTACAAACGGACTGTAGCAGAGAACGCGAGGGGCGCGCTTGTTATTCCGCGCACTTCTTCCACGAGAGCCGGAACGTGGTGCTCACACTGGAGTCGGTCGAGTCCATGGTCATGAAGCTCCCGCTCCCCCGACCGGTGAGCTTGAGCTCGGTCTCCACGGTCAACGGCTTGCGGTCCTTGCACGGCCCGTGCGCAACCCCGCTGGGCGTGTCGGTGACCTGCCAGTTGTCACTCATCGGCGCCTGATAGGTACGACTGCTGTGCCTCGTCGGGAACCCGGGAAACCAGTAGTCGTTGCGCACCACACCACGAGCCTTGTCGGTCAGATGCGCGAACCCCCGGTAATCCACCGCCGCGACACCATAGGTGTACCCGTCCGAGTGGTTGATCCGGAGCGCGATCGTACAACTCCGCTTGGACTCACTCCCGTTGCCCTGCACCAGGAAGTCGCTGTAGGTGACCGTGAACGCCTGGTTGTCCAACGACATGGCGACGTCCGTCGTACCGGCGGCGCACCCCGACCCGCCGACGCTGACCACGTCGATCGTCACCGGCCCGGGCGGCGGCACGAGAGAAGCCAGCAACGCCAACGCAACCAGCATCCCGGCCTCCTCACACCACTGCAGGAGAACCTACCGAGGCCCGCAATCCCGCAATCGGACCAGCAGGGCCCGCGCGCCGGCCGGTCTTGTCGTTCGCTTCACCCGCCGATGGAATGATCAGCGCGTCCACCGCCAGCACGCCGTCCGGGCCCACGCGCACCGGGTTGAGCTCGATCTCGGCCAGGTCCGGCCGGGCCACCAGCGTCGCGGAGAGCTGGGCGATGACATCGGCCAGCGCGGCCACGTCGGGTGCCGGGGCGCCGCGCCAGCCCGACAGGAGCGGAGCCGAGGTGAGGCGTGCCAGCATGTCCCGGGCCACCGACGGCGTGACTGGGGCCAGCTCTGTCGTGGTGTCCCTGAACAGCTCCGCGTGGACGCCGCCCAGGCCCACCAGCACCACCGGGCCGAAGGAGGGGTCTCGTTTCGCGCCGATGACGAGTTCCACGGTGTGTTCGCGGGTGTCCATCTCCTCCAGGACGTACGTGCCGGGGCCCAGTCGTGCCCGCATCTCCTCGAACGCCGGGGTGGGGTCGGTGAGGTTGACCTTCAGGCCGCCGTGTTCGGTTTTGTGGGCCAGCCAGTCCGCTTTCAGCGCGAACGGGGGGCGCAGGGTGGATTCGGAGATGTCGGCGGCTGTGGTGACCGCGTGGGCTCTGGGGAAGTGGGCGAAGCCCAGGAGTTCGCGAGCTGCCAGGTAGCCGGGGCGAAAGGGGGTGGTGGTCGTGGTGCGCGGTGTTACCTCCACCTCGCTCCTGCCGAGGCGGTTCGCGTTGGCGAGGGAAGCTACGGCGCGTTCGATCGTGTGTTGCACTGGGACGCCGCCCGCTCTCAGCGCTTGCACGGCTGCGGAGTCCTCGCGCATGCTGTGCACCACTACGGAGATGCCGGTTTCTGTTGCCAGTGAACAGATCCGCGATGCCACTGCCACTTCCGCGGACTCCAGCGACGGTGTGTCCGGGCCGTAGCTGCCGAAGTAGCCCGACAGCACGACTGTGTCGACCTCGCCGCCGCGCGCGAGCACCTCGACCGCGCGGGAGTAGTTCGCCAGGTCTCGCTCCCCCGCGCCGGCCAGGTCGATCGGGTTGCGGCGGGAGGCGCCTGGCGGCAGACCGTCCACAGCAGACAGTGCGGGAATCGTCAGCCCGGCCACGACGGCCAGATCAGCCGCTATCGCGCCCTGGCCGCCCGAGTCGGAGATGACCCCGACCCTGCCCCCGCGTGGCACCCTGCTCGTCAGCAGCGCCGCCAGGTCCACCAGGGCCGCGGGTGTCGTCACGCGGACCGCGCCTGCTCGGCGGCACGCCGCGTCGACCACGTCCAAAGAGGACGTAAGGGCGCCGGTGTGCGTCAGGGCGGCTTCCTGGGCGGCGAGGGACGAACCCACGGTCAGCAGCACCACCGGTTTGCCGGCCGCGCGGAGCTCTGACATGGCCGTCACGATGCCGGGGCCGAAGCTCTCCAGGTAGACCCCCACCACGGTGGTCAGGGAGTGGGACACCAGTTCCAGCAACGCTTCCGTCGCCGTCACGTCCGCCTGGTTGCCCACCGAGACGAACCGCGAGACGCCGATGCCCGACGACGCGGCCAGGCCGGCGATCTCCAGGCCCACCTGGCCGCTCTGCGACACGACGCCCAGCGAGCCCGCCTGGAAGCGGCCCCAGGCCAGGTGCAGGGACGTCGCCGCGTCGAACACGCCCAGGCAGTTCGGGCCCAGCAGCCGGGCACCCGCCTCGCGGATCCGGCGGATCACGCCGTCGTCGATGCCCGCGGTGATGCCCACGAAACCGCGCACGCCCACCGCCAGGGCCTCGTCCACGACGGCCGGCACGTGTGCGGCGGGGACGGCGAGCACGACGAGTTCGGGGGCCTCTTCCAGTTCGGAGAGCGAGCGGACCGTCGGGCGTCCCAGCACGGCGCCGCCGCCCCGGTTCACCAGGTGCACGGCTCTTCGGTCGTGGCCCACCAGTGCGCCGCGCGCCAGCCAGTGGCCCCACTTGGCCGGGTCGTCGCTGGCGCCGACGACGGCCACGGACGCTGGATCGGAGAAGATCATCTCGCGACCAGGCCGCGGGAGATGATCAGGCGCTGGATGTCCGAGGTGCCCTCCTCGATCTCCTCCAGCTTCGCGTCGCGCATCCAGCGTTCCACGGGGTAGTCGCGGGAGTATCCGTAGCCCCCCAGGGTTTGCACGGCGGCGTGCGTGCACCACATGGCGTTCTCGGAACCGACGAGTTTCGCCATCGCCGACTCCTGCGCCACGTCGTGTCCCTGGTCGTACAACGTCGCCGCGCGCATGGTCAGCATGTGCGAGGTGTCGACGCGGGTGGCCATGTCGGCCAGCCGGAACGCCACCGCCTGGTGCTGGATGATCGGAACACCGAACTGCACGCGCTCGGCCGCGTAGGAGGAAGCGAAGTCCAGGGCGGCGCGGGCGAGTCCCGTCGTGGCCGCGCCGATGAGGATGCGCGAGGCGTCGAACGTGCGCATCAGGCCGGCGAACCCCTGCCCCTCGTCGCCCAGCCGGTCCTCCACGGGCACCCGCACGTCGTCGAGGAACACCTCGGCGTTCACGATCGCGCGCTGGCCCATCTTCCGGATCGGCGGGCCGACCGTCAGACCCGGTGCCGAGCGCGGCACGACGAAGGCCGTGACACCGCGCGACCTCAGCGCCGGGTCGACCGTCGCGAAGATCACGAACATCTCGGCGTACGGGGCGTTGGAGATCCAGGTCTTCTGTCCATTGAGGACGTACCCGTCACCGGAACGCCGCGCAGACGTCTGGATGCTCGCCGCGTCCGACCCGCTGCCGGGTTCCGTCACGGCGACGGCGGTGAGCGGCGGCCGCTCGGTCGCCAGTGGACTCAGAAACCGTTCCTGCTGCTCAGGAGTGCCGAGGTGTTCGACCGGTGCGCTGAAGAAGCCGTTGGACGTGACCAGGTTGCCGATGCCGATGTCACCGTGGCACAACTCCTGCTGGATCAGCGCCTGGGTGAGCAGGTCCGCGCCGCCGCCCCCGAACTTCTCGGGGAGCATGAACGAGGTCAGCCCGAGCGCGGACGCCTTGTCCCACACGTCGAGCGGCGACTCGACGTCCGCCTCGTCGACGGCCCGGCCCCGCGGCCGGATCTCCCCGGCGGCGAAATCACGGGCCAGGTCGACGAACTGCTCCTGCTCTGACGTGAGCCGCAGCCCGTCGCGGACGGTCCGCCCCATCGTGCACTCCCAATTTGACTGACGACTCAGTTATCCACGATCCACCGGGCAGCCTAACCGCGCCGAGGCTCGTGAGCGGGGTCGCGAATGGGTGACTACCAGGGCAAATGGGGAGCAGCCAGATGGGTTGGCTGACGTACCGTGAGTAGCGCGAGCGTGCCGGCCACCTGCATGGAGCAGCGAGGCGCGGCGAGACGGCACGCCGGAGATCACGAGCCGTCTCGCCTGCGACCTGCTGTCGCGATCACAACGATGACCGTTGTGGAACGTGGATGTTCCCGATACCGCGGGACACCCGAGAGAGTGACTACGTCCGGAGTGCCGCGCGGACGATCTCCATGGCCTCGTGCGACGAGAGGCCCAGCTCCGCGGACATCGCCGCGTACTGGGCCGCCGCCGCACGCACCCGCTCGCGGTTGCTGTCGCCGTTCGCGCTGACCACGGTGCCGGCCCGGCCCCTGGTCTCCACGAGGCCGGCTTCCTCCAGCTCACGGTAGGCGCGCGCCACCGTGTTCACCGCCAGACCCAGGTCCTTCGCCAGGGCGCGCACCGTTGGCAGCTTGGCGCCCACCGGCAGTTCTCGGTTCGAGATGGCGTGCGCGTAATGCACGCGCACCTGCTCGTACGGAGGTGTCTCCCCCTGGTGGTCGATCTTCACCACGCCGCATCCTCCCCGCATGTAGCTACTTCTGTACTGACCAACGGGAGAAGGCGGCGAAGGTTGCGGTCGATTCACCTCAAATTGGTCTGATCCGCTCCCATCTGCAGATAGAGCTTGCGCCAGCCCTGGTCGGCGTCGGTGGCGGCTTTGCCGTCGCAGTACGCCTTTGCGCCGTTCGACGTGTAGTAACGCAGGATCGACAACGAGACGACCGTGTCCCAGTTGCCCTCCTCGAAGTACTCCTCCCCCGGTGTCTGCTCCTGATGCTTCATGCAGGAGATGTCGGACTGCTGTTCGTCGTCGAACTGCGCGGTGGCGGTGCCCTGCGTGGTGCACGCGGTCAACGCGAGGGCGGCCAGCACGATGAGCTTCTTCACGTTCTTCCTCCTTGATCAGGGACTAACCGGCCAGCGCACGCGTGGCGAGACCGACTCCGACGAGCATCACCAGCGCCGCGGTGCCGAGCGGCGTGAAGTCCGTGACCCTGCGGAACCGGGCCAGGCGCGGCCCGAAGCGGTCCCGCAGCGACACGAGCAGCAGGCCCGCCGCGGTGAGCGTCGCGGCCATGCCCAGGCCGTACGCGAGCACCAGGACGACGCCGAACCAGGTGCGGCCGAGCGCGATGGCGCCCAGCAGCACGACGAGAGCGGAGGGGGACGGCACCAACCCGCCCGCTACCCCCATGCCGACGAGCCCCGCCCGGCGGTGCCCATGACCATGTCCGTGGCCGTGTCCATGACCGTGCCCATGACCATGTCCGTGGTCGTGCCGCTGACGACCACGAGAGCGCACCGCCGAGCGGAGCAGCACTCCTCCGATCACCGCGACCAGCAGACCGCTCGCGATGCCGAGCCAGCGCAACACCGACTCGCCCGCGATCGCGCTGGACGCGCTGAGCAGCAGCCCCAGCACCAGAACACCCGCCGTGTGGGTGATGGTGACGGTGGCGCCCACGAGGAATGCGTCGCGGCGGGTTCCACGAGAACCCGCCAGGTAGGCGGCCATCACGGTCTTGCCGTGGCCGGGCAGCGCCGCGTGGGACGCGCCCAGCACCAGAGACAGCAGGACCGCTCCTGCTCCGACCACCGGGGTGAGATCACCCACGAGTCCGACGGCCGCCTTGGTGGCTTCACCTATGACCCCGGGAGGGGTCACGGCCGACCCCTCACCCGGTTGTGCCAGGAACCGCACCGCCCGGACGTCCAGCGGCGACGACAGCAGGTCGTCCGGGTAGGCGCGGAGTTCGTTGCTCACGGACTCGGCGGGCGCGCCGGACACCGCGACGTCGACACCGACGACCGTGATCTCGCGCCAGCCCGGCTTGTCCTTGAGGTAGGAGTCGCTGAACGTCACCTCGGTCTCGCCGCGTGACGGCAGCGGTACGGTGTACTCGCAGGTCAGGCGCATCGTGGGCAGGCCGGCCTCGCCCGGCGGACGCACGACGTCGGCGTCGCGCACCTCGAACCGCAGTTCCTGCTCGTCGGCCATGGCGTTCAACGACTTCGCGCGTTCGGCGCACCTCTTGCGGGGATCGACGAACTCGCGGTCCTGCAGCGTGGGGATCTCGGCACTGTCCACAACGGACCGCAGCTCGATCCGGTCCGCGAACACCCGCAGCCCGTCGTAGTGGTTCACGCTGAGGTTGCTCAACGGGTGCGCCTGCGCCACCCCACCCGTCAGCAGCATCCCGAACAGCACCAGCAGGAAGACTCTCATCGCAGACTCCCCAGGATCGCTTCGCGGTGCCGCAGCACCTCGGGATCACGCCAGCCCAGCGAGACCGCGCGGTCCGAGTACGGCAGCGCCTCCGCCGAACGCTTGTTGACGTGCAGTGCCCAGGCCAGGGCATCGGCGGTGAAGACGCTCTGCCGCTTCGCCCATTCCTTCTCCGCGAACCGCAGCGCCTCGACGGGGTCGCCGTGGTCGGCCGCGATCAACGCCGCGGTGAGGTCGTCCCCACCCAACGCGCGCAGCTGCCGCAACGCGAGGTCGTACTGCGCGCGAGCCTCGACGGGCTTGCCCGCCTTGTCCAACGCCTTGCCGTACTTCACCAGGTGGTCCGGCGAAGGCACCTTCGCCACCAACTCGCGGTAGGTCTCCAGGGACCTCTCACGCCCCTCCAGCTCGTCCAGGTGGAGGCGGCAGAACTCGGCCTCGTCCGGCGAGGTGGCGGCCTCCAGCGCCCGGTCCAACGCCCCGCGCGCCTCGTCCAGACGGCCGTGCAGCTCGAAGTGGTAGGCGGCGCGGGTGAACGACGCCACGCCGGGCCGCAGGTCCAGCATGCGTTGCAGCGCAACGGAAGCGCCGGCGTCGTCGCCGAGCTGCGTCAGCGCGTCGACCAGCACGCCCTGGGCCGCGGCGGAGTCCGGCAGAGCGGAGACCGCGCGCTGACCCCAGTCACGGGCGGCAGCGAAGTCGTGGCGGGCGTTCGAGAGCGCTCCACGACCGATGAACGCCTCGCCGTTGCCCTCCGGCTTGAGCCGCAGGGACTCGGTGAGGGCCTTCTCGGCGCGGGGGTAGTGCTGGGGGTCGTAGGTCACGCGGGCGAGCTCGACGTGCGTGGCTCCGAGCTGGGCCCAGGCAGCAGCGTCCTGGGGTGTCCGGCGAAGCTTGGCCTGCAACGAATCGGCGTTGCGCTGCAAGGAGGAGGTCTGCGTGGCGGCGGGCGTCGCCGCCTGCGGGGGAGCGCAGGCGGCGACAGCGAGAAGGGCAGCCAGCAGCGGAAGTGGTTTCCACATGGGATGCACCTTCGGCTAGCGGGAGTTGACCGCGCGGTTGCTCGGCAGTCCGACGTACGGGAACCGGTCACCGAAGCGAACGTCGTTGCCGTTCACCCGGTCACCCTTGGCGAGCGCCGGCACGAGCTTGCCGGTCAGCGCCGCTCCGACCACCGCCTGGATCTCGATGTCCACGACGTCGTCGGAGAGCCGGCGCCCGTTCGGGAACCCCTGCAGGTCCCCGCCCAGCACCCCGAGCCTGTTCGGATTGCGCGTCACGGGCGTGGACATGTTGAGCCGCAACATCTCCGACGGCTGGAACCGCTTCGGGTCCACGTCCGCGTTGTTCAGCTGCGAGTTGAGATCGACCTTGATCGGGCCGCCGGCCTTCGTCGTGATGCCGGTCAGGAAGATCTCCACGAGATCGGCGCGAGGCGTCTTCGGCGCGGGGATGCCGTAGATCGCCTGGATCAGCCGGGCGAGCTCCGGGTCGTTCACCCGGTCCAGCAACGCCTGCACCCTCGCGTCCCCGACGGGTTCGAGCCCGTTGAACGCGTCCTTGAGCGGCGCGGACGACACCACCTCGTTGACGAGCGGGTTGCCGAGCCTCGACACCTGCACGAAGTTGCCCTGCGGGGTCGCCTTGCCGGGGTCGAGCTTCAGCGTCCGGCGCTCGGTGTCGCTCCACACGCCGATCACGGGGTTGCGCTTCGGGTCGCCCTTCAGCGCGAGCATCGTCTTGGGCACCTGGATGGCGATGGTGTTGACGTTGTACCCCATCAGGGTGTCCTGGTTGACCTCCTTCAGGTTCCCGCCGTACAGGAGGTCGAACACGCGCAGGTCCAGGAAGAACGAGTCCTCGGACGGTCCGATGTAGACCTGGCCGCCGCCTGGGATCTTCGCCGTCGCCTGGTCCCGGATCGCACCGAAGTCCGGGAACGACGCGGGGCCGGTGTTGGACGGCGCCGCACGGCCGTTGCGCACGAGCTGGGTCGTCCTGCCCGCCTCGATCAGCTCGAGGTTGTAGTTCTGGCGGAACAACAGGTTGTCGTCGTTGATCGACGTGACCGGACCGTTGTTGTAGAGGAAGGTGTTCGCCTTGCCCCGCCGGTCGTCCGTGCTGAACGTGATCCGGAACGTCTTGTCCGGCACCGCGTCGCCGTCCGCGTCGATGTTGACGTCGTACCGCGCGTCGGTGGCCCAGGGGTAGTAGTTGGGGCCGCCGTTGGGTTCCTGCAACCCGAACCAGTTCGCCACGAGCGTGACGGTGTCGGGCTTGTCGGGGCTGGTGAACGCGTACACGTCGGTGTTGTCGACCGCCGGATCCGCCGCGATCAGCGGAGCCTCGCGATGGCTGGACGCCTCCGCCGCCGGTATCGCCGCCGCCATCGCGACGACGGCCGCGGCGATCGCGCCGCGCCGTAATCGCTTCTTGTTGCTACTTGGCATTGTCCTGCTCCCTTCCCACGGCGGGGATTCGAAGCAGGACGCCATCCGGTTCGGACTAAATTTTGGGGTTATTCAGCGGCTTTCGGAGCAACGACCGTGCCGCGGGCCTTCGTTACGACGATCGGCTCAACGAGCAGATCGGCCGCCGATGGACCGCGTTCGGGCGCGGAACGGCACACGACACGTGCCTCGAACTCGATCTCGCGCGACCTCTTCCCGATGCGCACCAGCGTCGCCGACGCCTCGATCACGTCACCCGCCTGGATCGGCGCCACGAACTCGACGGAGCTGTACCCCGCGAACAGCCCCTCGTCGGAGTCCGTGTGGATGAGCAGTTCGGTGGCGACGTCACCGAACATGCCGAGCCCGTAGGCACCGTCGACCAGGCTGCCGCCGTAGTGGGCGTGCGAGTGCGGCACGTACCGGCGGTGCGTCACCGAGAAACCTTCGACCAAAGCCCCGCTCACGCGGCGACCCCCTTCTTTGCCTGCATCGCGTGCACCAGGTAGCTCGCGACCTCACCCGGCGTGGTACCCCGGGAGAAAACTCGGTCAACCCCCAGTTCGCCCGCCATCAGCGGGTCGAACCGCGGTCCGCCGGCCACCAGCAGCGGCCGCCGGTCCCCCATCGCCTCGCGGAACGCCGCCGACATCTCCTGCGTGTTCAGGATGTGCGCGTCCCGCTGCGTGACGACCTGGGAGATCAGCACCGCGTCGGCCTTCTCGGTGCGGGCGGAGCGGACGAGCTCCGGAACGCTCACCTGCGCGCCGAGGTTCACGACCTTCAGCTCGCGGTAGTACTCCAGGCCCTTCTCGCCGGCGAAGCCCTTGATGTTGAGGATCGCGTCGATGCCGACGGTGTGCGCGTCCGTGCCGATGCATCCACCGACCACGACCAGCTTGCGCCGCAACGTCCTCTTCAGCGCGGTGTTCACTTCGGACGGTGACAGCAGCGGGTACTCGCGCTCGACGACCTTGACCTCGTCGAGGTCCACCAGGTGCTTCACCGAGCCGTAGACGACGAAGAACGTGAAGTCGTCGCCGATGGGGTTCGAGTGGACCACCATCGCGGGGTCCATGCCCATCTTGTTCGCGAGCTGCAGCGCCGCGCCGTCCGCCTTGGGACCGAACGGGATCGGCAGCGTGAACGACGTCTGGATCATGCCGTCGCCGGTCGTGTCGCCGTACGGCCGCACGTACCTCTTGGCGTCAGACATCGCTCGCCTCCAGCATCTCGCTCGCGGGGTTGAAGTACTCGGGAGCCTTCTCGACGACGCCGTCCGCGCCCTTGCCCTTGTCCGCCGGCCGTTTCATCAGGCCGAACGTGCCGTCCGCGATGGCGTTGAGCAGGCCGTCGTCGACGATGCGCCCGAGGAGGTCGACGGCCTCGCCGAGCACCTGGTGCGCGCGCTTGACGATGAGCCCGTCCGGTGAGGGGCGGAAGTCCTCGGCGAGGCTGCCCGCCGCGTTCAGCACGTACCGGACGTTCTTCAGAGCCAGGTCGCGGTCCGAGAGGAACGGCGTCACGACGGCCTCGGTCATCATGCCGACGAGCAGGATGGACTGTCCTGTCAGGACACCCGCGAGGTTGAAGAACCCGTCCAGCAGATAACCGTCGAAGACGTCGCCGGTCATGTGCTTGGTCGGCGGCATCCACTTCAGCGGCGCGTCCGGGAAGAGTTCCCGCGCCAGCAACGCGTGCGCGAGCTCGAGCCGGAACGAGTCGGGCACCTTCGGGTTGATCTCGAACGCGTGACCGAGGCCCAGCAGGTGGTCGGGCAGTCCCGCCTCGTGGGCGAAGTGCTCGTTCAGCAACTGGCTGACGGTGACCGTGTGCGCGGCGTCGACGGCGTCCGCGGTGGTCAGGTAGTTGTCCTCGCCGGTGTTGATGATGATGCCGGCACGCGCGTGGACCTGGCGCGAGAAGCGCTGGTCGACGAACGTGCGGATCGGGTTGATGTCGCGGAAGAGAATCCCGTACATCGAGTCGTTCAGCATCATGTCGAGGCGCTGGAGTCCTGCCAGCACAGCGATCTCCGGCATGCACAGGCCGGACGCGTAGTTGGTCAGCCGCACGTACCGGCCGACCTCCTTCGACACGTCGTCGAGGGCCGCGCGCATGATCCGGAAGTTCTCCTGCGTGGCGTACGTGCCCGCGAACCCGTGGTGCGTGGCGCCTTCCGGCACGTAGTCCAGCAACGACTGACCCGTCGAGCGGATCACCGCGATGATGTCGGCGCCCGCGCGGGCCGCGTTCTGGGCCTGGATCACGTCTTCGTCGATGTCGCCGGTCGCGACGATCAGGTAGATCCACGGGCGCTGCGCGGGGTCACCCCACTTGGCGACCAGCTTCTCGCGCTGGACCTTGTTGCGGTCGACCGACTTCAGGCCCTTCGACACAGCGGACGTCGAGGCCTTCCGCGCCGCCGTCAGGTCCTTGCCGGTGGGGACCTTGAACTGGATCTGGCCCGCCGCGGTGGCTTCGGCGAGTTCCGTCAGTGATCCGAGGTTGTGCTCGCGCAACGCGTGGAACGCCGGCAGCACCACACCGTGCTCCAGTCCGCACTGCTCGCGGACCGTGTCGATCACGCGGTTGACCCAGGGGACGTCACCGGCGCGGTGCGTGGAGTCCGCGCCGGTGATGCCCGCGAGACGGAGTGTGGCGCGCTCGACGGCGACGGTGGTGTGCGCCTTCGCGAGGGACACCACCGGTTCGGCCGCCCGCGCTGCGAGTTTCCGCGCGGCGGCGACCACCTTCGGATCGAGGTCGAGCAACGCCATGAGTCACTTCCTTTCGTAAATCGTCCGGCCGTTCAGCACGGTGCGCACGCAGACCGGCGCGGGGCCGGTGAGATCAGGCAGTCCGGGCACGCCCGAACGCGGGTCGGTCGACCAGCGCTGCACCCGCGCGTCGCTGCCGGCGACGACCAGGTCACCGGTCTCCCACACCGCGTACGTCGCGGGGGCGCCGGGCTGCAGGGTGCCGGTCAGGCCGTCGTCCACGCCCGCCGCACGCCAGCCGCCGCGGGTGTGGGCGGTGAAGGCGGCCCGCGGCGAGACGCCGTGGCCGTCGGTCCGGTGGTGGACGGCGGCCTTCACCGCGGCCCACGGCTCGATCGCGGTCACCGGGGTGTCCGAGCCGAACGCGAGCACCACGCCCGCGGCCGCGAGCCGCGAAAAGGGGTTCAGCCCCACACCGCGCTCGGCGCCGAGCCGCTGGGCGTACATGCCAGTCGGGCCGCCCCACTCCGCGTCGAACAGCGGCTGGACGGACGCGATGACACCCCACCCGGCCAGTTTCTCCGCCTGTTCCCTCGACACCATCTCGACGTGTTCGAGGCGGTGGCGGGCGGAGGCGAGTTCGGGGGTGCCGAGGATCTTCTCCGCCTGGGAGAAGCCCTCGATCACGGCGGCCATGCCCGCGTCGCCGATGACGTGGAACCCCGCCTGGATCCCCAGTTCGGTGCACTTGACCAGGTGGTCGGCGATCTGGCGGCCGTCGAGGTAGAGCGCTCCGGACGTCTCCGCGTCGGCGTAGGGCTCGGTCAGCGCGGCCGTGCGGGAACCGATCGCGCCGTCGACGAAGTGGTCGCCGGCGAGGCCGCGGACCGTGACGCCCGGCAGTTCGTGGGCACCCCAGTAGGCCACCACCTCGGGGCCTTCGGTGAGCGCGAGGAGTTCACGCAGGTCGTCCTCGCCGGAGATGTCCGGACCGGCGCACTCGTGCACGGACGCGATGCCTTTCGACGCCGCGTGACGCAGGAACGCCAGTTGGGCGGCCTCGCGCTGTTCGGACGTGATGGCGGCTTTCGCCGTGCCGCGCACAAGGTGGTGGGCCGCACGTGAGAGGGGACCGTCCTCGGAGTAACCATCAGCCGTGCGGGCCTCATCGGTGACCAGGTCCGACGACACCAGTGCCGAGTGCACGTCGATGCGCGACAGGTACACCGTCTTGCCCTGGGCGGCCTCGTCGATCTCGGCGCGCGTCGGCGGACGGTTCTCCTGCCAGCGCGTCTCGTCCCACCCGTGACCCCACACCAGGGGGCCCTCGGCGTCGCGGACCTGCCGCAGCACCTCGTCCGCGGAGGTCGTGCGGGTCAGATCGAGGCCGGTCAGGAGCAGGCCGGCGGACGTGGCGTGCACGTGCGCGTCGACGAACGCGGGCGCGACGAACGCCCCGCCGAGCTCGATGACCTCGGCGTCCGGGTGCAGCGCGTGCCCGACCGAGTCCTGTCCGATCCACACGACGACGCCGTCCGTGACGGCCATCGCCGTCGCATCCGGTGCGTAGATGCGGCCGCCGACCAAAAGTTGCGTACTCACGTCACGCAGTCTGCCGTTGTTCGAACAGGGCCCGCACACCCGCCCGGCTCCGGACCAGGTCCAACGCGAACTGGGCGTGACCAGGCACATAGCCGTTGCCGACGATCATCTCCACGTCCGCCGCGAGACCCTCCGCACCGAGGGCGGCCGCGCTGAACGAGGTGGCCATCGAGAAGAAGATCACGGTGCCACCGTCGGCCGTCGCGAGGATGGCGCCGTGCTCGCACCCAGGCACGTCCACACACACGACCGTGACGTCGACCTGCTTGCCCACGGCCTCGGCCACGGCGACAGGGTTGCGTGCGTCCGCGATCACGACCTCGTCCGCGAGGCCGGACTCAAGAACCTGCGCGGCCTCACGTTCCGTCGGCACCAACGCGACGAGGCGCGACGCACCGGCCTGACGCGCGGCCGCGAGAGAGAGCGACCCGGACTTGCCGCCACCGCCGAGCACCAGCACGGACCCACCGGGGTGCTTGCGCACCACACGGTCGGTCAGCGCCGGTGCACCGCACACGTCGAGCACGGACAGCGCGAGTTCGTTCGGCATGTCGTCCGGCAGCACGGCCGCGATGGACCGCCCGAACAGCACCGCGGTCCCCCGGCACGGCACCTGCTCGTCCTCGCCGTCCCAGTCCTGCAGGCCGTCGTTGATCCGCAGCGGCGTCAGCGTGAGGCTGACCAGCGTCGCGATGCGGTCGCCCGCCTTCAGCCCGAGCGGCGACTCCGGCCCCACCTCGAGGACGGTGCCGAGCAGCATGCCGCCCGAGCCGGTGACCGGGTTCTGCATCTTGCCGCGCTCGCCGACGATGTCGAGCACGGCCTGCCGGACCGCCGCGCCGCTGCCGTGCTGCTCCCTGAGCTGCCGGAACGACGCCGCGTCGAGGTTGAGCCGCTCGACCGCGACGATCACCTCGTCGGGGGCGGGCACGGGCTCCGCGTCGAGCCGCCAGGCCTGCTGCGGCAGAACGCCGGCGGGCTCGATGACGCGGTGCAGTCCGTACGCGCTCACGCGAAAATCCTTCGGTCGACGACGCTGTCTCGACAATATCTTCACGTGAAGCGTCAAGATTCCGCAAGCATCACTCGGAGATCCGGGTGACAACCCCACGGCCGAGGTCGCTGTCGAACCGCGTTCCCACCGTGATCGAGACGGGTGTGCCCAGCTCGAACACCGCCACCGACGTGCGTGGGGCGTTCCCGGTGAGCACGCGCACCGACGCCGTGTCGTGCGCAGCGCCGAAGTTGATGTCCACCGACGAGGGCTGCGTGCCCTCACGCGCCATGAGCACAGCTTGGAACTGTGTGCACGGGACCGGCCCGACCTGACCCATCGACCGCCGCAACACCATCTGCCGGATCAGATGTGCCAGTTCGAGGACCTTCTCCCCCGAGTCCGGCCTCACCACGAACGCGTCGGGATAGTCAGCGCTCAGATCGAGTTCCGAGGTCCTCTTGGCGTAGGGGTGCCGCATCACCGCGCCGACCGCGTGGGCGACGCCAACCGAACGGGCGAGGCTCACCTGTGCTTGCAGCGTGAAGGTCGGCCCAGTCGCATCGTCGGTCACGGCGACGACGCAGTCGATCGGATGCCGGGAGGTGATCAGGGACTCGACTGGATCGCCCGAACCCACCACCTCGAAGCGCTCCTTGCCGAACGCCGTCCGCAGCTGGTCAGCCAGCTGGGCTCGTGGCTCTCCCAACAGGACTACGGTGCGCCCGTGCGTGTCCTCGCGCAACGCCACTGCCGACGCGTTGTCCGGATCCAGCCGGACAGCGTCCTCCGCGCACCTTCCGGCTTCGTGCCATCCACCGACGGCGAGCCAGCCCCGCCCGACCCTCACCAGGAAGTTCGCTGCCTCTGCCGGGGCGGCCTGAGCTCGCTCCGTCAACGCCCGGACGTGGGGCCGCAGCTGTTCGAGTGCCTGCCTGTCGCCAGAGACCGGCAGGCGTTCCATCAGCGACGAGATCAGGGCCGGCCCGCTCATCGTGTCGCGCGCGAAATCGCGGATGACCGGGTGCACATCGAAACCGTCGGGTAGAACCTTGATCATCGACATCCGGGCGAGCTCTCTGACAGCCTCGTCGAACTCCTGCTCGGTGCCGGTTACCACACGGCTGAGGAGGTCGTGGGCGATCGGCGACGGATCGAGGAGCGACAAGGCGCGCAGCACGGAGCAGGCGGCGGTGTTCTTCCGGTCAAGCTGTTTGAAGGCATCCGACAGGACGCCGACCAACGACAGCGTGCGCTCCTTCACCGAGCGCGGGTAGTGCGCATCTCGCATCCCGTACTTCACGCAGGCGAGCGCGAGCGGCAGGTCACCGACCTCCTCTGCGATCAGACGTGCGTTCTCGACATCCAAGAACGCGACGGACTGCTCCCTGGAGAGCGGCCCCACTTCGACCATGCTGCCGTGTTCTGCCCAGTCGCGGTTCCGGGACGTGACGATGACCTTCCCCGAGCCGCCTCCGGGGAACAACGCCTTCGTCGCGCCGACGTCGTCGAAGCCGTCGTAGATGAGCAGGAACGTTCCGAGGTTCGCAAGTTCTCGCACCACTTCGTGCGGTTGCACCCCGAGCCGGTCCGCCAGCAGCGCGGTGTCGCCGAGGATGGTCTTGGCCCGGAATCGCCACACGATCCGATAGTCGCCGCGGTGGTCGGCCGCGTACCGCAACGCGAGCATCGTCTTGCCCGCGCCCGGCATGCCGACGAGTGCGGTGATCCGCTCGTCCAGCGGCCCCACCTGCTCGTGGCGATGCACGAGGTCGTCGGGAGGATCCGGAACGTTGCTCCACCGATGCGGCAACACCGGCATTCGCAGTGTGTAGCCGAGGCGCGCCAGCAGCGCCGACTTGACGTCCCTGTCGTCCATGTCCACGACGTCCAGCGAATCCCTGCCCAGCAGGAACTTGGACGGCGTGGCGCCGTCGACCCGCACCGCCAGGAACGGAACGCCCTTGGACACGGCGTCCGCCCACAGGCGCTCCACGGCCGGTGATCCCGTGGAATTCCGCGACCACACGGCGATCACGCGGTGGAAAGGCTTGGTGATGGGCTGTCCCGGAGTCGTGATGAGGACGTGTTCGCCCGCGTCCCGCAGGAACCGCCCGAGCCGCTCCCCCCAGGCGTAGTCCGTCGACATGCAGCTCACCAGGACGCTGCGCGGTCCCGGTTCCTGCTCGGGTTCCTCCGCCACGACGACAGTGTCGACGATCGACAGGTAGGACTCGACCGGCACCTCGGCGAACGTATCCTCCGCGCTCAACCGCACGCGGAACAGCGCCTTCAACCCCGGATAGCGCTCGGCGAACTGGTCGGCGCGGCCCCTCAGCACGTCGTCGACTTCCAACTCCGGTTGCCGGTAGACCTGTTCCAACTGGGCGAGCAACGCGTGGTCGTTGACGGCCTCCCGGTACACCTGCCGGAACTGAGCCTGGAGCATCACCAGCTTGGCGAGCACGGAAGGCACCGTTGCGAGGTCCGCGGACACTCCCCTGAGCATCGTGAAGGCCTGAACGCTGCGCTTGATACGCCGGGGGTTGTAGGGCGCGGTGCCGCGCAGGATCGGCAGGCACGCCAGCACCGCCTCGTCGGAGGAGATGCTGCGGATGTACGACTCCACCCGGCCCTCCGCCGGCGGCGGCAGCGAGTAGGGCAACTGCACGATCTTCTCGAAGAACGTCTCGCCCAGCTCTCCGACCGAGGGCAGGTCCTTGTACTTGACCCGGATCGCATGCTCGATGACCTCCCGGTCCACCGCGAGCAGGAAGACGCAGCCCGGCTCATCCAGCACGAGCTTGACCGTCTCGATGATCTGCAAGGTCTGCTCCGGCAGGCACCGGTCCAGGTCGTCGATGATCACGACCAGCGGGTTCTTGCGGTAGACCACCTCCAGCACGCCTTGGAACTCCGCGGTGAAGTCGTCCAGCAGCGCTGCCTGTGAGCGGTGGGCCCGGCTGCGGCGGAACGCGCCCAAGTCCGCGCCGAGCTTCACGTCGAACAGTTTCAGCAGCGCTTCCGGTTTCGTGCCCAGTGCCGCGACGACGCCGACCAGCACACGGTTCCAGGGCGAGTCGAGCAGCGGGTTGCCCACGAGCCACCCGGTCACCGGGTTTCCGGCGACCGGGACGAGGCTGATCGCCATCAGGATCAGCACGGCGAGCATGACGACCTTGATGGCGATCGCCCCGAGTTTGCGGAACAGCTCGAAGAACCCCGCGCCGAAGTCGATCGACCGAAGCCAGATTCGCAGGCGCACGTCCGGCGCTCGGTACCAGGGCACGCTCCGGCGGGCCTCCGCGACGATCTTCTCGATCAGCGCCGCCCAAAGGTTGTCGTCGCGCGCGTACTTCCAGGCGTTGAACCAGATCGGGCGCACCCGGAACCCGGACAACTCCTTCTCGACCAGCTTCAGGAACGTCGTCTTGCCGCTGCCCCACTCGCCGTAGACGCCGATGGTCCACGGTGTCGTGGACCTGTCGGTGGCCGCGATGGTCCGGGCGAACGGCACGGCGAACCGGTCAAAGCCGAGCTGGTCGATCGAGGCGGGTGTGTCGGGCACTGGCACGGGCATGTTCGTTTGTCGCCCAACGGTGCCGTTTCGCTACCTCACGCGGTACCAGCGGCAGTCGTAGGGCGCGAGGTCGACCTTGGCCCCGATCTTCGCCGGCTTCAGGTCCTTGCCGGTGAGCACGTTCGTGAGCATCCCTTCCGCAGGCACCCGCACCGTGACCTCCTGGTCCGTGAGGTTGTGCACGGCGATCACGGCGCCACCGTCGCAGTCGGCGCGGTGGGCGAACACGGTCGGGTCACCGACGTCGAGCACCTGGACTGCGCCCCAGGCCAGCTCCGGGCACTCCCGGTAGCACTCGACCATTCGCCGCATCCAGGTCAGCAACGAGTCGGGGTCGTGGCGCTGCTCCCCCGCCGCGTCCCAGTCCATCGGTACCCGGACCGCGAGCCTGCCTTCCAGCGACAGGTCCTCCTCCAGGCCGATCTCCTCGCCGTAGAACAGCACCGGCGTGCCCGGCAGGGTGAAGAGCAGGCTGTAGACCATGCGGATGCGGCGCTGGTCGCCGTCGAGCATGCCGGGCAGCCGCCGGCGCAGGCCGCGGCCGTAGAGCTGCATCTTCTTGTCGGGGCCGAAGGCGTCGAAGACCTCCTGGCGTTCGTCGAGCGGCAGCTTGTCCAGCGTCAGCTCGTCGTGGTTGCGGACGAACGTCGCCCAATGGCCGTCGCGCGGTGGCTCCGGCCGTTCCTGCAGGGCCTTGGCCAGCGGACCGCTCGACTGCCGGGCCAGGGCCAGGTACATCGCCTGCATGCCGACGAAGTCGAAGCACATGGTCAGCTCGTCGCCGACGCCCTGGCCGTAGAAGGCCATCGTGTCCTTGTACGGCAGGTTCACCTCGCCCAGCAGCACGGCCTCGCCGTTGCGGCGGTTGAGGAACGCCCGCAGGTCGGTCAGGTAGTCGTGCGGGTCGGGCAGCGCGACGGCGTCCGCGGGGTCGTTGTGCTCCAGCAGGAACGGGACGGCGTCGACGCGGAACCCGCTCAGGCCCAGCTCCATCCAGAAGCCCATGATGCGGGCGATCTCGTCGCGCACCTCCGGGTTGGACACGTTGAGGTCGGGCTGGTGCTTGTAGAAGCGGTGCAGGTAGTACTTCCCGACCTCCTCCGAGTACTCCCAGAGGCTGTTCTCCTTGTCGGGGAACGTGATGCCCTGCGGCCCGTCCTCCTGCGGCTCGTCGGCCCAGACGTACCAGTCGCGCTTGTCCGGGTCGTGGAACCACGGGTGCTGGTCGGACGTGTGGTTGACGACGAGGTCCGCGATCACGCGCATGCCTCTGTCCCGTGCGGCACGCACGAACTCCACGAAGTCGCCCAGCGAGCCCAGCCGTGGGTCGACGCCGTAGAAGTCGGTGATGTCATAGCCGTCGTCGCGTTCGGGCGTCGGGTAGAACGGCATCAGCCACACACACGTGACGCCTAACGCGTGCAGGTGGTCAATGCGTTCCGTGGCGCCGCGGAACCCCTCCTCGGAGAAGGTCTCCACGTCGAGGCAGTAGAGGACGGCGTTCTTCCACCAGACGTCGGACGTGCGGATCACGCGGTCACCTCCGGCAGCACGTGCTCGCCGAACGCGTCGACGAACGGGATCAGGTCCTGGCCGACGTGGTGCAGGTAGATCTCCTCGAAGCCCAGCTCGGCGCACTCGTGCAGCTTCTCGGCGTGCCACTTGAGGTCGGCGGACACGTTGACGACCTTGGCGACCGCTTCGGGCGTGACGTGCTCGGAGACGACGTCGAAGTGCTCGGCCAGTTCGAGGTCCCAGCACACGGGCGGACGGAACACGTTGCTGCGCCACTGTTCGTGCGCGATCGCGAGAGCCGTGTCCTCGTCCTCGGCCCAGCTCAGGTGCATCTGCAGGTGGAGCTTGCCCTTGCCGCCGGCGTCCCGATAGGCGTCCGCGACCTCGCGCAGACGTTCGGGCGGCGCGTTGACGGTGATCAGCCCGTCGGCCCACTCGGCGCACCAGCGTGCGGTCGCCGGGCTCACCGCGGCACCGATCAGCAGGGGCACCTCGTCGGGCAGCGTCCAGAGCTTCGCCCGGTCGACCGTGACCAGGCCGTCGTGGCTGACCTCCTCGCCTTCGAGAAGCGCGCGGATCACGTCGACGCACTCGCGCAGCCGTGCGGTGCGCACGTCCTTGCGGGGCCAGCCGTCACCGGTGATGTGCTCGTTGCTGGCCTCGCCGGTGCCGAGCGCGGCCCAGAACCGGCCGGGGTTCATCGCGGCCAGCGTGCCGATCGCCTGCGCGGTGATGGCCGGGTGGTAGCGCTGGCCTGGGGCCGTGACCACGCCGAACGGGAGTTCGGTGGCCTGCAGTGCCGCGCCGAGCCAGGACCAGGCGAAACCCGACTGCCCCTGGCGGGCGCTCCACGGCGAGAAGTGGTCCGAACTCATCGCCGCGCCGAACCCGGCCTGCTCGGCCCTGCGCACGGCGGTCAGCAGCTCAGTGGGGTGTATCTGCTCGTGGGACGCGTGGATGCCATAGACCGTCATGAGCCTTCAGGTACCCAGCGAAGAAGTTTCGGAAAAGTGGTGAACCGACTCCGAACGGCATCCGTGTTGAGTGCAGCACCCTCACCGCGGAGGAGGAACAGCGATGTTCAACGAGACTCGGGTCGGCACAGCCACGGTCGTCCAGTTCGTCAGGCCGGACGGCTCGGTCGAGCCCATGAGCGTCGACCTCCAATATCGTTCCGACGATCCGCATGCCGTGACCTTGCGTTTTCAGGCGCGGGACCAGGAGTCGATCTGGCTCGTCGGCCGCGAACTGCTCGCCGACGGACTGCTGTCGCCGACCGGGCTCGGGGACGTGCGGCTGCGGCCGGGCGACGGCGACGTGCTCGTGCTGGAACTGTTCACCGAGGACTCGCACGCGGTGTTCCACCTGTCGGCGGCCGAGTTGGAGCGGTTCCTCGACTCCACCTATGCGGCGGTGCCGGCCGGGCGTGAGGTCCTCGACTTCGACCTGTTGATGAAGGACCTGCTCGGCTAGAGACGGAGCCCCAGGACGAGCTTGTCCGCGGAGTCGACCACGCGAAAACCGAGGTGCTCCCAGAAGCCGATCGCGTGTGTGTTGTGGTGCCGCACGTGCACATGCACGCCCTTCTCCAGGCGTTCGAGCACGCTGCGGACGAGGGTGCCGCCGAATCCCTTGCCCTTCGCGCGGGGCAGCAGGTTCGCGTGCATGTGCGCCGGATAGTCCCTCGTGATCATCAGATCGGCGCGGACCGGCTGGTGGATCTGCTGCACGATCCGGTTCGGGCTCGCCGTCATCGGGTAGCGGACGCGCAGGTCAGGCCACCAGTCGCGGTCGCAGCGGTCCTCGAAGGCCTCCGTGTCGGACGCCGCGAGCGCGTACCCGCACACCCCTTCGTCGTCCTCCGCCACGAACACCAGGTCGGGCTCGAACGCCGCGTACGGGCCCACGTAGGCGTGGCCCATCAGGCGCGGGTCGTCGAACAGGTGCCGCACGCCCAGGCCGCCGTCGCCGGTGTCGAGGCAGACGTCGTACAGCGCGTCCAGGTCGGCGGGCCGGTACGCGCGGATCACGTGAGCTCGCGCCGCTCCGTGATGACGACCGGACCCGCGTCGACGTCGATGATCTCGCCCTCGACGACCTGACCGGCGCCGAAGCGGCGTTCGTGCTCGAACTTGAGCGCCGCCGCCTCCGCCTTGCGCGCGATCCGGCGGCTCACGAGCTTCCTCGTGGGCGGGAAGAGCAGGAACAACGCGGCCACGTCGCTGATGAAGCCGGGCACCATGATCAACGCACCGGCCGCCGCGATCAGCACGCCGTCCGCCATCTCCTGGTGGGGCTGCTGGCGCTGGAACGCCGCCTCGCGGAACGCGGCCATCGTCTGCGCGCCCTGCCGGCGCACCAGCGACAGTCCGACGAGGGTGCCGAGCAGGAGCAACGCGATCATCCAGAGCCCGCCGATGGCGTTGCCGACGGCGACCATGACCGCGATCTCGGCGAACATCCCGAGCAGCAGCAGCGCGAAGAGGGGCATGCCTGTTGAACGCACGACGGCCCGTCTTTGCTCCCGACCCATCTTCCACCAGCGCTGGAGCTGAAATATTTACGGCGCGCTAGCGATATGACAGGATATCTTTACGCGACCTCGACGCTGAGGAGTACGGATGACCGCGCTGCACGACGCCCCCACGGCGCTGGAGCGGCTGGACCGCCAGCCGTACACGTACGTCCGCCGGGAGCTGGTCGAGCCGGACTGGCGACGCTTCCCCGGCTGGTCCCACGTGACCGAGGCGCAATGGCGGGACGCCCAGTGGCAGCGGGTGAACTGCGTGAAGAACGTGAAGCAGCTCCGCAAGGTCGCCGGCGACCTGCTGACCGACCGGTTCTACGACGACCTCGCCAAGGACATGGACGCCTTCGCGACGATGTCGATGCTGATCCCGCCGCAGATGTTCAACACGATGGCGGTCGACGCCGAACTTTCTCCCGACGCCTTCACCGAGGCGTTCCTGGCCGACCCGGTCCGCCGCTACATGCTGCCGGTCTCGTCCGACCGCGACCCGAACTGGCCGTCGCACCCGCACTCCCAGCGCGACTCGCTGCACGAGGCCGAGATGTGGGTGGTCGAGGGCCTGACCCACCGCTACCCCACGAAGGTCCTCGCCGAGATGGTGTCGACCTGCCCGCAGTACTGCGGGCACTGCACCCGCATGGACCTGGTCGGCAACTCGACGCCGTTGATCGACAAGCACAAGCTCTCGCTGAAGCCGGTCGACCGCCAGGACCAGATGATCGAGTACCTGAAGAAGACCCCGGGCGTCCGCGACGTCGTGGTCTCCGGCGGCGACGTGGCGAACGTGCCGTGGCCGCAGCTCGAGTCGTTCCTGATGCGCCTGCTGGACATCGACACGGTCCGCGACGTCCGCCTGGCCACCAAGGCCCTTGCGGGGTTGCCGCAGCACTGGTTGCAGCCGCGCGTCGTCGAGGGCCTGGAGCGTGTGGCCCGCACGGCCTCACGCCGTGGCGTGAACCTCGCGATCCACACGCACGTGAACCACGCCCAGTCCGTGACACCTCTCGTCGCCGAGGCAGCTCGTACGGCCCTCGAGGTCGGTGTGCGGGACGTGCGCAACCAGGGTGTGCTGATGAAGGGCGTCAACGCCACGTCGGACGACCTGCTGGACCTTTGCTTTGCGCTGCAAGGGGAAGCGAACATCCTGCCGTACTACTTCTACATGTGCGACATGATCCCCAACGCGGAGCACTGGCGGGTGTCGGTGTGGGAGGCGCAGGAGCTGCAGCACGCGATCATGGGCTACCTGCCCGGCTACGCGACGCCACGGATCGTGTGCGACGTGCCGTACGTCGGGAAGCGGTGGGTGCACCAGCTCGCGGAGTACGACCGTGAGCTCGGGATCTCCTACTGGACCAAGAACTACCGGACCGGGATCGAGCTCGAAGATCCCGAGGCGTTGGATCGCCGTTACCCCTACTACGACCCGATCTCCACGCTTGGCGCGGCCGGCCAGAAGCGGTGGGCTGACCAGACCTGACAGGTCACCGACGGGGCCGTTTTCGGGACATCTTCCGAAGGCGGCCTCATCGGTATGTTTTGCCTGTTCACTACCCGACAGCGGAGACTCCGTCCTGCGCTTTCTCCCCACCTCCGCCGCCGCCGCATCGTTCACCGACGTCTCCGCCGCGGGCACCAGCACGCTCTGCGCGGGCGTCGGCGTCGCGGTGCTCGTCGCCTGGGTCGTGACCGCGCTGGGCGACCGGCTTCAGGAAGAACACGAGGTACAGCACGCCGGCGACGACCGCGCAGGCACCGGAGATCAGCAACGTCGCCTGGTACGCGCCCTCCGCCAGTTGCAAGCCGTACAACTGGGCCGCTACACCACTGCCGGCGAACAGTCCGAACTTCTGCGCGCCGTTCACAAAACCCTTGCTGGCGTTGGGCACGTCGCGGTTGGTGACGAGGTCGAGCACCGGCATCTGCGAGTAGTGGACGCCCTGCCGAAGCAGGTACGGCACCATGAAAGCAGCGGCACTGGCGCTGAACATGCCCCACATCTGCAGCGGCAGGACGAGGATCAGCGCCACGCCGGTGACCGCGACCGGGCCGACGCGCTTGAGCAGTGGTGCGAGCACCAGCACCGCGACGGCGCTCGTGATCCGTTCGAGCGCCATGAGGTAGCCGAGGACGTCGACCGAGACGTCGAACATGCCGGTCACCAGCAGGTTGAAGAACCGCACACCCAGTACGGAGAACGCTCCGACACACGCGGCGACAGCGACCACCGGCCACACCCTCGGCCGCGGGACGTCCTCGTCCGCCGCCGGCACCGCCTCCGTCCGGACGGCTGGGCGTTCCCTCATCCCGATGCGTGCCAGACCGATTCCCAGCCCGAGCAGCGCGGCGACGATCATCGGTCCCTGGTAGCCGTCATTGCCGGTCCACCTGACCAGGCTGCCGCCGAGCAGATTGACGAGCGCCGAACTCGCGAGGAACCACACGAACCCCCAGCGGAACATGGCGAACCGCTGTTCCTCGGCCGGGTTGTTCCTGGCGACCAGCGCTGTCACCGTCGCGAGCATCACCGGGGAGAAGATGTTCGCGGCGGAGAACAGGACCAGGTTGCCGGCGAACGACGTGGTGAACGGGAACAGGATCATCGTGACGCTGAGACCGAAACTGGTCCACAGCATCGTTCTGCGCTGCCCGACCCGGTCAGCGAGCCAGGACAGCGGCACGACGGAGACGGCCATGACGATGAACCCGACCATCATGATCGTGCCGATCTGGCCGGCCTCGATGCCCACCTCGCGGAGGTACAGGTTGTAGAACATGTCGAACGTCCCGGTGGCCAGGCCGTAGGCGACCTGGCTGATCAGGTAGTGGACGTTCGTGCGGTCAATCGACTTCATAGAAGGCCGCTCCATCGAGGTGGCGAATCGTGGCGAAGTCCCGCATGACAACGCTTTCCAGGTCGTGCAGCAGGTAGATCGCCGCGGGGAAGGTGAAGTCGTCGACCGTCTCGACGAGCTGGTCGCCGGGCTTCACGAACACCTTGATCTCCCGCACGCTCTCCATCCGCTCGACGCGGTCGAGGTGGCGGTAGGAACGCAGCCGTCCCCGCACCGGGGAGACCAGGCCGACGCACGCCGCGTGGCGCTCGACGCGGTAGTCGTCGGAGTGTCGGGCGAGGAACTGCTCAGGCCGGGCGTAGGCCTGCACGGTCCACTCCAGCTGGCCACCGTCGACGGCGTGCCGTGCCAGGTTGGGGAGATCGCCGCCGCACACCCGTGCGCCGACCTCGATGAGCGCCGGCCCGTCCGGGGTGAACTTGACCTCCATGTGTGCCGGGCCGTGCCGGATGCCCAGCGCGTCGAGCACTCCGAACGCGTACTCGACCAACGCGTCCTGCACCGCACCCCGACGCGGCAGCAGGTACGAGCCCTCCAGGAGGTCCAGCACGCCGTTGGCGGAGACGTGGCTCGTGCGCCAGATGTCGCAGACGCGGTGGTTGCCGTCCAGGCTCACGGTGTTCACGTAGTACTCGATGCCGTGCAGGTACTCCTGCGCCACTACAGCGACGTTCCGGGTGGACAGGGCACTGTCCGCGCCGAGGATCGACCGCAGTGCGGCAACGGACTCCTCCGGGGAGTCGCAGAAGAACACGCCGTCGTTTCCCGCGCTCTTCAACGGCTTCACCACGATCCGGCCGCCGACCTCGGCGTGCCAGGCGGCCAGCTCGTCGGTGTCCGCGGTGCGGATCTGGTGAGCGGCACGCAGACCCGCGGCCCGGACGGTCTCGATCATGCGGTGCTTGTCCCGCCGCGCCTCGCTCAGCTCGGTGCCGTTCGACCTCAGACCGAGCCGCTCGCTGAGCTCGTCGGCCAGTTCGACGCCGCTCTCGATACCGGCGATGAGGTGGGTGAGCTCGTGCTTCTCGAGCTGCCGCACCGTGTGCTCGAAGTCGCCCTCGTGCACCACGTTGTCCACGAAGTCGTCGCGCTGGAACGACGCCGAGTACACCTTCGGGATGGCCGGGGTGCTCTGCACGTGCACGACGTCGAATCCGGCGGCGTGGAACTCCGGTGCCATCCTGTGCGCGGACGAGTAGGCATCGACGATGGCGATGCGGGGCCGGGCTGTCATCGTTCTCCTCGTGAGATCTGGTTCATCCGGTCCACGCCTCCACACCGGCGGCCGCGTTCCTCAGCACCGAGGTGAGCTCGTCCGCGACCGCGCCGACAACGGCGTCCTCGATCAGGTAGAAGTGCCCGCCGTCGAACAACCGGGGCACCGTGCGCGCATGCGATCGCCAGGCGTCCAACGACCGCGCCGGCACCAGCGGATCCCCGGTCCCACCGAGAACTCTCGTCCGCACCGGGATTCGCGTGCCCGCAAGACTCTGCCGGGCTTCGGCCGCGAGCTCACCGTCTGCCTGCAGCAACGCGTCGAGCCGGCTTCTCCACTCAGGCGCGTCCAGCAACTCCGCCGGCGTCAGCCCCGCCACGGTCAGCACGTCGCCAACCGGGTCGACGGCGATCGGCGGCTGTGCGCTGAGCACCACGCCGGTCACCCGCCCTGGCGCGCGCACCGCCATGAGCGCGGCGAGCAGGGCGCCCAAGCTGTGTCCGAAGAGGACGGTCGGCACCGCGGGCAGATCGGCGAGCTCCCGGTCCACAGATTCCAGCACGGTGTCCAGCCGAGTCCGGGGATCCTCATCGATCCGGTGCTCACGACCCGGCAGCACCACGCCGCGCAGATCAACCCACGCGGGCAGCCTGTCCATCAGTCGCTGCAGGCTGCTCGGACCGCTGCCGGAGTGCGGGAAGACCACGAGCCGCGCCATCGGCAGATGCCATTGCTCGCGCATCGCCCGCACCCAGCGCGTGCGAACTACCACGCGACATCACCGTTCACCAGCCGCCGCACCAGTTCGCCGAACCGCGCGACCACCGCCTGAGCCACCGCGTCCGGAACCACCGCCCGGTCGTACTCCAGCACGCCGGCAAGGCCACCACCGCGGTAACCGAACGACAGCGCCGTGCGGAACAACCGGTCCGCCGGGCTGTAGAACTCCAGGATCGGAGCCACCTGCGGCACGCCGGCCGGGCGCACCAGGGACGTCGTGCTCCCCGCGAGCACACCGCTGCCACTGGCCGTGTTCTGCAACGCGAACAAGGCCTGCACCGGCAGGTCGTCGAGCCGGCGGCGCGGCACCGACTGGCATTCCATGGCGAGGATGCAGCCTTCCCGCACCTCGCTCATCGCGGCGTCCACAGTGGACTCCGCATGCGCGCCTCCGTACACCGGCAGCGCGTTGGCGAACATGCCCACGGTCCGGGAGAACCGCGGGTCCGTCCGTCCCGCGAGCGGCGTCCAGACCGGAGCGACGCTGTCCAGAAGCCCCTCCGCCGCAACGGCGTGCCGGTAGACGGCGAGCAGCATCATGTGCGTGGTGGTGGCGGATTCCTTGCCCAGCTGGGTGATCGCCTCGTGCAGGTCGGGTGGCACGACGATGTCCAGCGAGCCGATGTCGGGATCCGAGACCCTGCGGGTGCACGGCGAGGAAGCGGGAAGAGCCTTGGCCCGCACCCGTCCCTGCTGTTCCTCGGCTTCAGGGCCGGTCAGCCATTCCCGCTGCCACTCCGCGTACTCGCCGAACGGTGTCGGCACCGGCTCGTCGACGTGCCCGTTGTAGCGGGCGGCGAAGTCGTCCCAGATGAGCCCGAGCGAGTAGCCGTCCACCACCGCGTGGTGGAACGACCACACGAGCAGGTGCGGCCCTCGCCGCGCCATGAGCAGTTCGGCTCGCGCGAGAGCCCCACCACCGCGCAGGTCGAAGCTGTCCGTCTGATGCCTGCTCAGCGCCGCTCGCACGACGTCGTCGTCCGCCTCGTCGGTGGTGCGCAACGTCAAGGGGAACGCCGTGTCGGCACTCACGGCCTGGACCCACCGCCCGGCGTCCTCGCGGAAGGTGGTCCGCAACGCGGGATGCCGCTCGAGCAGGGCGTCGTGCGCGGCCCTGAGCCGTTCGACCGACACGGCGCCCTCGATGCGGAAAGCCAGGTGGATGCCCGCCGCCACGCTGCCGGGGTGTGCGCTCGCGCAGTCCAGCATGTCCTGCTGCGCCGCCGTCACCGGGTACTCGTCACCGAGCAGCTCCGCGAGGAGCAGCAGGTCCTCTTCGGACAGCTGGTCGAGATCGACGTCGTTCACGGCGTCTCCTCCGCGAGCAGCGCGTGCAGCCGGTTCCCCGCCTTGTCCGACCGCTTCTCCTTGCCGTCGACCAGGACGGCGAGCCCACGGGCGGTGGGGTCGCGGAAGAACTCGCCGATCGTGACGCCCACGTCGAACCGCCGCGAGATCGACGCGGTGACCTGGGTGGCCTGCAGCGAGTTCCCGCCCAGTTCGAAGAAGCTGATGTCGGGGTCGACACCCGCGCGCAGCAGGACCGGCCCGATCACCTCCTCGACCAGGATCCGCTCGGTCTCGGTGAGTTCGCGCACGGGCTGGGCGACGGGCTGTGTCGTCAGGTTTTTCCGCAGCAACCGTTCCAGTGCGGTCTGGTCGACCTTCCCGTTCGGCGTGAGCGGGATGTCGTCGACCCGCACCAGCCGCGCCGGCACCGCGTAGCGCGGCAGCAGACCGCCGACGTGCCGCAGCACCTCGGCGTCCTCGGCATCGCTGCCGACGACGAAGCCCACCATGATCCGGCCGAGCTCCGGCACGTCGAAGACCGCGGCGCAGGCGCGGGTCACCGACTCGTGGTCGGTGAGCGCCCGCTCGACCTCGGCGAGCTCGACCCGGAACCCGTTGATCTTCACCTGCCGGTCGGCCCTGCCGAGGAAGTCCAGGTCGTCGTCGCCCCGCCAGCGCACCAGGTCGCCGGTCCGATAGGCGCGTTCCCCGTCCGCACCGGGCTCGGCGACGAACACGCGTGCGGTCTGCTCCGGATCCCCGAGGTACCCGAGCGCCACGCAGGGACCGGCGATGACCAGCTCACCGGCCGCTCCCCTGGGCACCGCCCGCATCATCGCGTCCACCACGTGGGCGCGGTAACCGCGCATCGGCCTGCCGATCGGGGGATTCACCTTCCACTCCCCCTCGCAGCGCTTGAGCGTCACGGCGACCGTGGTCTCGGTCGGGCCGTAGCCGTTCCAGAACTCGCGGTCCGCACTCGCCCACTCCGCGACCAGCGAGCCGCGGAACGCCTCGCCACCGACGGACACCAGCCGCAGATCGGGCAGGTCCGGGTCGAGCTGCGGCATCAACGCGGGAGGCAGCTCCGCCACGGTGATCCGCTCGGCACGCAGGAACTCGCCCAGGAGCGCCGGATCACGGCGGGTGTCCAGATCCGGCAGGCACAGGGTGGCGCCCGCGGCGAGCGTGGCGAACACCTCGAACACCGACACGTCGAAACTCGGCCGCGCGAACCCGAGAACACGATCGCCGGGCCCGATGCGGTACGCCCGGTTGATCTCCGCGCAGAAGTGGGCCAGTGCGCTGTGCGGCACCTCGACGCCCTTGGGGTTGCCGGTGGTGCCGGACGTGAAGATCACGTAGGCGGAGTCGTCCGGTTGTGGCAGACCACCGAACTCGCCGGTGTGGCACGACGTGATCTCGACGGACGGCACGTGCGCCCGCTCGAGTCGCTCGAAGACCTCGGTCTCACCGACGAGCCACGCCGAAGCCGTCGCCTGGTCGGCGATCTGACGGAGCCGGGAGACCGGCGCGTCGACGTCCAGCGGAACGTACGCCGCGCCGAGCAGGTGCGTGCCGAGCATGCCTACCACGGCGTCCTCGGACTGACGGGCGAGCAGCACGACGCGGTCGCCCCGCCCGACGCCCAGTGCGGCGAGCCGTGCGGCGACGGCCCTGGACCGCGCGGTCAGCTCGGCGTAGGTCAGCGTGCCGACAGCTGCGGCGTCCGGACGCTCGGTCTCGTGACGCAGCAACGAGTCCCACACCGTCGGCGCGAACTCGTCCGCCGCACCGCCGTCGGCCAGTCGCACCAGCTCGCCTCGTTGCTGTGCGGTGACGAGGTCGTGCTCGTTCAGCTGAACGTCCGGTCGCGCCGTCGCGTTGTCCAGCAGCACGCGGAACGAGTCGACGAGCGACTGGATCGTCTCCTGCTGGAAGAGGTCCGGGTTGTACTCGACCGTGTAGCCGAGCCGGTCCCCCGCGTCGCGCACGATCAGGGACAGGTCGAACCGGGATCCCCCGTCGTGCAGCTTCTGGTGCGCGAACTCCAGTCCGTCGAACCCGATGCCGAAGCTGTCGACGGTGTCGGCCTCGTACGCGAGCTCGATCTGGAACAACGGCGTGCGGGACAGGTCACGCGGAGGGTTGACCGCCGCGACGATCTCCGAGAACGGCAGCTCGCGGTGGTCGATCGCGTCCAGCACGCTCTCCCGCGCCGCGGTGAGCTGGTCGCGCAGGCTGCGCTCACCACCGCCGGCGCACCTGATCGGCAGCATGTTGACGTAGAAGCCGACGCTGTCCTCCAGCCGGGGATCGGGCCGCAGGCCGAAGGGCGAGCCGATCAGGACGTCCTCGGTGCGCGTCCACCGGCCCAGCAGATGCGTGAACGTGCCGACGAGTGCCATGTAGGCCGTCACCCGCTGCTCGTCGCACAGTCGCCGGAACCGTTCCAGCGCGGCACCTTCGAGCAGCACGCCGTTGATCGCGTCGCCGCCGAACGTCTGCTCGGCCGGCCGGGCGTGGTCCGTCGGCAGCTCGGTGGGAGCGCAGTCACGCAGTTGGTCGCGCCACCACTTCGCGAGTGCCCCGCGCTTGCTCTTCAGCCGGGCGTGCTGCCAGGCCGCGTAGTCGCGGTAGTTCAGCTCCGGCCGCGCGAGCCCGGCACCGTTGAACGCGGAGGAGAGGTCGTTCAGGAACACGCCGACGGAGCCCGCGTCCCACGCGATGTGGTGCACCACCCAGATCAGCCGGTGCTCGTCTTCGGCGGTCCTCGCCAGCACGGCGCGGAACAGCGGGGACCTGTCGAGCCGGAACCGCCATCCGCGCAGCTCGTCGGCCAGCACTGCGAACGCGGCCTCGGGATCGTCCGCGGTGGTGAGGTCCTCGACGTCGAGCCGCCAGTCCAGGTCGTCGGCCACCCGCAGGTCCACCGGATCGCCCGCCACCAGCGAGGCGCGCAGGCTCTCGTGGCGGCCGACGACCGACGCCAGCGCGGCCCGCAGTGCGTCGACGTCGAGCCGGCCTCGCAGGATCCAGACGTAGGCGAGGTTGTTGGCGGCGGCCTGCTGGTCCATCCGGTCGATGAACCAGAGTTGTTGCTGTTGCACCGCTGCCGGCACCGGCGCGTTGGACGTGCGCGGTCCGAGAACGGGCTCCGCCGAGCGGCCCGCGGCGAGCCTGCGAAGCAACGCCTCGCGCTTGTCCTTGGGCAGTTTGGCGAGTTTCGTGGCGAGGTCGGTCATGGACGAGGCCCCCAGGCGTCGTTGGTGAACATGTCGTCGTCGAGCAGCGCGAGTTCTGCTTCGTCCAGATCGGACATCAGCTCGGCTTCGACGAGGTGGGCGAGTCTGCGCACGGTGGGCGCGGTGAAGAAGTCGCGGAACCCGACGTCCACGCCGAACTCGGCGCGAACGGCGGCCAGCATCCTGGTCACCAGCAGGCTGTGCCCGCCGAGACGGAAGAAGTCGGCAGCCGGTGTGACGACCGGCTTCTGCAGGATCTCCGACCACAGGCCGGCCAGCCGCTGCTCGATCTCGGTCTCGGGCTCGGACGTCTCCTCGTGGACGCCGGTGCCCACAGCGCGCTCGGCGGTCCGCTCGACGTCCAGCTTGCCGTTGCGGTTGTAACAGAGCTCCGACACCGCAACGATTTCCGGCACGAGCCCTGCGGGCAGGTGCCGTTCTGCGTGCCGTCGCAGTTCATCGGTGTCCACGGAGGACACGACGAACGCGGTGAGCCGGGGTGTCGCGCGCACCGCCACCGCGACGACCTGGTCGTGCTGTGACAGCACGTGCTCCAGGTGGCCCGGTTCCACCCGCACGCCACCGATCTTGAGCTGGTGGTCGCGCCGTCCGATCAGGTGCACGTCCCCCGCCGCGTCGCGCCACCCGAGATCGCCGGTGCGGTAGAACGGTCCGGCGATCTCGCCCGCGACGACACCCGCGGCGGCGAAGGCGCTGTCGTTCTGCTCGTCGCGGTATCCCAGCGACAGGTAGTGGCTCTGCACGACGATCTCGCCGACTTCTCCCGTGCCGGCGAGCCGGCTCCGGTCGTCCAGGACCAGGAGCCTGCTGGTCGGTGTGCCCACGCCGAGCGCGACGACGCCGGGCGACTCACCCGTCGCGTCCTGCGCGCTCATCACCTGCGGCGTTTCGGTGGTGCCGTAGACGTTCACCACGTGGGCGCGCGGGAAGACCTGCGTGGCGCGGGCGACGTCCGCACCGTGCAGCCGATCTCCCCCGCTCATGATCAGCCGGAGGTCGTCGACGGCACCGTTCGCACCGGCGGTGGCCGCGCCGAGGAGTCCTGGCGTCGTGTGCCACACCGTCACCCGAGCACGGCGCAACCAGTCGCTCAGTGCGTGGCCGTCCGCGCCGAAGTCGTCCTCCGGGATGCACAGCGTCGCGCCGTTGGCCAGCGGTACGAGGATGTCGCGCAGGCACGGGTCGTACATCAAGCCCGACAGCATGGCGAACCGATCGGCCGTGGTGATGCCGAACGTGGACGTCTCCCACCCGACGTGCCGGTCCAGGGAGGCTCGCGTGCCCAGCACGACCTTGGGACGGCCGGTCGTGCCGGAGGTGTGCGCGAGGTACGCCACCCCGGGTCGCACCGGCACCCCGCCGTCGCACAGCCGCAACGACAGACCGGTCAGCACGGCGGCGGGCCGCAGAGTCTCGAGGTGCGCGGCGAAAGCGGCTTCCGGCAGCGCGGCATCGACGACGGCGAACGGCACACCGTGTTCCAGCAGGGCCAGAACGGCGACCGGGAGGTCCGGCGTGCGCCGTGCGGCGATCACCACGCTCGTGGTCTGGTCCAGCCAGCTGTCCGCGAGCCCGCGGCGCAGTTCGTCGACCCGCTCCGCCAGTTCGCGGTAGGTCAGGTCACCGTGCCACCGCACGGCGATCCGGTCCGGATCAGCCGCGACCGCACGCCGGAACGACGCCGTCGCGGAACTGACGTCGCACACAGCGGGTGGTTCCGCGCTCTCCGCGGCGAGTTCCCGCCTGGCCTCGGAGTCGAGCCGCAGTTCTCCCAGCGGTCGCGTGTCGTCGAGGAACTGCTCCAGCACGGCGACGTACTGCTCGGCCAGTTCGCGCACGCTGTCGGCGTCGAACAGGTCCGTGCGGTAGACCCAGTGCAGGCCCAGCTCACGTGCACCGGGCTCGGCGTAGACGGCCAGGTCGAACTTGCTCTCCGGCCCGGTCTCGAAGCGGATCCCGGTCCGCACGCCGGGAATGCCGCCCTCGACATCGGGCGTGTTCAGCACGTTGAGAGCTACCTGCACCACCGGGTTCATCCCCGGCACCCGAGGCGGGTCCACGGCACGGACGACGTGGTCGAAGGGCAGCTCCGCGTGTTCGAGCGCGGTGAGCGCGGACGTTCGCACGGCGGCGATCGTCTGTCCCACGGTCAAGTCAGCGCCGAACGTGGCCCGGATCGGCACGGTGTCGACGAAGAAGCCGACCACCGACTCGAGTTCGGGCAACGGCCGGTCGCCGACGATGCTGCCCACCACGACGTCCTGCTGTCCGGTGAGCCTGAACAGCTGCGAGGTGAGCGCGGTCAGCAGCACGTGGAACGTCGTCGCGCCGTGCCGGGCTGCCAACTCCTGAAGCCGCCCGGTCGTCGCGGCGGGGACGGTGATCCGCAGGGAGCCGGCCGGGGTCGACGTCGCGTCCGCACGGATGCCAGACGCGGGCAGGGTCAGCGCTGTCGGCGCGCTGCCGAGGTAGTCGCGCCAGAACGCGGACAGCTCGTCGATCCGCCCGGACGTGAGCTGGTCACGTTGCCAGCGCACGAAGTCCTGGTAGGTCGCGGCCGGCTCGACCGGCTCGCGGCCGGTGTGGGCCGCGATGATCTGCTCCACCAGCACCACGTTCGACCAGCCGTCGCAGACGATGTGGTGCAGGCACAGGACGAGCCGGTGCTCGTCGTCGGCAAGCCTCAGCACCGTCGCGCGCACGAGCGGCCCGTGCTCCAGGTCGAACGGTTCGCGGGCGGCCTGTGCCACCCACTCGTCGGATGCGCGCCGCGGATCGGAGGCATCGGACAGATCGACGTGGCCGACCTGAGGCGGCGCACCGTCCGCACGCCGCATCGGGACGCCGTCCGGGTTCCGCACGTAGCGAGACCGCAGGAGCTCGTGCCGTGCGAGCACTTCCGCGGTGCGCTGCCGCAGCCGTGCCACGTCCAGCGGCCCGCTCAGCGTCACGTCGATCGGAACGCAGTAGGCGCTGCTGCGCGGTTCCACCGTCCACAGGAACCACAGCCGTTCCTCGCCGAAGGACAGCTCCTTGTCGCCGGACACCGGTTCCGAGCGCTCGGGGAGGTGCAGTGGCGTGGCCTGCCGGTGTCGCACCGCCGCCGCGACAGCGGGCACGGTGGACTCGCGCAGGATCGCCGACATCGGCACCACGACGCCGAACCGCTGCCGGAGCCGGGCGGAGATCCGGGCGGCGGTCAGTGAATGGCCGCCCAGCGACAACAGATCGTCGTCACGGGACGACGGCGCCGCTCCGCAGAGTTCGGTGAACATCTCCGCGACGACGCGCTCGACGTCATCCGTCCACTCGACATCGACCTTCCGCTCCACTGTGGACGCACTCGCCGCGATCACTTCACGCAGGCGCGGACGGTCGAGCTTGCCGCTCGGCAGCAGCGGCAGGCCGTCCAGCGCGACGACCGCCGCGGGCACCATCGCCGGGTGCAGTATCTCCTTGCAGCGCAGCCTGATCGCGTCCCCGTCGACGCCTGGCGGAACGATCGCGGCGACCAGCCTGCCGTCGACCACCTCGGCGCCGCACTGCGTCACGCCCGGCTGGGCCGCGATCGCGGCCTCGACCTCGCCGAGCTCGATCCTGACACCGCGAATCTTCACCTGGGCGTCGGCGCGACCGTGCACGGTGATGACACCGTCCGGCGCGACCTCGGCCAGGTCGCCGGTGCGGTACATCCGCGCACCCTCGGCGAACGGATCGGCCAGGAACGCCCGCCGGTTCTGCTCGTCGCGGTTGAGGTAGCCCGCCGCGACCGCCGTTCCGCCGAGGTAGAGCTCACCACTGCGAGCCGGATTTCCCTGCTCGTCCAGCACGTACGCGCGCACGCCCGGCAGCGGAGGCCCGACCGGTGGCGTGGTGTCGCTCGGGTCGCACCGGTGGATGGCGACGCACACGCTCGCCTCGGTGGGCCCGTAGCAGTTGAGCAGCGTGGGGACGGAGGCGAAGCGGCGCACGAGTTCGGCGCCGCAGCGTTCACCGCCGAAACCCAGTGCTTCCAAGGTGATCGGGCGATCGGCCGGAAGCCAGGACGCCACCGTGGGAGTGAGCAGTGCCGCGTCCACGCTGCCGTTGGTCAGCACGGTGTCGAGCTCCTCGACGTCGGCCACCACGAGCGTCGCGCCCGAGGTGAGCGCCATGAAGATCTCCCAGACCGCGGCGTCGAAGCTCCACGACGCGACCTGCAGCATTCGCTTGCCGTTCGCGAGCCCGAACCCACGAGCACCCGCCACGGCGACGTTCGCCAGTCCGTCGTGCCGGACCAGCACACCTTTGGGTCGCCCTGTCGAACCCGACGTGTAGATCAGATAGGCCACGTCGGCCGGTGCCGGTGCGCTCAGCCGCGCTTCAGCGGACAGATCCTCGAGGCGGCAGGACGGCACACCCGCGTCGAACTCGCCGTCGGTGACCACCAGTGCCGGCAGCGCGTCGTCGACGAGCATCCGAAGCCGTCCCAGCGGCAACAACGGATCCAGCGCGAGGTAGGTGGCTCCCGCGTGCAACACCGCCAGCGCCGCCACGACCGCTGCGCAGCCGCGGGTCATGTGCAACGCGACGACGTCACCGCGGCCGATGCCGCGCTCTCGCAGTCCTGCTGCCGCACTCGTCGCTTTGTCTTGCAGCTGTGCGTACGTGAGCGACTCACCGGCCGCGATGACGGCGACAGCGTCGCCGTTCTCACGCACGACGTCCGCGAGCAGATCCAGCACAGTCCGATCGCCGGCGACGGCAGGACCACCGGACCAGCCGCCCGCAATCTTCTCGATCATTTGCTCTCCCCCAGAGACCAAACGTTGAATTCGGGTCACACCGCGCCGGTGAGCCGATGCCTTTCGCGGTGAGCGAGGCGGTAGAGACGCGGGCCGATCGACAGGTCGGTCAACCCCCGCGCACCCAGCAACTGCACGAGGTCACGACTCGCGGTGACCGCGGCGCGCCCGGCGAGCTGATGGGCGCGAGCCGCGGGCTCGGCGTCGGTCTCACCGTTGTCGTGCCAGATCACGGCATCCCTGCACGCCGACCAGGCGAGCCTGATCTCACCGAGCAACCGCACCAGCCTCGCGGCCACGAGCTGCCTTGCCAGCAGCGGCTGACCGCCCACGATCCGGCTGCGGCAGTGCGTGAGCGCTTCCCGGTATCCGGCGTCGGCCAGGCCGGTCAGGTAGGAGGCCTGGCGCACGAGCCGGCGCGACCACCACGGTCCCTCGGCGGTGGCGACGAACTCGCCGAAGTCACCTCGCAGGCACCATTCGTGCGCTGACTTCCTGAAGAGCTCGCACGGCCCGGCGCCGGATCGCACCCGGTCCACGACGGCCGCGTCCACCGCGAGTTCTCCGGTGAGGAGGTCGAGCGCGGCCGACATCGCCTCCACGGCTTCGGATTCGGCGAGCGCGGTGCCCATCGCCACGTACACCTCGGCAGCCGGGGCGAGGCCCAGTTCCATCCCGCCGTACTCGGCGGCGAGCTCGAGGTCGAGGCAGTCTCCAGCGGCCAGTGCCGCCAGCACGTCGTGTGCGTCCGTGACCGGTCGTCCGGCCAGCACAGCGGCGGCAAGCTGGCGGAACTCGGCGACCAGCAGGTCGTCGAAGGCCATCACGCCACCTCGGCCAGCGCGGAGTCGGGCAGGGCGCTCGCGATGAGATCGATCAGGATCTCGCCGGCACCAGCGGAGATCGTCAGCCCCGGTGCCTCGCGCACGGCCGCGTCGAGCTCTCCTCCGCGATCGGCACGCAGGTAGGCGCAGTCCTGAGCCAGCTCGCTGCACAACAGCTTGACCAGCGCGGCCTCACCGTCGTCGCGGTGGCCCCGGTCGACCCGCTCGGCGGTGCGGTACGCCAGGAACCTCGCGGCCTGGTACCGCTGCTCGAGCTCGCCGGACCCGTCCCCGCCCACCGGCAGCCAGCGGGCGGCACGGGTGAGGTAGTCGAAGCCGGTGCGTTCGTACGAGATCGACCCGCTGAGCACCGGCCAGGCGGCGCCGGGAGCGCCGATGAACCGGTCAGCCGGCACCCGCACGTCCTCCAGCCGGATCTCGTGAAAAACCTCATCACTCACCGTGGAAATCGGTGTGACATTCACAGCGGGATCGCCGAGCGACACCAATGCGAGCGAGAGCCCGTCGTACCGGGAGCCTTCTTCTGCCGTGCGGAAGGCGCACAGCACATCTGTGGCCAGCGGCGTCCGGGCACTCCACGTCTTGCGACCGGAGACGATCCAGTCACCATCGCCGGCCGGTCGGCCCGCAGTGCTGATTCCGGCCAGATCGGACCCAGCCGTCAATTCGGAGAACAACACGCTGGCAAATCGTTCTCCCGCCGCCAGTCCGGGCAGGAATGAGGCTTTCAGCGCGTCCGAACCGTGGTCGAGAACCACGCTGCCGGCGACCTGGATCGACGTGATGTAGAGGGTGTCCGGACACCCCGCGAGGCCCATGGCCTCCAGCAGGAGACAGGCCTCCACCTGCCCATAACCGCGTCCACCCGCGCTTTCGGGCCAGTGCGGCGCGAGCAACCGCTGCTGACCCATGCGCCGGTACAGCTCACGCGGGTCCGATGCGGAGTGCGCGATGAGTTCGACTATGTCTGGATTGCGGAAGAATGCCTGAAGTTCTTCCCAGAAGCTCAACTGCTGATCGTCCAGCGCCAGATTGACGGATGACTTCATCGAAGCATCACACCGGCAGCGGGCAGCCCAAATAACGCCAATACTGGCAACAAGGTTAACCATCCCCCCAGGGAAATCAATGCGGTCGCGACATTAGGTGGACGAAGTCATCACACGCAAGCCCGAGTGCTCCGCGTCACGACTGGCCCAACTTGTCTAAACCAATATTCGACAGCTCATTCGACACGCGCGCACGCCGTGCCCGAATTCGGGCACGAGATTTGTCGCGCCGCGCAGGTCTTGCCATGCTGTGTCCCGTGGGGGACGAGGTTCCGGAGGAGTTGCTCCGACACGTGGTGAGGACGAGTGGACTACCGCCTGCCGTCGCGAGTCGCCTCGTCGCCGACATCATGGGTTACTTCGTCGAGTCCGCCGAGGAGTACGTCAGGCGGCGTCACACCGAACTACGAGCCGAACAGGTGCCGAACGCGCGGATCTGGACGGTGATCCGCGAGGAGCTGACCACCCGTCCGGTCGCGGCTCCCCTGCTGTCCGAGCGCCAGCTGCGCCGCATCGTCTACGGCTGAACCTCCAGGAGCGAGCATGTGTGGAATTGTCGGATACGTCGGCCCGCGGAACGCGGTACCTCTCCTGCTCGAGGGGCTGCACCAGCTCGAGTACCGGGGCTACGACTCAGCGGGCATAGCCGTCCAGGACTCCGCCGGTCTGCAGGTCGTCAAGACCGCGGGCAAGGTCGCGAACCTCCGCAAGATCGTGCCGGCCGCGCTCGCCGCGTCGTCCGGCATCGCCCACACGCGTTGGGCGACGCACGGTGAGCCCAACGACCGCAACGCACATCCGCACACCGACGAGCGGCGCCGGATCGCGATCGTCCACAACGGAGTGCTGGAGAACTCGGAGCAGTTGCGGGCACAGTTGACCGCCGACGGCGTGCGGCTGGCGTCGGACACCGACAGCGAGGTGCTCGCCCACCTGATCTCCCGCAGCGAGGCGACCACTTTGGAGGACGCGGTCCGCGAGGCCCTCCGCCAGGTCGAGGGCACGTACGGGATCATCGTGCTCGACGCCGACCGCCCCGGCGAACTGGTGGCCGCACGGCGTGGCAGCCCGATCGTGCTGGGTGTCGGCGACCAGGAAATGCTGATCGCGTCGGACGTCTCCGCCCTGGTCCGGTACACGCAGACGGTCATCTACCTCGACGACGACGAGCTGGCGACGGTGTCCGCCGACGGCTACCACACCAGCACCATGGACGCCGAGTCCACGACGAAGTCCCCCACGTCCGTCGACCTCACGTCGGACGAGTACGAACTGGGCAACCACCCGGACTTCATGCACAAGGAGATGCACGAACAGCGCGCCGCGGTGGACCGGTGCCTGCGCGGCCGCCTCGACCGCCGGTTCATGTCCGCCCGGCTCGACGGCATCGGCCTGTCCCCCCGCGAGTACCAGCAGATCCGCCGGGTGAAGCTGCTCGGCTGCGGCTCCGCCTACTACGCGGGACAGGTGGGCGCGGGCATGATCGAGGAACTGGCCAGGATCCCCGCCGACGCCGAACCGGCATCCGAGTTCCGCTACCGCAACCCGGTCATCGACTCCGACACCCTCTACGTGGCCATCAGCCAGTCCGGCGAAACCCTGGACACGCTGGCCGCCGTGCACGAGCTCAAACGCAAGGGCGGCAGGGTGATCGGCCTCGTGAACGTCGTCAGCAGCTCGATCGCCCGGGAGTGCGGCAGCGGCGTCTTCCTGCACGCGGGCCCGGAGGCCTCCGTCGCGGCGACCAAGTCCTTCACCAACATGAGCGTGGCACTGGCCCTGCTGGCACTGGAGCTCGGCCGGGTTCGCGACCTCTCCCTCACCGAAGGCCGCCGCCTCGTCCAGGGCCTCGACGACCTGCCGGGTCACATCGGCGAAATCCTTGGCGCAGAAGAAGAAATCGCCGCCATCGCAAAGCGCTACGCCAACGCGGAACACATGTTCTTCATCGGTCGCGTCCGCGGCTGGCCGGTGGCCCGCGAGGGTGCGCAGAAGCTCAAGGAGATCTCCTACGTCCACGCGGAGGCCTACCAGTCGTCCGAGCTGAAGCACGGCCCGCTTGCCTTGATCGACCCCACCATGCCCACGGTGGCAGTGGTTCCCGACGACGAGCTGCTGGCCAAGAACATCTCCACCATCGAGGAGATCAAGGCCCGCGGCGGCCCGATCATCGCGGTGACGGACGCCGACCTGCCCAGCGGCCTCGCGACCGACGTGATCCGCATCCCGCGCGCCCAGCCCGAACTCGCCGCGATCACGCTTTCCGTGCCGCTTCAGCTGTTCTCGTACCACCTCGCCAAGACCCTGGGCCGCGACATCGACCGCCCCCGCAACCTGGCGAAGAGCGTGACGGTCGAGTAGAACGGTGGCCGGGCGCGTCGGCGCCCGTCCACCGTCACGGGGCTGGTCAGCGCCAGGCCGTCCGTCAGGTGAAAGTCAGGCCGCCGACGGCGGCCCCGTCGGCATCGGTCCACAGAGGACAGAAACGGAAGCGGGCCCGCGTTCAGCGCTGGACGAAGACGCTTCCAGCCTGGAACGTGATGTCGGGCTGCCCCGTCTTGCCGTCGATCGGGTAGGGCCGGCCGGTGCAGTCGTCACTCGCGAACAGCGACGCGGTCTTGGTGCTGTTGTTGTAGGCGGAGCGGATCCTGTTGCCCCAGCCGTGTTCGACGAGGTCCACGCACGCCGAGGACCCGACCGGCGAGACGGTGAACCGCGTACCTTGGTAGTCGGCCTGGTCCCATGCGCAGAACGCGTCCGTGAAGGTGCAGTCCGGTGCGGCGGCGTGAGCCGCGGGCGTGATCGCGAGACCCGCCAGTGCGCACAGCACTACGGCGATTTTCTTCATGGTTCCTCCCCAGTTTGCCACTGTCCAACACCCTTCCGGTCTTCCCGTTGCCAGGTCAAGGATTTGCGGTACCGGAACTCGATTGGCCGGTCGGCGCGAGTGGGCGAGCTGTGTCCCGCCGGCCACCTGAAGCGGGTTTCAGGTTGGGGCGTCCCGAATTTTGCGGCTCCGGGCTTTCCTGTGGTGCACTTCGGTCATCACCGATCGGGGGGTCGGTGGGTGAGGACCGGGGGGTCACAGGTGAGGATCGGTACCACGGGGTTTCGCCGTGCCACGACAACGGCGACCACCGCATTGCTGCTGCTGGCGGGAACGGTGCCGGCGGCTTCCGCACCACCGTCGTCGTCCGTGGTCCCGCCGAACTCGGTGCCACCGGCGCTGCCGGCCAGCACCGGGCCGCCTCGGGACACGGGCGGGCCGGACGTGCCGTACACGCCCACCGGGAAGGGCTGCGTCGAGTCCGACACCAAGAACGAGCTGATCGAGTACATGCCGTGGGGCCAGGTGCACCTGAACCTCGCACAGGCACACCGGTTCGCGACCGGCAAGGGCGTCAAGATCGCGATCATCGACACCGGTGTCGACCCGCGCAACCCTCGCTTCGGCGGCCGGGTCGTGCCCAGCGGTGAGTACGTCAGCGGGGACAGGAACGGCGCGGACGACTGCGACGGGCACGGCACCGAGGTGGCGGGCGTCGCGGCGGCGGCCAGGACCGAGGGCGACTTCGTCGGCGCGGCACCGGGGGCGACGATCCTCGCTATCCGCCAGACCAGCGACCGCTTCGAGTTCAGAGGTGATGCCACCAGGGACAAGCGGACGTCCGCCGGCAAGGTCTCGACGCTGGCGCAGGCCGTCGTGCGCGCCGCGAACCAGGGCGCGGGGGTCGTCAACATCTCCCTGACGAACTGCGGCGCCCCCAAGGACTTCAGCGCGGACGACCGGGCGCTGCAGGCCGCGATCCGGTACGCGGTCGACGTCAAGAACACCGTGATCGTGACGGCGGCCGGCAACCTCGACAGCAAAGCCGGCTGTCCGCTGCAGAACAACAACCTGGACCCGGCGATCGTCAACTCGGTCTCGTCGCCCGCGTGGTTCGCCGACGACGTGCTGTCGGTGGCGTCGATGGCGCGCTCCGGTGAGGTGTCGGGCTTCAGCGTCTGGGGCCCGTGGGTCAGCATCGCCGCACCCGGTGAGGAGATCATCTCCGTCGACCCCAAGGGCACCGGCCTGACCAACGCGAACGTGAAGGCCGACGGCGTGGGGAAGATCCAGGGGACGAGTTTCGCCGCCCCGTACGTCGCGGGTGTCACCGCGCTGGTGCGCGAACGGTTCCCGGAACTCAAGGCGCGCCAGGTGATGGACCGGCTCAAGGCCACCGCGCTGCACCCCGGCAACGTCTCCGGCAGGGATCACCGGATCGGCTTCGGCATGGTGAACCCGGTGGCCGCCCTGACCGCCGTGCTGCCCGCCGAGTCCACCGGTTTCTCCAGCCCGCCGCCCAGAGACCTGGTCACGACCGTCACCGCGCCGCCGGACCGCGACTGGCCGCCGATCATCGTGGCTCTGAGCGGCATCAGCATCGGCTTCGGGCTGCTGATGCTGACGCTGCTCGTCCTCAACTCGGTCAACCGCGGACGTCGTGCCGAACCCGGAGAACGAGCCGGCCCGCGCCGGACCACGGCCATCGGGGTGCCACCTCCACCGACGTGAGGCCGGTCAGCGTTCGGCCAGTGGCCCCGGCAGGTCCTCGGCGTGGACGACGTGCAGGGTGCTCACCGCCCGGGTCAGCGCGACGTAGAGACGTTGCAGGCCGCGGGGTTCCGCGTCCACGATGCGGGCCGGTTCGACCACCAGCACGGTGTCGTACTCCAGCCCCTTGGCCAGCGACACGGGCGCCAGGGTGAGGCGGGCAGGCTCCAGCAACGCCTCGCCCAGCACGGTGTGCGGCAGACCCTCCGCCGTCATGGCGCGGCGCAGCTCCGGGACGTCGGCATCGGCGGCGATGACGCAGATGGAACCCTCGCCGGCCAGCGCGGTGCGGCAGGTCTCGACGATCGACGGCGTGCGCTCGCCGGGAGCGGTCCTGCGGACGTGCAGGGCGTTCGCACTGTGCCGGAAGGAGATCGGGCCTTCGAGCCCCGGGGCGATGTGCGGGAGGAGGCGCGCGGCGTAGTCGAGGACCTCGGCCGGGACGCGGTAGCCGCGTTCGAGGACCTCGACCCGGCCGCCGTCGCGGTCGAGGTGGCGGAGGACCTCGGACCAGTCGCGGGTCGCGGACGGGCTGGTCGACTGCGCGAGGTCGCCCAGCACCGTGCAGGCTCCCGCCAGGCGGCGGCCGATGGCCCGGAAGTGCAGCGGGCTGAGGTCCTGGGCCTCGTCGACCATCACGTGGCCCAGCTTGGCCGGGCGTTCGACCATCGCGGCGGCCTCGTCCAGGAGGGCCAGGTCGAGGGTGCTCCAGGCCATCTTCCTGACACTGCGCGGGCGGGGGTCGAGCAGGACGGCCCGCTGTTCCCCGGCGGACAGGAGGCCTTCTGCCGCCGCGGCAAGGCTTTCCGGGTTCGTGAGGAGGTCGAGGACCACCCGGGGCGGGTCGACGGGCGGCCACATCTCGCGCACGGCCTGGCCGATCGCGCGGTTGCGGCTGAGCTGCGTGAGCGTGACCTCGGTCCCCGTCTGCTCGATCCGGCGCAGGACGCGATGGGCGAGGCGCTGGGTCAGCAGCGCACGACCGGCGCCGTAACCGGGTGCCCGGCCACGCACGTACGCGAGTTCCTCCGCCTGGTCGTGCACGGACAACCGCCAGACCCGGTGCCGCAGCTCGACCCGCGCCTCGTTCACGGGCGGCCGGAGCTGCGACCACACGTACCGGGACAGCACCTCCGCCATCAGCGCACTGCCCTTCAGGCGCGCCTCCTCCGCGCCGTCCACCCTGGTGACGGGGATGCCCGGCCCGGTGATGTCGTCGATGGTGCTCTGGACGACCTCGGCCTCGCCCAGCGCGGGCAGCACGTTGCGGATGTAGGCCAGGAACGCCAGGTTGGGACCGATGACGGCCACGCCGCCGTCCCTGCGCAGCCGGTCGCGTTCCGAGAAGAGCAGGTACGCCAGGCGATGCAGGCCCACCGCGGTCTTGCCCGTGCCCGGTGCGCCCTGCACGCACACGGTCTCGTCGAGCGCGGCCCGCACCAATCGCATCTGCTCGGGCTGGATCGTGGCGACGATGTCGCGCATCGGCCCCTGACGAGGACGCTCGATCTCCCGCGCCAGCAAACCGCTGTCCGCCCGCGCCCGCACGACGTCGAGCGGCTCGTCCTCGAACGCGGTGAGCGCCCCGCCGTGGTCGAAGCCGTACCGCCGCCGGACCCGCACGCCCATCGCGTCCTGCGAGGAGGCCTCGTAGAACGCGCGGGCGAGCGAGGCACGCCAGTCGATGACGACGGGCTCGCCGTCGTCGTCACGGACACCGCGGCGGCCGACGTACACGAGGTCACGATCGGCCCGCCGCGTGTGCGCGTCACCGAGGCCCGGCCGCCGGTCGTAGACGTCGCCCGGCGGGAAGTCCATGCGCCCGAAGAACAACGGCGCGTCGTCGAACCCCGACAGGCTCTCGACCACCTTCATGCGGAACTCGCGCAACACGTGGTTGAAGTACTTGTCGTCCACCCCGTCGCCCTCGGCCGCTCCACTGGTCAGCATGGCGCTGACCTCGTCGCGCATGCTGACGAGCTGGGCGCGGCAGAGTTCCATGAACTCCCGCTCGCCTTGGATCTCGGGGTCGACGACGGCATGGCCGAGTTGCTGCATGGTGATGACGAGCCTCACGTGGGGAACGGATGTGGAGTCACGTTCCGGCCGGTTCCCCTGCGACGTGCGCGGGCGGTCAATCCGACGCGCGTCGAGGCGTCGTCCCGATCCAATCCGTCCGAACGGTGGATGTTCAGGCGGACCAAAATAGCGGAAACGATCACGTGGGCAAATCGAATAACTCAGGCCCCCGCGCCGCCGTCCACCGGCACGATCGCGCCGTTCACCATCGACGCCCGATCGCTCAGCAGCCACGCCGCCACCTCCGCGACCTCGCGGGGTTCGGCCATGCGCCCCACCGGGCTCGTCGCGGTGATGTGCGCGATGACTCCGGGTGTCGCCGCCTCCCACTGGTCGATCATCGCCGTCGCGGTGCCGCCGGGGGTGATGCCGTTGACCCTGATGCCCTCCCGCGCCCACGTGACGGCCGCGCTCTCGGTGAGGCTGTTGAGGGCGCGCTTCATGGCGCCGTACGCGGGGAGGACGGGGTTGGCGCGGCGGCTGCCGATGCTCGACGTGTTCACGATCGCGCCTCCGCCGTTGCGGCGCATGAGGGCCGCCTCCGCGGTCATGGCGGTCCAGTGGGCGCGGAAGTTCACCTCGAACTGTTCGTCGATCTCGTCGTCGGTGGTCTGGTCGAGCGGGCCGGGTTGCTGGACGACGGCGGCGTTGTTGAACGCTCCGTCGAGGCGGCCGTGCAGTTCCTCGACGCGGTCCACGGCCGTGCGGATGCCGCCGCGGTCGGCGAGGTCGAGGGTGATGGCGTCGGCGGTGCCGCCCCCGGACCGGATCTCGGTCACGATCCGGGACAGCGCCTCGGTGTCGCGGGCGGCCAGCACCACGGAGGCACCTTCCTGGGCGAAGAGGCGGGCGGCGGCCTCGCCGATGCCGCGGCTGGCCCCGGTGATCAGCACGACCTTGCCGGCGAGAAGTGTGTTCGTCATGGCTCCAGCCTGGAGCGGGCCGCCGGGCCGAGGGAGGCACAGGCTGTACCAGGCTGGGGAACCGGTGTGCGGCCATACTCGGGGTCATGGACAAGCAGCAGCTCGGAGCGTTCCTGCGCAGCCGGCGTGAGCGGCTGCGGCCCGAGGACGTCGGGCTGACCGCCGGGCCCCGGCGGCGGACGGCCGGGCTGCGGCGGGAGGAGGTGGCCGTCCTCGCGCACATCTCGACCGAGTACTACGTCCGGCTCGAGCAGGGGCGGGCGCCGCGTCCGTCGGCCGAGGTGCTGGCCGGGATCTGCGCGGCGTTGCGGCTCACCGACGCCGAGGCCGACCACCTGCACGTGCTCGCGGGCACGGCGCCCAGCCGCACCAGGAGGCACCGGCGGGACGTCCGGCCCAGCATCCTCGCGTTGCTCGAACGGCTGCCGCGGACGGCCGGGTTCGTCACCTCGGCGACGTTCGAAGTGCTGGCGTGCAACGATCTCATGGCCGCGCTGATGGAGGACTTCCGCGAGCTCGATCCGCGCGAACGCAACCTCGCGCGCCGCGCGTTCCTCGAGAAGCGGGAGCTGTACGGGGTTTCGGACGCCACCGAGTTCCGGCACCACGTCGTCATGCAGCTGCGGAGCACGCTCGCGCGGTACCCGGCCGATCCCGAGGTGTCCGGGCTGGTCGACGAACTGCGCGAGGGTAGTCCCGAGTTCGCCCGGCTCTGGGAACGGCACGACGTGCAGGCGGCGGCGGTGCTCACCAAGACGTTCCGGCACCCGGTGGTCGGCGAGATCACCGTCGACTGCGACTCGCTCGCTCTCACGGACTGCGACCAGCACCTCGTCCTCTACAGCGCACCACCCGGCTCGCGTGACGCGGAGGCGCTGGCACTGCTGGACGTGCTGGGAAAGCAGACCTTCAGCACCACGGAAAAGTCCTAAGAGGACCCGAAGATCCTCTTAGGACGGTGAGATCAGATCTTGCCCGCCACCACGTCGGCGAGGTTCACCCGGGACGACTTGTAGTACGCCACCGGCGGCTTGGTCTCCGAGTCCTTGACCGGGAAGACCTCGGACCGGATCGGCAGGCCGTTGTCGGCGTTGACGGACACCACGTGCGTGCCGCTGATGCCCAGGACGGGAGCGGCGGAGAGGGTCAGCGCGGGCTGGCCGTCGACCTCGGCCTTGCCGGTCTTCACGTCCGCGAGCGTGGCGATCAGCTTCAGCACGCCCGTGCGCACCTCGGTGTTGGCAGCGCCGATGAACAGCGCGTACGTGCTGTTCATCCACAGGAAGTGGTTGACGCGGTCCTCCAACTCCTTGCCCGTCGGGCGGGGCTTCGGCGGCGGCACCGGCAGGCCCTTGAGCCGGTAGACCTCGGCGGTGTCCTCCTGGTTCTTCGCCCACGCCCTGTCCTGTTCGGCGGGGCTCATGCCGAGCGCCAGCCCGGGCGAGGCGTTGACCATCGCGTTCTTGGCCTTCTCCAGGTCGCCGTTCGCCGCGAGACGAGCCGCCGCCAGCAGGGCCGCGTCGTGCGGGGTGGCCAGGTCCTCGCCCTTGGCGGCGGCGGCCGAGAGGTTCTTCGCCGTGTCGCCGACGAAGGTCTGACCCTTGTCGGTGTAGACGGTGTAGAACACGGTCGGTGTCCCGTTCGGCAGGACCACCGAGCGGATGATCAGCGACGAGTCACCGGACTGCGCGCCCGCCGCCTTGACGTCGGAGGCCAGCTTCACCAGCGGGGAGTCGACGACCTGCGGGGCCGCGACCGGAGGTGCCACGGGAACGCTGCCGCTCGTCGTGCTCATCACCACGGCCACCGCGACGGCGGCCGCGCCGACGGCGGCGATGCCGGCCCTGGGCCAGGAGAACCACCGCTTCGGCCGGACGACCGTGGTCGCGGGCTCGGCCATCGCGGTGTTCAGCACCGCACGGGCACGGTCGTAAGCCTCGGTGCTCGGGGGTGGGACGTCACGCATCTTCTTCATCAGATCCATCTCATCCATGGGTCGTCTTTTCACGTTGTCGGTACTTGCAGCAGCGCGACCACCTCGGGGGCGTCGCGCAACGCCTTGCGCGCCTGGTGCAGCAGACGGCGGGCCGTGCCCGCCGGGATGTCGAGCACCCGTCCCGCCTCGGCGGCCGTCAGGTCCTCCCAGGCGACCAGTCCCAGCACCTCGCGCTCGTCGGGCTTGAGCCGTGCCAGTGCCTGCCGCAGCAGTGCCTGCGTGTCCACGCGGGTGTCCACTTCGGGCCAGGGATCCCACTCGTTCGCCACGAGCGCGATGTCCACCACCGGCGACTCGGCCGGTTCGGACCGCCAGTGCCGGCGCAGCTTGTTCAGTGCCACGCCGTACAACCAGGGCCGGGCGTCGGCGTACGAACGGTCGTAGCTCGCACGGGACTCGAAAGCCGCCACCCACACGTCGCCGAGCACGTCCTCGGCGGTCTGGCGCCCCACTCGGCGCGCGAGGTAGTTCCCGATCGCGGTCTCGTGCCGGCCGATCACTTCCACGAAGGCATCGGTGTCTCCGCTCAGCGATCTGCCGATCAGTTCCGCGTCTGACGACATGAAGCTCCTCGGGTTTCGCTTCGCCTTACACCCCGTCTTTGCCAACGCGCGCCGAAAGCGTTCAGGTTGCTTCGCGCAGGACGAAGATCGCTGGTCAGGGCCTTGCGAGGAGGAGCAGGCTGGGTCAGCCGTGCGAGCGCATGCGGGTGAGGAGGTGCTGCTCGGCGACGTCGAAGTACTCGCTCAGCGCCGTGCACGCCTCGACGACGCCGCCTTGATCGGCGAGCGTGAGGATCTCGCGGTTGAGGTGCACGTAGTTCTCGTGGAACTCACGCGGGTCGCCCATGTGGTGGAACATCAGGCGCAGTTCGGCGAGCAGCCGCCGCACCTCCTCGTCGAGCCGCGCGCTGCCCGCGAGCCCGGTGATCGCGAGGTGGAACCGCATGTTGCCGGTGGCGACGTCGTTCCAGCGCCCGGCCTCCACGGACTCCTTCTGGAACCGCACGGCGTCACGGACCTGTTGCCGCTTCTCCTCCGCGGCGGCGGGCCACGCCTTCAACGCGCCGTTCTCGATCACTCGTCGCGCGGCGTAGAGGTCCACGACGTCCGCCACGTCCGGGGTGCGCACGAAGACGCCTCTGCTGTGCTCGTGCACCAGCAAACGTTCGCGCGTAAGGAGTCTGAACGCCTCGCGCAGCGTGTTGCGTGCGACGCCGAGCGTCGTGCGGAGTGCTTCCTCGGACAGGCGGGTACCCGGCGGGAGATCGCCTTCCAGGACGCGGGTCCGGACGAAGGCGGCCACGCGTTCGGCCGTGCTCACCCTGACGAGCCGGTCCGCGTCTGTCATGCGATCACTCTATGGGCTCCACCGAGCGGAAGTCGTTCGTCCAGTAGAACAACGGCGTGGCAGCGGCGACGACGGCGAGCACCAGCATCGCCGTCGTGAGCCCCGCGATCCCGGCGAGGACCGTGCCGGCGACGGCCCCGACCGGCACGGTGGCGACGGTGACGGCGTTGACCAGCGCGCTCACCCTGCCGAGCAACGCGGGCTCGGTCCGGCGCTGCCGCAGGGAGAGCAGGATCGTGGCCCACGCGGTGGCCGCGGCACCGAAGAGGAACTGGTACACCAGCAGGACTTCGAACGGCCTGCCCAGCGAGGCGGCCGGGATGAGGAACAACGCCGCCGCCGCGATGGACGCGCACACCGCGCACGCCAGCCCCGTTCCGAGCCTGCGGGCCGCCCAGACCGACCCCGCGGCGCCGAGCACGGCACCGAGGCTGAACGCGGACATCGTCAGGCCCACCTGGCCGGGCGGGAGCAGGAGCCGCTGGTAGGCGTAGACGAAGAAGAGCGCGCCGATGCCGCTGCCGGCGAGGTTCAGCGTCGCGGTGCCCAGCAGGCTGCGGCGGAGCACCAGGTCCCGGCGCAGGTACCGGATCGCCTCGGTCACCTGCCGGTGCACGCGGTCAGGCCGGCTCTGGCTCCGGGTGCGCAACGCGGGGGCGGTCGCGGCGGCGATGACGGCGGCCGAGGCGAGGAACGTGGCGGCGGTGAGCGTGAGGGCGAGCTGCGCCGGGGCCGCCGCGATGATCAGCCCGCCCAGGCCCGGTCCGGCGACGCGGACCAGGTTGAGCAGGCCGGACCGGGTGGCGTTGGCCCGGTCGAGGTCCCCTACCAGGTGGGGGATCGCCGTTTCCGCGGCGGAGTCGAACACCGCCGACGCGACGCCGAGCACGGCCGCGAGGACGTAGAGGATCCAGACGGACTGGACGCCGGACGCGATGGCGGCGGCCGCGGCACCGAGTGCGCAGGCCCGCACGAAGTCCATCGACACGAGCACCGAACGCAGCCGTGCGCGGTCGATGAGCACACCGCCGAACGGGCCCAGCAGCGCGGCCGGGAGGAACTCCGCCACCAGCAACAGGGTCGCCGGGCCGATGCCGGAACCGAAGGCCAGGATCGCGACCGCCGGCAGGAGCACGACGGTGATCTGGGTGCCCGTGGTGCTGATCGCCTGCGCCACCAGCAGAAGCCACCAGTCACGGGCGAACCGCACAGCCCCCTCCCCCTCAGGCGACGACCACCTCGACGCCCGCCGCACGCAACCGTTCCAGCTCCTCGGCGGGCGCGGAGGAGTCGGTGATCACGACGTGGACGTCCGCGATCCCCGCGATCCGCGAGAACGCGCGCTTGCCCACCTTGGACCCGTCCGCGAGGACGACCACGCGGTCCGCGGTGCGCAGCAGGCAGTGGTCGGTGTGGGCCTCGACCTCGTCGTGCGTCGTGATGCCGCCGCGCGAGTCGATGCCGTCGACACCGAGGAACACCAGGTCGAGGCTGATGCCCGCGAGGGCCCGGTCGGCGATCGGGCCGACCAGCTCGTAGCTCTCCGGCCGCACGCCGCCGCCGGTGACGACCAGGTCGATCGTGGGGCGCGGGCACAGGTCCGAGGCGATGTTGAGGGCGTTCGTCACGACCTTGAGCTGCCGGGTGCCGGCGAGCAGGCGGGCGAGTTCCGTGGTCGTCGTGCCGCCGTTGAGGCCCACCGAGTGGACGGACTCACCGACCAGCCTCGCGGCGGCCTCCGCTATCTGACGCTTCTCCTCGCGGCGGCCCACGCGGTACCGCAGCGGCAGCTCGTAGATGACCTCCGCCGCCACCGCGCCGCCGTGGGTGCGCTTGAGCAGCTTCTGCTCCTCGAGCGACTGGAGGTCCCGGCGGATCGACGCGACCGACGTGCCCAGGTCCTCCGCGAGCCCGGTCACCGTCACCGAGCCCGCGTCCGCGAGCTTCCCCAGAATCGCAGCGAGGCGCTGCTCTTGACGCATCCGATCACTATAACGCAGGAATCATGCTCGATTTAGCACGAATCACCCGCAAATCACGCACTTCACCTGCTCGTTATCGAAGTGCGGCAGGCAGGAGGTCACCGTGGGCGGCCGTCATCGCGGCCACCAGTTCCCCGATCTCGGTGACGGTGAGCGCGGCGGCCGTGGCCGGATCGCACAGGGCCGCGTGCCGGACATGATCGGGATTCCCCTCGACGGCCGCCGCCACGGTCAGGTCGACGACGTTGAGGAAACCCCGGTTCAGGGCCGCGAGCTGACGGGGCAGGGCGCCGACGCGGTGCGGGTGCACACCGAGCCGGTCCAGCGTCGCGGGCACCTCCACCGCCGCCCCCTCGGGCAGGTTGGAGATCAGCCCGTGGTTCGCGACGTTCACCTGGATCGTGCGCCGCTGACCGGTGACCAGGCTGTGGATCACCTGCGGCGCGTACTCGACGGCGTCCTCGGTCAGCGGCGGTGGCGGGTCTCCGGCGGCCAGTGCGCCGCGGGTCTTCTCGTACGTGGCGACGTTCTCCGCGCTGATCGTCGCGTACGCGCGGACCGGGAGGCGCAGTCGCTCCACTTCGGACTCGTGCCGCAGGTACCAGGGCACGTACTCGGACGAGTGCTCGCTCGTCTCCGTCGGGTAGAAGCCGAACCGGCGGTACAGGTCGACGCGCACCCGCCGGGCCAGTCCGGGATCGGCCGCGATCGCCGCGTCCAGGGCCGGGTACAGGTCGCGGCCCTCGTGCTGCCAGCGCAGGATCCACGCCTGGTGGTTCACGCCGGCGGAGAGGAAGTCGACCTCGTCGTGCGGCACCCCGACCAGCGCGCTCAGGTCGTGGATCGTCCAGTGCACCGAGTGGCACAGCCCCGCCACCTTGAGCCTGGGCGCGACGGTCGCGAGGTACTGGATGTTCATGGCCATCGGGTTGGTGTAGTTGAGCAACCACGCGTCCGGGCACACGGCGAGCATGTCGGCGGCGAGCCCGTCCAGGAACGGGAAGGTGCGCAGGCCGCGGAAGATCCCGCCGATCCCCAGGGTGTCACCGATGGTCTGGCGCAGGCCGAACGACTCCGGCACGTCGAAGTCCGTCAGCGTCGCCCGGTGCCCGCCGATCGCGACCATGTTGACGACGACGTCGGCGCCCTCCAGCGCCTCCCTGCGCGACAGCGAGGTGCGGACGCGCGTCCCACCGGCCAGGCGGGCGAGCGCGGCGGCGACCTCCAGTCGTTCGGAGTCGATGTCGTGCAACGAGATGGTGACGCCGGCGAGTTCCGGGAACGACAGCACGTCCCGCAGGAGCTGGCGGGTGAACTCGACGGAACCCGCGCCCACGAAGGCGATGGTGAACATGGGAGAGCCTTTCACTTGATGCCCGCCGCGGCCACCGACCGCACGAAGAACCGCTGGGCGAAGAAGAAGACGAGCAGGACGGGCAGCTGGCTGAGCACCGTGCCGGCCATGAGCTTCGGCCAGTTCGTGGTGTGGGCTCCCTGGAAGCTCTGCAGTCCGAGTTGGACGGTCATCGCGTCCGGGCTCTGCACGACGATCAACGGCCACAGGAAGTCGTTCCAGGTCTGCAGGAACGTGAGCACCGCCAGAGTCGCGAGAGTGGGCCGCATCAACGGCAACAGCACCTGCAACAACGTCCGCAGCCTGCTCGCGCCGTCGATCCGCGCGGCCTCCTCCAGCTCGCGGGGCAGCGTGGTGAAGAACTGCCGCATCAGGAACACGCCGAACGCGGTGGCGAGGTTCGGCGCGATCAACGCTCCGAGCGTGTCGACCAGTCCCAGCTCCCGCATCATGATCAGCAACGGCAGCATGACGATCTGGAACGGCACCATCAGCGTCGCCAGCATCAGGAAGAAAGCGACTTTGCCGCCGAAGAACGGGATGCGCGCGAAGGCGTACCCCGCGAGCGAGCACAGCAGCAGGTTTCCGGCGACGCAGACGACGGACACCACGAAGCTGTTGGCCAGCCACGACCCCAGCGGCGCGTCGCGCATCGCGGCGAGATAGTTCTCCCACTCGATCCCGCTGGGGAGACCGGGCGGGAACCTGCGCGACTCCTCCTGAGTGGACACGGACACCAGCAGCATCCAGACCAGGGGCGTGACCATCAGCGCGGAGAGCGGCAGCAGGACCAGGTGCAGTGCGCTGGGCCTTCTCATCGAACCTCGTAGTGGGACCGGCGGTTGAACCGCAGTTGCAGGAGGGTGAAAGCGGCGATGAGCACGAAGACCGCGCAGCCGATCGCCGCCGCGTAGCCGCCGTCGAAGCTCACGAACGCCTCGTTGTAGAGGTGGTAGACGAGCACCGTGGTCGCGCGGAGCGGCCCGCCCTTGGTCGTCACGTACACGGCGTCGAAGAGTTGCAGGCCGTTGATCGTGAGCCACACCAGGAGGAACCCGGTGGCGGGCGAGACCAGCGGGAGCTCGACGTGCCAGAACGACCGGGCGCGGCCGCAGCCGTCCAGGGAGGACGCTTCGAGCAGGTCCTTCGGCACGTTCTGCAACGCGGCCAGGTAGATGATGACCGCGAAACCGAGCCAGCCCCACACCGTCATCGCCACCACGGCGAACAACGCCTGGCCGGGGTCGGAGAAGAAGCCCTGCTTGGGCAGTCCGACCGCGTCGAGCGCGGCGTTGACCAGCCCGAACTGCGGGTTCGCCAGCCAGCTGAACATGATGCCGGTCGCGACCGTCGACGTCACCAGCGGCACGGACACGGCGAGCCGGTAGAACACGACACCGCGGATCCGCTGGTTGAGCATCACCGCGATCGGCAGCGCGAGCGCGAGCGTGACCGGCACGAACAGCGCCACGTAGACGAGCGTGCGGCGGGCGGCGTCCCAGAACAGCGGGTCGGCGACGAGCTTGGCGTAGTTCTCGCCGCCCGCGAACGTGCCGGGTGAGGTGAGGTCGGTGTGCTGGAAGGAGAGCGCGAACGACCACACGACGGGGACGAGCCCGAACACCCCGATCAGCACCACGGCGGGGGCGGCGAACCCCCACCCGGCGGCGTGGTCGGCGAGCTTGCGCCGGTCGAGCGTCACGATCCCGCCAGCGCCTGGTCGACCTCGCCGCGGGCCTGCTCGAGCGCGGCCTTCGGCTCGGCCTGGCCGAGCAGGACGGACTGCACGGCGGTGCCCAGCACCTGCGAGATCTTCGGGTACTGCGGGATGTTCGGCCGGGACTTCGTGACGTTCTTCGCGAGGTTGTCGACGAACACCTTGGTGCCGGGGTACTTGGCCTCGAACTCGGCGTAGCCGGAGAGGTCCACTTCGGACTGACGGATCGGCAGGTGCCCGGTCTCCATCGCGAACTCGAGGTGGATCTCCGCCGAGAGCAGCCACTTCAGGAACGGCAACGCCTTCGTGCGGCCCGTGTCACCGAACACGACGAACGTGTCCGGGCCGGCGATCGTGGCGTGGGTGACCTTGCCCGGCAGGATCTGCACGCCGTACGACACGTCCTCGTTGATCGAGCCGAGGTCCCACGGCCCGGTCCACAGCATCGCGACGCGGCCGGAGTTGAAGAGGTTGAGGTACTGCTGGTCCCCCGCGTCCAGGTACACGGACTTGTCGGTGACGGCCATGTCCCGCAACAGTCGCATGGCCTGCAGCCCGGCGTCCGAGTCGAACGCGGCCTTCTTGCCGTCCGCGGAAAGCAGGTCTCCGCCCGCCTGCCAGAGCAGGGCGAGGAACCGCCAGACCGTGTCCTCGGTGCCGTCGTTGACGTAGGCCCAGCCGAACCTGCCGTCACCGCTGAGCTTCTGCGCAGCCGAACGGAAGTCGTCCCACGTCCAGTCCTCGGTGGGGTGCGCGATCTTCGCCTCGTCGAACAGCTTCTTGTTGTAGACCAGCGAGAGGTTGTCGACGAGGGCGGGAACGCCGTAGATCTTGCCGTCGACGGTCGCGGCCTCGCGACCGGCCGGGAACAGGTCGTCCCAGTCGAACGCCGCGTCGCCGCGCAGCAGGTCGGTGAGGTCCTGCGTCTGCGGGCGGCCGGTGAGCCCGGTGATCGAGGAGCCGTACTGGTAGGCGACCTCCGGCGGGTTGCCCGACGCGAACGACGCCAGCGTCTTCTGCAGCGCGTTGTCGTTGCCGCCGTTGAACACCAGCTCGACCTGCTGGTCGGGGTGCGTGGTGTTCCAGCGCGCCGCGAGCTTGTCGAACGCCGCGGCCTCCTTGTCGGTGTAGCCGTGCCACACCTTGACCTTGCCGTCACCGCTCGATCCCGTGCCGCACGCCGCCGTCATGACGAGTGCGGCGCCCATGGTCAGCACCGTCCGGCGACTCAGCCCTCTGCCGTGTGCCATGTCGACTCCTCAGGGTGCGTGCGGCTGTGTGGTCGGGGACACTAAGCGGAAATCGCTCAAACAAGCAAGCATCGTGACCGATTGAGATTGCTTTCTGGTCGCAGGGGCTACTTCTCGCTAGAGTCGCTCACACTCAATCACCATTCATGAGCGATCAAGGAGTAAGGCGCCTATGACCTCCCCTGCACGCGCCCTGGCCGGGACCGCCCTCACCGCACTCGCCCTCGCGGCGTGCGTCGCCGGTCCGCTGACGGCGTCCGGCCAGGCTGCGGACACGACGGCCGCGGCGATCGAACTGCCGCCGGTCGGCGCGGTCCTCGACTACCAGCTCGGTGCCGCGTACACGCCTCCCCGGGGCGTGACGCTGGTGACGCGCGACAGCACCGCGACGCCCGCCGCCGGCCTCTACAACATCTGTTACGTCAACGGTTTCCAGTCCCAGCCCGCCGACCGCGACGTCTGGCTGAACCAGCGCGGGCACCTGGTGCTCAAGGACTCGTCCGGCCGGCCGATCATCGACCCGAACTGGCCCGACGAGTTCCTGCTCGACACGTCGACGTCCGCGAAGCGCACCGAGCTCGCCTCGATCATCGGCCGCACCCTCGACCAGTGCGCGTCGAAGGGCTTCAAGGCGGTCGAGGTGGACAACCTCGACTCCTATCTGCGTTCCAAGGGCAAGCTGAGCGTGGACAACAACCTCGCGTACGCGAAGCTGCTCGCCGACCGCACGCACGCCAAGGGCCTCGCGATCGGCCAGAAGAACTCCGCCGAGCAGGCCGCACGCGGACGCTCCGAAGTCGGCTTCGACTTCGCGGTCTCCGAGGAGTGCCACCGCTGGGAGGAGTGTTCGTCCTATTCGGACGTGTACCTCGAACACGTGATGGACATCGAGTACACCGATGACCTGCGCGGCACGTTCGAGGACGTGTGCAACGACCCGGACACCCCGGCCACCACGACGTTGCGCGACCGCTACCTCGTCGGGCCGGGCCAGTCCGGTTACGCGTTCGACCACTGCTGATCGGGCTCGGGGTGGCGGTCAGCGCCGCCACCCCGGGTTCTCCGCTCGGATCAGCACTTCACCCAGTGGTTCGGGGTGGTCTGCCGGATCGTGCTGGTGGTGAAGGTGTTCCACAACCCGAGTGGCTGGTTGGAGCCCAGTGCGTAGGTCTGGCCCAGTGTCACGTAAGCGCGACCGGCGACGGTGTGGGCGTAGTTGCTGGCCGTCACGCACTGCGAGGTCGGGGGCGTGGTGGTGGTGGTGGTGGGCCCTGGTCCGCCGGTGCTCAACGCCTTGACCATGGTCACCACGGCCGTCATCTGCGGGCCGGTCTTGAGCGCGTACTGCTGGGACTGGTACCCCCACCAGTCCCAGCAGCCGCGCGGGTTTCCGGTCATCGTCGTGGCCTGCGGGTAGAGCACGATCATGTTGTTGGTATCGGCGTACTCGTTGAGATAAGCCTTGTCCATCAAAGCGTTGCCGACCAGCCCGAAGTACTGGTAGCAGCCGTGCAGCGTCACCATCAGCTTGCAGGGACCGGTCTCGCACGACCGCGGCACGTAGGCGAACCCCTCCCGTCCCATGCTGATCGACGCGGCGTTGCCGCCGGGCGCGTACTGGCCCTGGTCGAACTGGACGAGCTTGCCGGACAACGCCGAGGCGGCCGGGTTCACCGACCCGAAGAGGTGTCCGAGCATCTCCCTGACCGGGTCGGAGGTGCCGCACTTGTTGACGTACGGCGACGCCGTGGCACCGCAGGCGTTCGGGCCGACCGGGCTGACCCACGCGTGCCCGGCCGCGCTGGTGTTGTCGTAGGCGACCCGCGCGCCGAAGTCGCGGTAGTAGGTGGCGAGGTCGTCGTTCACGACGCGGGCCACGGTGTCGTCCGCGCTGCCGTGGAAGAGCCAGACGGGGTCGCCGGAGAGGTTCGCCGGAGCGTCGAGGATGCCCGCCGCCGCACGGTCGCGGGTCAGTTGTTCGAGCTGGGCAGGCGTCTTGCGGGCTTGGACGGTGTCCATGCACGCGAGGAGCGCGGTGTTCAGGTTGTTCTGCGCGCAGTCGTAGGCGCCGGCGGAGAAGATCCCCGCGCCCTGGAACAACCCCGAGTACGCGACGTGCAGCTGGTTGGCCATGAAACCGCCGGACGACAAACCGCTGACGTAGGTGCCGGTGACGTTGTACTTGGTGAGGGCGCCGGGTTGCGGTGGCGGGACCGCGGCGAGCGAGATCGACAGGGAAGCCGCGGCCAGGCCGGTGGCCGCCGCGAGTGCCACGAGCACGTTCCTCAATCGCATGTGTTCGCCTCCGTCATTGCAGGCAGGACAGGCTTTCGAGGTTAAGAGCGGATAACAGGACTCCACCACGTGTGCGGTCACCACCCCGAAGCGGAGTCAGACGTCGGTACACACCATTGACTAGTGGTGCGACCCGGAACGTCGGCGAGGTAATCCACGCTCAGCAGGGCGCCTCGCGGCGCCGCCCCCACACCCCCGTACAACCAGTACGAGGACGTGGGGGCGACACCACGACGCACCCGTCTGACCGCGAATTCCCCCGGCAACGTTCCGGGCCACACCACTAGCTTGACCTCATGCGGACGTTCAGCCAGGTCGACGTGTTCACCGACGAGTTCATGAAGGGCAACGCGCTCGCGGTCGTGCACGACGCGGAGGGCCTGTCCACGGAGGAGATGGCAGCGTTCGCGAACTGGACGAACCTCGCCGAAACGACATTCCTCCTGCCCCCGCAGGACCCCGCCGCCGACTACCGGGTGAGGATCTTCACGGTGAGCCGCGAACTGCCGTTCGCGGGCCATCCGACGCTCGGGTCGGCCCACGCGTGGCTGGCCGCCGGGAACACCCCGCGCGACCCGGACCGGCTGGTGCAGGAGTGCGGTGCCGGACTGGTGGAGGTGCGCCGCGACGAGTCGCGGCTCGCGTTCGCCGCCCCGCCACTGCTGCGCGGCGGTCCGGTGGAGGACCACGCGGCGTTGGCCGCGGCTCTGGCGATCGCGCCGGAGGAGATCGCGGGGGCGCAGTGGGCCGACAACGGGCCGGGCTGGGTCGCGGTGCTGCTGCACTCCGCGGCGGCCGTGCTCGCGTTGCGGCCCGACTACCAGCGGTTCGGCGAGTTCACCGGCATCGGCGTGGTCGGGCCGCACCCCGACGGCGGTGAGGCAGCGTTCGAGGTGCGGGCGTTCATCAACGAGGGCGGCGAATACGAGGAGGACCCGGTGACGGGCAGCCTCAACGCCTCGATCGCGCAGTGGCTCATCCCGGCGGGGATCGCGCAGCCGCGGTACGTCGCGGCGCAGGGCACCGCGCTGGGGCGGAAGGGCCGGGTCCACCTCGTCCAGGACGGCGGCGAGATCTGGGTCGGCGGGAACTCCGTGCTCGGGATCACCGGAAAGGTGACGCTGTGATCGTCCTCTGAGGACCGCATACCCGCTCTGCGGGGTTTCAAACGTTGTTCTTGATCCGCTGCGGATGAGACAATTCGATCGTGGTCGCGGTTTCCAGTTGGTTGCGTTCACCGTGCCCCGCGCTCGTCGTCGACGCCTCCGGTGCGGTGCGCGGCATGAACGACGCCGCGAAGTCCCTGTTCCCCCAGGAGATCGATCCGCACTGGCGGCACGGCGAGACCGTGAGCGTCGCGGAACGCACCTACGCCGTGCACCAGGCCGGCAACGACGACGGCTCCGCGACCTGGTGGCTGCTGGACGAGACGGACCTGCTGCTGGAACGCGAGCGGGCCGCGCTGCTGACGCGGATGTCCGGCGCGCTGATGATGTCGCTCAACCCCGAGCGGTGCATGACCGTCGTCGCCGAACTGGCCGCCGCCCACCTCGCGGACGAGGCGCTGGTCATCGCGCCGCCGTCGGTCGGCGGGCACCCCGTGACGCGCTGCCGCCGGGGCGAGTCGCCCACCTACGAGCTGCGGGACGTCGACGTCGAGGCCGTGGCGGGACTCAGCGAGGTGCTGCGCGGCTTCCCGCCCGTGCCGTCGCAGTGGATCGACCCGGCCGTGGCGCCGGAGTGGCTGGCCCGGGACGTCTCGTCGATCGTGGTGACGCCCCTGCCCGGACACGGCGTGCCCGCCGGGGCGTTGATCCTGATGAGGAAGGGCGAGCGGTTCAGCGAGGACGAGGAGGCGTTCGCGCGGCTGTTCGCCTCCCGTGCGGGCGTGGCGATCTCGGCGGCGAGCCTGTTCACGCAGCAGGCGGTGATCACCGAACGGCTGACCCGCGACCTGCTGCCACCCGCGCTGCGCCGCTACGAGCACGTCGAACTCGCCGGTCGCTACCGTGCGTCCGCCGACACCGAACGCGTCGGCGGCGACTTCTACGACGTGCACGAACTGCCGGACGACCAGCTGTTCGTCGTGCTCGGCGACGTCTGCGGCAAGGGCCTCGACGCGGCGGCGCAGACCGGCAAGGTCCGCACGGCCGTGCACGCGCTCCTGCAGGTCGTGACCGACCACGACAAGATGCTGCACGCCCTCAACCAGGCGCTGCTCACGACCGACGAGTCGCGTTTCATCACCACCGTCGTCGGCACCGTCCGCCCGGTGGACGAGGGTCTGCACGTGACGCTGACCTCGGGCGGGCACCTGCCGCCGTTGATCGTGCGGGCGAACGGCTCGGTCGAGGTGGCCGCGACCAAGGGCACGCTGGTCGGCATCCTGCCGCGGATCGTGACGGCGACGGACGAGGTCGTGCTGGCGCCGGGCGACTCGTGCCTGCTCTACACCGACGGCATCACCGAGGCCTGCGGCGGCCCGCTCGGCGACGAGGAGTTCGGCGAGGACCGGCTGCGCCGCGCGTTGACGGGCTGCGGCGGCATGCCGGCCGAGGCGCTCGTCGAACACGTGCACATGCTCGCCTCGCAGTGGGTCGGCGGAGGAGCGCACGACGACATGGCGGTTCTCGCGATCACCGCGCCGCGCAGGAGGACCTCGTGAAGGCCGTCGACGACCTGTGGGAGGCGGTGCTCGACCGAAACGAGCACCGCGCGACCGACGTGGTGCTCGCCGCCGCCGAGGACCACGGCCACGAGGTCGTGCTGCTCGACGTGATCGGCGCCGTGCAGCAGCGGGTCGGCCGGGAGTGGGCGGCGAACCGGATCAGCGTGGCCCAGGAGCACGCGATCACCGCGATCAACGACCGCGCGGTCACCGCGTTGTCGATCACGAGGCCCCGGCGGGCACCCGTGCACGGCCGCGTGACGGTGGCGTGCGTGGACGGCGAGTGGCACGCGCTGCCCGCCCGGTTGCTCGCGGAAGTGCTGTCGGCGCGCGGTTTCGCCGTCGACTACCTCGGCGCGCAGGTGCCGGCGCCACACCTGATCACGTACCTGCACCGCACCGGCCCGGACGTGGTCGCGCTCTCCAGTTCGATCGCGACGAGGCTGCCCGCCGCGCACGCGACGATGACGGCCTGCCAGGCGACGGGCGTGCCGGTGATGGTGGGCGGAGCGGCGTTCGGCTCGGACGGCGGGCACGCGAAGCGGTTCGGCGCGAACGCCTGGGCGGCCGACGCCCGGTCGGCCGCGGACATGCTCATGTCGCAATCGTTGTCGCGACCCTCGGCGCCGCACCAGCCGATCGACGACCTGCCGCACCTCGCCGACCAGGAGTACACGCTGGTGTCCCGCAGCGCACGCGACCTGGTGCGCTCGGTGTACCGCGAGCTCGAGGAATGCCTGCCGGCCATGAAGTCCTACAGCGACGAGCAGCGCCAGCACACCGCCGAGGACCTCTCCCACATCGTCGAGTTCCTCGCCACCGCTCTGTACATGAACGATGACGCGCTGTTCCACGCGTTCCTGTCGTGGACCGGCCAGGTGCTCGACGCCCGCGGAGTGCCGAGCCGTGTCATGGAACCGACTTTGGACCTGCTCGCCGTGCAGTTGCGTGATTTCCCACGCGCGCAACGGATGCTCAAGTCGCGGTCCTACGCAGACGCACAGTAGTCCTATGTAGACGGACGCATGGCGTGCCCGTCCGATCGCGCTTCGTGTTGTCATCTTTCTTTGTCCGCAACGGTCTTGTGCTCAATAGATTCGAAATGTTTTCATCTCCGCCATGGAGATGGGGACGATGACGCCGCTCGCGGCTTACGCGGTGGCGTGCCTGGGGTCTGTCTTGGGCCTCCTGTCCGCCGAACGTGCCCGGCACGCCAACAGGACGACGCGGAACTGGTGGATCGCCGTGGCCGCGGTGTCCATCGGCGGGCTCGGCATCTGGGGCATGCACTTCACCGCGATGCTCGGCACGTGGATGGGTGCGAACGTCTCCTACGACATCCCCATCACGTTGCTGAGCATGCTCGTCGCCATCGTCGTGGTCGCCGCCGGTCTCTTCCTGGTGCGCCGCTACGGCATCGACGGCGACACGCGCTTCTGGCCGCTGGCCGCGGGCGGCCTCGTCACCGGTCTCGGCGTCGCCGCCATGCACTACACCGGCATGGCCGCGATCGTGATCAACGCGGACGTCTCCTACAACCCCGGCATCGTGGCGCTCTCCGTCGTGATCGCCGTGGTCGCCTCGACCGTCGCCCTGTGGTTCACCCGCAAGGTGAGCGGCTTCGCGGCCGTCATCGGCGCCGCACTGGTGATGGGTGTCGCCGTCACGGGCATGCACTACACCGGCATGTACGCCATGAACATGGCGCACGACCACAGCGCGTCGATCGTCGTCGGCAACTCCCAGGAGCTGATCACGTCGCTGATCATCGGCGGGGCGGGCGTCAGCGTCGTCATCATCTTCCTGCTCGCGCTCACGTCCTCGGACGAGGAGAGCCGCGAGGAGGCCGAGCTCCTCGACCGCGTGATGCGGCGCACCAGCCAGGGCTGATCCCCTACCTCAGGTGCACCAGCACCATCCCGTCGTTGCCGGGAGCCGTCTCGACGCGCCGGTAGAGCTTCTTGACGTGCGGCTGCTTCAACATCGCCAGCACGCGGGTTCGGAGCTTGCCCGACCCCTTGCCCGTGATGATCTCGACCAGCGGCACTCCCTGCCCGGCCGCGCGGAACAGCGCGGCCCGGATCGCCTGCGCGATGTCCTGGTCGCTGCGGAAGATCGGGTGCAGGTCGACGGTCAGCTTGTCCGGCACACCGCTCATTCTGCCTGGTGCGCATGAACGCTGACATGCGTCACGTCCCACTGCGACAGGAGTCCCGCGAGTGCGCCGACCGCGGTGACAGCGCAGGCGACCACCACGGCGGCGGACAGCGACAGCGTGTGCGCGATCAGCGGCCCCGCCACTGCGCCTACCAACGTCGCCAGCGCTTCAGTGGTCAGGAACACCGCGCTGATCCGGCCGAGAGCCTCGTTCGGCACCGCCCGTTGCAGCGCGGTCTGCGGCGTCACGAGCGTCATCGAACCGAACACGCCGATCGCGACAGCGGCGGGCAACGCGACGGCCAGCGAGGTCGACCCGAAGAGCACGAAGAACGCCACGGCCGTCGCGAACTGGCTCGCCGCGAGCAGGTGGCGTGGCCGCATGCGGTCGACCAGCCGGCGGATCAGCACGGCGCCGAGCAGGAAGCCGACACCCAGCGCGGACACCACGAGCCCGATCTGTTCGCCGCCACCGAGCCTCTGGATCCCGAACGGCACGAGCAGAGCGCTGAGCGAGGCGTTCGCCGCGAGGAACACCGCTGTCAGCGGTAACAGCGCTCTCGCGATCGGCAGGTCCCGCACCACCTTCCACCCGCCCGCCAGATCGACGGACCGCCTGCCCGCCGCCGTGCGCGGGCGTCGTGCCGTCAGCGCGATCGCCGCTGCCGAGACGAGGTAGCTCGCGACGTCGATCCAGATGAGCGCCGGGAAGCCGGCGAAGGTCATGATCGCGGCGCCCAGCGGTGGTGCGACGAGACGGACCGTGCCGTCTGCGAACGCGTTCAGCGAGTTCGCGCTGCTCAAGCCGCTGCCGGTGCCGACGACGACCGGGACGTGGGCCTGTGCGGCCGGGCGGAACAGCACGGCGCCCGCGCTCTCGGCGATCAGCGCGGCGTGGACGAGCCAGAGCGAGTGCCCGGCCGTCGCGAACAGCATCAGCGTGACCGCCACCGCCCGGAACAGGTCCGCGGTGATCATCACCCGGCGACGGTCCCAGCGATCGGTCAGGACGCCCGCGACCGGGCCGAGCAGCAGCGGCGGCAGGTACTCGGCGACCATCGTGAGACCGGTCGCGAGCAGGGAGCCGGTGAGCGCGTGGACGTGGGCCGGGATCGCGATGACCAGCAGCCACGAACCCAGCAGGCTCACCGTTCGCCCGATCCACAACAGCCGGAAATCTCGGATCCTCAGCGCTTTGAGCAACGCCCACCCCCAGGCAGTAGTCTTGACAGAATAAGAGCGTCGATCAAAGTGTTCCGTCAAGATAGGAGCGTCCGTGCCGAACGAGCCCATCGGGCCGAGACTGCGCGCTCTGCGGCAGGCGTCGGGCCGCACCGTCGCCTCGGTCGCCGCCGACGCCGGACTGTCCGTGCCCTACATCGCGAACCTCGAGAACGACCGGGGGAACCCGACGACGAACGCGCTGAGCAGGCTCGCCTCGGCTCTCGGCACGGAGCTGTCGATCGAGTTCGGCCCCAGCGCGCCGACGGCCGTCCCGACGCCGCAGAGCGTGGTGAAACTCAGCAGGAGCAAGCGTTTCCGCGCCACGGCAGCCGCGCTCGCCGAGAAGTCGGGACAGGATCCGCAGGACGTGGCCGCGCGGTTGATCAGCGCGTGCGGGCTGCTCACGGAGGCGCTCGGGCACGAGGCAGGCGAACACGACTGGTGGCGGGTGCTCGACGCGCTGGTCCTCATCGCGGAGCACCCGGCGTGATCACTGGCTGGAGATGCTCGCGACCAGGTTGATCGTCGTGGCCAGCACACCGGTGCCGAACAGGTACGACAGCAGCGCGTGCTTCAGGGCGGTGCGGCGCATCTCGCGCCCGGACAGGCTGGTGTCGGACACCTGGAACGTCATGCCGATGCTGAACGCGACGTACGCGAAGTCGCCGTAGTCCGGTGGTTCGGGCTGGTTGAAGTCGATGCCGCCGTCGGCGCCGTAGTAGTAGAGGCGGGCATAGCGCAGAGTGAAGGTCGTGTGCACGACCATCCACGAGAGCACCACGGACAGCACGCCGAGGCCGACGCGCAGCAGTTCGGAGCCACCGGTCGTGTGTGCCGCACGGGCCAGTACGAAGCCCACGGACACGAGGCTCGCCAACGCCGCCACAAGCAGCACGACCTCGGCGACGCGGCGGGTGGGGTCGTTGCGGACTGCGTGCTGGGCGGTCTCCTCGGCGTCCATCGGCCAGATGACCAGCCACGCGCGGATGAGGTACACGAGGGTGGCGACGTCCCAGCCGACCAGGAGGGCGAACTCGCCGTGGCCCGCCAGTGCGACGGCGAGGCCGCTGACGAGACCTGCCGCGATCGCGACGGCGACCTTGGTGCGGGCCAGCACGAACCCGTCCGGCATGGGACGGGACGGCAGGTCAGGCACGGAGCGCCGAGTCCAGGTCGAGGTAGAGGTCCAGGGTCTCGTTCAGCAGGGTGGCCTTCAGCGCCCGCAGCACGCTGCCCCGCGGTGACACCAGCCGCAACGCGGTGCCGCGCTCCTCACCACGCTGGTGGTACTCCACGAGCACGGAGAGGCCGACGGACGCGAAGAACTCGACGCCGCTGAGGTCCAGCACGACCGGGACGCCCTCGGTGAACGCCTCGGACAGCTTGTCGCGCAACAGTTCCGCGGTGTACGAGTCGACCTCGCCCTCGGCGCGCAGCACGACGGCGCCGGCGACCCCCTCCGACTCGACCTTCAACAGCGCTTCGTCCATCTCACGCCTCCCAAGCCTGCGTCAGAGCCCGCTCGAACAGCTCTACCGGCTGAGCACCGGCCACGGCAAGACGTCCGGCGAGTGCCACGAACGGGACGCCGGAGACGCCGAGCTCACGGGCGCGCTGCTCGTCGGCACGCACCTCGCCGGCGTACGCGGCCGGGTCTTCGAGCACCGTCTTCACGTCGGCGGCGTCGAGGCCCGCCTCCACCGCGATCTCGGTCAGCGACTCGGGCGTGAACAGCGAACGCGCCTGCGCGAAGTTGGCGTTCAGCACGGCGTCGAGGACCTGGGGCTGGACGCCCCTCTCCCCCGCCAGGTGCAGCAGCCGGTGCACGTCGAACGTGTTGCCGACCTCCCGGTCCAGCCGGTACCCGAGGCCCTCGTCGCGCGCGAGCTGCGCGACGGACTCCTCCATCTCGGCGGCGCGGGGGCCGAACTTGGCGGCGAGCATGTCCTGCACGGACTCGACGCCGGCCTTGGTGGGATCCAGCTCGAACGCGCGGTGCACCACGGTGATCTCGGCGCGGTGCTCGAAGCCGGCGAGCGCCTTGTCGAAGCGCGCCTTGCCGATGTAGCACCACGGGCAGATGACGTCAGCCCAGAACTCGACCTGCATCGTTCGATCATGTCACGTCCGGCGGGGAGCGTCCGTTCAGAAACGATAATCGTTGTCATGTAGGCTGCGACCCATGGCAGCACGGGTCGTATTGGTAGCCGGGTTCACCCACCACGACGTCGCGGACGAGCTCTGGCGCGCGTCACCGGAGTCGTCGCTGGTCAGGCATGATCTGAGCAGCCTGGCCGACGGGGTGCTGCGGCGCTGGGCGGACGGCCGGCTCACCGTCCTGGAGCTCGCGCACGGGTGCGTCTCGTGCACGTTGCGGCTGGACCTCATCCCGTTGCTCGAAGGGATCGACGGGCGGGTGATCGTGCAGCTCGACCCGATGCTCGAACCCGAGGCGGTCTGCTTCGCGCTGAGCGAGACCGAGGTGGAGGTCGAGGCCGTCGTCACGGTGATCGACACCGCCACCTGGCTCGACGACGCGACCGGCGCCGACTCGCTCGCCGACCGGGGCATGCGCGCGGCCGAGGGCGACGAGCGGACCGTGGCGCAGGTCGTCGTCGGACAGGCGGAGTTCGCGGACGCCCTGGTGCTGACCGGCCCCGCCGACCCGGTGCTCACCGCCGTGCTCGACCGCCTGACCCCGCACGCGCCCCGGCAGTTCCTCCCCGAACTCGACGTCGTCACGTTGCTGAACGCGATTCCCGCGACCTCACGGCGCGGTGAGATCGACGACGGCTTCGGGTCCTTGCTGTTCGGGCGCCCGTCGCTGGAACCGGCGCACGGTGTGTCCGTCGTCCACTTCACCGACCGCCGCCCGTTCCACCCGATGCGCCTGCACAACTGCATCGACGTGTTGCTGGACGGCGTGGTGCGGGTGCGCGGCCGGGTGTGGGTGGCGAGCCAGCCCGACGACGCGCTGTGGCTCGAGTCCGCGGGCGCCGGGCTGCGGGTGGGCAACCTGGGCCCGTGGGAGGGCGACCGCGACCAGGAGCTGGTCGTGATCACCAGGTCCGCGGACGCCGCCGAGATCACCGCGGCGCTCCGGTCGGCCCTGGTCACCGACGAGGAGTTCGGCCTGATCGCCGAACTCGACTTCGCCGACCCGTTCGCCGACTGGCACGAGGAGATGGAACTCTGATGCGCACCCCCGTGACCGTCCTGTCCGGCTTCCTGGGCGCCGGCAAGACCACGCTGCTCAACCACGTGCTCGCCAACCGAGAGGGCCGGCGGGTGGCGGTGATCGTGAACGACATGAGCGAGGTCAACATCGACGCGGCGCTGGTCGACCGCTCCACCGAACGGCTGGTGGAACTCACCAACGGCTGCATCTGCTGCACGTTGCGGGAGGACCTGCTGGACAGCGTCGGCGACCTGGCGCGCTCGGGCCGGTTCGACACGATCCTGGTCGAGTCGACGGGCATCTCCGAGCCGATGCCGGTGGCCGCCACCTTCGACTGGACGTTCGAGGACGGCACGAGTCTCTCCGACCACGCGCAGCTCGACACGATGGTGACGCTGGTGGACGCGGAGGGCTTCCTGCGCGGACTGGCCGGCGGCGACGTCTCGGACCTGCTCGTGGACCAGGTGGAGTTCGCGAACGTGCTGGTGGTGAACAAGACCGACCTCGCCCAGGACCTCGACCGGCTCGACGCCGTGCTGCGGCGGCTCAACCCGTCCGCCCGGCTGCTGCACACGCGCCGGGGAGCCGTCCAGATCTCCGACGTGCTCGACACCGGCCTCTACGACCCGATCACCGCCGCGCAGGCACCGGGCTGGGCGCAGGAGCTGGCCGGCGGGCACACCCCGGAGACCGAGGAGTACGGGATCCGGTCGGTCACGTACCGCGCCTCCCGGCCGTTCCACCCCGCCCGGCTGGCGGAGGCGCTGAGCGACTGGGAGGGCGTGTTGCGCAGCAAGGGTTTCTGCCACATCGCGTCCCGGCCGGACGTGCTCGCCGTGTGGTCGCAGGCCGGTCCGAACCTCGTGATCGAACCCGGCCAGCTGCTGGATTCACCGCGGGCACGCCAGGAGCTGGTGTTCATCGGGGTCCACCTCGACGTGACGGAACCCGCCCGGCGACTGGATCCCGCGCTGCTCACCGACTACGAGCTCGCGGCGGGCCCCGAAGTGTGGCGCACGTTCACCGATCCGTTGCCGGAGTGGGATTTCAGCGACCTGCACGACCACGCGATCACCCCCAGCGAGACCAGGGCCAGCGCCGGGTAGACCCAGCCCAGCGCCGCGAGCGGCCACGGTCGCGGGATCTCCCAGATGGACGGCTGCAGGTCGATCAGGATCGTGATGACGTCCGAGCAGACGGCGACCGCCCACACCGCCGCGAGCGCGAGGTTCCGCCGCCCGTGGACCAGCCACAGGACCAGCGGGATCACCCACAACCAGTGGTGGCTCCACGAGATCGGCGAGACCAGCAACCCGAACAACTGCACGGTGACCACGGTGGCCAGCGTGTCGCCGGCCCGTACGGCCGACCGCAGGGCGAACCCCGTCAACACCGCGGACACCACCACCGCGAGCAGCCAGGGCCACGACATCCCGACGTCGTGGCCCAGCGAACGCGACAGGGCACCGCGCAACGACTGGTTGATCACCGAACCCACCGGCCCGACCCGGTCCGCCGCGCCGAGCAGCTCGAACCAGTAGCGCCACGAGTCACCGGCGGACACCAGGAAACCCAGCGCGACGGTGACCGCGAAGCCCGCGATCGACCACAGCGCGGCCTTCCACCGGCGGGTGACGAGGAAGTACAGGCCGGAGATCGCCGGCGTCAGCTTCAGCCCGGCGGCGACACCGACGCCGAGCCCCGCCACCACCTGCCGGACCGCGACCATCGCCGCGAACGTCCCGGCCACCAGCACCAGGTTGATCTGTCCGAAGTCGAGGGTCTTGCGGACCGGCTCGAACCACAGCGCGACAGCCGTCCACAGCAGGGCGCGGCGCCGCCACGTCCGGTCGAACGGCTGCTCCTCGCGGGCGGCCAGCAGCGTCAGCGCCGTGCGCACGAGCCACCACAGGCAGAGCAGCGACAGCACCTGCCAGACGACCCGCGCCGCGACCCACGGCAGTGCGGAGAGCGGCAGGAACACCGCCGCCGCGAACGGCGGATAGGTGAACGGCAGCGGGAAGTCCGCCGTGAACGGCATGTCGATCGAGTAGAGCTGGTCGCGCAGCACGTTGGGCGCGAGGCTCCAGTAGACCCTGAGGTCGATCATCCCCCAGTTCGCCGTCGCGGCGTAGACGCCGAGCGAGAGGCACAGCACCAGGGGCGCGAACCTCAGCACGCGCTGGTCGGGCAACGTTCCTCCAGCTGGTACGTCGAGCCTCAGCCGAAAAGCTGGTTTGGCAGTCCACAGGGTATCTCCGCGCAACGACCGTCCTGGGTGGAACGTCACCCGGTCATGATCTGGACAGCACTGAGCACGACCGGCGTGATTCTCGCGGCCACCCTGGTGACGGCTCCGGCCCAGGCCGCCGCGGGCCAGGTGGTGACGACGGTGCCCGAACCGGACCGTGCCGCCGCCCTGGCCCACTGGACGCCGGAACGGATGAAGGCCGTCGGGGACGGTGACCTCCCGCCCGCCGAGCGGATCTCCCAGCCGTACGAGGGCGTGGCGCCGGGCGTCGGCAGGTTGTTCCTGTCGAACTCGCTGGGCCAGGACCAGTCCTGCACGGCCACCGTGGTGCCGAGCGCGACCGGGGACGTGGTGCTCACGGCCGGGCACTGCGTCAACGGCGGCCTGGACCGGTGGGACAACCCGATCAAGGTCCTGAAGGTGGTGTTCGTGCCCGGTTACGACCGCGGCGCCCGGCCGCACGGGGTGTTCGCCGCGCGGGCTTTCGCCTGGTCCGACACCTACAGCGGCCCGACCAGCGGGCTGGACGACGACGCCGTGGTCGCGCTCGACCCGGTGGACGGCCGGCACGTGCAGGACGTGGCGGGGTCGCAGGACGTGTCGTTCGACGAGGTGGGGTCGCCGGTGGACGCCACCGCCCTGGGTTATCCGGTGTCCCGGCTGGCGCGCGGTGAGGCACTCCTGGCGTGCGTGCGTCCGGCGACCTTGAAGACCAACTCGGTGTTGTCGGCCTGGGAGACGGACTGCGACCTCGCCGGTGGCTCCAGCGGCGGGCCGTGGCTGCGCGACTTCGACCCGGCCACCGGCAGGGGCACGATCTTCTCGGTCACCAGCCGGGGCACGATGAACGGCGACCTGGTCACGACGGACCTCAGCGGGGCGAAGCTCACCGGCGCCGTGCGGGCGTTGTACGAGAGCGCGAACCGGCTCTGACGTCCGAAGCCGCGGATGGTTGTCCCGGTGGGACGAACGTCATCCCGGGGATCCTGAAAGCCAGCAGTCCCAACGTCATGAGGGCCAGCCACACGTAGGTGTCGAACTCGTGCAGCCGGGTGACGAACACCAGGAGCCCGGCGGCGAAGGCGGGCCAGGCGTTGCCGCGCAGGGCGAGGAACACCAGCACCGGCACGCACCACACCCAGTGGTGCAGCCAGGAGACCGGGGAGGCCAGCAGTCCGGCGCCCGCGATGACGAACAGTGCGACGAGATCGTCGCGGGTGCGCCGGGCGACGAGGACCGCCGTGGCCACCACGACGGCGGCGAGCACCGCCCACAGCACCGTCTCGACGCCGGGTGGGAGGCCGAACCCGCGCAGCAGACCGCGAATCGACTGGTTCGTCGACAACGACACGTCACCGATGCGATCGGGGTTGAGCAGCGAGTGGAACCAGTACCGCAGCGAATCCCGGGGCGCGATCAGGAATCCCACCGCGACAAGGCCCGCGAACGTGGCCATCGAGGTGATCGCGGCCCGCCAGTCCCGTTTGACGAGGAAGTACAGCACGAAGATCGCGGGCGTCAGCTTGATCGCCGCCGCCACGCCGATCAGCACTCCACGCCAACGGTCGTCCTTCACCACCAGGACGTCCATCACGACCAGCACCATGAGGAACAGGTTGATCTGGCCGTAGCCGTACGTCGTCCACACCGGGTCCAGTGCCAGCGCGCCGATCGCGGCGAGCGGACCGACCGTCCACTTGAGATCGGGCCGGACCTTCCCCGCCACCACCACGCACACCGCGGTCAGCGCGACGAACCCGGACGCGACCACCAGCGGGTTCTGCCACGCGCCCGGCACGAAACTCAAGCCGCTGAACAACACCGCCGCGACCGGCGGGTACGTGAACGGCAGCTGGGGGTCGAGCGGCGGGCCGGTGAACCCGTCGTACAGCGGACGGCCCTCGAGCCAGGCGAGACCGCCGAGCCGGTACACGTCGAGGTCGATCGGGTAGTGACCGGACCAGGTGATCAGCAGCCACACCAGGGCGGCCAGCCAGAGCGCAGCAGACAGCCGCTGGGGAGAAGCGATGGACACACTTCGAAGCTAGGCACGGCGAAAGCTGTTCACCTTGCTGAACAACCGGCAGAAGCACCGGAAGAAACACTTCCACGAGGCAGCTTTGACCCTGCGCCAAGCGTCTACCAGGATGCATGATGCGCAGGAACGAAGAGGGGGCGCGCTGTGAGCACGACCGCGTTCGGGGACTTTCTCCGCTTCTACCGATCGCGAGTTCCGCTGACACAGGAGGAACTGGCGGACCGCACAGGCCTGAGCACGCGCGCGATCAGCGACATGGAACGCGGCCGCACGCTCAGCCCGCAGTACCGCACCGTCCAGTTGCTGGTCCGCGGCCTCGGGTTGCGCGACGAGGAGGGGGCGGAGTTCACCGCGCTGGCCAGAGCCAGCCGTGTGGTCGCGGCCGAGGAACGCCCCGAGGTTCCGCTCGCGACGTCCTGCTCGCTACCACCGGTGCTGATCGAACTGACGGGCCGCGACATCGAGAAGGAGTCGCTGGACGGTTTCGCGGCGGACGCCTCCTCGTCGTCACGACTGCAGATCGCGGTGGTGCACGGCGCTCCCGGCTCGGGCAAGACCGCGCTGGCCGTCGACGCGGGCCACCGCCTGGGCGCGGGGTTCCCCGACGGCTGCGTGTTCCTCGACCTCCGCGGCACCGATCCGGAACCCCTCAGCCCCGGCCAGGCCGCACACCGGCTCCTGCGTTCGTTCGGAGTGGACGAACGCCAGATCCCCGCCGACCCGGACGACAAGCTCTCGCTCTACCGCTCCCAGCTGCGCGACCGGACGGTGTTGCTGGTGCTGGACAACGCGGCGAACGAGGCACAGGTCCGCCCGCTGCTCGCCTCCAGTCCCGGCACCCTGGTCCTGCTGACCAGCCGCCGCACCCTGACCGGGCTGGACGCGCGGCACCGCCTCCCGCTGGAGTTGCTGCCCCTGCACCGTTCCGTGGAGTTGTTGCGCGCCGTGACAGGCCCCGAACGGCTGGACGCCGAACCGGAAGCGGCCGAGCGGGTGGCCGAACTGTGCGGCGGCATGCCCCTGGCGTTGCTGATAGCGGGCAACCGCCTGACGAGCAGACCACAGTGGACGATCCGTCATCTCGCGGACCAGCTCGAGGACGAGGAACGCCGCCTCTCCGTGCTGCGCGCGGGCGACCTGCAGGTGCGCGCGGCGTTCGAGATCTCCTACCACCAGCTCAGCCCGAACGCCGCCACCCTGTTCCGCAGGCTGGCGCTGGTACCGGGCCCCGACGCCGGCGCCGCGCTGGCGGCCGCGCTGACCGGCGACGCCGAGGAGGCGCTGGAGGAACTGGCCGACGCCTCACTGCTGGGCATCAGCGAGACACCGGGCCGCTACACCCGCCACGACCTGCTGCACGTCTTCGCCGCCGAACGCCTGGAACTCGACGACACACCGGCCGCCGTCGAGCAGGCACGCACCCGCCTGCGCCACTGGCTCCTCGACACCGCCACCAGGGCAGCCCGGTTCTTCGACCACGACGTCCCGGCCGAACGAGCGGGACCGGTGCACGACAAGCACTCCGCCGCGCGCTGGCTGGACCTCGAACTGGAGAACTGGCGCACCGCGATGAAAGAGGCCTCGGCGGCCGGCGAGCACGACCGCGTTCTCGCACTGGCACAGGCGATGCACTGGTACTCGGACATGCACGGTGTGGGCGAACTGTGGCGCGAGGTGTTCCAAGCCGGCGCCGACTCCGCCCGGCGCCTGGGCAACACCAGGGACGCGGCCGAACAGCTGAACTACCTGTCGTGGTCGCTCTACGCGTTGTCCGGGCGGCCCCACGAGGCCCTGGCCGTGCACGAGGAAGCCGCCGCGATACCGACCGGCACGATCACCGAGGCGTGGACCTGCTACTACGGCTCGGCGATCCGGCGCCGCATCGGCGAACCTCAGGCCGCGGTGGCGCTGGGCCGCCGTTCCGTCGCCCTGTTCGAACAGGCGGGCTACCGCATCGGCGAGAACCTGGCCCTGTCCCTGCTGGGCCTCATGCTGCACACGACCGGCGCCCTCGCCGAGGCCGCCGAGGTGCAGCAACGCAGCGTGGACCAGCACCGCAAGGCCGACGGCGACGACGAACTGCTGTCGATGATGCTGATCCGCCTCGCGACGACCCTGGCCGCCGCGGGCCAGGTGATCGCCGCCCTGGACCTCTTCGACGAGGCGGAGTCGTTGTTCCGCAGGCATTCCAACACCGCCGGAACGGCGCGCGTGCAGCACCACCGCGGGCTGGTGCTGATGGACGCGGGCAGGTTCGGCGAGGCGCGCGAACAACTGCTGGCGGCGTTGTCCGAGGTGCGGCTGTCCGATCAGCGCGTCGAGGTCCTGGACCGGCTCGCCGCACTCGCCGACGCCGCCGGGGACACCGCGGAGGCCCGTGAGTTCCGGGTGCGGGCGCTGGCGGAGTGCGACCGCTACGACACCCCCGCGGTGCGCGTCACGGCGGCGAAGCTGGTGGCGGCGCTGAGCTGAGCCTTCCGCCGTCGGTGTGGAGGTTGCGTCCTGATGACGGGCATGCGTTGACGAGGTGACCGGCCGGGCCCTAGTGTCGGAGCAGCGTGAATTGAAACGTTTCAATCGGCCGCCGGCGTTGTCAGAACTCCCCTAGCCAGGAGAACGCGATGCGAAGTCGATCCCTGCCGCACGCTCCCATTCGACTACTCTGCGTACTTGTATCAACACTGTTAGCCATGTCTGCGGTCATCGCGGTTCCCGCCGCAGCGGCGCCCGCAGACCTCACCGGAGCCCGCTGGATCTGGTACCCCGAAGGCAATCCCGTGGTCTCCGCCCCTGCCGAGACCCGCTACTTCCGCCGCACCTTCACCCAACCGGCCGGGCAGGTCGGCGAAGCACGGCTGATCGTCACCGGCGACGACACGGTGGACGTGTGGCTCAACGGCGAACCGCTCGCCGCGTCCGCCCGCGCCACCGACTCGTGGCAGCGGGCCGTCTCCGTCGACCTGCGCTCCGCCCTCGTCACCGGCGCCAACACCCTCGCGGTCGCGGTGCGCAACTCCAGCACCGGTCCGGCGGGTCTCGTCGCCCGAGCGCGGATCGTCACGGGCGGCACGGCCGCCGACCTGGTCACCGACGGGGCCTGGAAGGCGGGCCGGGGCGCGGGCGAGGGCTGGGAGAAACCCGCCTTCGCCGACGGCGCGTGGCCTCAGGCCGCAGACCTCGGTTCGTACGGGATCGAGCCGTGGGGAAGCCGGGTGACAGTGGCGGATCCGGGTGAGGTGTCGCCGTTGTCGGTCGCCTCGACGACGACGACGGAACGACGCGTCGCCCCGCTCGGGGTGGACGCGAAGCGGCCGAGGTTCGGCTGGACGCTCGCCTCCGCCGCCCCCGGTCAGCGCCAGGGCGCCTACCAGGTGCTGGTCGCGAGCACGCGGGCGTTGGCCGACGCCGGGACCGGTGACGTCTGGGACAGCGGCCGGGTCCACGACGAGCAGTCCGTCGACGTCGCCTACGGCGGTCCGGCGCTGAGTTCGCTGACCGCCTACCACTGGCGGGTGCGCGTCTGGGACTCCCGGGGACGGGCGGGTGGCTGGAGCGCGGTCTCGTCGTTCGAGACGGGTCTCTACAACGTCGCCTCGGAGTGGCGCGGAGCCTTCATCGGTGGCCCTGCCGGACAGGGCTTGGACGGCGCCGCCTGGATCTGGTACCCGGAGGGGTCGCCCACCAGCGGCCTGCCGGTGATGACGAGGTACTTCCGCAAGACGTTCACGCTGCCCTCCGCGCCGGACGCCGCCACGCTCGCGGTCACCGCCGACGACACGGCGACGGTGTGGCTCAACGGCGTGCGGATCTACTCCAGCCCGCAGGCCCCGGACTCCTGGAAACGGGCCGGTGTGATCAACCTGTCCGGCCGGCTGCGATCCGGTGCCAACACCATCGCGGTGTCGAGCGCGAACACCTCGGACTCCCCCGCGGGTCTCGTGGCCAAGCTGACGGCCGGTGACGTCGTGGTGCCGACCGACGGGAGCTGGAAGGCCTTCACCCAGGGCCCCGCCGGCTGGGAGCAGCCGGGGTTCGACGACAGCGCCTGGCCCCAGGCACGGTCCCTGGTCGGCATCGGCGGCGCGCCGTGGGGTGACCAGGTCGTCGTTCCCCAGCCCGCCCCGTTGCTGCGCAAGGGTTTCACGGTCACCAAACCGGTGCGCGGCGCCCGGCTGGTCACGACGGCGCTCGGTCTGCACGAGACCCAGCTCAACGGCGCCAAGGTCGGCGAGGACGTGCTGGCTCCGGCGTGGACGGACTACACCAAGCGCGTGCAGTACAAGGTGCACGACGTCACCAGCAGGATTCGCCAGGGCGACAACGCTCTCGGCGCGTGGCTCGGCAACGGCTGGTACTCCGGCAGTCTCGGCATCGGCGGGAACCGGCTCTACGGCACGCAGCCGTGGTACTCGGCGCAGCTGCGACTGACCTATGTGGACGGTACGGAGGAAACCGTTGCGACGGACGGGACCTGGAAGTACCGGGCGAGTCCGATCACCTCGGACGATCTCTACCACGGCGAGCACTACGACGCCCGGCTCGCGGTGCCGGGCTGGGACGGGCCCGGGTTCGACGACAGCGGCTGGCGTTCCGCGCAGGTGAAGCAGGGCGCGTTGCCGAACCTCGTGGCCCAGGTCGACGCCGGCACCAGGGTCCAGCAGGACCTGCGGCCGGTGGCGCTGACGCAACCCAGGCCGGGCGTGTGGGTCTTCGACCTCGGCCAGAACTTCTCCGGCTGGAACCGGCTCCGGGTGCGGGGTCCCGCCGGCACCACGATCACCCTGCGCCACGCGGAGGTGCTCAACCCCGACGGCACGCTCTACACCACGAGCCTGCGGGCCGCCCAGGTCACCGACCAGGTCGTGCTGGCGGGCACCGGTCAGGTGGAGACCTTCGAACCGCGGTTCACGGTCCACGGTTACCGCTACGTCGAACTGACCGGCCTGCCCGGCACGCCGGCGCTCGACACCATCACCGGGCGGGCGGCCTGGACGAACGGCGAGGAGATCGGCGGGTTCGACACCTCCGACCCGATGCTCGACAAGCTGCAGAACGCCATCGTGTGGGGACAACGGTCGAACATGCTCTACGTCCCGACCGACTGCCCACAGCGTGACGAGCGGCTGGGGTGGACCGGCGACATCGCGTCGTTCGCGCCGACGGCCACGCACAACATGGACGTGTCGGCGTTCCTCGACAAGTTCACCGACGACATGGTCGACGCCCAGCGCGCTGATGGCGCGTTCACGGACGTGGCGCCCAACGTCAGCAACATGGGCGCGGGCACGGCGGCGTGGGGCGACGCGGGCGTGATCGTGCCCTACACCCTCTGGCAGCGCTACGGAGACCTGCGCGTGGTCGAGGACAACTTCGCCGCCATGACGAAGTGGGTCGACTACCTGCGTTCCACGGCGGACGCCGACCTCATCCGCGACCGAGGCGGGTTCGGCGACTGGCTCAACGTCAACGACGACACCCCGCGCAACGTCATCTCCACAGCGCACTTCGCGTGGTCCGCACGCCTGGTGGCACGCATGGCGCAGGCCATCGGCAAACCGGCGGAGGCGGCCGCGTACGGCGGGCTCGCCGACCAGGTCTCGGCGGCGTTCACCTCCAGGCTCGTGGCCGCGGACGGCACGGTCTCCGGCAACACCCAGACGGGCTACTCGCTCGCGCTGGCGTTCGGCCTCGTTCCCCAGAACCGGGTGCAGTCCCTCGTGGACAAACTCGTCGCCAGGGTGCGCGCGGCGAACAACCACCTGACGGTCGGGTTCGTCGGTGTGTCGCACCTGCTGCAGGTGCTGGCTGACCACGGCCGGGCCGACGTCGCGTACCAGGTCCTGACGCAGCCGGACTACCCCGGCTGGGGCTACATGGTGGGCCGGGGAGCGACGACGGTGTGGGAGCGGTGGGACGGCATCCGCCCGGACGGGTCGTTCCAGGATCCGGCGATGAACTCGTTCAACCACTACGCGATGGGTTCCGTCGGCGACTTCCTCTACCGCACCGTGGGAGGCCTGAGCTCGGCCTCTCCCGGCTTCCGATCGCTGCTCGTCGCGCCGAAACCGGGCGGTGGCCTCACGTCGGCCAAGTCGTCGCACCGCACGCCGTACGGTCCGGCGCTCAGCGAGTGGAACACGTCGGGAGGGCGCTTCAGCCTCCACCTCGTCGTGCCCACCGGGACGTCGGCCGTGGTGCGGGTTCCGGCGGCGAGCGCGGCGGCGGTGACGGCTCCGCCCGGGGCTGTTCCGCTCGGGTACGGCTCCGGCGTGGCGTCGTTCCACGTGCCGGCCGGTGACCACGTCTTCATCGCACCCGCTGGGTGATGACGACTCGGGCGCGGGGTGGAGCCACCCCGCGCCCGACCGGTCATCTGCGGACGAAGCCGAGCACGGCGTCCGCGAAGGCGTCAGGCGACCGCCGGCACGGACGGCAACCTCGACCTGTGATGCGCGTCACATAGAGGTGAGGGGGTAGCTCACAGGGAGACGAGCAACATGGGAAAGATCCTGAGACGCGTCGCCGCACTGGCGGTAATGCTGACCCTGGCCGGACTGTTCGCACCGTCCGCGTCCGCCGCAGCCGCACCGTATTGCGGCATCACATGGGGCTCACTGGAGAAAGTGGGGCCCAGCTACACACACACGACAGCAACCATCAACAACGTGCGCGCCGGCCGGCACGACTGCTACGACCGGCTCGTGGTCGACATGGGCGGAGGTCCGGCACCGGAGTGGTATCACGTCTCCTACGTGCCGGCCGTCCACCAGCAGGGCAGCGGCTTCCCCGTTCCACTGGCGGGTGGCGCGTTCCTCAACGTGATCGTCGGCTCGGCCGCGCACGACGCGGGCTACAACCCGACCTACAGTCCCGCCAACCCGATGCAGGCGGTCAACACCGCCGGCTTCGCCACCTTCCGCCAAGTCGCGTTCCTCGGCACGTACGAGGGGCAGACCCAGTTCGGGATGGGTGTCCGCGCCCGCTTGCCGTTCCGGGTGTTCACGCTCAACGGGCCGGGTGCGACCGGTCGCCTGGTGATCGACGTCGCGCACCGCTGGTAGTACTGCCCGTCAGCAGGCACCGTCTTGCCCCGGCCATCGGACCGGGGCAAGGCCACGTGGTGTCTGGTCTGTACATGTGCCGGCGACGCAAAGGACGCGTACAAGTGCGTGCGCGCGGTTCGGATCAGCCGGCCGGAACACGGGTTCGGAGGACCGGCCTGTCACTTCGTCGACCCCGCCAGCACGCCCTGCACGAAGTACTTCTGGAACACCAGGAACACCCCGAGCGGCACGATCATCGACAGGAACGCGCCCGTGGAGAGCATGTCGATGTTGGTGCCGAACTGCCGCAGCTGGGCCCGCAGCGCCACCGTGATCGGCGCCGAGTCCTGGTCCGCGAACACCAGCGCGACGAGCAGGTCGTTCCAGACCCAGAGGAACTGGAAGATCGTCAGCGAGGCGATCGCCGGCTTCGCCACCGGCAGGATCACCCGCTTGAAGATCACCCACTCCGTCGCGCCGTCCATCCGCGCGGCCTCGATCAGGTCGCGCGGGATGCCGGTGAAGAAGTTGCGCAGCAGGAAGATGGCGAACGGCAGGCCGAACGCGACGTGGAACAGCACCACGCCGGTGATCGTGCCGAACAGCCCCAGCGCCCCGAACAGCTTCGCCACCGGGATCAGCGCGACCTGGATCGGCATCACCAGCAGCCCCACCACGACGACGGTCAGCGTCTCGCGGCCCGGGAACTCGATCCACGCCAGGGCGTACGAGGCCAGGGACGCCATCACGACGACCAGAACCGTTGCGGGGACGGCGATGTAGAACGTGTTGAGGAACGACTGCCACACCGTGTGGTTCGAGACGAGATCGGCGTAGTTGGACAGCGTCAGCTCGGCGGGTTTGGTGAAGATCGTCCACCAGCCGCTCGCCGTGTTGGCCGACTCGTCGCGCAACGACGCGATCAGCAGGCCGAACACCGGCACCAGCCAGAACACCGCCACCAGGGCGAGCACCACCTGCACCACACCGTTGCCGAGCCGGCCCACGAGCCGCGTCAGCACACCCCGCTTCGGCACACCCGAGACGGGCACGTCGATGCGGACCTCTTCGGCCACCGGGGTCATGACCGCTCCCGTCGGAATCGGCGGATGTTGAACAGCATCGCCGGGGCCACCAGCAGGAACAGGATCACCGCGAGCGCACTGCCCGCCCCCTGGTCGCCGCCCGTGCCGAAGGACACCTGCCACATCTGCAGGGCCAGCACGTTGGCCTCGGACTGCACCGAACCCGGCGCGATGACGAACACGAGCTCGAAGATCTTCAGCACGTTGATCACGAGTGTCACGAACACCACCAGCAGCACCGGTGAGAGCAGCGGGACGGTGACGCGCTTGAACACCTGCCACTCGGTCGCGCCGTCGACGCGCGCCGCCTCCAGGGCGTCGCGCGGGATCGCCGAGAGGCCCGCCGCGATGAACGTGATCGCGAACCCGGTCATGATCCAGATCCAGGACGAGATGATCACCGGGGTGATCAGCGACGCCCCGAGCCAGGTCAGGCCGCGGAACGGCAGCGTGAAGTTGTCCTCGGGCAGCCGCACGGTCACGGCCGCGGTACCCAGGTCGGGGAACGTGAACCTGCCGTCGTCACCGGTCGTGGTGCGCGCGACGACCTGGCCGTCCCGCACCGCCTCCACCGCGATGCCCGGCATGCCGCGCTCGGTCGGGTCGACCGTGCCCGTCTTGCCGCCGACCGACACGTCGAGCCAGACGACCCCGCGCAGTTCCTCGGTGGCCGCGGCCGGAGGGGAGGCCGGCAGCGACTGCGGCGGCAGGTCCACCGGCGAGTACCCGATGAGCGGCAACGTGATCGTGTCGCCGGCCTTCGACGGCCTGATCGCGGTGTAACCCGCGTCCGTTGCGGCGTAACCGTCACGGGGCCGTGCGTTGGGGTACTTCGAGGCCGGGCTGAACACGTCGTGCACGCCGACCGCGACCGCGTTCACGACGCCCTGGTCCGGCGACTGCTCGTACACGAGCCGGAAGATGATGCCCGAGGCGAACAACGAGATCGCCATCGGCATGAACAGCACCAGCCGGAACGCCGTCGCCCACCTGATCCGCTCGGTCAGCACCGCGAGGATCAGCCCGATGCCGGTGACGGCCGCCGGGGCGACGACCACCCAGATCACGTTGTTGCGGAACGCGGTCAGCGTCCTCGGGTCGGTGAACGTGTCGACGTAGTTGTCCACGCCGACGAACTCGTCCCCCGACGCGTCGAAGAAGCTGCGGATCAGCGAGAACACCAGCGGGTACAGCACCAGCGCGGCCAGCACCACCAGTGCGGGGAGCAGGAACGGGATCGCCTGCCGGGGCGAGCGCCCCGGCGCGGCGTCCACGTTCGGACTGCGAAGCCTCATTTTCCGTAGGCCTTGGCCGCGTTGGCTTCCAGCCGCGCCATGATGCCGTCGACGTTCTTCGGGTCGGCCAGGAAGTCCTGCAGGTCCTTCCACTCACCCGCGCCCTTGGTGCCACCGAACGCGGCCGGCGCGAGGTCGGACATGTCGAACCGGACGTTGTCCCCGGCGTCGACGATCCGCTTCGCGAGCTCCTGCGTCACGGCGTCCGGGTAGGCGGTCTCCGGGATGTCCTTGTTGGGCGAGAGGAACCCGCCGAGCTCGGCCCACACCTTGCCGGACTCGGGCGAGGCCAGGAACTTCATCAGCTCGGTGGTCACCTCGTCGTCCTTGAACTGCACGGCCATGTCCCCACCGGCGACCACGGCGTCCTTGCTGCCCGCGACGGACGGGAACGGGAAGAACTTGGCGTCCTGCCCCACCTTCGCCTTGGTGTTCGTGGTGATGACGCTCGCGACGAAGTCCGCCTCGAAGACCATCGCGGCCGTGGAGGGCTCACCGAAGACGTTGATCACGGACTTCGGGAACTCGGTCTGCAGCGCGCCGCCCGCGATCAGCGTCGGGTCACCCCAGAGCTTCGCCAGCTCCTCCAACGCCTTCTTCACGCTCGGGTCGGTCCACGGGATCTCGTGCTTCGCGAGCTTGTCGTAGTTGTCGGGGCCCGCGGTGCGCAGGTAGACGTTCTCGAACCAGTCGGTGAGCGTCCAGCCGTCCGCACCGCCGACCGACACCGGGGCGAGGCCCGTCTCGGAGATCGTCCTGCTGACCTTGACCAGGTCGTCCCACGTCTCCGGCGGCGTGGCACCGACCTGCTGGAAGGCCTTCTCGCTGTACCAGAACGCGGACTTGTTGGCGGTCTTGAAGGCGAAGCCGTAGAGCTTGCCGTCGAAGGTGCCGAGCTTCTTCCACACGGCCGCGTTGTGGTCGGTGACGGCCTTCTCGACGTCGGCGTTCACCGGCTTGAGCGCACCGGCCTTGGCGAACTGCTCGACGAGGCCGGGCTGGGCGATCAACGCGATGTTCGGTGGTGTGCCACCCGAGATTCTGGTCTGCACGACCGTCGGGAGTTCGTCACCGGCGGGTGTGTACTTCACCTCGGCGCCCGTCCTGTCGGAGAACACCTTGAGGACCTGCTCGAAGTTCTTCTGCTCGTCACCGGTCCACGGGCCGACGACCTCGACGGTCTGGTCCGGGAACTTCTTGCTGGTCCCCGTCTCCGCGGCGCCCCCGGTGCACGCGGTGGCCAGGGTGGTCAACGCGAGCAGTGCGATCCATTGCTTCCTCATCGAAGCTCCTGCTTCCAGATCGAGGACCCGGTGGCCGGGTCGAAGAAGTGCAGCCGGGACGTGTCCACCCAGGCGGCGACGGGTTGTCCTTCGTAGATGCGGGTGCGCGGGCTGAACCGTCCCACCAGGACGGTCCCCTTGCCCTTGACGCCGGGCAGGTCGTCGGTGCCGGCGTCCTTCGCGAGCTCACGGGTGTCGTCGGTGACGACCGGCGGGACGTCGACCGGGAAGTGCACGAGGACGTCCGAGCCCATGGCCTCGACCAGGTCGGCGACGGAGTGCAGGATCTCGCCCTCGCGGGCGTCGGCCAACGCCGTGTCCTCCATGTCCTCCGGGCGGATGCCGACCACGACGTCGCGGCCGACGTACTGCTTGAGCGCGGGCCGTTGCTGCAGCACGGATTCGGGCAGCAGCAACGCGTCGGAGTTGAGCGAGACCCAGAAGCGGCCGTCGTTCTCGTCGAGCTTCGCGGACACGAGGTTCATGCCCGGTGAGCCGATGAACCCGGCGACGAACAGGTTGACCGGCCGGTCGTAGAGCTCCTGCGGCGGCCCGACCTGTTGCAGCACACCGCGGCGCATGACGGCCACGCGGTCCCCGAGCGTCATGGCCTCGGTCTGGTCGTGCGTGACGTACACGGTCGTCACGCCGATCTCGCGCTGGATGCGCGCGATCTGGGCCCGCATCTGCACGCGCAGCTTGGCGTCCAGATTGGACAGCGGCTCGTCCATCAGGAACGCCTGCGGGGCCCGCACGATCGCCCGGCCCATCGCGACGCGCTGGCGTTGCCCGCCGGAGAGGTTGCGGGGCTTGCGGTCGAGGTGCTCGGTCAGTTCGAGGACGCCGGCCACCTCGCGGACCCGGTGGTCGATCTCCTTCTTCGCGAGCTTGCGCAGCGTGAGACCGAACGCGATGTTGTCGTACACGTTCAGGTGCGGGTAGAGCGCGTACGACTGGAACACCATCGCAACATCGCGGTCACGCGACGGCACCTCGTTGACGATCTGCTCGCCGATGTGGATCGTGCCCTCGGTGATCTGCTCGAGGCCCGCGATCATCCGCAGCGCCGTCGTCTTGCCGCAGCCGGACGGGCCCACGAGCACCAGGAACTCGCCGTCGCGGATCTCCAGGTTGAGATCGGTGACCGCACGGGTGCCGTCACCGTAGGCCTTGCCCAGCCCCGTCAGAACGACTTCTGCCACGCCAACTCCCTGGTTCGGTGTGATTGCAGACCGTAGGCCCGCCATCCCTAAGGGAGATTTAAGGACGAAACACGATCTCGATAAGCTCGCGACACCTCTCCCAATCGACGGGTTCGCTGCTTACGCTGCGTGTATGTCGAAGGTGCTGGTGGTCGAGGACGACCCGGTGGTCCAGGCGGCGCTCGTGCACGCGCTGACCGACCTCGGGCACGTCGTGCAGGCCGTCGGCACCGCCGTCGCCGCCCTGCGCGAGGCGGGGACTTCCGAGCTGGACCTGGTGATACTCGACCTGGGACTGCCGGACCTGGACGGCGTCGCGGCGCTGCGGATGCTGCGCGGGGTGAGCAACGTGCCGGTCATCGTGGCGACCGCGCGGGGTGCCGAGGCCTCGGTCGTGAGCACGCTCAACGCGGGTGCGGACGACTACATCGTGAAACCGTTCTCGTCCGAACACCTGGCCGCGCGGATCAACGCGCTGCTGCGCCGCACGGGTGGTGCCGCGATTCCATCCGAGGTGGTGGAACTCGGCGAGTTGCGCATCGATCTCGCCCAGCGCGTGGCGACGCTCGGCGACTCCGCTCTGGCGCTGAGCCGGCGGGAGTTCGACCTGCTGGCCTATCTCGCGCAACGGCCGGGGCGCGTGATCTCGCGGCGTGAGCTCATCCAGGCCGTGTGGGGCAACCCGTACGTGGGTGACGACAAGACGATCGACGTCCACGCGTCGTGGCTGCGACGCAAGCTCGGCGAGACCGCGGCACATCCCCGTTACCTGCACACGGTCCGGGGCGTCGGGTTCAAGCTGGCGGCGCCCGAATGAGAGCGGTGATCACCCGTGCCCTGCTGCTCGCCGCAGGGCTGGTCGCCCTCATTTTTGTTGCCACGGCAGGGTTTCTGCTCTACTCGAACGCCGCCGCCACGGCTGCCGAGGCCGATCGGCGGGACGCGGCCGTCGTCGCCGCGGTGCTGGCGGTGACCCCGGACGCCGACGCCGTCCGCGGGACGATCGCGCGGACGGCCGCCGGCGCCGAGGGCCGGTTGTCGGTCGTGCTGCGCACCGGCGCGCGGCTCGGGGCCGGAGGGGGCGCGCCGGTGGTCTCCGTCGACGGAGCCGTGGTCTCGGTGGTGCCCGGTGCGGTGCGATTCCCTTTCCTCACCGCATTCCTGGTGACCGGGACTGCCCTCGTGGCGCTGACGGCGGCGGTGTGGCTGGGGCACAGGCCTTTCACGCCGGTGATGGCCGCGTTGAGGGACCTGACGTCGTCGGTCGGGCGGCGGGTGCGGTTGCGGGGGCCCCGCGAACTGGAGGCGCTGGCCGAGTCGATCGACGAGGCGTCGTCGCGCACGTCGCAACTGCTCGCGAAGGAACGCGAGATGATCGCGGACGTGTCGCACCGCCTGCGGACCCCGCTGGCGGCACTGAGGCTGGACGCCGACGCGGTGGGATCAGGACCTGTCGCCGACCGGATCCGCAGCGCCGTCAGCACGCTGGGCCACGACGTCGACCGGATCATCCAGTCCCTGCAACCGGCCGAGGGCGAGTCGCCCGGCACGTGCGACGTGGCGTCGGTCGTGGAGACGCGGATGGTGTTCTGGTCGGCGCACGCCGCCGACCAGGGCCGGGAGTGCGAGATCGACGTCGGCGAACCCTGCTGGGTGCCGTTGTCACCCGACGCGCTGGGTGCCGTGGTGGACACGTTGCTGGAGAACGTCTTCCGGCACACGCCTCCCGCCGCACCGGTCGGGGTGTCGGTCGTCCGGCACGCGGGCTGGGTGACGCTGGTGGTCGAGGACGGCGGGACCGGCCTCGCCGATCCGTCGTCGGCGTTGCACCGCGGCAGCAGCGGAGGCGGTTCCACCGGCCTGGGGCTCGACATCGCCCGCGCGGCCGCGGAGGCCACCGGCGGGACCATCCACCTCGAACGCGGTCGGCTGGGCGGCGCGCGGGTCCGGTTGCGGTTCGGCGAGGCCGACAGCCACCACGAGCCGGCGAGCCCTCGCGCGTGGCGGCTGTGGCACGGTCACCCCTGAGTCAGACCGCGTCGACCTTGAACGGGTCGTGGTCGGTCAGCAGCTTGTCCAGTCGCGCTCTGTCCACCCGGCTGGTGATGTAGGTGTCCTCCTGGCGGTCCCTGAGCACCTTGGCCAGCGTGAACGCCGAGGTGACCGTGTAGAGCATCGCGATGCCCAGGAACGCGCGGACCCACCCGTCGACGGGCAGGAACACGACTCCGATGCCAACCGCGGTCAGCGAGAGCCCGAACGAGAGGACCGCCTGCACGTAGAACGCGGCGGTCGTCGGCGTGTGCGAGGGCGCGGAAGAGGTCATGCTCCGAGAGTCCTGGGCCACAACCGCACTGTCATGAGTACGGCTACTCATGTCTCGGTCACGGTTCGTCCAGCAGCCGGGCGCAGCGGATCAGCCCCAGGTGCGAGTAGGCCTGCGGGTGGTTGCCCAGCGACCGCTCCGCGATCGGGTCGTACTCCTCCGGCATCAGCCCGGTCGGGCCGGTGAGCCGCACGAAGCTCTCGAACAGCTCCCGTCGATCCCAGTGACACCAGTGCCTGCACGGTGAGAGCGGCGTCGCGCAGCCAGCAGTAACGGTAGTCCCAGTTGCGCACGCCGCCGATCTGTTCGGGCAGCGAGGTCGTGGCGGCCGCGAGCACGGCGCCGGTGTCCTGGTGGCACAGGGCGCGCAGCGTGAGGGCGGATCTGCGCACCAGTTCGCGGTGGGTGCGCGGCAGGCGCAGCCTGGAGGACCAGTCACTCCAGTCCTCAGTGGACGGTGGGGCGCCCCAGCGCAGTTCGAGGACCACCGGCGGGGTGAGCACCGCGGTGGCCGTGCCGCCGGAGATCCGCCAGTCCACTCCGGGGGAACGCAGTTCGATCGGCGTTCCCCCGACGCGCAGGCCGTCCGGGACCGGTTCCAACTGGACAACGTTCTGGCCAAAATCGGGACGGGGAGCGAATTCCACCAGCGCGGGCACTCGCCCTTCGACCGAACGCAGCAGTCCTCCGGCCAGGCTGTCGGTCACCTAAAGCCCTGTCCAGCGCGTTCGCACCGACATCGTGCCGGGTGCGTACTGTTGGCCCAGCGGCAGCTGGTTCCTTTGGGGTCGCAACGAAAAATGTCCGTCGCCACCGATCAGGGAGGCGAACAGAGCGGGTGAGTCGGGCGCCGGCTGACACAGCCACGTGACGTCCGCGTCCGGTGTGACCAGGGCGAAGGCGCGGCGGTCGGAGAGCAGGCTGTGCCGTTCGATCGGCACGGCCGCGCGCACCGGAACCAGCTGGGTCAGGAAGTCCACGCAGGTAACGCAAGTAGGCGCTAGGGCCATCAGACCTGTGTTGGACAGAACTTGCGCGAGTCCTAAACCTCTTTTATTACATCAGGTTCGGATGCGTGGATTGTTCGTGTTGAGTCATGTCGATAGGGTCCGCGTATCACCCCAGGGCATCACGTTAAGAGGGCTTTCTTTGATCGGGCAGCGTGGACGACCGCCGTCGGATGCCGACCTGATCGACGCCGTGAGAGACGGCAAGGTCGAGGAGTACGGCAAGCTCTACGAACGGCACGTTCGCTCGGCGAACATCCTGGCGATGCAACTGTCCTCGTCGTCCTCGGACGCCGACGACCTGGTGGCGGAGGCGTTCGCCAAGGTTCTCGCCGCGCTGCGCGGAGGCGGTGGTCCCGGCGCGTCGTTCCGGCCGTACCTGCTGACGGCGGTGCGGCACGCGGCGTACGACCGCACCCGCAAGGAGAAGCGGATCGACCTCGCCGGTGACATCGACGAGGTCCCGGGCGCCACCAAGGCGACCAGCGTGCCGTTCCGCGACAAGCCGGCCGAGGACTTCGACCAGACCATGGCCGCGACGGCGTTCGCGACGCTGCCCGAGCGGTGGCAGACGGTCCTGTGGCACACCGCGGTCGAGGGCCAGTCCCCCGGCGAGATCGCACCGCTGCTGGGGTTGACCGCGAACGGCGTCTCCGCGATGGCGTTCCGTGCGCGCGAGGGCCTGCGCAAGGCGTTCTTGCAGGCACACGTCAACCAGGAGCCGGCGGAGAAGTGCCGTCCCACCGTGACGAAGCTCGGCGCCTGGACCCGTGGTGGTCTCAAGGGCCGCGACGCCGTTCACATCGATGAACACATGGACAACTGCGCCGAGTGCCGCAAGCTCGCCAGCGAACTGTCCGACGTCAACGGCGCGCTGCGCGGGCTCGTCGCCCCCATCGTGCTCGGCACGGGCACCGCCGGTTACCTCGCCGCCGCCGCGACCGCGACCAAGGGCGCCGCCGTCACCATCAGCCTCACCTCGTGGCTCGGGGTCGCCGCCTCGGCCGCGGCGGTCGTCGTGGTCGCCGCGTCCGGTGTCGTCAGCTCGGACGGCGGTTCGGCCGCGACCACGATCCCGGGCGGCGCTCCGGAGACCAGCACGAGCGTCTCGGACGGGGCCACCCAATCCGGTCAGCCGAGCCAGTCCGGCTCCACCCAGACCTCCGGCACGGCGGCGGCCGGCACCTCCGCGGGCTCGGCCGCGCCCGGCGTCGGCACGAGCGGGACCGGCGGACCGGCGGTGACGACGACCAGCAACACGGTCGCTCCCTCGGCGGCGAAGCTGTCGGGGTCGGCCCCCGGCAGCATCGCGATGACGACCGAGGGCCCGGCGAACGAGATGAACATCAGCATCACCAACAACGGCGACGCCCCGACCACCCTGCCGACGTTGACGCTCACGATGCCGGACAAGATCAAGACCGTCGGGCCGGGCAAGACCTCGGTCGGGATGGTCGGCTGCCCGGCCGGCAAGGGCACCGTCACGTGCGAGGGCGGTCAGACGCTCGCTCCCGGCCAGACGATCACGTTCCGGGCGCGGCTGCAGGCGGGTCCCAAGGCCGGGGACGGGGTCATCACCGGCGTGGCGGGTCCGGTGCAGGTGAGCATTCCCATCACCATCTCGTGACCGCTCAGTCCACTTCGGACAGCGGGATCGGCGCGGGCACCGCACCATGAGCGGGTGGAGGAGCTCACGGCGGCGCTGACCGGGCTGGAAGCGCCGTTCCGCACGCTCGTCGACGACTCGGAGTGGGCGCACGCGAGCGTCGAGGGCCTGGTGCTCGACCTCGGCACCTGGTGGTCCGCCGGCGCCCGGACGCGGCTGCAGCCCCAGGTGACGTTCAGCGACGCCTTCAGCGAGGCGGGCCGCCACGACGGCGGGGTGTACGTCGAGGGCTACCTGTGGGCGGACGGTCAGGCCGTCGCGGCCGGGTGGTGCGGGCTCGGCGGCGCGGTCGTCTACGGACCGCGGGCGGAGGCCTATCTGGGGGTGGCGTTGTCCCCCCACTTCTGCCGCCGGATCCAGCAGCGCAACGGCACAGCCGCGGTGCTCATGAGCAAGCATCCGCGGCTGTTGCCGTTGCTGCGGGACGGGCTGCCGCGCGGTGCGGTGCTGCCCGGCGGGAGGCCGGGACCCCGCTCAGTCGGTGCCTAGAGCGGCGAACCGCTCGTCCGCCTCCTTCTGGTGCCGGGCGGCCTCGGCGGGATCGGTGACGGCGCGGGCGAGGTGCTTGTGCGCGTTCGCGGCCTCACGCCGGTCGTCGATCCGTTCGGCCAGCTCCAGCGCCTCTCGCAGCCGCACCATGGCGTCGGCAGGGCGTCCGGCGGCGATCAGCACGTCGCCGAGGTAGTTGAGCACCACGGTCTCCGTCGTTACATCACCGATCGCGCGCACGGCGGCCAACGCCGATTCCAGCGCCTCCAACGCTTCGGAGTGCCGGCCCATCGCGTGCAGGATCATGCCCAGCGCGCTCTGGGTGTCCGCCTCGTCGCGGCGGCTGCCCATCTCGCGCATCAACGCGAGCGCCGACGTGCACGCCTGCAACGCCTCGTCGTACCGGCCGAGCGCGCTGTAGATGTTGCTGACGTTGCTCATCGCCTGCGACTCGAGGTGCCGATCCCCTAGCTGACGCGCCACGGTGATGGCCTGTTCGAGCAGGTCAGCGGCCTCGGCGTGGCGGCCGAGGGTCCGGTAGACCAGCGAGAGGTTGTTCAGCGTGCCCGCCACGCCCTGCAGGTCGCCCAGCTCGCGGAGCATCTCGATCGCGCGCTCGTTGTAGTGGATGGCCCTCGGGTACTGCCCGGTCTGCCAGAACACCATCGCGTAGTTCTTCGTCGTGATGGCGAGCGCGACCGGCTCGTCCTTCGCCGCCTCCAACGCCAGTTCGTTGATCGTGGCCCAGTCACGCGTGTGGCCGCGCACCATGCAGAAGAACGTCAACGCGCGTGCGAGCTGCCACGTGTGCGTGCGCCAGTCACCGTCGAGCGACAACGCCACAGCAGCGACGAGCGTCTGGCGTTCGGTCTCCAGCCACTCGACCGCGTGGTCGTAGTCGCGCAGCACCAGCCGCGACGCCGGCCGGTAGGTGATGTCGACCTCGTACTTGCGCGCGGCGGGCGACATCAGCCGTGTCGCCTGGTTCGCCGTGTCGAGGAAGTGGTCGAGCAACCTGGTCAGCGGCGCACGACTGGAGTCCACCTTGGACTGCGCGTACTGCCGCAACAGGTCGTGCATCCGGTACCGGCCGAGTGTCGTCGACTCGAGGAGATGCACGTCGACGAGGTCTTCGAGCATGCCGTCGCTCTCGAGCAGGTCGAGCTCGCCCAGCGCGGCCGCCTGGTCGACGTCGAAGTCCGTGCCGTGGTGCAGGCCCAGCAGGCCGAAGAGCCGCTGGTGACCGGTGGGGAGCTGACTGAACGACAGTGCGAACACCGCGTCCAGTTCGGATAATCGTCCCTCGCGCAGCCGCGTCGCGAGGTGGGCGGTGGTCCACGTGGGACGGCTGCGGAGCCGTCCGGCGGCCAGGCGCACGGCCAGCGGCAGCCGTCCGCACAGCTCGACGACCTCGCGGGCCGCCTCGTCCGTGCCCCGGTCGTCGCCGACGATCGTGGCGAACAGCTGCAACGCCTCCGCCTCGGAGAGCACGTCCAGCGTGAGCGTCGACGTGCCTTCCAGCTCGACCAGCCGCGCACGTGACGTGACCAGCACCAACGAGCCCGGCACACCCGGCAGCAGCGGCCGCACCTGGTCGGCGCTCACCGCGTTGTCGAGCACGACCAGCAACCGGCGCCGGGACAGCTCGCCCCGCCACATGGCGGCCCGTTCGTCCAGGCTCACAGGGATCTCTTCAAGGCCGAGCGCGCGCAACAGCACGTCCAGTGCGTCTGTCGGTTCCACGGGCGCACGGCCCGCTGTGTGCGCGTGCAGGTCGATGAACAGCTGACCGTCCGGGTACTCCAGGCGGTGCGCCAGGTGCACGGCGAGCGTCGTCTTGCCTACGCCCGGCATGCCGTCGATCGCGGAGATCACGACGGCCGCCTTTCCGGTGACGGCTTTGGTCAGCCGGTCGATCTCGGCGGCGCGGCCGGTGAAGTCCGCGACGTCGCGCGGCAGCGTGTTCAGGACCAGCCGCGGCTGGTCTCCGCGCAGCAGCCGGGCGTGCAGCTCGCGCAGTTCGCCGCCCGGATCGGTGCCGAGTTCGTCGGCCAGCAGCACCCGCACGTCCTCGAACGCCTGCAGCGCCTCGGCGGACCGGTTGGCCCGCTGCAACGCGTGCATCAGTTGCAGCCACAGCTGTTCGCGCAACGGGAACTGTTTCGTCAGCCGCCGCAGTTCGGCGATCAGCCGCTCGCCCTGGCCCAGCTCGATCGACAGCCGCGCGTGCTGCTCGGCGACGGTGAGCCGCCGTTCCTGCAGCAGCGTGAGCTCCGCTTCGAGCCGCGGCCCCACGGTGAGGCCGTCCAGCGCCGGGCCACGCCACAACGCCATCGCTTCCGCGTACTTCGCCACCGCCGCACGGTGTTCGCCCTGTTTCAGGGCTTCGTCGCCCGCCGCGCACAGCTCTTCGAAGACCGCGACGTCCACCTCACCGTCCGGCACCTTGAGCCGGTATCCACCTGGAACGGTGACGAGGTCGTCCAGCACGAGCTTGCGCAGGGCGGCGACGTAGGTCCTGATGTTCGATTCGGGAGCCGCGGGTGGAGATTCCCACACCGCTTCGCTCAGATGTTCAAAACTGACCGTCTCGTTGGCATGCAGTGCCAACGCCGCGAGCAGTGCCCTTTGCCGGGGCCCGCCCAGCCGCAGTTCCACGCCCCCACGCCAAATCTGCAGCGGCCCAAGAAGCCGATACCGCACTAGCCCTCCTCGGGGGGCATGGTGCCAGAACTCGGGGGTGCTGTGCGGAATTTGTGCGGACGATCTTGGAAACTTGGCGCACGCCGCTGTGAAGAGGGGGAACGAAGATGGACCTGAGCAGATCGTGGTCCGGCCAGGCAGCCTAGGATGACCGCATGACCGAGACGGCGAAGCGACGTCCCGGCCCCCGGATCGAAGAGGTCGCGCGGGTCGCCGGAGTGTCCAAGTCGACCGTCTCGCGCGTGATCAACGACGAGCAGTACGTCAGCGCGAAGGCCCGGGAGGCCGTGCACGCCGCCATCGCGGAACTCGGCTACTCCCCCAACCAGGCCGCGCGCGCCCTCGCCGGCAACAGGGCCAACGCCATCGCCCTCGTCGTCTCGGAACCGACCGGTCGCGTGCTGTCCGACCCGTTCTTCGCGGGTGTCCTGCGCGGCGTGCACGCCGAACTGGCGGGCCGCCACATGCAGTTGCTGCTGATGATGAGCCAGCCGAACGACCCCGGCGACCTCGTGACGTACCTGAGCAGCGGGCACGTCGACGGCGCGTTGCTGGTGAGCCTGCACGGCGAGGACCCGCTGGTGCCGATGCTCGCCGAGATCGGCCTGCCCGTGGTGTCCGGCGGCCGGCCGCTGGGCACGACGGTCCCGTTCGTGGACGCCGACAACTTCACCGGCGCCCTGGAGGCCGCGCGGCACCTGGCGTCGCTGGGCCGCAAGCGGATCGCCACCGTCGCCGGCCCGAAGGACATGGCCGTGGGCGCGGACAGGCTCAGCGGGTTCAAGCGCGGCCTCAGCGAGGCCAAGCTCACCGCGGATCTGGTGGCACACGGCGACTTCACGCCCGAGAGCGGCGCACGGGCCATGGAGAAGCTGCTGCGCAAGGCCCCCGACATCGACGCGGTGTTCGTGGCCGCGGACATCATGGCGCTCGGCGCGTTGCAGGTGTTGCACGCCCAAGGCAAGCGCATTCCCGAGGACGTCGCCGTGGTCGGGTTCGACGACTCGGTGTTCGCCGCCACAGCCACGCCGCCGCTGACGACGATCCGGCAGGACGTCGAGGAGCTCGGGCGGACGATGACGTGGCGGCTGCTCGCGGAACTGGCGGGCGAGGACGGGCTGCCGCCCTCGCTGCTGCTGCCCACCTCTTTGGTCGTGCGGTCGAGCGCCTGATCAGCGCTTGTCACCACCGGCGATCGGACGCCTGCCGGTCCCCAGGGAGGTCGACCTGGTCTCCTGCACGCCGGCGAGTTCCCCGTTGCTCCACTCACGCAGTGACTGGAGCAGGACGCGCAGGTCGTCCTCGATCTCCCAGCGCTCGATCGCGTCGGACTCGAGCATTTTGGTGAGGAACTCGACCACCACCTGCTTGCTGTTCTGGCGTTCCTGAGCGAGCACCTGCATGACCTCCGTGATGCTCTTCTCCCGCACCGAGAGCTGCAACGCGAACTGGTGGTAGTCACCTTTGACGATGATGCCCCGCATCCGTTCGACCTTCCGGTCCAGCGCGGCGTGGACCAGGCTGGGTTCGTCCATGCTGAGGGTGAGGAAGATCTCGACGTGCAGACCGAACCTCTGCCCGAACGGGTCACCACTGGTCAGCTCCTTGAGAGCCTGTTCTTCCGCCTCCCGCACCTCGCCGACCTCGAAGGTGCGGGTGACTCCGCGGAGACATCTGGTGATCTCCGGCATCAGCTCGTTGCCGACGTTCGTGACCCCGGAACTGACAGCGAGCTCCGCGTCCTGCACGTGCCAGCGCAGTTCGACGACGGCGTCGAAGAAGACGTCGTCCCCACGACAGGGCAGTTTCGTCTCGACTCGCGTCAGGTGCGTACCCATGTCGATTTCGTAGACGTGGCACACCCGTTGCCTGATCAGCCTGCCCGCGGACGGCTGCTGGTCCGGCGCGAAGAAGAGACGTTTCCCCGTCGACGTCACGAAAAGCCTCGCGGTCCGGGCATCCGCCGGCATGCGGCCGCGCAACGCGTCCCACTTGCCGAGTGGGCAGTCTCCCAGGATCGGCCCCACGACCTCACGAGGGCGTTCCGGCGACAACCGGGTGTCCTCCTCGCTCTCCTCCTCAGCCGCGGGGTTCTCGTCGGCCACCACGAGACGGCGCGCCAGCGAGATGGCTTCGTCCTGGGACAACTGGCGGGTCATGAAGCGGTCCTCTCGGTGAGCGGCAGGATGGAGCCTTCGAGAACGAGTGCGATGTCCTCGTCAAGGGGGTCGGACCAGTCGCGCCGCATCCGTTCGACGAGGTGCTGCAGGCGGCGGAGATCGCCGTGCCCGGCGATGAGGTGCGGTATGAAGGCGACCAGCGCGTCGAGGCAGGCAGCGTCCTTCTCCGCCGCGTGGATCCATTGACGGAACAGCCCTTGCACGACCTCGCCCTGGTCACGCCCGCGCAGTCCCCACCTGACGAGCTCCGAGACGTCGCAGGTGTGCTGGGGGTTCTCCTCCAGCAAGGTGAGCAGCAGTGGCCAGCGCTTCTTGTCTTCGGTGCCCATCCGGTCACGCCCGGCGCGCTGGACCAGCACGTTGCGGGAGTGCCCGCACCAGAAGACCAGATAGGCGACAGTCCATCGAGCCAGGTCGCGAACGCTCTGCCTGTTGCTCCGCGTCCAGTCGGCCAGCCGGGCCAGCACTGAGGACACCGCGCCGAACGCCAGGAGGTTCGCGACGCTGCGCGCGGCCGCGTGCACCAGATCGTTGTACCCGGTCTCGGGCAACACGGACCGGCGTTCGGACGGGGTGCCGAGCACGTGGAGCTCCCGCAGCGCCTTGTCGATCCGGTGCAGTCCGAGGTCGTAGCCGAGCGCCGCCGCCGCGGTCCACTGCTGGGCCTCGCTGCCGTACCGCCTCCACTCCTGAAGGCGTTCGAACACGGCGTCCGCCATGCGTTCGTCACGTGCGGCCTGGTCGAGCGCGATGGCGGCGAACCGCCGGCGATGTTCCCCATCGGCTCCCTCGGTCGCCGCCAACGGACCGATGTTGTCGGTGAAGGTGCTGGAGAAGGACAAGGAGCAGAACAAGCCCATCGTCTGCGCGGCCCGCACCCACACCATGGGTCTGCGGTCGTCGCTGAGCTCGGTGAGCCACTCCAGGACGGCTTCGCGCAGCTTGTGGTGCCGGTGCCAGAGGTGGCTGAGCAGCACGACGGGAAACCGTTCGTCGGCGAACATGACCAGTTTCGTCGGAGTCTCGATGCCACCGAACGAAACGGTGCCGTCCTCCATGGTGGCGCGTGAGGCGGGCAGGTTGACCCCGTGGTCCTCGGCGAACAACGACTCCTCCGGCTTCCTGGCGTGCTCTCCTCTCATCTTCTTCAGCAACGTGGTGGCCAGGGCCGCACCCGCCTTCACGACGACGTCGTACTCCGAGACGTTGAACACCGCCAGGGAGATGCGGAAAGCGTTGAGACGCAATGCCTCCGGCAGTGCGTCGGCTGGACAGGAGAGCTCCGCGAACCATTCCTCGACCTGCCTGCGCACCAGCAGGGCCGCCCGAGTCTCCACTTGGGACAGATCGATCTCCCCGCGCGCCATCTCCGCCAGGAAGCCCGCGATCTGCGCCGCTTCAGCGGGTTTGGGGTCCGCCGCGAGCGCCTCTCGGAGACCCCGGTTGGTGTAGAGCTGTTCGAGCACCTCGTCTGCATCGCAGTCGTCGTCGCGCAACTCATCTCTGAGATGTCTGGAAACCAGGTCGTAGATGTCGGGAGGAGGGCACGTCCTGGCGAACCCGCCGAGCACGTGGTTCTGCCCGTCGCGGTGGCAGATCACCACCAGGTACGACTCCTTGGCGGCGAACCTGGCCGCCAGCGCGTCGAGGTCGAGCTCGGTCAGTGCTTCGGCCTGAGGGCGTGCGAGTTCCATGACGTAGCCGCTGCCACGCTCGATACCGGCCTCGTCGATTTTGATCGGATCACTGCCGTCGACTCGGAAGATCTTTCCCGTGGTGAGAGCGCAGACCAGCCGCAGCCCCGTCGTGAAGCGTCCCGTGCCAGGCCTGCCGTTGAGCACGAGCACCCGCGCCTGTTCCAACGTGCCCAGCAGATCGTCGTAGCCGGCCACCAGCACGTAGCGGCTGCGCACCCACCGGAGGATCTCGTCCCGGACCGGAACCGCGCGGAAATCCCCACCGGCGCTCGAAGACCTGAAGTTGTAGTAGATGTAGCGGTCGCCGACCTGCAGGTCCTGGATGGACGCGTCGCGGTTGAAGGTCATCGCGCCCGCGGTCGTCAGGCCTCTGCCCCGGAGATAAGCCTCGTCGAGATCACGCCGGTCGGGTTCCTTCGCGCCACCGGGCCCGGACGACGGGGAACTGTCCGACGGCTCGGTGCCCGGCTTGCCCGCGTCGGCCGTCGCGGAGTCCGGTGGTGGTGCCGCGGCAGGCGTCTCGTCGCTCACCGCTCACCCCCGAAGTAGTTGTGGTGCACAGCATCGCCGTTGTGTTGAGTTCCGATCGACGTCGTCCCGTTGAAGACGACCGAATACGACTTCTGTGCGGGTTTCTGTTCCGCGGACTGGGTCTCCGGGGGCCTGCCCGGTGGCAGGGAGTGACCGGGAACGCGCACCCATCCGTTGACGTCCTCGGCTCGGCAATAGGCCACGCGGTCGAGCCGGTCGACGAGCTCGTACAGCTCACTGCTGATCGCGATGACGAGGTAGCTGCCTGACGCGGCACGCAACTGTTCGAACGCGGACCGGGAGTTGGCGAGATCGTGCGCCCGGTCGAAGTCGCCCATCGCGACACCTGCGCTCACGGGCTGCCTGACCAGATCGGAGAGCCGGCCGAGCCCACGTCCCAGCACCACGCGCGGGGAGATGTCCCGGGGCAGATCGCACATCAGATGTCCGGTCGTGATCCGCACCGCGATGTCGTCGCGCCCGAACGCGTCCGGGATGAGCGCTCGCAAGGATTCGAACCCCCGGGCCTCGGTCTTGAGCGCCAGCACGAGCCGGCCCTCGGACGCGCCGGATTCTTGTTGCACGAGCGGTTGCAGGCCGGGGTCGTCGCGGAGCACACGGGTCTGCATGTCCTGGATCTCCTGACTGACGCGGAGACCGCACTCGTCGAGGGCCTCCCGGTGACGGGTGAAGGTGTCGACGGCATCGGCCGCCCGGCCGGACAGGTACAGCGTCCGCGCGGTGAGAGACGTGATGGCCGCGTCCTCCGGATGCGCCGAGTGCAGTCGCGTGACGATCTCGATCTGCTCGCGGTGGTGCCCGAGTTCCACGCCGACCTCGGCGGCGAGCTGCTGTGCGTCACGCCGCGCCGCCTCGAGTTGCAGGCGTTCCCCGGCAGCACGTGATGTCGCCACACCAGCCAACGGATCACCCACAGCGAGAGCAAGCGCCTCGGCCAACACCGAGGCGGCACCACGGAGCCCTTCCGCGGTCCGCCTGTCCGCGGATCGCGCTCTCCCGACAAGCGTGCTGAACCTGCGCACGTCGACGAGCCCATCGGGGACCTTCAAGCTGCGCAAGCCGTCCTTGCTCTGCAACGCGCCGGGGAATCCCGCCTGAGCCAGGGCATCGCGGAGTTCCCCCACCTGCTTGGCCAGCTCGGTCTCCGCGCTCACGGGCGGGTCGTCCCACAGCCACTCGTACAGCGATTCCAGTGACGCTGGTCGTCCGCCGTTCAGCAGCAAGCGGGCCAGTAGCCAGGAGGCCTTCTTGCCGAGGCCGGCGCGGTGCCCCTCGACGTAGATGCCCACCTCTTCCCAGACCCGGAAGTCCACCTGCTCTCCAGGTAATTCCACAGCACCTCTTTCTCGAAGAAGGCAATGTCTCACCAACCGGATGGAATCTCTCCGCCAACGCTTCGGCAATCACGGCGTCCATCGTTTCTCCCATGGCCGCACCGAACGGCCGGCGACAAAGGAGAAGAAGATGGACAACCACGAACTCACCTGGAAGAAGAGCACCTTCAGCGATGGCGGAGGCGAGTGCGTCGAAGTGGCGCTGACACGGAAGGGCGTCGCGGTGCGGGATTCGAAGAACCCCGCAGGCCACGCTCTCTGGTTCACCAAGTCCGAGTGGACCGCGTTTCTGTACGGCGTGCTCGACGGCGAATTCGGCTTGTACTGAGCGGACAAAGAGGTGTCACGCCGTGCCGCCGTCGCGTGCGGCGTGACGCCTCAGTCGGCTGATCAGGTCGTCGAGAAGGCATCGGGCTTCGTCTCCGTGCATTGCCATCTCCCGCAGCAGCGCCCATCGCTGACGATAGATCTCGACTTGATCCTCCGAATCGAGCGTGAGCGGACCGTGGATCATCTCCACGGTCGCCACACTTTCGTCCTCACCTTCGTAGATCACGAATCCGTGTGCATAGGTTGCCAATGCTTCGCCGTCGAGTGGAATCAGACCTAGGTCGATGTTGTCCAGGGTCGATATCGAAAGCAACCGGTCGAGCTGGGCGAGCAGGATGTGCGGCGGCCCTGGCCGCCAGCGCAGAGCGGCTTCGGTGATCAGGAATTCGAACTTCCGCCCTGCCTCGTACAGGGCGAGCTGCCTCCCGACGCGCCCGGCGACAGCCGCCGCCAGTGCGTCGTCCTCATAACCGGGGGTGAACAAGGAGAAAACCCGGCGGGCGTACTCCGCTGTCTGCACCAGGCCTGGCACGACCGACGGCTGGTAGGTCCTGACGATGGAAGCAGCGGCCTCCCAGTCGCCGATCACATGCTGCAGGTGCCTCCCGCCCGACAGCGCGGCCGCCCAGGAATGCGCCTCGAGATGCGCGTTGCCGGTAATGATCGCGAGCGATCGCACGGTCTCGACCGGAGCTCCAAGCACCCTCCCCCACTGCTCGACCTCGAACACGGTCGGCAACGCCGTGCCCGCCTCGATCCTGGACACCTTCGACTGACTGATCGACGCCCTGCGACCGAGTTCTCTGCCTGACAGACCGGTCCGCAGGCGCAGGCGCCTCAATTCCTGAGCGAGAAGCTGCCTGGCGGAAACGTGGTCATCCACCACATCCCCTGCCCGTCACGCGTGATTCATAATGATTCATCGCGAGTCACAATGAAGCAGGAAGAGGCTGGGTGTCAACGGCTGGACGATGGTGCGATCAGGTGATTCAGGTCGATCACTTCATCTACGCGCTCGCGGTCCAGGTGCAACTTGAACACGCCCGCAAGAGCGATCTACATCGCTGAACATCCACCGTCCGTGACCGATCGGGCGGACTTTCACTCGTTCGGCACAACCTTGAGGCACCGTCGGTAACACCTGGAGTGGGTTCTCGATGGTGAGGCGTACAAGCCCACCCCCGAGGGAGTTGCGACAGTGATCGAGAACTCGGCCGCCGGTCTGGTGATGGTTCCCGGCGAGGTGACGGTGACCGTCACCGGCGAACAGCACCACCAGGACGTGCTCTCCCGGTATGCGGTGCCGGACGGGGTGACGCGGCACGTCGCCGTGAACCTGACGTGGTGCATGATCGCCGCCGGCAAGTACCGGGGTCAGCGCGGGATCGAGGTGCGGCTCGACGGGTACCGCGTGGGTGAGCTGACTTTCCTGATGTCGCAACGGTATGCGCCCGTGCTGATGCACGTGGAGTCCGGCGGTGGGGCGACCGGTTGTGCCGCGTTCGTCCAGCGCGGTGCCAACGGGTTGCTGCAGATCTCGCTGCGGATGCCGCGGGAGATCCCTCGTGGGGCGGTCGTCCCGGTCGCGGGGACGCGCAAGTCGTGGGTGGCGCCGGTGGCCATCGGTGTGGCCAGTGTGCTCGCGTTCTTCTTCGGGATCGGCGTCATCGGGGCGATCGTGAACGGTCCGACCGACGTGAACAAGGCAGCGGCGGGACTCACCACCACCTCCGCGCCGGTCACGACGACCACGACCACTGTGCCGACCAGCACCACCACGTCGACCACGACGACAACCACCACCACGACCACTCCCCCGGCGGCCCCGCAGCCGCAGCCGCAACCCCAGCCCCAGCCACAACCTCAGCCGAAGCCCAACCCCCAGCCGCAGCCGCAGCCCGCGCCGAAGCCCGCGTGCGACCCGAACTACAGCGGTTGCGTCCCGATCGCGTCGGACGTGGACTGCGCCGGCGGCAGCGGCAACGGGCCCGCCTACGTGGCAGGCCCGATCCGCGTCATCGGCACGGACATCTACGGACTGGACAGCGACAAGGACGGCACCGCCTGCGAGTGAGGTACGGCCTCAGCCGCGCTCGTACGGCGTCTTCTCCCCCGCCTCGACCCCGAACGCCAGGTGGTTGCCCGCGGGTGGCAGCGGGCAGGTGGCGAAGTCGGTGAACGCGCACGGCAGGTTCGTCGCCCGGTTGAAGTCGAGCACGACCTTGCCGTCGCGCGGGGTGGCCGCGAGTTGCCGGTTGGCCGCGTAGGTGGTGACGCCGCTGGTCTCGTCGGTGAACAGGATGCTCAGGCCACCGTTGCGGCCGTTGAACGCCGTCAGCGTGTGTTCGGCGCCGTTGAAGCTGAACCGCACACGGCCCGGTGCCTCGTACACGTGGCTTAGGCCCTCCACGACAGCACCGACGGTCGTGGGGACGGGCGGGTCGAACGGTTCGTACTCGCCCTCCAGCACCCACTGTTCCTGCGGGTCGTACGCCGGAACACCCTTGAAGTCCCGCAGCACCGGGGCTTTCGGGTCGTGCACGCGGATGAGGTAGCCGCCGCGCCGGGCGATCTCGATCTCGACGTCCCCTGCCGTGACGCGCGTACCGGCTCCGCTCTGGACGAGTTCGAAGCGCTGTGTCTCCCCCTCGCTGCGCCAGTACGCCGCGTCGTCGTCTTGCCACCACTCGCCCGGTAGGCCGTCATAGGTGCGTGGGGTGGTCTCCAGCCAGTCGAGGGAGACCAGCGCCAGCCACCCGTACGGGTCGGCCAGCGTGTTCTCCCGCTCCGTCTTCCAGGTCTGCCAGTCCTCCGCGAAGCTCATGTCCTTGCGAACGACGAACTTGCGGTGTCGCTTCCCTGTTCCACGGAGTGGGAAACGAGGGCATCGCCGAGTTCCGTGCGCGCGTAGACCACGCTCCGGCCGTGCCGTTGTGATGCCAGCAGACCGGCGTCGCGCAACGCCCGCAGGTGCTGGTTCACCGCCGAGGTCGTAACGCCCGTGCGACGTGCGATGTCCGTGGACGAACACGGTTGTGCCAGTTCGGCCAGCAGATCCGCGCGCACCTGGCCAAGGACGCCCACGAGCGCTTCGGGCCCACTGCTGCGGCCCGTCTCCCACACCGTGCCCGCGCCACGGGCGGAATAGATCAGCAACGGCGGTGCGCCAGGATCGACCGGCACGGCCGTGCGCCGCGCGAACACACTGGGCACCAGTGTCAGCCCCTGCCCTCCGGCCTCCACGCGCCGGGGCGGCACTCCGGCGATCCTCACCTGGACCACGGGAGGGCGGAAGGAGATCCGTTCGGAGATCCCCGAGAGCATCGTCCCGAGCCCGTGCTGGGCCATGGCGCGGCCTCGGTGCGCAATGTCGGCTTCGAGCACCGCGCGCATCCGGTCCCACCGGGGCGAGAGCGCCGCGTGCCAGTAGGTCTCCAGCGCGTCGAGCACCCGCCGGCGGTCGCGGAGCACGGCGGGCACCTCCCCGAACACCGCCCGGTAGTCACGTCGCAGGGTGCGGATCTCGTGCAGGGCGGCGAACTCGTCCTCGAAGCGGGTGAACGGCGTGACCGGGCGTGGGCTCAGGAAGTCCGGTGTCCAGCCTCGGTCGGTGGACAGGGCGAGCAGGACCTCCGTGTCGACGTCACGAATCGTGCGCACCCACGGCAGGTGCAGCGGGTACTTGGCCGGATCCTTCAGCACTCGCAGGCTGAGCGTCAGCTCGTTCAGCGGCGAGACGGCGAACCGCACGTCCACCAGGTCGGACTCACCGAGCACGAACTCGATCATGTAGCACAACGCTACATCAGTTACGCGGGAGCGGCGGCCGGAACAGTCTCACGACCATGTGGACCGACATGCGGCTGGCGTTGGACATCTGCTGCCAGGCGGCGAAAGTGGCGAAACGGGCGTTCGACGCGGGCGAGCCCGGGGTGCGACTCAAGGAGGACGGCAGCGAGGTCACCGAGACTGATCTCGAGGTCGAGGACCTGGTGCGCCGGTTGCTCGCGGACGCGGTGCCCGGCGACGGTGTCCTGGGTGAGGAACGCCCGGAGCGCCGGGGAACCTCGGGCCGGCGGTGGCTGGTCGACCCGATCAGCGGTACCGCGGACTTCGTTGCGGGACGGCCGAACTACTCGGTGGACCTCGCACTGGAGAACGCCCTTGCGGTGTCCGCGCTGCCGTCACTGGGCATCACGATGGCAGCGGGACGTGGCATGGGGTGCAGAGTTTTTCATGGCGAGCGCGAAGAAGTAGCTCGAGTGTCCTCGAGAGACACTGTTAGTGGCGCACGGGTGTGCTTGCACGGCAGGAGGAAACCGACGCTGGAGCATTGTGTCGTCGTCGACGGCGCCACGTCGGTGCTGGACCTGATCACGGGCCGGGTGGACGCGGTGATCGCGACGGGAGCGGGCCTCGACGAGTTCGACCTGGCGTGCCTGCCGGTGCTCGTGGAGGAGGCGGGCGGGCGTGTGACGGTGGTCGAGGAGGACGTCGTGCTGGCCACCAACGGTGTCCTGCACGACGCCTTCCTCGCTCTCCTGGTCGCGCGTCCTGGTGTCGAACCAGGCACCCCAGGCTCATGAGGCCTGGGTGATCGCCGGATCCCGCGCGCTTGGGGTGACCGACCGGACTCGCACCGGCTTCGACCAGGACCACAACCTGGCGCCTCGACTGCTTCGGCTTCGGTCACAGCTGCCCGTCGAGGACTCGAACCTCGATCTCCGCGTCCAGAGCGCGGCGTCCGTGCCAATTGGACCAACGGGCATCAAAAAAGCCGCCTCGTCGCTCGGTGCGACGGGACGGCTCCCCGGAGACATGAGTCAGCTCATGCCGAGGAGCACCAGACGTGCTGATGGCGCATGTGTTGCATCACGGCTGGCTCCTTCCTCCGGTTCGTCACGATCCACTCTGACGGATGACGGCGAGGTGCCGCAACGCATTATCCAGGGTTGCAAAAGTTTGCAGAGACGCATGGAGTCTTCCAGTAATCCTCAAGCCGACTTGCGGAAAACTTTTGCAACGTCTTTCCTGTATCGCTGACACACCCCATCGGAAGGCAGGGACATGTCTTACGACTGGTGGCGCCACGCCGTCATCTACCAGGTCTACGTGCGCAGCTTCGCCGACTCGGACGGCGACGGCGTCGGTGACCTGCCGGGCATCCGCTCGCGCCTGCCGTACCTGCGCGACCTCGGTGTCGACGCGGTCTGGATCACGCCGTTCTACGCCTCGCCGATGGCGGACGGCGGCTACGACGTCGCGGACTACCGCGCGGTCGACCCGCAGTTCGGCGGACTCGACGACGTGCGCGCGTTGGTGGACGACGCACACACGCTCGGCATTCGAGTGATCGTCGACATCGTGCCGAACCACACCTCGGACCAGCACGCGTGGTTCCAGGAGGCGCTCGCCGGGAACGGCCGTGAGCGCTACATGTTCCGCGAGGGCGTCGGCGACGAGCCGCCCAACGACTGGGAGTCGGTCTTCGGCGGGCCGGCGTGGACGCGGGTGGCCGACGGGTCCTGGTACCTGCACCTGTTCGCGCCGGAACAGCCGGACCTGAACTGGGAACTGCCCGAGGTGCGCGCGGAGTTCCTCGACGTGCTGCGGTTCTGGCTCGACCTGGGCGTCGACGGGTTCCGGGTGGACGTGGCGCACGGGATGATCAAGGCGCCGGGGCTGCCCGACATCGGCCACACCGACCAGCTCAAGCTGCTCGGCACGGAGTCGTTGCCGTTCTTCGACCAGGACGGCGTGCACGAGATCCACCGCGAGTGGCGTGCGGTCGTGGACACCTACCCCGGCGAACGGGTGCTGGTCGCGGAGGCCTGGACGCCTTCCGCCGAGCGGACCGCGATGTACCTGCGTGCCGACGAGATGCACCAGGCGTTCAACTTCCACTACCTGTCCGCCGACTGGACCTTCGAGGCGGTGCGGTCGGTCATCGACTCGTCGCTGGCCGCGGTGGAACCCGTTGGGGCGCCTACTACGTGGGTGCTGTCGAACCATGACGTGCAACGGCACGTGACGCGGTACGGCGGCGGTGAGACCGGTGTCCGCCGTGCGCGCGCGGCACTGGCGTTGATGCTGGCGTTGCCGGGTTCGGTGTACCTGTACCAGGGCGAGGAACTCGGACTGCCCGAGGTGCTGGACCTGCCGGCCGAGGTGCTGCAGGACCCGATGTGGGAGCGGTCCGGACACACCGAACGCGGCCGGGACGGATGCCGGGTTCCGTTGCCGTGGGCGGCTTCCGGGCCGTCGTTCGGGTTCGGCACCGGCGGGTCGTGGCTGCCGCAGCCCGCGGACTGGGCGAAGCTCAGCGTGGAGACCCAGGCGGGCGACCAGGACTCGATGTTGTCCTTCTACCGCAACGCTTTGCGCACACGGCGCGAGAACCCTGCCGCAAGCGCGGGTCTCACGTGGGTCGACGGCCCGGACGGCGTCCTGTGGTTCGAACGCGACGGGCTCGCGTGCGCGGTGAACCTGTCCGAGGCAGTCGTCGAACTGCCGGATCCGGGTTCGGTGCTGCTCGCCTCGTCGTACTACGGGGTGCGGGACGGGCTGCTGCTCCTGCCGCCGGACACAGCACTGTGGTGGAAGCTCTGAACTGCGGTTTCACTTGATCGACTAAAACTGTCAGACCCCCTGGGTACGGTCCGTGGACATCGGTTCCAGGTCGTGTTCAGGGGGTCTCGTGGCAGGCAGGTGGGAGCTCGTCTCCGGTGGTTCGGCGAAGTTCTGGGAGATCGAGCGGGCCGGTGCCGTGGTCACCGTCCGGTTCGGACGGCTCGGCGCGGCCGGGCAGACCCAGGGCAAGGAGCTACCGTCCGAGGCCGCCGCCGAGGCACACGCCGCGAAGCTGGTGGCGGAGAAGGAGAAGAAGGGCTACCGGAGCGTCGCCGCCGCTGCTGCCCCCGCCGTCGCGCCCGCGCGGTCCGAGGAGACGTGGGAGATGCCCGCGCTCCGGATGAGGGACGTGCTGCGCCGTCGTGGTCTCGAGCCGTTGCCGCGCTTCTCGGTGAACTCCGCTCGCGTGCAGGAGTTCCGCGACTGGGTTCCCGCCAACGACGCCGCGATCGCCGAGGTGCTGGCCGACGAGAGGTCGGACGCCGAGGTCGTGCACGCGTTGCGGGAGCAGCTCGCCGGGCGGCCCAGCCACCTGGGCGCGGCGGCGCTCGCGACAGTCGCCCAGTTGCACAAGGCGACGGTGCACTGGTTGATCGCGGAGTACGGGCTGCCGTTCGCGGCTGCGGCGATGGTGCGCCTCGGCACCCTGTTCCTCGGTGGTTTCCGCGATTCCCGCACCGACCGGACGTTCAAGGCGTACCTCGAACCGTTCCCCGAACATCAGATCGCCCCGGCCAGCCACGACGGCGAGTCCATGATCCTGATGCGCTCGGCTTTCGCCGTCGCGGACCCGGAGACCCACGAGGCCGCCGTCGCCGAGTTGGAGAAGGTCGGTGACAGCCGGTTCGGCAGGGTGACGCGGGCCTTCCTCGTTCCCGCCCGGCACGACTGGTTCGAGGAGGCGAACGCCGACTCCCCCGGCTCTCCCGCCAACTGGATGACGTTGTGCTCGGTGAGCACGCGGGAGCAGCTCGCCGCCCTGGAGCACCGCTGGGTCACGTGGTCTCCGCTCACGACGCACACCGCGTTGCACGTGCTGGGGCCGGCGATCGCGCCGTTCCTCGCGGAGGAGCTCGACGAACCCGGCCTGGACGTGGACCGCCGCAAGTCCGCGCTGAAGCTGCTCGCCACCCTGCCGACCGACGAGGCGTTCACGCTCCTGCTGGACCGCCGGCAGGAGAAGTTCGTGCAGCCCTCGCTGCTGGCCGCGATGGCGGCGTTCCCGCTGCGGGCGGCCCGGCTGCTCGGGCCGCGCGTGGCCGAACCCGAGGTCCTGCCGTTGTTGCGTGCCCACCTGTCGACGCATCCGCGCCTGGAGGTGCCCGCTGCCGCCGCCGCGCTGCTCGCCGAGGCGGAGTCGCAGCGCCTCCCGGAGGCACCGGCGTCCGCGCTGCCCGGGCTGCTGGCCGCCCCACCGTGGGCGCACCGCCGGCCGCGGCCGAAACCCTTGGTGCTCAAGGGCGTCCCGACGCCCGGACCGAGCATTTCGTGGCTGCCGGGCGAACGTGAGGAATGGCTGGCGATCCAGTGCTACGACGGCACCGTGAACTCCCGTCAGGGCTGGGAGACCTTGGCCGCCTGGTTCACGTCCGGCCAGATCCGCGACTACGACAACAGGCTGTTCGAGGCCGGCCCTGAGGATCTGGCACGCCCACTGCTCGCCCAATGGGCGCCCCACGACACCTGGGACAGCGAGAACTGGGGCAGGCGCATCGCCGCCCGGTACGAGCTGGACGCCCTGCCCCCGTTGCTGCGGCTCGCGGCACGCCACCCGCAGGGGATGGGCGTGGCGCTGCGCGCGTATGCCACCGCCGAGGTGGCCGCGCAGATGGCGGACTGGTTGACGCGCCTCAAATCCGCCCGCGCGTACGCCGTCTCGTGGCTGGACCGGCACCGCGAGGTGGCCGCCCGTCTCCTGCTCGCGCCGGCCCTGGGCACCGCGGGCCCGGCACGCCGCAACGCGGAAACAGCGCTCCGCCACCTCCACCACGAGACCGGCGTCGACGTCACCGCCGTCGCCACGTCCGTCAGCGAGGAGGCGGGGACGGCGATCCGCGCCCTGATCGAGATCGACCCGCTCGACGCCCTTCCCGCGAAGCTGCCGGAGATCGGCGAGTGGGCAGACCCGCGGCTGCTCCCCCAGGTGCTGCTGCGCGACCGCACCGGCGCGTTGCCAGCGCAGGCCGTGACGCATCTCCTGATGACGGCCGCACTGTCCAAACCGGATGCCGTCTACCCCGGCCTGCCGCTCGCCGTCGAGGCGTGCGACCGCGAGTCGCTGGCGGAGTTCGCCTGGGCGGTCTTCGGCCGCTGGCAGGCCATGGGCACCCCGCCCGCGGCCGGCTGGGTGCTGCCCGCTCTCGGCTGGTTCGGCGACGACGAGACGGTGCGCCGCCTCGCACCGCTCGTCCGTGCCTGGCCCGGCGAGAACGCCCACGCCAAGGCCGTGGCGGGGGTGGACGTGCTCGCCCAGATCGGCAGCGAGGCGGCCCTGACCCAGCTGAACGTCATCGCGGAAAGGGTGAAGTTCAAGGCCCTCAAGGCCCACGCCCAGGAGAAGGTCGCCGCCATCGCCGCGACGCTCGGCCTGTCCCGCGACCAGCTGTCCGACCGGCTGGTCCCGCGCCTGGGCCTGGACGAGGCAGCGACCCTGGTGATCGACTACGGCCCGCGCCGGTTCACCGTCGGCTTCGACGAACAACTCAAGCCCCACGTCCTCGACCAGGACGGCAAGCGCCGCACCGACCTCCCCAAACCGGCCGCGAAGGACGACCAGGAGCTCGCACAGGCCGAGCACAAGCGCTTCGCCGAACTGAAGAAGGCAGTCCGCACGGTCGCGTCCGACCAGATCCACCGCCTCGAAGGCGCGATGACGACGCAGCGCACCTGGACGGCCACCGAGTTCCACACCGTCCTCGCCGGCCACCCCCTGCTCCGGCACGTGGTCCGCCGCCTGGTCTGGATCACCGACGAGGGCCGGACCTTCCGCCTGGCCGAGGACAACACGCTCGCCACCCCCGAGGACACCGAGTTCACCCTCCCGGAAGCGGCCACCGTCCGGGTGGCGCACCCGGTCGACCTCACCGGCACTCTGGCCGCGTGGGGCGAGGTCTTCGCGGACTACGAGATCCTGCAACCCTTCCCCCAGCTGAGCCGCCCGGCACACGCCTTCCTCCCGGACGAGGACAGGGTCCCCCAACTCCAGAAGTACGTGGGTCTGCCCGTCCCGGTGGGCAAGGTCCTGGGCCTGGCCAAGCGAGGCTGGGTGCGCGGCACACCCCTGGACGCGGGCGTGGAGGAGTGGATCACCCGCCCCCTCCCGTCCGGCGGCGCCCTGGTGGCCTGCCTGGACCCGGGCATCGCGATAGGCGCGGTCGACATCTACCCCGAGGTGAAGTTCAGCGCCCTGTACTACGCCGAGAACGGCGCCGGCCACTGGTCACCCCCACGAGACGGCGGCCCGCCCACCTTCGCAGTGGACCAGGTCACCGCCTCGGAGCTCATCTCAGAACTCGAATCACTGCACGCGTAACAGCGGGAACGGTTGATCGACGTCCAACGTCAGACCGGCTCGGCGCGGTCACCGCCAACAACTCGGATCGAACAGCAGGGAGCAGTCAGTGCGCAGGTGGGAGCTCGTCTCGGGCAGCGCGGCGAAGTTCTGGGAGGTCAGCCAGGCCGATGCCGCGGTCACCGTCCGCTTCGGACGGATCGACACGCACGGCCAGACCAAGACCAAGGAACTGGCCTCCGCAGACGCGGCGAAGGCACACGTGGCGAAGCTGGTGGCGGAGAAGGAGAAGAAGGGCTACCGCGCGGTCACCTCCACCACCACCGAAGGCGAGGCGACTCAACCCACCACCGGCACGCCCCAGCCCACCGTCTCTCCCGCGGACGCCACCCAACCCACCACCGGCACGTCCCAATCCGCCACCGCGCCCGCCGACACCACCCAGCCCACCACCTCCGCCCCTACACCCCAGGCGCCTCAGCCACCTCTAACTCCCCCTGCCTCACGCCAAGAGGCCTCCTCCCCCACCGAGCACCCCCCGGCCATCGACGAAGACACCTGGGCCATGCCCAAAACCTGGCTCCGCGACGTGATCCGCCAACGCGGCTTCCACCCAGCCCCGGAGTTCGCGGTCAACACCGCCCTGGCAGAGGAAGCCCGGCGCCGAGCCGACACCCAGACGGACACCCTCGACCGTGTCCTGTCCGAACCCACCTCCGACCCGGACGTGGTCCAAGCGGCCCGCGACCACCTCGCCGGCCGCCCCAACCCCCTGGGCGCGGCGGCGATCGCCACCGTCCTCGCCCCCGGCGAGCAGTCGGCGCACGCCTGGATCGCCGACCACGGCCTGGTGTTCGCGACAGAGGCCACGATCGAGTTCACCAGGCTGACCTGCGCGCGCGAATGGTTCTCACAGCAACGCGAGTACGGCAACGAACGCCTGACGTCCCGCAACTACCTCCACATCAACCTCGACAACATCGAGGGCAAGATGCTCAGGACGATCCGGTACGCACTGGCGGTCGCGACCGACGCCGAACGCGACGCGGTGGAAGCCGTGCTCGCCAGGCTCGGCGACCAGGACCTGGTCAACGCGAAGCTGGCACGGGCGTTCATGATGCCGGGCCGGGCCGACTGGCTCCACGAGGCGGGCCAGACGCCGAACTCGAACCACCGCTGGTGGGTCCTTCCCTGCAGCGCCACCACCTTCGAGGAGTTCGAGCAGGCGCAGACCTCGCTGTCCAACAGCAGCGTCGTCCTGCACACCGCGGTCTACGTGCTGGGCCCGGCGGTCGCGCCGTTGCTCGCGGTCGCGCTCGACCACCCGTACCAGCGCTCGGATCGCCGCAAGCAGGTGCTGAAGGTGCTCTCGGCGCTGCCCACCGACGAGGCGTTCACCATCCTGCTCGACAGGATGGACACCAAGTACGTGCGTCCGGCGGTGCTGTCGATGATGGCCGCGTTCCCGGCGCGGGCGGCCCGGTTGCTGGGAGAACGCGCCGACCGCAACGCCGAGCTGCGGCAGTTGCTCAGCGTGCACCTCAAGACGTATCCGCACCTCGAAAAGCCGGCCGGGTTCGTCGAGTTCGAGACGGTGGTGGTGCCGGAGGCGCCGGCGGAGGCGTTGCCCCCGGTGCTGGCCTCGCCGCCGTGGCTGAACCGGAAGCCGCCGGTGAAGCCGGTGGTGGTGCCCGACCTGCCGGTGCCCGGCGCGTCGATCACGTGGCAGCCGGGCGAGCGGGACGAGTGGCTGAGGGACGGCCACTGGGACACCCACCCCTACAAGACCTGGCAGCACTGGCTGGCGGAGTTCAAGGCGGGCCGGATCGGCTATCGCATGGCCGACCTGCTCGTCGGGGCGCCCGAGGAGGAGGTGCGGCACCTGCTCGCGGACTGGCAGCCGAACCTGGGCTGGAGCGCGGAGTCGGCGGGCAAGCGGCTGGCGGCGAAGTTCGGCTTCGACGCGTTGCCTCCGCTGCTGCGCATTGCGGAGCGGAGCTCGGGCACGGCGGTGATCCTGCTGCCGTTCGCCACACCCGAGGTGGCCGCGCTGATGGCCGACTGGCTGGTGCGGCTCAAGCAGGTCCGCAAGGTCGCGCTGAGCTGGCTCGCCCGGCACCGCGAGCAGGCCGCGCGCCTCCTCGTTCCCGCCGCCCTGGGCAAGGCGGGTGCCGAGCGGCGCAACGCCGAGACCGCGATCCGTCACCTGCAGGCCCTCGGCGTGGACGTGGTGGCGCTCGCCCCGAGCCCGGCCGCGGCCGCCGCTCTGGAATCCTTCCTGGCCGTCGACCCGGTCGACGTGCTGCCCGCCAAGCTGCCGGCGATCGGCGAGTGGGCGGACACCCGCCTGCTGCCCCAGGTCCTGCTGGCGGACCGCAGGCAGGCCCTGTCCGCCGAGGCGGCGAAGCACCTGCTGATGACGGCCGCGCTGTCCAAGCCGGGCGACGTCTACGCCGGGCTGCCGATCGCCCGTGAGGCGCTCGACCCCGGTTCGCTGGCGGAGTTCGCGTGGGCCGTCTTCCAGCGCTGGCAGGAGGTCGGCGCACCGTCGAAGGAGGGCTGGGCGCTGACCGCGCTCGGCTGGTTCGGCGACGACTCGACAGTCCGCTCGCTGTCCCCGCTGATCCGCGTGTGGCCTGGTGAGAGCCAGCACGCCCGCGCCGTGACGGGCCTCGACGTGCTCGCCGACATCGGCACCGAGGTCGCGCTGTCCCACCTCAACAGCATCGCCGAGAAGGTGAAGTTCAAGGGCCTCAAGACGAAGGCCCAGGAGAAGGTCACCCAGATCGCCGACGAGCTGGGCCTGTCCCGCGACCAACTGGCCGACCGCCTCGTGCCGCGCCTGGGCCTCGACGACGCCGCCAGCCTCACCATCGACTACGGCCCGCGCCGGTTCACCGTGGGCTTCGACGAACAGCTCAAGCCCTACGTCCTCGACCCGGACGGCAAGCGCCGCAAGGACCTCCCGAAACCCGGCGCGAAGGACGACCAGGACCAGGCCCCGCTGGAGCACAAGCGGTTCATGGCCCTGAAGAAGGACGTCCGCACCATCGCGTCCGACCAGATCCAGCGCCTCGAACGCGCCATGGTCAACCAGCGCACCTGGACCACCGAGGAGTTCCACACGGTCCTCGCCGGCCACCCACTGCTGTGGCACATCGTCCGGCGCCTCGTGTGGTTCACCGCCGACGGCCGGTCCTTCCGCCTGGCCGAGGACCGCACGCTCGCCGACGCGAACGACGACGAGTTCACCCTCCCCGAGGAGACGACCGTCCGCGTAGCGCACCCGGTGGACCTCCAGGACGCCATGGAGGCCTGGGGCGAGGTCTTCGCCGACTACGAGATCCTCCAGCCCTTCCCCCAACTCGGCCGCCCGTTGCACCTGGTGCCGCCGAACGAGGACCTCCTGCCGCACCTGAAGAAGTACTGCGACGCGGACTTCCCGATCGGCAAGATCCTCAGCCTCACCAAGAAGGGCTGGGTCCGCGGCGAGCCGCAGGACGGCGGCGTGGAGTGCTGGATCACTCGCCCGCTGCCCGCCGGCGGCGCCCTGGTCGCCTCCCTGGACCCCGGCATCGCGGTGGGCGCGATCGACATCTTCCCCGAGGTCAAGTTCACCGAGCTGTGGTTCTCCGCCAACGGATACGGCTACTGGTCCTCCCAGCGCAACGCGACAGAGGCCTTGACCACCGACGCCATCACGGCCTCGGAGATCCTGTCCGAACTGGAGTCGCTGAGGTAGCAGGGCAGGGGGTCTGATCAGCTCTTTGAGCTCACCGCAAAGAATTGTCAGACCCCCTGAGTAACGTCCGTGCACAACAACTCCCTTGTGTGGCCCCAGGAGGTAACGCAGTGCGCAGGTGGGAACTCGTCGCGGACGGCTCCGCGAAGTTCTGGGAGATCGAGCAGGACGGCGCGACGGTGACCGTCCGGTTCGGACGGCTCGGCGCCGCGGGCCAGACCCAGACCAAGGAGCTGGCCTCCGCCGAGACGGCCACCGCGCACGTCGCGAAGCTGGTGGCGGAGAAGGAGAAGAAGGGCTACCGACCGGAAGGTGCCGCCGAGGCGCAACCGGCCACCACCGGGCAGTCCACCGCCGCGCCGGCCGCCGGTGCACCTGTCGCCTCCGAGCAGTCCACTTCCGAGCAACGTGTCGCCGGCGCACCTGGCACCACCGAGCAGCCCGCCGCCGAGCCCGCGGCTCCGATCGACGAAGACACCTGGGTGATGCCCAAGGCGTGGCTGCGTGACGCGGTGCGCCAGCGCGGGTTCCACCCGGAGCCGGAGTTCACGGTCGACCCGGCGAAGGCCGAGCAGGCGCGGCAGCTGATCAAGGACCAGGCGGAGACGATCGAGCAGGCCTTCTCGGCCAAGGACTCGGAGGCCGAGCTGGTCAGCGCGGCTCGCGAGTACCTGGCCGGGCAGCCGAACCCCGTCGGAGCGGCGGCGATCGCAGCCATCACGAAGGCGAGCGCGCCCGTCGTGCACGCCTGGATCGCCGACCACGGCCTCGCCTTCGCCACCACCGCGGTCGTCCAGCTCACGAGCCTCGCGTACTGCGACCAGCGCAACCAGCACGGCAGGTGGACCGGGATCTGCCTGCGGTACCGCACCGGCAACTTCCACACGTCGATCGGTGAGCCGGAAGGCCTGATGCTCACCGCCGTCCGGTACGCGATCGCCGTCGCGAGCCCCGAGGAGCGCGCGGCCGCCGAAGGCGCGCTGGAGGAGTTCGGCGAGTCGGAGACCGGGCAGGAACTCCGGTGCTACCTGATCCCTGAGCGGGCGGACTGGTTCACCCAGGTTCGCAAGCACCGGTACACGCGGAGCCGGTGGTGGATGCTGACGAGCAGCGCCCGCAGCCTCGAAGACTTCAGGGACATCGACGAATCGCTCACGACATCGGCGTTCGTGCTCTACACGGCTGTGTACGTGCTGGGGCCGGCCGTCGCGCCGTTGCTCGCGAAGGAGCTCGACTCCGACAGCTACCACCAGCGGACGGGAGGCCGCAAACAGGCGTTGACCGTGCTCGCGGCGCTACCGACCGACGAGGCGTTCACGATCCTGCTCGACCGGCTGGACGGGAAGTACGTGCTGCCCGCCGTGGTGTCCGCGATGAGGGCGTTCCCCGTGAGGGCGGCGCGGCTGCTGTCCGAGCGCGCGTCGTCGGGTGAGGCCGTGCGCCGGTTGCTGAACGTCCACCTGCGGAGCAACCCGCACCTGACCGTGCCCGGCGAGGTCGCCGCGCTGCTCGCCGAGTCCGCCGAGGCGATCGTGCCGGAGGCGAGCACGGACCAGCTGCCACCGTTGCTGGCCTCGCCGCCGTGGCTGCACCGCAGCAAGCCGGTGAAGCCCGTGGTGCTGGCGGACCTTCCGCTGCCGGAGCCGGTGGTGAGCTGGCTGCCCGGCGAGCACGCCGAGTGGCTGGCGTCCGGCTCTTCGTGGCTGCAGGACCAACGCGACTGGCGCAAGCTGCTCGAGGAGTACCTGGCCGGAGTCATCGACTACTACGACAACGACCTGTTCCTCCTCGCGCCCGACGACGAGGTGCGGCACCTGCTCGCGGACTGGAAGCCGAACTACAGCTGGGGCGTCGAGGAGTGGGGCAAGAACCTGGCCGCCCGGTTCGGTGCCGACGCCGCGCCACCCCTGCTCCGGCACGTCCAGTCCGCTCCCGCGGGGACCGGGATGCTGCTGATGCCGTTCGCGACGGCCGAGGTGGCGACGCAGATGGCCGACTGGTTCGCCCGGACGAAGTCGGCCCGGCGCTGGGGCCTCGAGTGGCTGGCCCGGCACCGCGAGCAGGCCGCCCGTCTGCTCGTCCCTGCGGCGGCGGGGAAGGCCGGTGTCCCCCGCCGCAACGCCGAGGCGGCGCTGCGGCACCTGAACAACAACCTCGGTGTCGACGTGGCCGCGGTCGCCAGGGAGTGCGGCGCCGAGGCCGCGATCGACGTCGTGCTGTCGGTCGACCCGGTCGACGTGCTGCCCGCGAAGCTGCCGGCGATCGGCGAGTGGGCCGACACGCGCCTGTTGCCGCAGGTCCTGCTGGCCGATCGCACGCTCGCGCTGTCCGCGGAGGCCGCCGCTCATCTGCAGATGACGGCCGCGCTGTCCAAGCCCGGTGAGCTCTACGCGGGGCTGCCGATCGTCCGCGAGGCACTCGACGAGGACTCTCTCGCGGCGTTCGCGTGGGCCACGTTCCAGGCATGGGAACAGGCAGGCGCTCCGTCGAAGGAGAGCTGGGCGCTGACCGCGCTCGGCTGGTTCGGCGACGACTCGACGGTCCGCTCGCTGTCGCCGTTGATCCGCAACTGGCCGGGCGAGAGCCAGCACGCCCGTGCCGTCACGGGTCTCGACGTCCTCGCCGACATCGGCACCGAGGTGGCGCTGTCCCACCTGAACGGCATCGCCGAGAAGGTGTCGTTCAAGGGCCTCAAGTCCAAGGCCCAGGAGAAGGTCGCCCAGATCGCGGCCGAACTGGGTCTGTCCCGCGACCAGCTGTCGGACCGGCTGGTCCCGCGGCTGGGCCTCGACGACGCCGCGACCCTGGTGATCGACTACGGTCCGCGGCAGTTCACGGTCGGCTTCGACGAGCAGCTCAAGCCGTTCGTGCTGGACCCGGACGGCAAGCGCCGCAAGGACCTCCCGAAACCCGGCGCGAAGGACGACCAGGACCAGGCCCCGCTGGAGCACAAGCGGTTCATGGCCCTGAAGAAGGACGTCCGCACCATCGCGTCCGACCAGATCCAGCGCCTCGAACGCGCCATGGTCAACCAGCGCACCTGGACCACCGAGGAGTTCCACACGGTCCTGGCCGCCCATCCGCTGCTGTGGCACCTGGTCCGCCGGCTGGTGTGGATCACCGGCGAGGGCTCCTCCTTCCGCCTGGCCGAGGACCGCACACTGGCCGACGCGAACGACGACGAGTTCACGCTGCCCGAGACCGCGGTCGTGCGCGTAGCGCACGCGGTCGACCTGCTGGGCGCGGCGGCGGCGTGGGGTGAGGTCTTCGCCGACTACGAGATCCTGCAGCCGTTCCCCCAGCTGGGCCGCCCCGTCCACCTGGTGGCGCCCGCCGAGGACGTCCTCCCCCGGCTGAAGAAGTCCTGCGGCACCCCGTACCCGATCGGGAAGATCCTCGGCCTCACCAAGAAGGGCTGGGTGCGCGGCACACCGCAGGACGCGGGCGTCGAGTGCTGGATCACCCGCCCGTTCCCGGACGGCGGCGCGCTCGTCGCGGCGATGGACCCCGGCATCGCGGTGGGCGCCATGGACGTCTTCCCCGAGGTCGGTTTCAGCGACATGTGGTTCTCGCCCAGCGGTCAGGGCACGTGGTCCGCACCGCGGGACGCGCCAGCCACCTACGCGATCGACCCGATCACCGTCTCCGAGATCCTCTCCGAACTGGAGTCCCTGCAGCCATGACCAGCACCCAGACGATGCAGCGTCCGCCCGCCGAGGTGCGCTACGCCGACGAGCTCGCGCGCCTGCGGGACACCGACACCGCGCCCAAACCGCCGGGCTGGGCGCTGAGCCTCGACGCCGCGCGCAAGTTCGTGGTGGGCGACGACAACCGGGGCATCACCAAGAAGTTCGTGGGCGATCCGTCCCTCGTGGACCGGGCGCTGGTCACGCTCGCGACGAGCCGCGGCCTGATGCTCGTCGGCGAGCCGGGCACGGCGAAGTCGCTGCTGTCCGAGCTGATCGCGGCGGCGGTGTGCGGCGAGTCGACGCTGACGATCCAGGGCGGCGCGGCCACGACCGAGGACCAGATCAAGTACTCGTGGAACTACGCGCTGCTGGTCGCGGAGGGTCCGTCGCCGCGGTCGCTCGTGCCGGCGCCGATGTTGCGGGGCATGGCCGAGGGCAAGATCGTGCGGTTCGAGGAGATCACGCGCTGCCCGCTCGAGGTGCAGGACTGCATGCTGTCGATGCTGTCCGACCGCGTGATGGCGATCGGCGAGCTGAACGGCCCGGACGGCATGGTGTTCGCGCAGGACGGGTTCAACGTGATCGCCACGGCGAACACGCGGGACAGGGGCGTCAACGAGATGAGCGCCGCGCTCAAGCGGCGGTTCAACTTCGAGACGGTGTTCCCGATCGCGGACTTCGACACCGAGCTCGCGCTGGTCGAGCAGGAGTCGGCGAAGCTGCTGGAACGCTCCGGCGTGGAGCTCGCGCCCCGGCGCGACGTGCTGGAGGTCCTGGTCCGCACGTTCCGCGACCTGCGCGAGGGCGGTGACAGGCTCACGACGGTGATGAGCACGGCCGAGGCGGTCTCGGTGGCGCACGCGGTCGGGTTGCGGGGCTGGTTCCTGCGCGGGGAGGTCGGCTCGGCGGCGGACGTCGTGGAGTGCCTCGCGGGTACGGCGGCGAAGGACAACGCGGAGGACCTGGCGCGATTGCGGCGCTACCTGGAGCAGCACGCGTCGCGGCGCAAGGGCGAACAGTGGCAGGAGCTGCACCGCGCCCGGCACCTGCTGCCCGGCTGATGGGGGCCGTCTTCGTCGGCGTCCGGCACCACAGTCCCGCCTGTGCCCGGCTGGTCGCCGCCACGATCACCGAACAGCGGCCCGCGTACGTGCTCATCGAGGGTCCCGCCGACTTCAACGAGCGCATCGACGAGCTGTTGCTCGGGCACGAGTTGCCCGTCGCGTTGTTCAGCTACTCCGACCAGCACGCGTCGTGGTCGCCGTTCTGCGACTACTCGCCGGAGTGGGTGGCGATCACCGAGGCACGCCGTTGTGGCGCGGAGGTCAGGTTCATCGACCTGCCCGCGTGGCACGAGGCGTTCCGCGACGTCAGCAACCGGTACGCGGACGCGGAGCTTCGCTACACCGAGGTCGTCGACCGGCTGTGCGAGGAGTTCTCGGTCGACAACGTCGACGTGCTGTGGGACCACCTCTTCGAGTGCGAGACCGAACCGGAGGGCATGGCCGAGTATTTCGACCTGTTGCGCGGCACGGCGACCGCGGACGAGGGCGACTCGGCGCGGGAGGAGTACATGGCGCGCTGGGTGCGGGCGGCGGTGCACGACGCGGGCGACCGGCCCGTCGTCGTGATCACCGGTGGCTTCCACACGGCCGCGCTCAAGGCGCAGCTCGACGGCGGCACCGAGTGGCCCGAGGTGCCGGAGCGCGAACGGGGTGCGAGCTACCTCGTGCCGTATTCGCATGCACGGCTGGACGCCTTCACGGGCTACCAGTCGGGCATGCCGTCGCCCGGCTACTACCAGCAGGTCTGGGAGGCCGGCTCACAACGGGCGGCGGACTGGCTGGTCGAGTCGGTGGCGACGCGGCTGCGCGAGCGGCAGCAGCCGGTGTCGACGGCCGACCTGATCGCGGCACGCACTCAGGCCGGGGCGCTGGCGAGGTTGCGCGGGCACGAGAACCTGGCGCGCACCGACGTGCTCGACGGGCTGACCAGCGCGTTGATCTCCGAGGACCTGACACAGCCACCGCCGTGGACGCGACGCGGCACGCTGCAGCCCGGCGCGCACCCGGCGCTGATCGAGATGCTCGGGGCGTTGCGGGGTGGCAAGGTCGGCCGGCTGCACCCGAGCACGCCCGCACCGCCGCTGGTGAACGCGGTGCAGGAGCTGCTGCGGGCGCACGCGCTCGACCAGGAGGGCAAGGTCGCGCTCGACCTCACGGACCCGGCGGCGTTGGAGCGCAGCCGGATCCTGCACCGCCTGCGGGTGCTGCGGATTCCCGGATTCGAGCGCACCAGCGGTCCGTCCGAGGGCGCGCAGCCGAAGCTGGACGAGCAGTGGACGCTCCGCCCGGCCGAGGAACGGCTGGCCGCGTTGATCGAGGCCGCCGAGAACGGTGCCACGCTGGAGGAGGCGGCCGGGGTGGCGCTGGAGCGCCGGTCCCGGCACGCGCAACTCGAAGAACTGGCCACGATCCTGTTCGACGCGGTGCTGTGCGGGATCTCGGCGCTGTCCGGCCGGGTCAAGCAGTCGCTCAACGAGGGCGTCCGGGACACGGGTGATCTGGCGGCGCTGGGCCACGTGCTGAGCGGCGTGCTCGGCTTGTGGCGGCACGACAGGTTGTTCGGCACCCGGAAGGACCCGCTGCTCGGCTCGGTGATCGACGTGGGCACGGCGCGGGTGCTGTGGCTGATCGAGGGCCTGCACGGCGGCCCTGCCCCGGCCGACCCGCACCGCCTCAAGGCGATGGCGGCGACCAGGGACGCCGTGCTGCACGCCGGATCCGCGTTGTCGCTCGACGTCGTGGACGTCACGGGCGTGGCGACCAGGGTGAGCAACGACGTGCAGGCACCGCCGGACCTGCGCGGTGCGGCGCTCGGGCTGGCCTGGACGCTCGGCACCCAGCCGGACGTCGGCAAGATCCGGGCCGTCGAGGCGCTCGGTGACTGGCTCACCGGGTTGTTCGCGGTGGCACGGGAGGAGGTGCTGGCGAGCCCGGATCTCGTCGGCGTGCTCGACGAGCTGGTCAGCGCGATGGACTCCGACGAGTTCCTGGTGGCGCTGCCCGCGTTGCGGCTCGCCTTCAGCTACTTCCCGCCGCGGGAGAGGGAGACGATCGCGGCCACCGTCCTCGCCCATCGCGGTGTCGAGGGCAGCACGAAGGGCGTCACCCGCCTGACCGCGGACCCGATCACCGTGGCAGAGGCGATGGCGATCGAGAAGCGCGTGGACGCTTTGCTGGTGAAGGGCGGACTGGCATGACGGACCTGGAACGCTGGCGGCTGATCCTCGGCGAACCGGCGTCGCGCTGCACCGGAGGCCTGCAGGGCGGCGCGGCACGGCAGGACGCCGCGCTGGAGTGGCTCTACGGGCGTGATCCGGATCTGGCCGACCGCGGTGTGCGCAAGGGTGGCAGCGAGGACTCGGTGCTGACGACCGTCAACTGGCTGGACGAGGTGCACAGCCTCTTCCCGAAGGAGACGATCGAGCGGCTGGAACGCGACGCCGTCGAGCGGTACGAGATCACCGACGTCGTCACGGATCCCGATGTGCTGCAACGGATCGAGCCGAACCCGGCGTTGCTGCGCGCGGTCCTGCGGACCAAGCACCTGATGAACCCCGCCGTGCTCGCGATGGCGCGCAAGATCGTCGAAGCGGTCGTGAAGCAGTTGATGGAGAAGCTGAAGACGGAGGTGCGCACGGCGTTCAGCGGCACGAGGTCGCGCCGCCCGAGCATCCACAAGAACTCGCGCAACTTCGACTTCCGTTCGACGATCAAGGCGAACCTCCAGCGCTACCAACCGGATGAGCGCAAGCTCGCGATCGAGCACCCGAAGTTCGTCTCGCGCACCAAGCGGAACCTGGAGCAGTGGCAGGTGATCCTGCTCGTGGACCAGTCGGGCTCGATGACCAGCTCGGTCATCCACTCGGCCGTGACGGCGGCGTGCCTGTGGGGGCTGCCAGGACTCCGGACCCACCTCGTCGCGTTCGACACCAACGTGGTCGACCTGACCTCGGACGTGACGGACCCGGTCGAGCTGCTGATGAAGGTGCAGCTCGGCGGCGGCACGGACATCGCCAAGGCCGTCGCCTACGGCGCCGGGCTAGTGGACAGCCCGCGCCGGTCGATCGTGGCGATCATCAGCGACTTCTACGAGGGCGGCAGCGAGGAGCGCCTGGTCCGCACGGTCAAGGACCTGTGCGAGCAGGGCACCCACGTGCTGGGCCTGGCAGCGCTGGACGACGAAGCGAACCCGGACTACGACAGGGCTTTGGGCCAGCGCCTTGCGAACGTCGGCGCCCACGTCGGCGCCATGACCCCCGGCCAGCTGGCGGAATTCGTTGCGGAGAAACTCAGGTGACCAGACCCGACCTGCTGGCACTGACCCCGGACGCGCTCGCGGCGCTGGCCAACCGCGGTCTGGTGAAACGTGCCGTCAAGGAGCTCGACGCGGGTGTCGTCCCGGCGCTCGACATCGATCCGGCCGGTGCCGTCCAGGGCAAGTTCCCCGACGGCACCACGACCACGCTGCCGCCGGGCACCACGCTGGACGCGGCGCACTGCAGCTGCGGCGCGGCAGGCGTCTGCCGGCACCGCATCGCCGTCGTCCTCGCGTACCAGCACACCCAGGAAGCGAGCGCCCCCACCGAACTGTGGTCACCGGGCGCGGTGACGGACGCCGAACTGGCGTCGTTGATGGGCGACCGCACCCTGCGCCGCGCCACCAGGGCACGCCAGGCCGGATACCGCGCCAAGCTCCGCCGCCCGACCCAGCAAGACCAGACGGCACAAGCGGAACTCCCGACCTGCACGGTCACGTTCCTGGTGCCCGGCGACCTGTCCTACGTCCACACCGACGCCGTCAACAAGGACGAGGCGACGGCCTTGGCGGTGTGGGCGTTCCGCGAGGCGGACGAACAAGGCGCCGACACCATCGACGTAGGCGGTTCCCCCACCACCGCGACGGACCTGACCGCAGTCACAGACCTGCTGGACCAGCTGCTGCTCGACGGCACCACGAACGCGAGCGAGGTGCTGGACGTCGCGTGGCAACGCCTGCACCGCGACCTGACCGCACAACGCCTGCACTGGCCCGCCGCCGTGATCACCGACCTGCTGGCCCAACTGACGGCCTACCGCAACCGAAGCGCCGACTACGAGGCAGAACAGTTCGCCGCCCTGCTGACCGAACTGCACGCCCGCACCACGGCCACCGGCCCGAGAGCCGAAGTCCTGGGCCCGGACGAACCAGCGGAGACCCCGCTCAAACGCGTCCGCCTGACCGCACTGGGCGCCCGCGTCCGCACAGAGACCACGGCCGACGTCTACTTCGCATCAGGCGACGTGGTGCTGGTACAGCGCGACACCCCAAGGCGCACCGGCCAACGCCTGGCAGCGTCGAACGTGGTGTCGGAATCGGCAACCCGAAGCGCAAGCCGCGCAGTGACGCTGAAAACCAGCCGAGTAGCCAAAACCTCGCTGACCCCGGTGGGCACGGCCTGGGACCACCTCCCCCAGGCCCTGGTGATCGAAGACTACGAGGCAGCCGCCGCCCACCTGGCAGAACTACCACCCCGCCAGGTCCGCGCAAGGGTCGAGGCAGAACTGGTCCGCGCAATCCGGGTGGCCGAGGTCTCCGACCTCGCCTACGACCCAGCAGCACAACGCCTGACAGCAACCCTGCACTCCCCCACAGGCACAACCTGCCTCCTGGAAGCAACCCACCGAGCCGTAGCCCCCAACGCCCTGGACGCGCTGACAACAGCACTACGAGCAACCCCGACAACGATCACCGGCACCATCCGCCGCCACCGAGGCACGCTGGTAGTAGACCCACTGGCAGTCCACGCCCCGACAGGCGTAGTGGTGCCAGACCTGGCAACAGACACAACACCGCAACCACTCCCGCCGGGCACCACGGCATCCGACCCGCTGAGCGCGGCGATAGACAGCGCCCTGACAGTGCTGGCCGAGGCCGCGCACCGAGGCCTGGACCACCTGACAGCCAGCCTGCTGGCCCGCATCCGCGAGGTAGGCACCCACCTGCACACCGCGGGCCTGCAAACAGCGGCGTCCCACACCACGGCGTTCGCCGACGACCCGACCCCGACCACCTGGCTGACAGCACACCTGCGATTACTGGTCACAGCCGACGCCCGCTGACACCCACCCAAACCGGGGCCGCCACAACACGCACCGGCACATACGGTCACTCGCTGGCCGCTGCTAGCCGGTGCCCTCTCATTGGCCGCCGTCCGCTGACGGCTGTTCGCTGGCGGACTCTCGCTGCCCGCCGAAGCTCCCGTCGCCAGAGCCTGTGGACAGAGGACGACCCTGTGGATAAAGCGGGAACCAAATCCGGGGTTAGCGCGTTGCGTCAGGTGGAATCGCGCGGAGGAGCGGTGGGCACCCCAACAGCCACTGCAGATACGGCGCCAAACACGGTCCGGTCCACAGGCCTCACGTCAGGCCACGGCGTCCAGCACGAGCCGCCCGACCGGCCCCACCACACCGCGTCTGGCACGACCCGCCCACCCGCCAACGGGCACGCGCCACCACGAACGAACCGCCTCCTCACCCCACTGCGTACGTGGCACCAGACACGACCCGCCCCACCGACCCAGCCACCACAGACGACCCAGCCACCACAGACGAAGTCGGGTCGATGCGCTGGGACAGCACGTAATCCTCGGCAGCCTCCGCCACCCGCCCCAGCCGCTCCAGCACGAACCCCCGGAGATACGCCGCGCGAGCCGCACCCCACCCACCCAGCGCGATGCCGCGGCCGTAGGCGTCCAGCGCCTCCTCCAGCCGCCCGCTCGCTGCCAGTGCGTCCCCGTAGAGCGCCCACGTCCTGTCATCGCCGGGACTGAGCTCGGCCAGTTCGGCCGCGTACCCGACGGCGCGCTGGCCCAGGCCGACGGTGAGGTGGGTCTGGACGAGGAACGTGTGCAGGGCGTAGGCCTCGTCCGCCCAGGCGAGGCGGTCCAGGTCGGTGGCCGGGGTGGTGGCCGGGGTGGTGGCCGGGGTGGTGGCGGTCAGCGATTCGAGGGCGCGGCCCAGGAGTCGGTGGGTTTCGGTGATGTCGCGGCGCACGAACGGGACTGCGGCTATCGCGCGGTGCAGGCGTGCTCGGTTCAGCAGGCCCGTGAAGCCGTTCTGCGGCAGTTCGGACGAGGCCTTCACAGCCAGTGCTGCGGCGGCTTGCAGGGAGGTGGAGTCTGCGCCTCGGGCCGCGTTGCGGAAGACCACCAGCAGGGCCAGGTCTCGGCGGGTTTCGGCTGGGAGGCCGGATCTTGCTCCTCGCAATGCCATCGCCTCCACTGCGGAGGACGGGAGGTGGCAGCGCAGCACGGCCAGTTGTTCCAGGGCCAGGTCTGGGGAGAGCACGTGTTTGCGCGGGTCGATGACGCTGAGGCCCATCACGGCGGCTGCGCGGTGCGGGTATCCCAGGCGCAGCAACAGGTCGCTGGCCAGGCGGCGTTCGGCTGGGCGGAGCGAGCCCGAGGCTCGTTCGTGGACTCGCCACCACAGTTCGGAGGCCAGGTCTACCGGGAAGGTCGTCATGTCCGGGCCCGCGCCGTCCAGGCGGCCCCAGCTGGCGGACGTCAGCAGGCGTAGCTGGGCGGAGGGTGGTGGTTCGAAGCGCGGGACGGCCGCTGAGGTGCCTGTCACGAAGGCGCTGGCCATGGTGTGGGTGATGCGGGCGTGCAACGCGGAGGTCGGCGCTGGTGCGGCCAGTCCCGCGTAGACGTGGCAGGCCACCGGGACGCCCGCGATGCGGAGGGCGCGCAGGCGGGTGGCCAGCGCTCGGGGACTCGGGTCGGTGCGGTACCGCGGCATCGCGGACATGCGGGCCTCCCTCAGTTCAGCAGTTCCCAGCCGCGCCGGGTCAGGCGGTGGCGGACCGACCTGCCGTTGCGGTGGGTCGAGACGAAGCCCGCCGTGCGCAGGGCTGTCGCGTGTTGTGAGGCGGTGGGCAGGCTGATGCCCACGTGTTTGGCTAGTTCGGTGGTGGTGCGTTCGGACGTGAGGGCTCGCAGCACCAGGGTTCGGGTGCGGCCCAGGGCGAGTTCGAGGCTGGCGCCGCTCGGCTGGGGTGCGGTGACCGGGTAGAAGAGCAGCGGCTGGGGTTCGGCGAACATCGCCACCGCTGGGCGGGTCAGGCCGTTGAGCACCGGCACGATCAGCATTCCGGTGCCGCGCAACGAGATCTCGGTGTCCCAGCCCAGCTCCACGTGCAGGGCGGGTGAGGTCCACGAGATCGACGGGTGCAGGTGGCCGAGCAGGTCTCCCAGCCCGCGCGTCACCGCCTGCGACGACCTCAGTCGTACCTCGGCCTCGAACGACTGGCGGGTTTGCGACCAGTTCGGTCCGAGCAGGTCGCGGAAGCCCGAGCGGAACGCCGATCTGAGGTCCTGGCGTGAGGTCGGGGTGCCGGCCGCGAACGACCGCAGCCACGGTGAGGTGGTGCCGAGCATGCTCGCGATCTGGTCACGCACCCGCGTCGAGGGCACGTCGAGCACCTGGCACACGGCGTCGTCGAAGTCGGGGTGCGCGGAGTTGAAGAAGTCGGGGATGAAGCGCCCCGGTCTGATCAGTTCGGCGAGCGGGCGGATGTGCGGGAGCAGCAGGCGGTCCCAGTTGCCGCTGTGCACCGTGAACACGAGCTCGTACATCGGCAGCGGCGCTGAGGCGAACCGCGTGCGCGCGAGGTCTTCGAGTTCGAACAGAATGGTCAGTCCGCGCCCTTTGGGCACGGTTTCGGACATGACGATCGGCATGTGCTTCCCCCCGGAGTGCCACCACTTCCGAAGGTACGCAGAGTTCGTTGTCCAGTGTCAGCGTTGTTCCAGTTGACAACGTTCAGTGGACAAAGTCAGACGAGCGGCCCGGCCTGCTCGGTTAGCTTCAGCAGCAGGTCACGGGTGTGTGCGCGCTCTTCGGCCGACTCCTGGTCGCGCCACAGCAGGTCGGCCAGCGTCACTCCATCGAGTGCACGTGAAATGAGGTCGGCCCGTTGTGGGTGCAGGCCGTCGGAATCGGTCTGCTGCCTCCAGCGGGTCGCGGCGACGTCCATCCGCTGTTGCAGTTCCGGGACGCCGAGCAGTGCTGTCACGACGGACGGGTGGGACCACAGGTCCTGTGGTTCGAAGGTCGCCCTGATGTGCGCGCGGGTCCACCGGCCAGGGGTGTCCTCCGGTTCGAGCAGGCGTGTGACCGTCGCGTCGTAGTGGTCGAACCACTCCTCGATCAGTCCGACGATCAGCGCCTGCTTGCTGCGGAAGTGGTGCAGCAGGCCGCCCTTCGAGACCCCTGCCTCCTTGGCCACGGCGTCGAGGCTGACGTTCGGACCCTGCTCGATCAGGGCTCGCGCGGCTGCGGCGAGCACGTCACGGCGGGTGCGGGGCGCGTTGCGCTGCTCTCCGGGCATGGTGATCAACCTATCGTTTGCCTAGCCGACCGTCTGGACGGTACGTTACCTTACAGACCACATGGTCGGCTAAGGGGGTTCGTCATGCGTAGGTGGGCAGCACTGAGCGTGCTCTCGCTCGCGTTGTTGTTGATCGCGGTGGACGGCACGGTGCTCGCGCTCGCGATTCCGGCGCTGCAGCAGGACCTGGCGCCGTCGACGGCCGAGGTGTTGTGGATCGGCGACATCTACTCGTTCGTGCTGGGTGGCCTGCTCATCACGATGGGCACGCTCGGCGACCGGATCGGCCGGAAGAAACTGCTGCTCATGGGCGCGTTCGGCTTCGGTCTCGCCTCGCTGCTGGCCGCGTTCGCGCCGACCGCGGGCTGGTTGGTCGTGGCCCGTGCCCTGCTCGGCGTGGCGGGCGCGACGATCATGCCGTCGACGCTGTCGATCATCCGCAACCTGTTCACCGACCCCGCCGAACGCACGCGGGCGGTGGCGGTGTGGGCCGCGACGGCGACGGCCGGTGCCGCGCTGGGGCCGCTGATCGGCGGCGCGCTGCTGGAACACTTCTGGTGGGGCTCGGTTTTCATCATCAACCTGCCGGTGATGGCGGCCCTGCTCGTGTTCGGCGCGTGGTGGCTGCCGGAGTCCCGTGATCCACACCCCGGCCCGTTCGACCTGGTCTCGGCCCTGCTGTCGGCGGTCGGTGTCGTTCCGCTCGTCTACGCGGTCAAGGAGGTCGCGCTCGGCGGGCCGAGCTGGACGGCTCTCGCGGCCGGGCTGGTCGGCGTGGCGGGGCTGTGGTTGTTCGTGCGGCGGCAGCAGGCCTCGAGGCACCCGATGATCGACGTGGCGCTGTTCCGCGAACCGGCGTTCAGCGGCGCGGTGGGCGCCAGCATGATCGCGATCTTCGCGTTGACCGGCCTGGTGTTCTTCCTGTCGCAGTACTTCCAGAACGTGCTGGGCTACTCACCGCTGGAGGCGGGCCTGCGCGAACTGCCGCTGGGCCTCGCCGGGGTGCTCGTCGTCGCGGCGATCGGCCCGGTCGTCCGGGCGCTCGGCCGCGGCCGGGCGATCGCGGCGGGGCTGCTGTTCAGCGCGGGCGGCCTGGTGATCGTCGGGGTCTGGGCGCAGTACAGCGCCATCGCGGTGGCGCTGGTGATCATCGGCGCCGGTGTGGGCCTCGCGCTGACGCTCACCACGGACGCCGTGGTGTCCGCAGTGCCGGCCGACAAGGCCGGCGCGGCCTCGGCGGTCTCCGAGACGGCCTACGAACTCGGTGCGGCGCTGGGCATCGCGGTGCTCGGGACCGTGCTGTCGGCGTGGGCCGCGACGGGCACGTTCACCGAGGCGATGCAGGGCACGGCCATGGTGGCGGCGGCGCTGGTGGCGCTCGCGTCCTTTGTGGCCTACCGACTCATTCCGAACGGGGAGCGGACGCCTGCGCCAGCCGTTCGTGCAGACGTTCCCTGATCTGGTCCGGGGTGTAGGCGGCGCGGCGGCGCTGGTTGCGGGCGACGACCACGCCGCTCGCCGCGACACCCGCGAAAGCGGCCATACCGATCACCTTCCACAGCTTCATGTGCCTAGGCTACTGGGCCATGGCGACAACACTGGACAAAGCCGTGGAGATGACCCGCACCGGGGACGTGTGGGTGTTCCGCGGGCGCAGTGCGGCGGACCGGGCGATCCAGACGATGACGAACAGCCCCGTCAACCACGTCGGCATGGCGATCGTGGTGGACGACCTGCCGCCGCTGATGTGGCACGCCGAGCTCGGCAAGTCCCTCAAGGACATGTGGAGCGGCACCCACCAGCGCGGCGCCCAGCTGCACGACCTGCGCGACGCCGTCGTCACGTGGCACGACAAGTACGGGCAGCGGGCGTGGCTGCGGCAGCTCGACCACGAGGTGACGCGCGAGATGGAGGACGCGGCGCTGCGGACGGTCGCGCGGCTCGACGGCACGCCGTTCCCGTCCACCGCCAAGCTGGCCTCGCGGTGGGTGCGCGGGCGGGTTCCGTTGGGACCCAAGGGCGACGCGACGATCGAGAGCGCGTTCTGCGCGGAGATCGTGGCCGTCACGTACGAGGAGATGGGGCTGCTGCCGAAGCGCCGGCCCAACTGGTACGACCCGGGCCGCTTCTGGAGCGGTGACGACCTCGACCTGCTCGACGGCGCCCGGCTCGGCAAGGAGATCGAGATCGTCGTCCTGTGAAATCCCTGTCCGCAAGAGGACTGATAATCATCAGCCACTTGACCGGGACGGGACCGGCTCCACACGATGGGAGCGGTCTCACCTGGGAGCTGACAACGATGTCACGATTGCTCGTACTCGTGCTCGCCCTGCTGTTGCCCGCCGCGCCCGCTGTCGCCGCGCCGTCCGGCTGGACCGTCACCGGTCCCGGCCAGGTCACCGCGGAAGTGGCTCTGAACAGCGGAAACCTGACTCTGGCTGTGCGCAGGCAGGGCCGAACCGTGCTCCAGCCCGCTCCGGTCGGGCTCACCACGACAACCGCCGATCTCACCGAGGACCTGGTCTTCACCGGCCGCCGTGACCGCGTTGTCATGGAGCGGTACACGATGCCGACCGGCAAACGGGTGCAGCGCACCGCGAGGATGACCGAGAGCCGGCTGGGCTTCCGCACCGCGTCCGGCAGCTTCGACCTGGTCGTGCGCGCCTCGGCGGACGGCGTCGCCTACCGGTACGTGCTGCCGCAGCCGGCGACGGTCACCGGGGAGGCGTCGAGCTTCACGGTTCCGGGCGACTCGAAGGCGTGGCTGCTGCCCTACAACGCCTGGTACGAGGCCAATCGCGTGCGCACGACCGCGGGCGAGGCCACCGGTGACTTCGGCTACCCGTCGCTCTTCCAGAACGGCCAGGACTTCGCGTTGCTGACCGAGTCCGATGTGGACGGCCGGTACGCGGGCAGCAAGCTGCGCAAGAGCGGCGACGGTTTCCAGGTCGTGCTCGCCGACGCCCAGGTCGCCTCCACCGGCACGACCCCGTGGCGCACCGCGATCGTCGGCGACCTCGCCACGGTCAGCACCTCCACGCTCGTGGACGACCTGGCCGCTCCCGCGAAGTTCGCGGACCAGAGCTGGATCAAGCCGGGCAAGGTCGCCTGGTCGTGGCTGAGCGAGCACTCGAGCCCCAGCGACTTCGCGCGGCAGAAGCAGTACGTGGACTTCGCCGCCCGCAACGGGTGGGAGTACGCCCTGGTCGACGAGGGCTGGAGCGCCGCGTGGGTGCCCGAGCTCATCCGGTACGCCCGCGCGCAGGGCGTCGAGATCCTGCTGTGGCTGCGCTGGAGCGACCTCGACACCGAGCAGAAACGCGACACCGTGCTGCCCAGGATCAAGCAGTGGGGCGCGAAGGGCGTGAAGCTCGACTTCATGGAGTCCGACTCGCAGGACCGTTACCGCTGGTACGACGCGGTTCTGCAGAAGACGGCCGATCTGAAACTGATGGTCAACTTCCACGGCTCGACGATCCCGCACGGACTCGCGCGCACCTGGCCGCACGTGCTCACGATGGAGGCCGTGCGCGGCGCGGAGAACTACCCGCCCGCCGCCAACAACCCCGTGCAGTTCTTCACCCGCAACGTGGCCGGCTCGATGGACTACACGCCCGTGTCGCTCGAAGTCGGCACGAAGGAGGCCTCGATCGCGCACGAGGTCGCGCTGCCGGTCGTCTACGAGTCGGGCTGGACGCACTTCGCGGACAAACCCGAGGCCTACGAACGGCATCCGGAGGCGTTGCGCTACCTCGACCAGCTGCCGACGGTCTGGGACGAGACCCGGCTGCTCGAAGGTGATCCCGACTCGCACGCCGTGGTCGCGCGCCGCAACGGCGACCGGTGGTTCGTCGGCGGCATCGCCACCCAGGACCGCACCCTCCGGGCACCGCTGAGCTTCCTCGGCGGCGGGCAGTGGCTGGTCGAGACCGTCCGCGACCCCGCGATCCGGGCCGACGTCGTCCGCGACACGCAGGTCCTGCGCACCACCGACACCCTCTCCGTGCCCACCCGGCGCAACGGCGGGTTCGCGGCGGTCGTCTGCCGCTACCGGCCCGGCCTGCGGACGTGCGACCAGCCGATCCGCCAGGTTCCGAAGACCACCCTGACCGTCACGCCGGCCGGCACGACCGACACCCCGGCGGGTTCGACGATCGAGGTCACCGGCACGTTCACCAACGGCGACAGGGAGCTCCGCGACGTCAGGCTCGCGGCGATCGCACCCGAGGGCTGGTCCGTCACGGGTCCGGTGGTCCAGCGCCGCACGCTCGAGCCCGGCGAGTCGATCAACGGCCGCTGGCAGCTCACCGCCGGATCACGGACCGGCCCGGTGGACCTGCCGATCGTCGCCACCTTCGGGGACGTGCACGTCGAACAGGCGGTCAGGGCGTTCGTCCCTCCCCCTGCGCCGGCGAACGGAGCGCAGGTCAGCGACCTGCCGTTCCAGAGCGAGACCAACGGCTGGGGCCCGGTCGAACGCGACAGGTCCAACGGCGAGAACACCGCCGGTGACGGCAACGTGCTGTCGATCGGCGCCGTCACCTACGCCAAGGGCCTCGGCACGCACGCGCCGTCCGAGGTCTCGGTCTACCTCGGCAAGAGCTGCGAACGGCTCACCGCGAAGATCGGCCTCGACGACGAGACCAGCGAGCCGGGCTCGGTCGTCTTCCAGGTGTTCGGTGACGACGAACCCCTGTACGACAGCGGAATCATCCGGGGCAAGGGCGCGGCCGTGCCGATCGACGTCGACGTCAGCGGCGTCCGGATGCTCAGCCTCCGCGTCACCGACGGCGGCGACGGCCGCAACTTCGACCACGCCGACTGGGCGGAGGCAGCCCTGACATGCTGATCAACCGCAGAACCTTCCTGTACGCCACGGGTGTGCTGGCCGTCGCACCGAAGATCTCGGTCGCGCAGCTCAAGGACACCTACTACGAGGTGCTGCTCAGGCACACGAAGTGGGCGGAGACGCAGTACGACGCCACGGCGAAGCGTTACCGGCGCACGGACTTCGGGTTCGCGGTCGTGCTCGGCAACGCCGTGCTGCTCACCAGGGGCAGCTACGATGCGGCGCTGGCCGGTGTCGAGAAGGACGTGCTGCGCGAGCACACCCTCGCCACGATCAAGCACTTCGCGGCGAGCAACGTGCTGGCGGGCGGTACCGAGTGGGGCAAGACCCTGTTCTGGGACACCACGTTCCAGTCCTACTTCGTGCTGGCCGCCCGCCTGCTCTGGCCCGACCTCGACGCGCAGACCCGCACGAACGTGGAGACGATCGCCCGTGGCCAGGCCGACTACACGACATCGCTCGGCAGCGCGAACGACCCGCGTTCGGGCAGCTGGACGCCGAACGGCCTGACCGGCGGCTACCGGGGCGACACCAAGCTGGAGGAGATGGGCGTCTACGCCCAGGCCCTCGCGCCCGGACTGGCCTGGCACGGCGACGGGAGCGGCTGGCGCGAGGCGTTCACCCGCTGGAGCCGCAACGAGGCCGGGCTGCCCGCCGCCGACCTCGCCAATCCCTCCACAGTGGACGGAACGCCGATCTCGGCCAACACCGCGACGAACCTGCACGACACGTTCATCGTCGAGAACCACGGCTCGTTCGGCCCGCACTACCAGGAGGAGCTCTGGCGCACCTCGGGCCGCAACGCCGTGCACTTCCTGCTCGCCGGACGGCCGCTGCCCGAGGTGCTGACCAAGCAGCCCAACGGAGAACTGTTGTGGCGCACCATCCTCGCCACGATGAGCGACGCCGGTGAGCCGTTGATGCCGATGGTCAACGACCGGGAGCACCTCTACGGCCGGGACGTCATCCCTCTCGCCTTCCGTTCCACCGTCCTGAGCGACCCGATGGCCGCGCACGCCGAGGCCGCGCTCGCGTCCCGGCTGCTCGCCTACCAGGCCCACCCTCCGGTCCACCGGCTGGCGAAGTTCTCCGGTGAGGCCAAGTACGAGCCGGAGGCACGCGCGGAGCTCGCGATCAGCTACCTGCTGCACGAGCTCCGCCCACCCGCGAAGCCCGTGTCGGAGCAGGAGTTCTTCACCCGTGCCGCGATCACCATCGACCACGGCGCCGATCCCGGCCTGCTGACGCACCAGTCGGCGGCCGCGTGGGCGGGCACGGTGACGAAGCCGGGGTTCACCAAGCTCGCCTGGCAGCCCTCGCACGACGACTGGCTGTTCAAGATCAGCGGCGCGACCCCGATGCTGCTGCCGCCCCAAGCCGTCACCGGGCGCAGCACCGTCGCCTACCGGAAGATCCGCGACGGCTTCGACGCCACGGCGAGCCTGCTGCGGTTCGCGGACGGGTTCGCCGGTACCGCGACCCTGCCGACCGGCACGATCGTCTGCGCGCTCCCCCGCCCCGGCCGCGTCGACGTGCACAACCTCGCACTGGCCGGGATTCTCACCGGCTCCCGCACGTACACGGGGTCGGCGGGTCGCGTCACGGTCCAGGCGCGCGAGGGTTTCCGGGTCGACGAACTCACCTTTCCCGCGACGACCGCGCGACACGTCCGCATGGTCGGCGTCACGCCCTACCCGACCTACGGCTACTCGCTGTTCGACTTCGAGGTGGGTCCGGGTACGACGACGGCCTCGTCGTTCGACCCCGGCTACGAGCCGGCGAAGGCGACGGACGGCGATCCGGCCACGCGCTGGGCGGTCGCCCGTGCCGAACGCGGCCGCGCGGACAGCTGGATCGCCGTCGACCTGGGCACCGCCACGACCGTGCAGCGCGTGCGCCTGCGTTGGGAGACAGCGGCTGCCGTCGCCTACCGCATCGAGACGTCGGTGAACGGCACCGAGTGGACGACGGTGGCCTCGTACCCCCGCGCGGACCTGTCCACGCCGGGCTGGCTCGACGTGGACGGCCGCGCCGGGTTCGTCTCACGGTCCGGCCAGTTCACCGTGCAGGGCGACACGATCACCGTCCCCGCGGGCCTCGTCGAGGGCTACGTCCGGGCCGATCTGCGCAAGATCGCGGCGGAACCCGCACCGCAGTGCCCTCCCGGGGTGAGCGCGAGCAGCGCGGACGGGTTCCTGAGCCTCTTCAACCTGTCCGGCGCCGACGTCACCGGCACCGTCCGGCTGCGCGGCACCCGGCTGTACCGCGGCTCGCAGGTCACCACCCGTGACGGCACGGAGTACGCGCTCAGCCTGCCCGCCGCCACCGCGCGGGTCGAGGCGCCGTGGTTCACCGCCCGTGGCGTTCCCGCGGGCGTCACGGCCGTCGTGCACGACGGGCAGCGGGTCACCTTCCGCGGCGGCCCGGCGATGTTCGTGCTGGTCCACCGCGACGGCCGGAGCCTTCCGGTCGTGCTGGGCCGGGGTGAGCGCACGGTGAGCATGCCGATGGTCACGCCGTTCCCGATCAACGACCTCGCGCTGGGCCGCCTCACGTTCCCGAACGCCGTGCTGCCGCCGGGCATGACCGATCCGGGCGCCGCGGTCGACGGCTCCGAACGCACCGCGTGGACGCCGGGACGCGACGGCCGGATGGTCGTCGACCTCGGCGCGGTGCACACCGTCGGCGACGTGAGTCTGAAGTGGACACCCGGCCTGCCGCCGCCGCACACCGTCACCTACAGCCTGGACGGCAAGACCTACGGCGCTGCCCTGTCCGCCCGGTACGTGGCGGTGTCGACGCAGTGGCGACCCGGTCAGGCGAGGCTGCGGAGCGTCGCGGTGACTTCCGGGTGAGGCGGGTTTAACCGGGCGACGCCGGGCAATCCAGATGCATGTTCGACGGATTGCGTTCCACCACACGGGAAAGCGTCGTCCGCGCACTGTGGAGCGTGCCGAGGTTGCTGCGGCACCCGGTGTGGCGCGATGCCGATCCCGCTCAGGGCAACGGTCTGGGCGTCGTGCTCGTGCCCGGTTTCGGCGCGGGCGACGTGAGCCTGCTGCCGGCGGCCTCGTGGCTGCGCGCCCGTGGCTACGTGCCGACGAGTGCGAGGGTCGGGCTCACCGTGGGTTGCACGGCGGACCTGCTCACGAAACTGTTGCGCAGCACCGAGGAGCACACCGGGCGCACCGGCCGCCCGGTGGTGCTGTTCGGACAGAGCCGCGGTGGCTGGCTCGGACGCCTCGCCGCCGCCCGGCGCCCGGACCTGGTGCACGGCCTGGTGATGATGGGTAGTCCCGTGCTCGATCCGGCGGGCGCCCATCCCAGAGTCATGCGGATGGTCCGGTTCCTCACCCGGCTCGCCTCCGCGGGCGTGCCGGGTCTGCTCGACGACGACTGCCTGCGCGGACCGTGCTACGACGAGCACATGACCACACTCGCGGAGACGGTGCGAACGCCCGTGCTCTCGATCTTCTCGCGGTCGGACGGCATCGTGCCGTGGGAGTTGTGCCAGGACCCGTGCGCGGAGTGCGTCGAGGTGCACAGCACGCACACCGGGATGGGGTTCGACCCCGCCGTCTACGAGGTGATCGGCCCCCGGCTCGCGGACTGGGCTCAGGTGACCGGCACGATCCGGGCGTCGAGCAGCACGCCGTCCTGAACCTCCAGCAACCCCAGCGTGCCCTGCGGCTGACGTCGTTTGTCGGTGGGCGAGCCGGGGTTGAAGACGCGCACGCCGTCCTCCTCCTCGTCCCACGGGATGTGCGAGTGCCCGAACACGACGAGCCGTGCGGCGGGGAACCGGCGGCGCATCCTCGTCATGCGACCGGCCTTCTGACCGCTGTCGTGGATCATCGCGAACGGCAGGCCACCGATCTCGGCCTCCACGACCTCCGGCGCGCCCCAGGCCACCACGTCGGGCCCGTCGTTGTTGCCGCGGACCGCGATGACAGGCGCGTACTGCGCCAGCTCGTCGAGCACCGGCGCCACGCAGACGTCTCCCCCGTGCAGGATCAAGTCCGCTGACCGCAGGTGTCCGGCCACGACTGGTGGGCACCGCTTCCAGAACCGCGGCGCATGGGTGTCGGACAGGACCACGACTCTCACCGCGCGACCGTAGCAATCAGGGCAGGACGAGTAACCACCCCGCCCACCGGGTACCTGACCTGCATGGCGAGGGCGATCTGGAGCGGTTCGGTCAGTTTCGGGCTGGTGAGCATCCCGGTGGAGCTGTACAGCGCCACCGCGGACCACACCGTGCACTTCAACCAGTTCCAGCGCGGCACCTCCGACCGCATCCGCTACAAGCGGGTCAACGAGCGCACCGGCCGTGAGGTCCCCTACGACAAGATCGTGAAGGGTCACGAGACGGACGACGGCGAGTACGTCATCGTCGAGCCCGAGGAACTGGACGAGATCGCGCCGGGCCGCAGCCGCACGCTCGACATCGAGGCGTTCGTCGACATCGACGAGATCGACCCGGTCCACTTCCAGAAGACCTACTGGCTGGTCCCGGCCAAGCCCGAGTTCTCCCGCCCCTACCTGCTTCTCGCGCAGGCGATGAAGAAGACGAACCGGGCGGGCATCGCCCTGTTCGTCATGCGCGGCAAGCAGTACCTGACCGCGCTCAGCGAGGACAAAGGTGTTCTCGCCGTGCACACGCTGTTCTTCGCCGACGAGATCCGCAAGCCGAAGGACGTGCTGGACGTGCCGCCGGAGGGCCGGGCGCCGCGGGGCAAGGAGCTCGACATGGCGGTGTCGCTGGTCGAGTCCATGGCCGACGAGTGGCGGCCCAAGGACTACCGCGACACCTACACCGAGCGGGTCGGCAAGCTGATCAAAGCCAAGCAGAAGGGGCGCACGGTCAAGGTCGAGGACGAGCCCGCGGAGGCCACCGGGGTCGTGGACCTCATGGAGGCGTTGCAGCGCAGCGTCGAGGCGAGCAAGAAGAAGCGCGGCAAGAAGGTCAGCTGACCACCAGGGCCGTCGCGTTGTCGGTGCCGTGCGTGTACAGAGCCGCACGCACCAAACGCTCTGCCGAGACGTGACCGGACATGATCGCCCTGATCCCGTTGTGGCCCAACGGTCCGTAGATGCCGTCGGACACGAGGGCGAGACGTGGCGCGCGTGTCGCCGCACGGCCGATGTTCTGCGACGTCGCGTGGCGGACGGTGTTGGTGACGACGTGCTCGAGCCGTGGTGCGGGAGCGAGGCCGCGCTCGCGGAAGTACTGGGCGACCGTGTGGTCGGTGGTGAGCTGGACGAGATCCTGGCCGTGGGAGGCGTACGCGCGGGCGTCGCCGGCCCAGGCCACGTCGAAGCCTCCCTCGGGGCGGGCCGTGGCGACCACGATCACGGCGTCGCCGGAGTGGACCTGGAGGGCGTCGCGGGCGGCGAGGATCGCCGAGACCGGGTCGACCAGCAGCGCCGCGGCACGGGCGGCGGCCCACGCGGCTTCGGCGGCGGACGCGGAGTCGCCCACGCCGTCGGCGACCACGAAGGTGCGGCGGCCCACGGCGAAGGCGTCGGCGTTGTGCTTGCGCGGTCCACGTTCCGACGCGTGGGTCACGGTGAGCGCGGTGCCCAGCGGCACCGTGTGATCGATCAGCATGGCGGACCTCCCTGACCTCCACTAAGCCTCGTGCGCCTAGGAGTCTGCTGTCAGGACCCTGAGAAGTTCTCTAGAACTTCGCCGCCCGGCGAAACCGGTCCGCTGCCCGGAGCAACGCGGCGGACAGTTCCGGCGGGGAGACGACCTCGAACTCGACCGTGATGCTAGCGAGCATGAACACCACGTCGTCCATCGTCTCGCCGCCGACCCTCACATGGCACGAGGTTTCGTCCACAGCCAAAACCTCGCCGTAGCTGCGCCAGTCCTGAGCCTCGGACGCGGGCACGCTGAGTCGCACGACACCCTGCACCGGCCACCGATCGGCGACCCGCGCGGCCACGAACGCCCCCGCGTCACCGCCCGGAATCTCACGGGGTGTGAAGCGGGCACCCAACGGGGTCCGCACGCTCATCCGATCGAGCCGAAAAATCCGCCAGTCCTCCCGCGGCACGTCCCACGCGACCAGATACCAGCGCCGGCCCCACGTGACGAGCCGGTGCGGTTCGACCGAGCGCTCGGACTCCTCCCCCGAATGCCCGACGTAGGAGAACCGGAGCCGTTGCCGGTCGCGGCAGGCGGTGCCCACCAACATCAGCACCCCGGCGTCCACCACCGGCCCCGAACCCGTGTGCGGCACCGTCGAGACGTCCAGCGCCGCGACCCGGTGCCGCACTGCGGACGGCAGCACCTGCTCGACCTTGAGCAACGCGCGCACGGCCGTCTCTCCGATGTTCTCGATGCCACTCGCCGTGCGCAGCCCTACGGCAACGGCGACGGCCTCGTCGTCGTCCAGCAGCAACGGCGGCAGCTGTGCGCCCGAGCCGAGCCGGTAGCCGCCGCCGGATGTGCCCATCGACGCGTGCACCGGGTAGTCCAGCGACCGAAGCCTGTCGACGTCGCGCCGCACGGTGCGTGTGGTGACCTCCAGCCGTTCCGCGAGTTCGGTACCGGACCACTCACGGCGCGACTGCAGCAGACCGAGCAACTTGAGCAAACGAGCTGAAGACACTGTAGGACCATAACTGTCCTATAGCTGAAATAGCGTGGTCGGCATGAAGCCGTTCGAGATCGACATCCCCCAGTCCGACATCGACGACCTGCACCGCCGCCTCGACCAGACCCGCTGGCCGAACGAACCGGTGGGCGCGAGCTGGGCCCAGGGCACGCCGCAGGCACATCTGAAGGAACTCTTACACCACTGGCGGAACTTCGACTGGCGCGAGCAGGAGCGGCGGCTCAACAAGATCCCGCAGTTCGTCACCGAGATCGAGGGCACCGAGCTGCACTTCATCCACGTCCGCAGCGCCAACGAGGACGCCGAGCCGCTGCTGCTCACCCACGGCTGGCCGGCGACGTGCTTCGCGTTCGCGGACATGATCGAACCGCTGAGCGAGGACTTCCACCTGGTGATCCCGTCGGTGCCGGGCTTCGGTTTCCCGGGCCCCACCACCGAACTGGGCTGGACCATCCCCCGCGTGGTGAACATGGTCGCCGAGCTGATGCGACGCCTGGGCTATGACCGGTACCTCGCGCATGGCTACGACTACGGCGCCATGCTCACCCGGCAGCTCGGGATGCGGGACGAGGTGAAGGCCATCCACGTCAACCAGATCTTCTCCGCCAGTGTCACCCAGGAGACGGCGGACATGGAGGTCGAGGCCGAGCGGAGGTCCGTGGAGAAGGCTTTCCGGTACGAGTTCGAGCAGTTCGGCTACGCCTCGATGCAGAGCACACGGCCGCAGTCGGTGGCGCACGCGCTCACCGACTCACCGGTCGCGCAGCTGGAGTGGATCGAGTGGGCGTTCCACGTGTGGAGCGACCCGGAGATCGGGGTACCCCTCGACACGTTGCTGACGAACGTGTCGATCTTCTGGTTCACCCGGACCGCTGGCTCGTCGGCGCGCTACTACCAGGAGGGGGACGAAACGTGGGGCGAGCTGGAACCGATGTCCGCGACACCGACGTCGGTCGCGGTGTTCCCGCACGACGGGGGCGTGCCGATCCGGCGGATGGCCGAGCGCAACCACAACATCGTGCGGTGGACGGAGATGCCACGGGGCGGCCACTTCGCGGCGCTGGAGGTGCCGGAGCTGATGGCCCAGGAACTGCGAGAGGCGTTTCTCCTGCGAGGATAGCGTGATCACATGAGGTGCCCGGAGCGGCTACGGTGATCACCGTGCGGTTCACGGTCTTCGGCGCGACCGAGTTCGGTCCGACGCGCCTCGGCGCCCTGCTCGGCGTGCTGCTCGTCGACGCGGGCCAGGTCGTGAGCGCCGAGGAGCTGGTCGCGCGGGTGCTGGGCGACGCTCCGCCGCCCCGCGCCCGCGCGATGATGCAGACGTGGCTGACGAGACTGCGGCACACGTTGCCGGGCCTGGTGGAACGCGACCGCGACGGCTACGTGCTGCGGGTCGATCCACTGGAGATCGATCTACACCTGTTCCGGCACCTGGTGCGCACCGGGAAGACCGCGTCGGCACTGGAACTCGCCCGGGACGAGCTTCTGTCCACAGTGGACACGCCGTGGGCCCGGCAGCTGCGCGCGGACTTCGCGGAGGAACTGCTCGCGGCGCGGCTCGACCACGCCGACGAGCGGCTCGCGCAAGGCGAGCACGCGCAACTGGTCCCCGAACTGCGGGCGCTCGCCGCCGAGCGCCCGCTGGACGAGCGGGTCGCCGCCCAGCTGATCGAGGCGTTGCACGGCAGCGGACGCGCGGCGGAGGCGTTGCGGCACTTCGAGGTCGTCCGCACGGAACTGGCCGGTGAGCTGGGCGCCGAACCGTCCCGGCACCTCACCACGCTCCACCGGCGGCTGCAGGCCGCCTCCGCGCCACGCCAGCTGCCGGCCGCGCCCAAGCCGTTCACCGGCCGGACGCTGGAACTCGCGGAACTCGACCAGGCACCGAACGGCGTCGTGGTGATCACGGGCACCGGTGGCGTGGGCAAGACGTCGCTGGCCGTGCACTGGGCGCACCAGGCGATGGACCGGTTCCCGGACGGCCAGCTCTACGTGAACCTGCACGGTTTCGGCCCGAGCGGCGCCGCGGTGAGCCCCGGTGACGCGCTGCTGCGGTTCCTCTCGGCGCTCGACGTGCCCCGCGCCCAGGTGCCGCACGACCTCGCGGGCCAGTCGGCGCTGCTGAGGGACGCGCTCGCGGACAAGCGGGTGCTCATGCTGCTGGACAACGCGACGGACGCCGACCAGGTCGAGCCGTTGCTGCCGCACACACCACACGCGCACGTGGTGATCACGAGCCGCACGTCGCTCAAACCGGCCCACTCCCAGCGTTTGCCACTCGGCCTGCTGCCACCCGACGACGCCCGCGCGCTGCTGACCGCCCGCATCGGCCACGACCGCGCGCGAGCCGAGCCGGACGCGGTCGACACCGTGGTCCGCCGCTGCGCCCGTCTTCCCCTCGCCCTCGCGGTGGCCGGGGCACGCGCGGCGACGCAACCGGAGTTCCCGCTGGCGGCGCTGGCCGACGAACTGGCCGACCTCGACGCGTTCGCCGACGACGATGACGTCACGGCCGACCTGCGTTCGGTGTTCTCCCACTCCTGCAAGGCGTTGAGCCCCGCCGCGCTGCGGCTGTTCCGGTTGCTCGGGCTGATGCCGGGCTCCGACATCAGCCTCGCCGGCGCCGCGTCACTGGCCGCGCTGGACGTGCGGGAGACCGCGGCGCTGCTCACCGACCTCGCGACGGCGAACCTGATCGACGAACCGGAAGCGGGCCGGTTCACCTGTCACGACCTGCTGCGCGACTACGCGGCCGAACTGGCTCTCGCCAGCGAACGCGATGAGGCGCTGCACCGGCTGCTAGACCACCTCGCGCTGACGAGCGTCGAGGCCGGTGTCGCCTACACGCCGAGCCGCCACCGCCCGGCCACCCCGCACCCCGCTCCCGGTGTGGTGGTCCTCGAGTTCGGCACCCACGAGGACGCGCTGGCGTGGCTGATGGCCGAGCACCCGACGCTGATGGCGGCGATGCCCCACGGCACGGCGGCACAGACGTGGCTCATGGGCTGGTCGCTCGCCGACGCCCTGGCCCGCCAGGCCCGCTACCGGGATCTGCTGACGTCGCAACAACTCGCGGTCGCCGCCGTGGAGCAGCTCGACGACGCCGACGGCCTGGGCCGATCGCTGATCAACCTCGGCCGCGGCCTGAGCCGCATGCACCGGCCCGACGAGGCCACCGCCGCGCTGCACCGGGCGTTCGACGTCTACGAGGGCAACCCCGCGGGCCAGGCCGGGGTGCTGCTGAACATCGCGATGCTGTGCCCGGACGACCGGATCGACGAGGCGATGGAGCACACGCGGCGCGGGCTCGCGTTGTTCGAGGAGTGCGGCGACGCCTACGGGCAGGCCAACGCGCTGACCGGACTCGCTTGGGGCCACGGCAAACTGGGCCAGTACGCGAAGGCCGTCGAGTACGCCGAACGCGCGATGCGGATGTGGCGGGACATGGACCACCTGATCGGCCAGGCCGAGGCGTGGGACAACCTGGGCACCGGCCACCTCGGGCTGGGCGATCACGCGAAGGCCGCGGCGGCGTTCACCCGCTCGTCGGAGATGTTCCGGCTCGGCGGCGACCTACCGCTCGAAGCCAACGCGTACGAACAACTCGGCGACACCCACGCTGCCGCGGGTGCCGCCGAGGCCGCCGGAAACGCCTGGCGGAAAGCGGTCGAACTGCGCACCAGAGCCGGTCTACCGGCCGACAGCGCGCGGGCGAAGCTACAGACCGAAGGCCAGTAACACGTGGCCGTGCGGGTTCTCGTACGCCGACGAGTAACCGGACTGCACGTAGACCATGCCGTCCGACACCACCGCGCCCGCGCCGGGCCCTGCCAGCGTGCCGCCGCGCCCGGTCACACCGTTGACACCGCGAACGTCCTGAATGGTGTCGTGCGACCAGATGATCCGGCCGGTCTTCGAGTCGTACGCGCGGAACTTGCCGTCCAGCGCTCCCAGCCACACCACGCCGGGTGAGCTGGACACCGGCACACCGTGGGCCTGATAGCAACCGGGCTGGCCGGCCGCGCCTCCCGTGGAGCACCCGTCGGCGGGTGCCGGGGTCTCCCACAGAACGGTGCCGGTGCCGGGGTCCACGGCGAACAGCTTGCCGGGATCGGCGTAGTAGGTGGCGATGTAGAGCCGCTTGCCGTCGTAGCTCGACCCCCACTGGATGCCCGAGATGCCACCGCTGGGCAGCGGCACACCGAGCTGACGGCGCCACACGACCTGGCCCGTCGAGGCGTCGAACACGTGGTACACACCGGACTTCTGGCCGACACCGACGAGCTGCCTGCCGTTGACGGTGAACAGGTTCGGCGTCGCCCCGATGTCGTAGTCGAGGTTCGTGCCGTCCTTGAGGCCCGGGCAGTACCCCTCGGCGTCGGGCTGGTTGCACGCGTCGCGCCACGTGTCGGCGTCGGTGACCTGGTTGGTCCACCTCACCGCGCCGGTGCGGGCGTTCAGCGCCAGCAGCGAGTCGAACTCGCCGCCCTTGCCCGTGTAGTTCTGGCCCGTGCCGACGTAGAGCGTGCCGGTCCTGCGGTCGATGACCGGCGAGCTCCACACGCCGACACCGGACGGCTCGAACCGCTTGGCGCCGTTGGGCCACGTGCCGACCTGCACCGGTTCCGGCACCGTGTAGTGGCGCCAGACCATCGCGCCCGTGTCGATGTCGTAGGCGTCGATGTGGCCGCGGAACGTGCAGCAGTCGTGCGTGTTCGGCAGCATGTTCTCGGAACTGGACGTGCCGACGTACACCAGTCCGTTGTGGACGATCGGCGAGCTGGTGGTCATCGACGCGATCCCGGTGTCGAGCTGCACCTGCCACTTCAGGCGACCGGTGCGCTGGTCGAGCGCGAAGAACCTGCTCGCGCTGTCCCCGAAGAACACCTTGCCGTCGGCCACCGTCGGGCCGTCGGAGTTGAACGCGTACCGGTCGGCCTGCGGGAGCGCGTACTCCCACTTCGCACGGCCGGTGCGCGCGTCACGGGCGTAGAACTTCCCGTCGGGGCCACCGAAGTAGATCGTGTCCCCCACGACGGCGGGCTGACTGCGCACGCCGTTGTAGACGCCCTTGGTGTAGGCGAACGCCCACTTCAGCTTGAGCTTGCCGGCGTTGCCCGCGTTGATGCGCCATTCCGCGGACTGGTGCCGCGTACCGTTGAGGTCCTTGGCCCAGCCGGACCAGTCGCCGTTCGCGTGGGCCTGGGCGGGTGAACTGGTCAGCACCACTAGCGCCGCGGTGAGCAGCGCGGTTGTTCTGAGCATGGAATTTTCCCCCTTCCACCACCACCCTGGCAGTGGCGGAAGGCGGACGCGTCAATCCAAAGTCTCCGAAATGCCTAACCGATCGGTTGATGCGACGCCTGCGATCTCCCCTCCGCGTCGACGCCGTTCACACTCACCGGCACGACCACGAAACCCTGCCGCGCCAACTCCTCGGCGGGGTGCTCCTGCCCGCGGTGGCCCGGGACCGCGTCCCCGGCCGGACGCAGCACCAGCGGGCGCTCGCCGACGAGCGTGCGCGGCGCGAGCACGACCGCGGTGGGTTCGAGGGCCGCGACAGGACCTCCTGGCCCCGCTCACCGAGTGAGTGCCCGACCTTCCCAGCCGCCGGATCGCGCCCCTCCGCGGAACTGGCCGGCGCGGCGAGCACCATCGCCATCACGACGGCGGCCGCGGCTCTTCCGATCACCATGTCCTCATCTCACCTGCAACTCGTGAGTGTCCTGTGAGCGGGCTGTCACGGTTCTGCCACGACGACGTGGCCCGCGAACCCGGCGAACCGTTGTGACAGAGGCCCTCGGCCCGCGCTGATGTCGCGCCAGAGCCGGCGGTGCCGTTCCATCGCCGATCGATCGTTCACCTGCACGACGACGATCCCCTGCCGTGCCAGTTCCCGCGCGTACACGTCGGAACCGAGGAAGTTGAACACCAGCGGACGCACGTTGACCAGGGTGCGGGGCGCGTACACCACACCCGTCAACCAGCCCGTCTCGTACCTCATCGTCATGGTCGCGGGGCGGTGGTCGTCCTGCGAGGGGGCCGCCGCCGCGCTCTGCGCCGTCAGCAAGAGGGCGCACGCCACGGCAACAAGGACTCCCCCAATTCTTCTGGGCACGAAAGCCATGGACACGATCTCACCGAGTCCGTGTGCGCTGAACGTCCGGACTATGTCACGGTTTTGCTACAGCGCCCTCGACGCCGTCGAGCAGAACTTTCAATCCACCGCGGAAGTTCTCCACCGCGTCGTTCTCCAGATAGGGCAGTTCCGGATCGATCGGCTCTCTATCGTTCTCGAGAACGTGCAGCATCGGGAACTTCTTGTCCAGGTCGGGCTCGATCTCCGCCAGCACGGCCGACCGCGCGTACCACCACTCCTCGTCGCCCTCACCGGTCGCGCGACCGGCGGCACGGGCCTCGGCGACGGTCTGGGCCGCGCCGCGCACGAAGTAGTTGATCGCACCGACGATGCCGCGCAGCTCACGGCCGGGCAGGCCGGTGGACACCAGGACCGCGGCCAGCGACTCGATCACCGCGAACTCGTGCGGCCCGAGCACCGGACGGGCCTGCGACACCTGCAGCATCCACGGGTGGCGGCTGTAGAACTCCCACATGTCGTGCGCCCATCGGGTGGCGGCGGACCGCCAGCCGTCGCCCAGCGGGTAGGACGCGGGCAGCTCGGCCATCGCCCGGTCGTACATGAGGTCGACCAGCTCGTTCTTGCCCGGCACGTACGTGTAGAGCGCCATGGCCGTGCGTCCGAGCCGCTCCCCCACCGCGCGCATCGAGAACGCCATGCCCTGCTCGTCGGCGACCTCGATGGCCGCGTCGACGATCGCGTCCACGCTCAGCCCCGGCTTCGGCCCGGACCGCTTCTCGGCGACCGACGCGCGCCAGAGCAGTTCGATGGACCGGCGCGGGTCGCCCTGACCTGCGTAGACGACCACGGTTGCGACTCCTTACAACGTAAAGTAACCTCGACGGCCGATACTTTACGGCATAAAGAACCAGCTTTGAACAAACACAGTGGGGGAATGCAGCGTGAACGCTGTCGCGGACAGCCATGACTGGATCCAGGTCCGAGGGGCAAGGGAGAACAACCTCGCGGACGTGTCGCTCGACGTCCCCAAGCGCCGCCTGACCGTCTTCACCGGCGTGTCCGGCTCCGGCAAGTCCTCGCTGGTCTTCGGCACGATCGCGGCCGAGTCCCAGCGCATGATCAACGAGACCTACACCGCGTTCCTGCAGTCCTTCATGCCGTCGATCGGCCGCCCGGACGTGGACGCGCTGCACAACCTGAGCGCGGCGATCATCGTCGACCAGGAACGGATGGGCGCGAACTCGCGGTCCACCGTCGGCACCGCCACCGACGCGCACACCATGCTGCGGATCGTCTTCAGCCGGCTCGGTGAGCCGTACGTCGGCACGTCCGGCGCGTTCAGCTTCAACCTGCCCGAGGGCATGTGCCCGGCGTGCGAGGGCCTCGGCAAGGTCACCACCATCGACGTGGACGCCATCGTCGACAGGAGCAAGTCGCTCAACGACGGCGCGATCGACGCCCCGAACTACGGCGTCGGCACCTGGTACTGGCAGGTCCTCGCGAACTCCGGCCTCTTCCCGGCCGACCAGCCGATCAGCACGTTCACCGAGCAACAACTGCACGACTTCCTCTACAAGCCGACGACGAAGCTCAACGTCGGCGGCAGCAACGTCACCTACGACGGCCTGATCGCCAAGCTGCAGCGCACGATCCTGTCCAAGGACCGCGAGTCCATGCAGCCGCACATCCGCGCGTTCGTGGACAAGGCCGTCACCTTCGCCACCTGTCCGGACTGCCGGGGCGCCCGCATCAACCAGGCCGCGCTGAACTCGAAGATCCGGGGCGTGAACATCGCGGACTGTTGCGAGATGCAGATCAGCGACCTCGCGCGGTTCGTGCACTCCATCGACGACCCGTCCGTCGCGCCACTGCTCGCGACGCTGCGGGGCACGCTCGACTCGCTGGTGGAGATCGGCCTCGGTTACCTCTCCCTCGACCGCGAGTCCGGCACCCTGTCCGGCGGCGAGTCGCAGCGCGTGAAGATGGTGCGGCACCTGGGATCGTCGCTCACCGACATCACCTACGTGTTCGACGAACCGACCGTCGGCCTGCACCCGCACGACATCCAGCGGATGAACGACCTCCTGCTCCGCCTGCGGGACAAGGGGAACACCGTCCTCGTCGTGGAGCACAAACCGGAGACCATCGAGATCGCCGACCACGTCGTCGACCTCGGCCCCGGCGCGGGCGTCAACGGCGGGCACCTGTGTTACTCCGGCGACGTCGCGGGCCTGCGCACGTCCGGCACGCTGACCGGCCGCCACCTCGACCACCGGGCGAAGCTGCGGCCGGAGTTCCGCTCCCCCAAGGGTTTCCTGGCGATCAGCGGCGCCAGCACCAACAACCTCAAGGACGTCTCGGTCGACCTGCCACTCGGCGTGCTGACCGTCGTCACCGGCGTCGCGGGCTCCGGCAAGTCGTCGCTGATCCACGGCTCGCTGCGCGGGCGCCCGGACGTCGTCACCGTCGACCAGTCGCCGATCCGCGGCTCGCGCCGGTCCAACCCCGCCACCTACACCGGCCTGCTCGACTCCGTGCGGACCGCCTTCGCCAAGGCCAACGGCGTCAAGGCCGCGTTGTTCAGCGCGAACTCCGAAGGCGCGTGCGAGAACTGCAAGGGCATCGGGCTCGTCTACACCGACCTCGCGATGATGGCCGGTGTCGCCACGGTCTGCGAGAAGTGCGAGGGCAAGCGGTTCACGCCCGAGGTGTTGCGCTACACGTTGCGGGGCAAGAACATCAGCGAGGTGCTCGGCATGTCCGTCGCCGACGCCCGCGACTTCTTCCCGTCCGGCCAGTCCCACGCCGTGCTCAGCCGCCTGCACGACGTCGGCCTGTCGTACCTGTCGCTCGGCCAGCCGCTCACAACGCTGTCCGGCGGTGAGCGGCAACGGCTGAAGCTCGCCATCCGCATGGCGGAGAAGGCCTCGACGTACGTCCTGGACGAACCGACGTCCGGCCTGCACCTCGCCGACGTCGACCAGTTGCTCGGGCTCCTGGACCAGCTCATCGACGCCGGCAACACGGTGATCGTGATCGAGCACCACCTCGCCGTCATGGCGCACGCCGACTGGATCGTCGACCTGGGTCCCGGCGCGGGCCACGACGGCGGCCAGGTCGTCTTCTCCGGCACCCCCGGCGAGCTCGTGTCCACTTCGGACACGCTGACCGCCCGGCATCTCAAGGAGTACCTCTCATGAGCCTGCTGACGGTGACCTCCGTCCTGCCGCTGACCCCGCGCATGACCCGGATGACGTTCACCGGCCCCGGACTCGACATCGGCACCTGGCCGGACCAGCAGCTCAAGCTGTTGTTCCCCAAGCCGGGCGGGTCCGCGCACGTCTCGGACGCCCCGGACGTCGGCACCTGGTACCAGGCCTACCTCGCGATGCCCGACGCCGAACGGCCGTGGATGCGCGGCTTCACCGTCCGGTCGCTGGCGGACGGGGTGCTGACCGTCGACTTCGTGCTGCACGGCGACAACGGACCGGCGTCGAGCTGGGCCGCCCGCGCGAAGGCCGGCGACGTCCTCGGGCGGTTCGGCCCCTCCCCCGACTACGCCCGCCCGCTCGGCACCGCGGACCTCCTGGTGTTCGCGGGCGACGAGACCGCGCTGCCCGCGATCGCCTCACTGCTGGAACTGCTCCCTGACACCCAGCGACGTCTCGTCCACGTCGAGGTCGCGGACCCGTTGGAGGAACAGGACGTCCCCGGCGTGCGGTGGGTGCACCGCAGCGCCGGGGAGGACCTGGTCTCGGCGGTGACGGCAGCGGAGATCGAGGCGTCCACGTGGGTGTGGCTCGGCGGCGAGGCCTCCGCGGTGCGCGCGCTGCGCAGGCACTTCGTCGGCCTCGGAGTGCCCAAGAAGGACATCGAGTTCGCCGGTTACTGGCGGCGGACCCTCACCCAGGACGACGCCCCGACCACCGAGGACCTCGCCGAGGCCCAGGAACGGATCGCCGCGCTCAGCGAGTGAACTCCAGCAGGGTGCGCCCGTCGGTCACCTGAGTCGTGGACACGAGCGTGAGCCCGTGCCGCGACGCCAGCCGCTCGAAGTCGTGGAGCCCTCGGTCCCGCCCGCCGAAGTGCACGAGCATGACGAGGTCGAACTCGCTGCTCTCACCGAGGGACTCCACGACCAGCAGTCGTCCGCCCGCGGGCATGGCCTCGGTACAGCGGGCCAGGATCCGGTGCGCGTTCTCGTCGTCCCAGTCGTGCAGGATGTCGAACAACAGGTAGGCGTCGGCCCCGGCCGGCAACGGGTCGAAGAAGCTGCCCCCGGTCACCTCGGCACGGTCTCCGAGCTCGTAGAGGCCGAGCACGGCACGCGCACCCGCCGCGGTGTCCTCCAGGTCGACGAGGTGCCCACGCATCGCCGGGTTCGCTTCGAGGATCGCGGCGAGCAGACTGCCGTGCCCGCCACCGACGTCGACGAGCGTGCCGAACCGCGACCAGTCGTAGTTCCGGACCACCTGTGGCACCCAGTTCCGCATGCGGTCGGTCATCTGCTCGTCGAACGCGTCGCGCAGCCGCCGTCGCTCGGCCAGGTCGGTCCAGAAGTCCTGGCCGTACCGCACCGGATAGGCGGGTTCGCCGGTGCGGACGCTGTGGATCAGATCGACGAACGCCAGGTCGGCGCGTCCGGCCGCGGAGTCGTGGTGCAGCAGGTTGTTCAGGTTGTTGTCCGCGTGCACGCGGAGCAGCGCGCCGAGGTCCGTGGTGCGGTAGCCCGCGGCTGTTCGTTCGATCACGCCGAGGGTCGTCAGGTGGGCCAGCAGCAGGTCGAGAGCGAGCGAGTCGACCTTCAACTCGGGTGCCAGTTCGGCTGCGGTGGCGGGGCTGTCACTCAGGCGGTCCGGTAGTCCCAGGGTCACGGCGACGCGCAGCGCCATCGGCGTGACCAGCCCGGACATCTCTCGAAGCCTCTGCACGTCAACGTTCACGTGGGTCAACCCTGCCACCACCGGCAACCGAATTTCGGTCAGCACTGAAGCAATAGTGTTAACACGTTTCTCACCTTCTGGACGTGGACGACGCGGCCACTCGATCGGCCTACTGTCTCGCCGCGACAGATCATCAGCAGAAGAAGCAGGTCACGCAGTTGTCCACTCCCGTCGCGCGGTCCGTGCCCGCCGCGATCAGATCGGTGCTCGCCCGCGACCGCTGGGCGCTCATCGGCACGGTCACCGTCGTGGTGATCGGTCTGGTCGCGATCTTCGCGGACGTCCTCACCGCCATCGAGGGCCACGACCCGTACACCTACGACGCGACCGCGCTCGATCCCGCGACCGGGCTGCCCGCCGGATCGTTCGGCGGGGTGAGCGCCGAGCACTGGTTCGGCGTCGAGCCGCTGACCGGCCGGGACCTGTTCGCGATCATCGTGCACGGCGCGCGGACGTCGTTCCTGATCGGTCTCGCGGCCACCCTGGTGTCGATCGGGCTCGGGGTGCTGATCGGCGCGGCCGCCGGTTACCTCGGCGGGTGGGTCGACCGGGTCATCACCTGGAGCGCGGACGTGTTCCTGGGCTTCCCGTACCTGGTGTTCATGATCGCCCTGGGCGCGGTGGTGCCGGTCGAGTTCCCCCGCGCGCTGCTGCTCATCGTGGTGATCGGGTTCTTCGGATGGCCGTCTACCGCGCGGATCGTGCGGGCGCAGGTGCTCACGTTGAAGGAACGCAACTTCGTGAAGGCCGCACGGGTGCTCGGCGCGTCGCCGTGGCAGATCTTCCGCACCGAGCTGCTGCCGAACCTCTGGGGCCCGGTGCTGGTCATGGCAACGTTGTCAGTGCCCGGGAAGATCGGGCTGGAGGCCGCGCTGTCGTTCCTGGGCGTCGGGGTGCTGCCGCCCACGCCGAGCTGGGGCCGGTCCATCAGCGCCGCCATCGACTGGGTGCAGGTCGACCCGATGTACCTGCTGATCCCCGGCTTCGCGCTGTTCGCCGTCACGTGGGGCTTCAACGCGCTGGGCGACGGGCTGCGCGACGCGCTCGACCCGAGGTGGAGCAAGCGATGAAGCACGCTTCGACCCGGCTCGGTGGCATGGTGCTCGTGCTGCTGATCGTCGCCTTCTGCACGTTCGTCGTGTTCTACCTGGTGCCGTCGGATCCCGCGCTGCTGGCGTGCGGCAAGCCCTGCACGCCGGAGAACCTCGCGCTGGCGCGGGAGTTCATGGGCTTCGACGAACCGTGGTGGCAGCAGTTCCTCACGTTCCTCGGCGGGATCTTCACCGGCCGGACGTTCGGCACGGGCGCGACCGCGATCCACTGCGCCGCACCGTGCTTCGGCTACTCGTTCCGGCAGAACACCGACGTGCTGGAGCTGATCGGCGACCGGCTTCCGGTGACGTTCTCGCTCGCGATCGGCGCCGCGGTGCTGTGGGTCGGCGCGGGTGTCGCGATCGGTGTGGTCGCCGCGCTGCGCAAGGACTCCTGGTTCGACCGGGTCGCGCTGGCCGGGTCGGTGATCGGTGTGTCCGCGCCCGTGTACCTGGTGGGGTTGCTCGGGATCCTCGTCCTCGGCTTCCAGCTCAACGTGGTCCCGGTCGGCAACTACACCGCGTTCGCCGAGAACCCGGTGCGGTGGGCGTGGGGGCTGGTGCTGCCGTGGTGCGTGCTGGCGTTCGCGCACGGCGCCCACTACGTGAAGCTCACCCGCTCGCAGATGCTCGAGACGATGAGCGAGGACTTCATCCGCACCGCCCGCGCCAAGGGCGTGCCGGAACGGGCCGTCGTCGGCAAACACGCGCTGCGCAACGTGTTGCTGCCCGTCGTGACGCTGACCGGCATCGAGTTCGGCTCGCTGCTGGGCGGCGCGGTGATCACCGAACGCGTGTTCAGCCTGCCGGGCCTCGGCGGTCTGCTGATCGAGGCCGTGCACTCCCGCGACCTGCCGACCCTGCTCGGCTGCACCTTGTTCGCGGGATTTCTCGTAGTCGTCGCCAACGCCGTCGTCGACCTGTCCTACGGCGTGCTCGATCCGCGAGCACGGCTCACCTGAGGGAGGAAAGTCCGTTGTACAGCAAGAAACTTCTTGCGGTCGTGCTCATCGGTGCCCTGGGGGTGTCGGCGTGTGGCGCGAACGACCAGAACGCCTCCGGTGACGCCTCCGTCAAGCCTGAAAAGGGCGGCACGCTCCGGATCCTGTCCGAGTCGCGCACGATCAACTTCGACCCGGCCAAGTCGCAGAGCCTCGCGATCACGTCGCTCGGCCTGGTGCACCGCAGACTGACCGGCTGGCAGAACGCCGTCGGGCAGCCCGCGAAGGTCGTGCCGGACCTCTCCGACACGGGCAAGACCTCCGACGGCGGCAAGACCTGGACGTTCGTGCTGCAGGAGGGCCAGAAGTTCAGCGACGGCACGCCGATCACGTCCGCGGACGTGAAGTGGGGAATCGAGCGCTCGTTCGCACCGGCGTTCGGCGGCGGCCTCGGCTACCACAAGGACCTGCTGGGCGGTGCCGACTACAAGGGCCCGTTCGAGGGCAAGGAGCTCGACTCGATCGAGACGCCCGACGCGAAGACGATCACGTTCAAGCTGACCCGCCCGTACGGCGACTGGCCGTGGATCGCCTCTACGCCCGCGTTCGCGCCGGTGCCGAAGGGCAAGGGCGCCGAGCCCGACTACCAGGAACACGCCATCGCGTCCGGTCCGTACCAGATCGCGACCTACACCAAGGGCGTCGAGGTCAAGCTCTCGCGCAACCCGAACTGGGACGGCGCCAAGGACCAGGTGCGGGCCGGCCTGCCCGACGACGTGGTGTTCCAGCTCGGCCAGGACGCCTCCGTCGTCTCGCAGCGCCTCGCCGCGGACTCCGGTGACGACAAGTTCGCGTTCGGCGCGTCGTTCGCCTCCCCCGCCCAGCTCGCGCAGCTGCAGGCCAACGCCTCGGCGAAGTCCCGTGTCGTGACGTCGAAGTCGGGCGCCGTCGCCTACCTGGCCCTGAACACGCAGAAGGCGCCGCTGAACAACGTCAAGGTGCGCCAGGCCTTCCAGTACGCGGTCAACAAGTCCGCGTACCAGATCGCGTCGGCCGGCACCGCCGCGCTGGCCGGTGACGCCGCCACGACGTTGATCACGCAGGGCATCGAGGGCCGCGAGCAGTTCGACCTCTACTCCTCGAAGCCCGAGGGAGACCCGGACAAGGCCAAGGCGCTGCTCGCCGAGGCGGGCTTCCCGAACGGTCTCGACGGACTCTCGCTGGTGCTCAACAAGTCCAACAACCAGACCGAGAAGGCCGAGGCCATCCAGGCAGCGCTGGCACGGGCGAACATCAAGGTCACCCTGCGCACGCTGGAGGCCGACGCGTTCGAGACCGAGACGAACCTCGCGGAGAACCCGACGTACGACCTCACCCTGTCGTCGTGGCAGCCGGACTTCCCCAGCGCCAACGCGAACATCCAGCCGCTCTTCGCGACCTCGGAGATCGGCAAGGGCGGCTACAACATCTCGCGGTACTCCAACCCCGAGGTGGACAAGCTGATCGAGGAGGCGCAGTCCACCGTGGACGCCGCCGAGGCCGGCAAGAAGTGGGCCGCGATCGACAAGCGGATCCTGCAGGACTCGCCGGTCGTACCGCTGATCTACACCCGCAACTCGTTCATCCACGGCTCGAAGGTCGGCAACTTCTACATCGCCGACTTCCCCGCCTACCCGAACTACCTCCAGGTGGGTATCAGCAAGTGAGTGCGCTGCTGTCCGTCGAGAACGTCTCGGTGGACTTCGGTTCCGGCTCCCCGGCGGTCAGCGAGGTCTCGTTCTCGCTGACCGCCGGGGAGGTCCTCGCCGTGGTCGGCGAGTCCGGTTCGGGCAAGACCGTGACCGCGATGTCGTTGCTCGGCCTGCTGCCGCCGAACGCCTCCGTGTCGGGGCGGGCGGTGCTGGCCGGGCGGGACCTCTACACGTTGTCCGCGGCCGAACTGCGCGAGGTTCGCGGCAACGAGGCCGGCATGGTGTTCCAGGAACCCATGAGCGCGCTCAACCCCGTGTTCACCATCGGCAGCCAGATCGTCGAGGCCGTGCGGGTGCACCGTGCGGTCTCGCGGGCCGAGGCCCGGGCACGGGCGGTGGAGCTGCTGGAACTGGTCGGGCTGCCGGCTGAGCGGTTCCAGGCCTACCCGCACGAGATGTCCGGCGGGCAGCTGCAGCGCGTGGTGATCGCGATGGCGGTGGCGAACGAGCCGTCGTTGCTGATCGCCGACGAACCGACGACCGCGCTGGACGTGACCGTGCAGGCCGAGATCCTCGGCCTGCTGCGGGGCCTGCGCGACCGGCTCGGCGTGGCGATCCTGCTGATCACGCACGACATGGGCGTGGTCGCGGACCTGGCCGACCGGGTGGTCGTGATGAACGCCGGGCGGGTGGTCGAGACCGGGCCCGTGCGACAGGTCTTCCAGCGGCCGGAGCAGGAGTACACGCGGACGTTGCTCGACTCGGTGCTGCGCCTCGACTCACGCGAGCTGTCCGCACGTCCGGCCGAGGCACCCGTGCTGCGCCTGGCCAACGTCTCCGTCACCTACGGCAAGTTCCGCGCGGTCTCCGGCGTGTCCCTGAGCATCGGCCGCGGCGAGACCCTGGGCCTGGTCGGCGAGTCCGGCTCGGGCAAGTCCTCGCTGGCCGGCGCGATCACCGGCCTCACCCGCTACAGCGGGCAGCTCACGGTGGCGGGCAAGGAGGTCTCGGCGTTGAGCAAGGCGGACCGCGGCCGGATCGGGCTGGTGTTCCAGGACCCGCTGTCGTCGCTCAACCCGCGCGCCACGATCGCGAAGTCGATCGCGCAGCCCCTGCTGCTGCACACCCCGTTGCGCGGCAAGGAGCTGACCGCGAGGGTCGACGAGCTGCTCGACGCCGTGCGGCTGTCGTCCGCGCTGCGCGACCGCTACCCGCACGAACTGTCCGGCGGCCAGCGCCAGCGGGTCGGCATCGCCCGTGCCGTCGCGCTCGGCCCGGACCTGCTGATCGCCGACGAACCGACGTCCGCGCTGGACGTCACGGTGCAGGCGCGGGTGCTCGACCTGTTCCGCGAACTGCAGCGCGACCTGCGGTTCGCGTGCCTGTTCATCAGCCACGACCTGGCCGTCGTCCAGCACCTCGCCGACCGGGTCGCGGTGCTGTACCGGGGCGTCGTGGTGGAGGAGGGCACCTCGGTGTTCGCCGCGCCGCAGGACCCCTACACACAACGATTGCTGGCGTCGGCGCTTACCGTGGACGTATGAGCACCAACTGGGCGGGCAACGTCACGTTCACCTCGGCCCAGGTCGTCAGCCCGACATCGGCCGACGACCTGCGTGCGCTCGTGCGTGGCTCATCGGCCGTGCACGTCCTCGGCTCGGGGCATTCGTTCAGCACGATCGCCGACACGACGGGCACGCTGGTGTCGCTGGCGGCCATGCCCGAGGTCTTCGAGGTCTCCGGCCGCACGGTCCGGGTGAGCGCGGGCATGACGCTCGCGGCGCTGGCCGTCCGGCTGGAGGCGGCGGGCCTGGCCCTGCACACGCTGCCGTCGTTGCCGCACATCACGGTCGGCGGCGCGATCTCCACGGCCACGCACGGCTCCGGTCAGCGCTCGCTCGCGGGCGCGGTCCGGTCCGTCGAGGTCCTGCGCGGCGACGGCTCGGTCGTCGAACTGGCCTCCGCGGGCGCGCCCGTGTCGATGGGCGGTCTCGGCGTCATCACCACCGTGACCCTGGACGTGGTGCCGACGTTCCAGATCGCGCAGACGGTCTACGAGGACGTCGCCTGGACGACGCTGCTCGTCCGGCTCGAGCAGATCTTCGACGGCGCGTACAGCGTGAGCGCGTTCGTCGACTGGCAGGGCGGCGCGACGCTGTGGGCCAAGCACCGCGTGGGCGACGAGGAGTTCGCCTTCCCGGGCCGCCCGGCGTCCGAACCCGCGCACCCGGTGCCGGGCCAGCCCGCCTCCCGCTGCACGTTGCAGGGCGGTGTGCCCGGCCCGTGGCACGAGCGGCTGCCGCACTTCCGCGCCGAGTTCACGCCGTCCGTCGGCGAGGAGCTGCAGACCGAGTACTTCGTGCCCCGCAGCCGCGCGGTGACGGCGTTGCGGGCGCTGGCCGAGATGTCGACGGTGATCTCACCGCTCGTGCAGGCCTGCGAGATCCGCACGATCGACGCCGAACCGCAGTGGCTCAGCCCCGCCTACGACCGCGACAGCATCGCGATCCACTTCACCTGGGTGCCGGACACCCCGGCCGTGCTGCGGCTGCTCCCCCGCCTGGAGGAGGCGATCGCGCCGCGGCCGCACTGGGGCAAGCTCTTCACCGTGCCGCCGGCGCTGCTGGCCGCCCGCTACCCGCAGTGGGACGCCTTCCGGGCGTTGCTCACCGAGCACGACCCGAAAGGCGTCTTCCGCAACGAGTTCCTGACCCGCTACTTCGGGTCGGCCGGGCCCCTCTGACGCAGCGCCTCCAGTTCGGCGTCGGAGAACCCGTAGGTCGTCACGACCGTCAGCGTCGCGCTGGTGATCACGAGTCCGGGACCGAACTCCTCGACGACGACACCGCGCTGGTTCTCCGACTCGAAGAACGGCTTGCCGCTGACGCCGAGATCGACCTCGGACGGCCAGAACACCGTCCGGCGCTCCTCGCCGGGGTGGAACTCGTGCGCGAACTTGAGCTGGTGCAGGAAGGTGATCCAGCCCTCGGTGATCTCGCCGTAGTAGTCGTCCCACTCGGGTGAGGTGCCCTTGGGCGCACGGGTCAGCACGACGCGCGTACCTTCCGGGACGGCGCTGAGGGCGAACGTGTCGTGGCCGTGGACGATCAGCGTGGTGCCGTCCTCCTCGGCGTTCGTGAAGAAGATCTCGTCGATCTCGGCGTCGAGCTCCGGTGCGTCCCAGCCGTGCCAGTGACGCAGCTTCTCCTTGTTCCGGAAGGACTCCCACACCTCCTCGACCGGCGCGGCCACGGTGATCTCGATCCGGACGCCTTCGTCACTCATCTGCTACTCCGGGATGGCCCAGGGCGACCACCCGGTACGGGCGGCCTGACTCGGTGTCGTACTTCAGGGCGATCTGCCGCACCGCTTCGGCCAGATCGCTGGTGAACTCGTGGACGGCCCCGGGCTCGCCGAAGCGGACCGTCGCCTCCACGGTGAACGTGAGCAAGCGCTTTCCCGCACCGGCCGCGGCGCCCGACATCCGCTCGACCTCGCGCGCGGTGTCCTCGGCGACCGACACCAGGTGCGTCGCGGCGAACTGGTCCTGCACGCCGGCGGCGATCTCGCGGCCCGGCTTCGCCCGCAGCACGCGTTCGACGCAGCCCCGCCGCTGCCGCTCCTCGACCAGCTCGACGAGTCCTGCCTGCTCCAGGGCCCGCACGTGGTAGTTGACGCGCTGTCTGGGCAGGTCGAGGGCCGCCGCGAGCTGCGTCGCCGAGGCGGGCGACTTCAGCAGTTCCAGCAGCGACAGGCGCAACGGCGACAGCTCCACGCCTAGCACAGTCTCATTTGACAAAATCATTTGTCAATACCGGAACGGGACCGGAAACAGTTAGGTTCGTTGACGGTTGCAACAAACCACCCCCACCCTGTGACCCGTGAGAACCCCCCTGCTGGTGGCAGCGTTGGCAGCAGCGGCGATCGTTCCCGTGTGGACGGTCGCGGCGCAGGCCGACGTGGTGCCCGGAACCGCTTATCAAGTGACGAACGTGGGCAGCGGAAAGTGCGTGGAGTCGCTGGGAACGGCCAACGGCTCACAGCTCCGCCAACAAGGTTGCTCTGGGCAGACGTGGACCTTCACGCCCACGAGCGACGGCTACTTCACCGTCGGCCAGGGCCAGGTCTGGGACGTCTCGAACGTCTCGACCGCGGACAACGCGGCTGTCCACATGTGGCAGTCGTTCAACGCGAACAACCAGCAATGGCGCCCTGAACAGGTCGGCACGGACACCTACCGGTTCGTGAACCGCAACAGCGCCAAGTGCCTCGACGTGCCCGGCGCGTCCACGGGCGACGTGCAGCTGGTCCAGTACACCTGCAACGGGACCAACGCGCAGCTCTTCCGCCTCACCGGCGGCACGCAGCAGCCGGGCCAGCCGGACTTCGGCCCGAACGTGCTCGTCTTCGACCCGTCGATGTCCTCCGCCACCATCCAGGCGCGGCTCAACGACGTCTTCCGCCAGCAGGAAGAGGGTCAGTACGACGCGCGCCGGTACGCGATCATGTTCAAGCCCGGCAACTACAACGTCGACGTGAACATCGGCTTCTTCACCCAGGTCCTCGGCCTGGGCCTGTTGCCGGACGGCGTGACGATCAACGGTCAGGTGCACGTCGAGGCCGACTGGTTCGAGGGCAACGCGACGCACAACTTCTGGCGTGGCGCGGAGAACCTCGCGATCCGTCCCCCGAGCGGCACCAACACGTGGGCCGTCTCGCAGGCGTCCGCCATGCGCCGCACCAAGACCTACGGCAACATGCAGCTCGACGACAACGGCTGGTCGAGCGGCGGCTTCCTCGCCGACTCCGTGGTCACGGGCCAGGTCCGCTCCGGTTCGCAGCAGCAGTGGCTGTCGCGCAACACCGAGTGGGGCTCGTGGACCGGCGAGAACTGGAACATGGTCTTCGTGGGTGCCCGCAACGCACCGCAGACCTCGTTCCCCGAACCGCCCTACACGAACGTCGCGCAGACCCCGGTCATCCGCGAGAAGCCGTTCCTGAACGTCGACGGCAGCGGCAACTACAACGTGTTCGTCCCGGCGCTGCGCTCGAACACCAGCGGCACCACCTGGGCCAGCGGTAACCAGCAGGGCACGAACATCCCGCTGTCGCAGTTCTACATCGCGAAGCCGGGCACCTCGGCCGCCACGATGAACGCGCAACTCGCGGCCGGCAAGCACCTGCTCCTCACGCCGGGCATCCACCAGGTCTCGGAACCCATCCGGGTCACCCGTCCCGACACCGTCGTGATGGGCCTGGGCCTCGCCACCGTCATGCCCACCAACGGCAACATGGCACTCGACGTGGCCGATGTGGACGGTGTGAAGATCGCGGGCGTGCTCATCGACGCGGCCCCGACCAACTCCCAGCTGCTCATGCAGGTGGGCGCGCCGGGCAGCAACGCCAACCACTCGGCCAATCCGACGTCACTGCACGACGTGTACGCGCGCATCGGCGGCTCGGCGGTAGGCCGCGCCACGACCTCGCTCGTCGTCAACAGCCACAACGTGATCGGCGACCACCTCTGGCTCTGGCGAGGCGACCACTCCATCGGCGTGGGCTGGGACCTCAACACGGCCGACACGGGCCTGATCGTCAACGGCAACAACGTGACGATGTACGGCCTGTTCGTCGAGCACTACCAGAAGTACCAGACCATCTGGAACGGCCAAGGCGGCCGAACGTACTTCTACCAGAACGAAATGCCGTACGAGGTGCCCAACCAGGCGGCCTGGATGAACGGCTCAACGCGCGGCTACGCGGCCTACAAGGTCTCGAACAACGTCACCACGCACGAAGCGTGGGGCCTGGGCAGCTACGCGTTCATGAACGCGAACCCGTCCGTGGTCGCCGACCGCGCGTTCGAGGTGCCGAACACCCCTGGTGTGAAGTTCCACAGCATGGTGACGGTTTCCTTGGGCGGTAAGGGGACGATCCAGCGGATCATCAACAACTCGGGCGGCACGGCGACTGCCGGATCGACCGAGGCTTATCTGGCGAACTACCCGTGATGACGCTCTGAACCAGGTGATGTGAACGGCCCGCACTCCGCTGGAGTGCGGGCCGTCTTCCTTTCAGCCCAACCGCTTGGGCCGGTTGATCTTCATCTCGTCCATGTCGGTGACCTTGGCCTTCAAGCCCTGGAAGTCGACCCCCAGCTCATCGAGCGCAGCCGACGCACGCCGCAACCCAGCCTCGTCCGGCTTCTCCGCGGCGGTGAGGATCACGCGGTAGCTGAAGAAGTCGAGCTTCTCGTCATAGGTCAGCGCCCCGTCCTCGCTGAACCCCGCGTCCCGCAGGAAGTCGAACCCCTTCAACCGGTCCGACAAGGAAACGCGCTGCTCAGCGGTGAGGTCGGCGAACCGCCCCCGAACAAGTACCCGATAAGTGTGTTCAGCCACGAGCGAAGATGCTCCCCGATCTCCCGCCGCTCTGGCGAACGATTTCCCCGGTGCGGAACAATCTCGACCATGAACGCAAAAGAGCTGGTCACGCGCATCCGGACGGAGCTGCACCCCGGTGACCACGACAACCTCGTGGTGAAACTGATCGAAACCGGACAGGCCCCGCGCGCCGTGATCCAGACGTTCGCCGCGGAAGAGAACCACATCGTGTCGTCGGACTGGCGAACATTCCTCGCGCTGGCGAGCAAGGCGAGCGAGCCGAACGCGCGGGCGTTCTTCACCCTGCTCGCGGGTGGCGAGGAGCTGGTGCTCCCCATGTTGCAGCCGCTGGCGGAGGCGGCCGGCATGTCGGCCAAGGACTTCCAGGCCTACGAGCCGTTCCCGGGCTGCCAGGCCTACCCCGCGTACCAGGCGTGGATGGCGCTCAACGGCGAGCCGACGGACGTGATCCTCGCGATCCTGGCGAACTTCACCGCGTGGGGCGGCTACTGCGCGCGCATGGCCAAGGGTCTGCGCGAGCACTACGGGTTCGATGACGAGGCGTGCGCGTTCGTCGACTTCTTCGCGACCCCCGCACCACAGCTGGAGGACCGCGCGGTCGCCGCGATCCAGGCCTCGCTCGACGCGGGCTGGCAGCCGAAGCACGCGTGGCGCTACGGCCGCCTGCTGCAGGCCTACGAACTGCAGTTCTGGTCGACGCTGGCCTGACGAGACGCTGGCCTGACGAGACGCTGGCCTGACGAGACGGGGGCGGCCGCAAGACCGCCCCCACCCGTCCTATCGAGGCAGATAAGCCCGGTGGGACTTGGAGAACTCGTAGTTGTTGTACTTGTCCCAGTTGATCGACCACGTCATGAGCCCGCGCAGGTTCGGGTAGACCCCGCGAGGCTTGTAGCTGCCGCACCGCGTCCCCTTGGTGAGGCAGTCCAGCGCGGTCTGCACGTCCGCGACCGACGTGAACCCGTTGCCCGCGTACTGCGCGGCGGGCAGGCCGATCGCGACCTGGTCCTGGCGCAGGCCCGCGAAGAACTTCGACGCGTCGCCCCGCACGGGGAACCCGGCGAGCACCATGTCGGTCATCGCCACGTGGAAGTCCGCGCCACCCATGTTGTGGTACTGGTTGTCCAGCCCCATCACGGGTCCGGAGTTGTAGTCCTGCACGTGCAGCAACGTCAGGTCGTTGCGCATCGCCTCGATCACCGGCAGGTACGCGCCCGTGCGCGCGTCGCCGGTGCCCGTGCCGCCGTAGAACTGGTAGCCGACCTGCACGAAGAACGTCTCCGGGGCCATCGTCAACACGAAGTTGGCTCCGTAGCGGGCCTTCAGCGACCGCAGCGCGGAGATCAGGTTCACGACCACGGGCGTGGTCGGGTTCTTGAAGTCGAGGTCACCGGGGTTCAGCGACAGCGAGTGGCCCTCGAAGTCGACGTCGAGGCCGTCCAGGCCGTACTTGTCGATGATGCCGCCGATCGTCCGCACGAACGCGTCGCGCGCCGCCGTCGTCTCGAGCCGCACCTGGCCGTTCTGGCCGCCGATGGAGATGTTGACCTTCTTGCCCTTCGCCTGCTGGGCGCGGATGCCGGCGATGAACTCGGCCTCGGACTCGACGTTCGGGCACTCCGCGACCGGACACTGGGCGAACCGGAGGTCGCCCGAGGTAGCGCTGGTCGGCTCGGCGAACGACAGGTTGATGACGTCCCACTCGTCCGGCACGTCCTTCATGCGGATGTAGCCGGAACCGTTCGCGAAGCTCGCGTGCAGGTACCCGACGAGCACCTTGCGCGGCAACTGCCCCGTGGGCGGCTGACCGGTCGTGGTGGTGGTCGTGGTCGTCGTAGTGGTGGTCGTCGACGACGTGGTCGAGGACGTCGTCGGCCCAGTGCCACCGGTGCACGCGGCGCCGTTGATCGTGCAGTTCGACGGGTCGGCGGTGCCGGCGGCGTTGAAGCCGAACGTCACGCTCGCGCCGGGCGCGACGGAGCCGTTGTACTCCCGGTTGACGAAGGTGTGGTGGTTACCGCTCTTGGTGAGCAGCGAGTCCCAGTAGGCACCGACGGTGGTCGAGGCGGGGTAGTCGAACTCGACCTTCCAGGAGCTGATCGCCGCGCTGGTCTCGTTCTTGATCGTCACCGTCGCGGTGTACCCGGTGCTCCAGCCGTTCTTGGAGAACGTCGCCGTCACTCCGGCGGCGCTGGCGGGGGCGAGGCTCACGATCACGGTGCCGAGCACCAGTGCGGCCACCGCGGATATTCGAGCGAACAACAGCATGGGTTCCATCCCTCACGCGTTGGCGGCCGGCAGGGGGTCACCCCGAATTGGACTAGACCATCTGTCGTGAAGTCAAGGTTCTAGACTCGCTGCCGTGCCCCACGCTCGTGCCTCCGACGGAACCAGGCTCTTCTACTCGGTCGAGGGCTCCGGGCCCCCGCTGCTGCTCATCGCAGGCCAGGCGAACTCCTCGAAGTGGTGGTCACAGGTCCGCGAGGACTTCTCCGCGCGGTTCACGACGATCGTCACCGACCACCGCGGCACCGGTTCCAGCGACAAGCCCGACGCCCCGTACAGCACGCGGATGTTCGCCGACGACAGCGTCGCGATCCTCGCCGACGCGGGCGTCGACCGAGCCCACGTCTACGGCACGTCGATGGGCGGCCGGATCGCGCAGTGGATCGCGGCGGCGCACGGTGAACGGGTCGACCGGCTGGTGCTGGGCTGCACCTCCCCCGGCGGCGCCCACGGCATCGAACGCAGCGCCGAGGTGCGCAAGTCACTCGCGCAGGTCGAGCCGATGAAGGCGCGCAGGGCGTTGGAAGAGTTGATGTACACCCCGGCGTACAAAGGCCCGTACAACACGCTGGGCGACCCGCAGATGCCGCCGCACGCACGCAAGCGTCACCTCTTCGCGAGTGCCGAGCACGACGCGTGGGACGTGCTGCCGTCGATCACCGCACCGACCCTCGTCGTGCACGGCACCGAGGACATCTTCAACCCCACGGCCAACGCGCCACTGATCACGTCACGCATCCCGAACGCGACGATGCACCTCGTCGAAGGCGCACGACACGGCTACTTCGAGGAGTTCCGCGCCGAAGCCTCGCCTCTGGTGATGGACTTCCTCAGCTCGTGACCCACCGAAGGCCGCGCATCAACGCGTGGCCCGCGAATCGCACGCCCGTGGCCTCGGCGACCGGCAGGTAGGGCAGCCGGAGCGGCATCCGCGCCCACACCGGCAGGGTGGCGACGGCGGTGGCGCTCAGGATCCCGTACGGGCCGCGCGCCACCAGCGGCAACGGGGCCTTGAACAGCAGGAACCTGGCCGCCTGCCGAGCCTCGGCCGTGCCCTTCAGCTCGGCCCGGTACGACTCGAGCTTCGCGTCGAGCTCGGCGGTCGTGCGAGGAGGGTCCGGAATGCCCATGGCGTCCGCGATGACAGCCATGTCGGCGACGTACCCGTCGTAGTCGTCGAGCGGCTTCTCGCCGTAGCGCTGGTGGCAGCGCAGGAAGCTGTCGACCTCGGCCACGTGCACCCAGCCCAGCAGGTGCGGGTCGTCGGCGCGGTACTTCCGGCCGTCCGGAGCGGTGCCGTGGATGTGCTTGTGGATGCGCGCGAGCCGTTCGACGGCCTTCAACGCGTCGGCAGACGTGCCGTAGGTGGTGGTGCCGACGAACAGGCTCGTGCGCTGCAACCTGCCCCACGGGTCCGTCAGGTAGTCGGAGTGCTGGGCCACCGCCGCCATCGCCAGCGGGTGCAACGACTGCAGCAGCAACGCCCGCAGCCCGCCGATGAACATGGCGTGATCAGCGTGAACGTGCCGAATCGGCCGGTCTTCGGCGAACAACCGGGGACCGGGCGTGCCGTGGATCCGGCGGGCGTGCTCCTCCCGCTCCGGACCCACGACCTTCTCGAAGAGTCCCCGGCTCAGCTGCCGCCTCAGCGTCTCCAGCATCACCCCATCATGCGCGCCAGTAGTCGCGATCCGGAAGGATCAGCCACTGGTCCGGCTGAGTGAACGCCTTGTCGTTCCTCGGGCGCACACCGGCGTAGGCGCAGCAGTAGGCGACGGGCTTGTGCGCGTACAGGTGCTCCAGCAGCACCTCCGCCGTGTCCCCGCCCTCGTTCGGGCCACCGCCGGGGTGCAGGTCGCTGTCGACGTACTCGCCACCTCGGTAGATGCTGCCCTGGTTGCCGCTCTTCGGGTTCGCGTACATGCCGTACACGACGGTGCCCGCGGACAGCAGGCTCGTCACCACGGGCGTCGACGCGTTGTAGAAAGACGGCTGGAACAGGACGCACCCGCCGGGCACCTCGGTGACGCCGACACCGAGCTCCTCGTCCCGCTCCTCGACGGAAGGCACGATCTCGGCGTTCAACCTGCGCGCGGCCTCGGCGGCGTCGATGCCCGCGACGCAGGCGACGCTGTAGCCGTCGTAGTGCGGGAACCCCTTCAGCGCGGTCACGAGCCTGCCGCACTCCGCCGTCGCGTCCCACTCGGCCTCGGTGAGCTTCTCGTCCGAGGAGATCACGTGCGGCGTGGTGAGGCTGAGCCGGGCCGGTGACCAGCCGGACATCATGGGGCGCACCGGATCCGCTCCGGCAGCGAGCAGCGCCTGGACGCTGTCCGCCTTGGCCGCGTGCACCGCCCGCCACAACGCCGTGCGGCCGTCGAAGACCTGGTCGACGTCGCCGGCCCGGGCGACGACCTCCGCCACGACCTCGGCGGAGCCCACCTCCGCCGCCATGTGCAGCGGAGGCATCCAGAACGGGCCGTTGTCCGGATCAGCGCCCGCGTCCAGTTTCGCGCGCACCGCCGCGAGGTTCGTCCAGTCGTAGTAGGAAATTCCCTGCCACAGATTCTCTTCCCCCATGCGACCGCACCCTAACCGACCGCGATCTGGTCGAGGTCGGGAGCGCCCGCGGTGTCGTTGCCGAACCGGATGGTGTTGGCGCCGGCGTTGAGCACCACCGGGATCTCGGCCACCGACGGGGTGGTGTTGCCGATCCCGTCGACCTCGATCTCGACGGGCGTGCCGCCGTTGACCGTCACGAAGAACGAGCGCGGCCCGTTCACGGTGAACTGGACGAAGAGCTTGTAGGAGCGCGTTTCCGGCACGGTGACGTCCGGGAAGGTGACCGAGGCGTCCGCGCTGCCACCGATGTTGCGCACCTTCTCCCCGCCCGAGCACTGCCCGCAGTTCGTCAGCCCGGTGGCGCCGAACCGGTTCGCCGAGTCCTCGGCCTCGCGCACGAACACGCGGCCGGCGGGCCTGGTGCGCACCGGCACCGCACCGGAGACCGCGCGCCCCGAACCCAGGAGTTGGAACGACGCCGTCACCGGGATGCTCACCGAGCCCACGTCCTGCCCGGCGGGTGAGGTCGCGGTCCACACCCCTTCGAGCAGACCGGCCAGACGCATCGACGTGCGGGTGGCCGGTGCTCCGGTCAGCGTCCACCCCGCAGGCAGCGCCGGTGCCAGCGAGACGGCGTCGATCTGCTCGTCGGCGTCGAGCCGCAGCCGGGCGGTGATCTTCACGGACCGCTGTCCGGGCGCGACCCATTGCACGCCATGGGGTGACACGGTCAGGGTCGTCTTCGGCGTGTGGGTCGACGGCGGCAGCCCGCCGATCGAGATGCGGTCGAGTCCGAGCCTTCCGGCGCTGAAGACCTTCACGGTGTTGCCGCCCGCGTTCAACGGCACCGCGACCGACGTCGGATCCGGCACGTCGGCCCGATCCTTCGGCACGGCAACGGAAAGCGGTGACGCGCCGTTCACCGAGACCGACACCGCGGACGCCTCGGCAGACGTCAGGTCGAGCTGCAGGCGGTAAGTTCCCGCCGCCGCAACGGAAACGTCGCGGTAGGTCACGGCGTTGCGCTCACCGCCACCGAGCCCGGTCACCTGGCGGGTGCCGGAGCAGGCCGCGCAGAACTCACCGCGCGCCGAACCCGAGCGGTCCGCGTCCTCGGCCTCCAGCGCGCCGCCGGGCAGGCCGCGCGGATAGCCGTGCCCGACCCGGATCTCGTCGATCTTCAGTTCCCCGAAGTACACCGGCGCCTGCGGACCGCTCCAGGTGTTCAGCACGGTCAGCTTGAGGTACCTGGCCTCCTGCGCGCCGATGTCGATGAACTGCGTGCCACGTGCGGACGGCAACGCACCGCTGCGGACGTGCCACCAGTCACGGCCGTCGTTCGACGCTGTCAGCTGGTAGTCCTTGATACGACTCGAATCCTCCGGCCTGCCGAACGAGACGCGGGCGTGCGTCGGGGACGACTCGCGCTGGTTGATCGCGAGGAACGCGGCCTTCTTGCGGCGGCCCAGGTCCAGCGAGATCGAGACGGGCTGGGCGCTGGAGGCGTCCCAGTAGGTCTCGAAGTCGCCGTCGGTGAGGTTCGAGGCGGGGAAACCGTTCTCGGACGACGTCGCCGACGCCTTGACTCCGGTGTGGAAGCCTTGTTGCCCAGCGGTGTCGACGGCGAACACGGTGTCGTAGTCGTCCCATTTCGTGACGCCCTGGATCGTCAGGTGCCCGGCCGACTGCGAGAACCGCAGCTGCTCGCCGGTGCGCAGGTCGCGGACACCCGTGACCCGGTACCCGTTGTCCCGCAGGCGGACGAAGTCAGCTCGTGGCTTCGTCACCACGTGGACGTACTGCTTCCCGGTCTTCGGGTTGACGGTGATCACGCCGTGCGCGCCGTCGTTCCAGAAGCCGGGCTGCATGCCGCCGTACAGGTACCCGGCGCCCTCGACGCCCTGGATCGACTCGCGGATCGGCGGCACCCACCGCGCCATGAAGTCGTTGTAGGCCTCCTGCTGTGCGGGCATCCTGCCGTTCACCATCGGTGTCTCGGCCATCAGCGACTTGATCGACGAGCCCGCGTTCGTGACGTAGCGGCCGGTGTTCAGGCGCGTGTCGACGGCATGGCTGCCGCCGTCGTACCACCAGTCCCCCGTGTTCGGCAGCTTGTAGCAGGCCTCGGACAGGCGCGGCATCGGCGTGAACGTGGCCGCCGGGTAGTCGTAGGACGGGAACATGCCGGTCTTCTGCTCGTTCGAGACCGTGTCCATGATCGGTGTGTCCTCGTTGTTGTTGCTCAGCAACCACGCCGGGCGCAACTGCCGGATCTGCTCGTAGAGCCTGTTGCGCTCCCAGTACTCGTTGTCGTTGTCGATCCAGAAGCCCGCCAGGTCGTCGTAGTTCCTCATGACCTCGAAGAAGAGGTCGTAGCTGTACTTGCCGAAGCCCTCGCGTGTGGTGAGGTCGACCTGCTCGCCCTTGTACGCCGAGTAGGCAGCCGAATCGAGCATCTGGACGCCCTGCTCGCTGTGCCACTGCGGGTCGTCGGTCATGTAGAGGACGACCTTCACACCCTTGGCCTTGCCCGCTCGGACCAGCTCCCCGAGCAGGTCGCGTTCGGTCGCGCAACTGCCGGGGACCTGCGACGGCCACGGGCGCGCGTAACCGAGCCGGCTGTGGAACGTCGCCAGGACGACGTAGGAGGCGCCGAGCTTGCGGGCCTCGTCGATCCAGTAGTCGGCGGTCCACCCGCCGCCGGTGACGTCACGTTCCCACTCGGCGCAGTTCAGGTGCTTCGGGGCGGTGAACATGCCCCAGTGCAGGAACAACCCGGCGGTGGACTGGCGCAGCCACTCCTGTCTCGGGTGCCGCACCTCGGCCTGCGCGGCCCCCTGCGTCACCACGGTGAGCAGACCTCCGAGCAACATGGCCACCACGGCCACGCACAGACGACGTAATCCCATGACCCACGCTCATCTCGTCCGGGGCGGCGGCGAGAAGATCCGATGATTGCAACCGGAACGAGGGCCGGTCAACCCGCGATCGAGCTCACCACACCAGCACCCGAAGGAGCATCCGCGAGCAGACCATGATCGGGATAATCGAGACGCCCGGCCGACCCGGCCGGCGGAGGGGGAGAGCAACGGATGGACGAGCGGCACCTACCCGGCTTCTACCACGACGCGGAGGCGGTCTCCCGGCTCGGACAGCGGCTCACGCTGCTGTTCAGCCGGGTGCGGCTGATCGGCGCGGTGGTCGCGGCGGTGGGAGGCGCGTTCAAGTGGCAGATCGGCGCCAGTGGCGTCGACTTCTGGGCGTGGGTGGCGCTCAGCGGGTTCCTCATCGCCCTGTTCGGCGAGCTGCTGCTGTGGGTGATGCACCCGGAGCTGAAGTGGAACGCGGGCCGGACCGTCGCCGAACGCGTGAAGTCGCTGTCGTGGCGCTACGCCGTGGCGGGCGCACCGTTCCACAGCGGCGTCCAGGACCCGCGGCGGGACCTGGAGCTGGCCATCGCCGACGCGGTGAAGGACCACCGCAGGGAGGTCATGCTGACCAGCGCGAACGACACGGGCGACGAGGTGATGGCGCAGCTGCGGGCCAAGCCGTTCGACGAGCGCAGGAAGGCGTACCGCGAAGCCCGCGTCGAACCGCAGCTGCGGTGGTACCGCGAGAGGTCGGCGATGAACGAGACCCGCGCGAACGTGTTCCGCGTCCTGATGATCATCGGTGAGCTCGTCGCGATCCTCTTCGCCATCCTGCGCATCAACGGCGCCTGGGACGTCGACCTGTCCGGCGTGATGGCCGCGGCCGTCGCGGCGGGCGCGGCGTGGATCGGGCTGCGGCAGTTCGAGAACCTGAGGGTCTCCTACTCGGCGGCGGCCGGGGAGCTCGCGTACATCTACCACCAGATCCCGTACGTCGAGGAGAGCGACTGGGCCTCCACGGTCGCCGCCGCCGAGGCCGTGATCAGCAAGGAGCACACCGCCTGGCTCGCGTCACGGCCCAGCGCGACCTGACCGTCAGCCGAGCGCCTCGACGACCTTCGTCACCATCGCGCGTTCCGCCACCGCCACCTCGCCGTCCGCACCGGCGACCGAGCGGCACATCTCCGACACGGCCGCGCGGAAGATCGCCACGTCGCGCGGCTCGTGGGCGTTGATGATCGCCACGGAGTCGCGCAGCGCGGCCAGGACTCCCGACTCCACTTCGGACGTCGAGCCCGTGGGCAGCGAGGGCGGGGCGGCGGCGATGATGGCGCGCAGGTCGTCCGAGAGCAGGGTGATGGCCCTGATGCCGGCCTGGCTCTCCTCGTCGACCGAGCCGGGGTCCGCCGTGGACACCAGCACCATGGCACCGAAAACGGCCGTGCGGAGGGTCTGCCCCTCCGCCTCCGTGTACGCAGTCATGGGCGCAAGCCTATGCAACGATCAGTGGCTATGAGTGCGGGTCAGGTGCTTGGCGCCAACATCAGGGCGTTCCGGGAGCAGCGCGGGCTGTCGCTGTCGGAGCTCGCGCGGCGGTCGTCCATCGCCAAGGGCACGCTGTCCCAGCTGGAGAGCGGCGCGGGCAACCCGACGATCGACACAGTGTTCAGTTTGTCGAACGCTCTGGACGTGCCGGTGTCCTCACTCGTGACCGAGCAAACGCCGCCGGACGTGGTGCTGGTGCGCGCCGGCGACGTCGAGGTGCTCAGCAGCAACGCCGTCGACCTGCGGCTGATGCGGCGGATGGACATCGGTGACACCGTGCTGGAGATCTACGACCAGCGCGTCCGGCCCGGCGCGGTCCAGACCAGCGAAGGTCATCCCGGCAAGGAGCACGTGCTGGTCACGAGCGGGCGGCTGCGCGTCGGCCCGGTGGACAAGCCGTACGAGCTGGGGCCTGGCGACTACGTGTGCTTCCCCGGCTCGCTGCCCCACTCCTACGAGACCGTCGGCGACGAGGTCAGCTCGGTACTGGTGCTGGAGTACCCGAAGCACTAACGTTCATTCTAATGAACGGAGGTGGCGATGCACCCGGACGTCGTGGTCATGGGCGCGGGCATCATCGGTGCCGCGTGCGCCCAGGCGTTGAAGGCGCGCGGGCTCGGTGTCGTCGTCCTCGACCGCCACGGACCCGCGTCGGGCACCAGCGCGGCCGGTGAGGGCAACGTGCTGGTCAGCGACAAGGGACCCGGCCCGGAACTCGACCTGGCCCGGGCGAGTCGCGCGTTGTGGCCGGAACTCGCGGACGACGCCGAATGGGAGGAGAAGGGCGGCCTGGTCGTCGCGACCACTCCGTCGGCCGTGGTGCCGCTGAAGGCTTTCGCCGCGGCCCAGCGCGAGGTCGGCATCGACGCCTGCGAGATCACCGTCGAGGACGCGCTGACCCACGAGCCGCACCTCAACCCGGAGATCACCGCCGCCGTCCACTACCTGCAGGACGCCCAGCTCAACCCGGTGAAGGCCACCCGATCCCTGTTGCGCGGCATCGAGGTCAGGCGGGCCGAGGTGTCCACAACGGACGGCCGCAGCGTGACGACCGCCGACGGCGTGATCAGCTGCGGCGCGGTCGTCAACGCCACCGGCCCGTGGGCACGCGCGTTCGGCGTGAACGTCCTGCCCCGGCGCGGCGTCGTGCTCGTGACCACCCCGATCCCCGGCACGATCAGGCACAAGGTCTACGACGCGGACTACGTCGGCGCGGTCGCGAGCGGCGACGCCGACCTGCAGACGTCCGGCGTGGTCGAGTCGACGCAGGCCGGCACCGTGCTGATCGGGTCGAGCCGCCAGCGCAAGGGCTTCGACGAGACGATCGAGAGCCGCGTGCTCGGCGCGTTGGCACGCAGGGCGATCGCGATGTTCCCGATGCTTCGGGACGTCCCGGTCATGCGCGCGTACGGCGGCTTCCGCCCCTACGCCCCGGACCACCTGCCGATCATCGGCGAGGACCCCCGCACCCCCGGCCTGTGGCACGCGACCGGTCATGAGGGAGCGGGCGTCGGCCTCGCCCCGGCCACCGGTCTCCTGCTGGCCCAGCTGCTCACGGGCGAGGACCCCTTGGTCGACCCCCGCCCGTTCCGCGTCGACCGGCCGGAGGTGATGGTGTGAGGGTGACGTTCAACGGCCTCCAGCGCGAGGTCGCGCACGTCGCGGAGTTGTTGCCCGGCAGGTACTTCTGCGGCATCGGCGTGTGCTTCGGGTGCGTCGCGGAGATCAACGGCGTGCCCGAGGTCCGGGCGTGCCGGCACCCGTTGCGCGACGGCGACGTGATCAGGACTCAGTCGTGAGGGTGGTCGTGGTGGGCGCGGGACCTGCCGGGATGGCCGCCGCCCGGACCGCTGCCGACGCCGGGGCCGAGGTGGTGATGGTCGACTCGGAGCCCGAGGCCGGTGGGCAGTACCTGCGCGGGCGGGTCAGGTTCGAGCACGCCGGGGTCACGCACCTCAAGAACGCCGAGGCCTGGATGGTGGAGGGCGACTCGCTGCACCTCCGGTGGGGTGGAGCTCTCCGAGACGAGACGTCTCGTCTCGGCACACCTCGCCTCCTCCGGTTCGACGCCCTGGTCATCGCCACCGGCGCCTACGACCGCCCCCTCCCCTTCCCGGGCTGGGACGGCCCCGGCGTGATCACCGCGGGCGCCGCCCAAGCCCTGGCCAAACAGGGCGTCACCCTCGCCGAACGCGTCATCGTCACCGGCACCGGCCCGTTCCTGCTCCCCGTCGCCACCGCGCTCCAGGACCTCGGCGCCACCCTCGTCGGCGTCTACGAGGCCTCCTCCCCCACCCGCTGGCTCCGCGAAGCCAGGGCGATCGCGGCGAACCGGCACAAGATCGGTGAGCTCGCGAGCTACCGCACAGTCCTGCCACGCCTGGAAACCCGCACCGCCGTGATCGCCAAGCACGGCGACCGCGTCACGGTCGCGAAGCTCGACAGCCAGTGGCGACCGGTCAGCCACCGCACCGAGCACGCCGACCTGGTGTGCGTCGGCTACGGCTTCCTCCCCCGCACCGATCTCGTCCCCGATGCCGGTCGCACCAACGGCTTCCTCGACGTCGACGACCACCAGCGGACGTCCGCCACGAACGTCTACGCGGCCGGCGAGGTCACCGGCATCGGCGGCGCCGACCTGGCCGAGGCCGAAGGCATCGTCGCCGGAGCGGCTGCGGCAGGCCGGCGACCACCGGCCGAAGCACTCGAAGCAATCCGCAGGGGCAGGCTGTTCGCAGCAGCCCTGGCCAGGGCGCACGAGGTCCAGCCCGGCTGGCAGAGCTGGCTGAGCCCGGACACCACCGTGTGCCGCTGCGAAAAGGTCACCCTCGAAGGCCTCACCGACGCCACCACCCTGCGCGAGCTCAAGCTCACCAGCCGTGTCGCGATGGGGCGGTGCCAGGGCCGCGTCTGCGGCCGCAACGCCGCCGACCTGACCGGTGTCCCGTTCGACGGCCAGCGCCGCGTCATCGCGGTCCCCATCCCCCTCGGCGAACTCGCACAACTCCCGGAGGACAAGTCATGACCGAACGCCTCGACGGCGTCATCGTCGCCACCGCACTCCCCTACGCCGAAGACCCGACGGCACCCGCCGGGCTGCGTCCCGACCTCGACAGGTTCGCCGAGCACTGCCGGTGGGTCGTCGACAGCGGGTGTCGCGGGGTCGGGCCGAACGGTTCGCTGGGCGAGTACTCGTCGCTCACCGACGCGGAACGCCGCGAGGTCGCGCAGACCGCCATCGCCGCGGTCAAGGGGCGTGGCATCGCGGTCATCGGTGTGCACGGCGTGGGCGCGCACCAGGCTCGGCACTGGGCCGAACTCGCGGCCGAGGACGGCGCGGACGGCGTGCTGTGCCTGCCGCCGACGATGTACCGGGCCAACCGCGGTGAGGTCGTGCACCACTTCCGCGAGGTCGCCAAGGCCGGGTTGCCGATCATGGTCTACAACAACCCGATCGACACCAAGGTCGACCTGACGCCGGACCTGCTCGCGGAGATCGGCCAGATCGAGAACGTCGTGGCGGTCAAGGAGTTCTCCGGCGACGTGCGGCGCGTGCTGGAGATCCGCGCGGCCGCCCCGCACCTCACCGTCGTGGCGGGCGCGGACGACGTCGTGCTGGAGAGCCTGCTGATGGGCGCCACGGGCTGGTTCGCGGGCTACCCCAACGTGTTCCCCGCCGAGAGCAAGCAGCTGTTCGACCTGGCGCTGGAGGGCGAACTGGAGGAGGCGCGCGCGTTGTACGAGAAGCTCGTGCCCGCGTTCCGCTGGGACTCGCGCACCGAGTTCGTGCAGGCCATCAAGCGTTCGATGGACTACGTCGGCCGGTACGGCGGCCCGTGCCGTCCGCCGCGCGGGCCGTTGAGCGCCGAGCAGCTCGCGCAGGTCGACGCGGACATGAAGCTGGCGACGTCGTGAGGTTCGCCAAGTACTTCAGCGCGGTCGACTCGCACACCGAGGGCATGCCGACGCGGGTCATCACGGGCGGCGTCGGCGTCATCCCCGGCGAGACCATGGCCGAGAAGCGGCTGAACTTCATCAAGAACCACGACCACATCCGCCGGCTGCTGGTGAACGAACCGCGCGGGCACGCGGCGATGAGCGGCGCGATCCTGCAACCGCCGACGCGGCAGGACGCGGACTGGGGCGTGCTGTTCATCGAGGTCTCCGGCCTGCTGCCGATGTGCGGGCACGGCACGATCGGCGTCGCGACGGTGCTGGTCGAGACGGGCATGGTCGAGGTGACCGAACCCGTCACGACCGTCCGCCTCGACACCCCGGCCGGGCTGGTGCTCGCCGACTACGACACCCGCACGAAGCTCGTGACGATCCGCAACGTCCCGGCGTACGCGCACGAACTGGACGCGGTCGTGACCGTGCCCGGGATCGGCGAGGTCCGCTACGACATGGCGTACGGCGGCAACTTCTACGCCATCGTCCCGCTCGCGGACCTCGGCATCCCGTTCGACCGGGCCGAAAAGGACAGGATCCTGGCCGCGGGCCTGGCCGTCATGGACGAGATCAACGCGACGAACCGGCCGGTGCACCCGGTCGACGCGGCGATCAGCGGCTGCAAGCACGTCCAGTTCGTCGCGCCCGGCGAGGACGGCGCCGACTCGCGCAACGCGATGGCGATCCACCCCGGCTGGTTCGACCGATCTCCCTGCGGCACGGGCACGTGCGCCCGGATGGCCCAGCTGCACGCCCGTGGCCGGCTGGGCATCGGCGAGGACTTCGTGAACGAGTCGTTCATCGGCACGAGGTTCATCGGCCGGCTGCTGGAGGAGGTCCAGCTCGGCGACCGCACGGCCGTCGTGCCGACGGTGGCCGGGAGGGCGTGGATCACCGGTATGGGGCAGTACCTCCTGGACGAGACCGATCCCTTCCCCGAGGGGTTCGCGCTCTAGGGTCTCCCGGGTGACGACGACCCCCAGCCTGGAAGCACTGCTGCGCATCGGACCGTTCCACTCGGCGCTGCGGGCGGCCATCCGCCGCCGCGGCCTGACGCTGGAACGGCTCCGGTCGCGCCTCGCGCACCAGCAGGTGGCGGTCGCGCTGTCGACGCTGAGCGACTGGCAGCAGGGCCGGGTGCGGCCGGTCTCGCCGAAGTCGCTCAAGGCCGTCGAGGTGCTGGAAGAGCTGCTGGAGGTGCCACCGCGGTCGTTGCTGGACCTGCTGGAACGCACCGGCCCGAGCGGCTGGCCGGACGTCGTGCCCGGCATGATGCCCGGCTTCGACGCCAACGACCTCGAGGTCCTCTCCCGGCACGACAGGGTGTTCGTGGACGCGGACCGGCGTGCGTCGCGCGTCGAGTCGCGGGTGGTCGTCCGGGCGCGCCGCGACGGCGTCGACCGCTTCCACGCGCACTACTTCTGCGACGACTCCGTCGAGTCGTCGCAGATCCGGCACGAACCCGTCCGCAACTGCCGGCTCGGCCGGTCCACCTGGGACGCCGAGCAACGCCTGGTCGTCGACGAACTGCTGTTCGGCAAGCCGTTGAGCGAGGGCGAGACCTGGGTCGTCGAGTTCGTGGCGCACGACTCGACGCGGCTGGAGAGCGTCGAGTACGCGCACGGCGTGCGGTGCTTCCTCCCGCAGAGCCTGATCGAGGTGCACTTCGACCCGGCGGCGCCGCCCGTCGACCCGCACGTCTACCTGCAGGACTGGGAGGAGCAGGAACCGCACCGCACGATCGACCTGGCACCGGACCACACGAACTCCGTGCACCACTTCGAGACTGATGTGTCGGTGAACTGGGTAGGTATCCGCTGGAGGTGGGCCTGATGATCACCACTGAGTACGTCCCCGGAGCGCCGGCCTGGATCGACCTGGGCTCGTCGGACGAGGCGAAGGCCGCGGAGTTCTACGGTGGTGTGCTCGGCTGGGACTACCGGCCTCGCGACACGCCGGGCAGCGGAGTGTTCACGTGTGAGGGCGTGGCGGTGGCGGGCCACGTCGCCGCGCAGGCCGGGTCGTGGATCGCTCACTTCGCGGGCACGGGGCCCACGACCGAGGTCGTGCTGACGGATCCGCACGGCGGGGAGTTCGGGGTGTGGCAGGGGCCCGCCGGGCTCGGCGCGGTGTCGGTGCCGGGCTCGCTGACGTGGCTCGAGCTGCACTCCCCCGCGCCCTCCGCGTCGGCGGCGTTCTACCGCTCGTTGTTCTCGTGGGAGATCCGGATGATCCCGGGCGCGCCGGGCCAGTTCCTGCACCCCGCGGGAACGGAGGAGGGCCGGATGTTCGGTGCGATCGTCGCGGACACCCAGGCCTTCTGGCTGCCGTACTTCGAGGTGGCCGATGTGGATCAGGTGGCCGCCGCGGCGCCGGTGCTCCTCGCGCCTCATGACCTCGACGGAGTCGGACGGATCGCGGTGCTCGTTGATCCATTCGGAGCCCGCTTCGGGGTCATGCGTTCCGTTACCTCCTAAATGCTCCCCAAATCGGGGAACGGCGGTTAGCGTGCGCTGGTGCAGTTGCCGTGGAGAGCCGCGCCCAGGGCAGCGCTGTCGAGCCCGCTCACGTTGCTGGTGAGCATCGCGACGACGTTGCTGCTGGGCTTCGTGGTGGCCGCGGGCGCCCTGCACTCCTCCGCCGCGGGCAGCGCCGCTCTCGCCTACCAGCAGAGCCGGATGTGCCCGCATTCCGTGCACCCGTCGCTGGACGGTGACGGACTTCCGCTGTCCACGGCCGTCACGATGGCCGCGCGCAGCGATCTCGGCGGCGCCTACTCGCGGATCGGCCGGCCGGACTTCAACGGCATCGCGACCTACGGCCGGTTCGGTTACCGGCCGGACGCGCTGACGCACCTCACGGTGGTGCAGGGCGGCGGCACCGGGTTGTGGGTGCCGCAGACGATCGCGACGGCCGCACGGGTGAAGGTCGGGGACCGGCTGACCGGGTCGTCCCTGGTGGTGACGGCGATCTACGCCGACCTCGCGCAGCCCGTGGACGGCTGGTGGTGCTCCGAGGCGAAGACCGTGGTGCCGAACCCGCTGGCCGGTGACGGCGTCAGCACGTCGGTGATCTGGGTGCCCTCGGCCGCCGACCTCTCCCTGCTACCGCCGGAGTTCGCGGAGAACGCCACGGTGTCGTTGCGCTTCGCCACGGCGCCGCTGTCGACGCTCGCCGAGGCGGAAGCGTTGCGGGACAACGGCAATGCCCGGCTGGCGGCGCTCGGGCTGCCGTTGACGCGGACCGATCTGCTGTCCGGTGCCGTCACGGCGGCCAGGACCTCGGAACGCAACGTGTCGTCCGCGCTGCTGCCGTTGGTGATCATCAGCGTGCTGGTCGGACTCGCGGGTGTCGGCACGGTGACCGTGCAGTGGGCGCAGCGGCGCCATTCCGAGCTGCGGTTGCTGTGGGTGCGCGGGGCGAGTCCGCTGGCGCTGGGCTTCCGCGGTGTGCTGGAACTCGGGTTGCCGCTGGTGCTGGGCGGCTTGCTGGGACTGGTGGCCGCTCGCCTTCTGCTGCCGTTGTACGCGCCGGGTGTGGTGCTGGCTCCCGGAACGCTCTGGGTGGCGCTGGGGTTCGTGCTGGCCGTGGTGGTGCTGAGCCTCGCCGTGACCGTGCTGGTGGCGGCGTGGCGGGCGCACCGGACGTTCCAGGGGCGGGCCCGCTCGCGGCGGCTCGGCCTGGTGCCGTGGGAACTGGTCGTCGCCGGACTGGCCGTGCTCGCGTGGTTCCGCCTGTCGCAGAACGGTCTGGGCACGGCGCTGAAGCCCGGTTCGCTGCCGCGCATCGACGTGGCCGCGCTGGCGTTCCCGCTGCTCGTGGTGCTGGCGGCGGCGTTGCTCGCGACGCGGGTGCTGCGCTGGTCGCTGGGGTGGTCGCAGCACGTGCAGTGGTGGCGGGTCCCGGCCGCCCAGCTCGCGTTGCGCCGCCTGGCCGCCGCGGTCGGTCCGGTGACCGGCGTGCTGCTCGTGGGCGTGCTGGCGGTCGGCACCATCGCCGTCGGCAGCGCGGTGGCGGGGGCACAGCAGTCGTCGCTGGACTCGAAGTCGGGCGTGTTCGTCGGCGCCAACAGCACCGTCCAGGTGTCGCAGGACATCGCGGCCGGCCGGGTCGCGCTGCCCGAAGCGTTGCGGGGCAACACGACTCTCGTCGGCGTGAGCACGGGCGCGCTGGTCGTCGACCCCGCGACGTTCACCGACGCGGCCGTGCTGGACGACCCCTCCTCGGTGCGGTCGCTGATCTCGGGCCTGAAGCGCGACGGTGAGGTCGCGCCCGCGCTGCGCATCGGCCGCTCGGCGAACCAGGAGATCCAGATCGCCGGTCTGCCGCTGCTCAGACCGGTGGCGCAGCTGCCGTCGTTCCCGAAGCTCGGCACGCGCGGCTACGTCGTCGCCCGGGACTCGGTGCCCGCCGTCGAACAGGTCGGCTCGTGGCACCTGTGGTCGACGCTTCCGTTGTCCGCCTTGACTTCCGCGTTGAAGGCCGACGGCATCAACTACACGAACGTCGCCGACCGCGCCCGTGTCCTGGACGGGCTGCCGTTCCTGACCGTCGAGTGGACCTTCGGCTTCGTGGCGGCGATCGGCGTCGTGCTGGCCGTGGTCGCCGCCGTGGCCCTGTTGCTGGCCATCGAGGTCCGCCGCCGGCAGAACGCGGTCTCCGGGGCCTTGTCGACCCGCATGGGCATGCGCCCGTCCGTGCTGTGGTCGAGTCATCTGCTGGAAGTGGGCGCGCTGGCGTTGCTGGCCATGGGAATCGGCCTGGTGGCCTCGTTCGCGAGCGCCGGCGCGGCCGTACCGCGCCTGGACCCCGCGCCCTGGCTCAATCCCGCCCCGATGCTGCCGGACCTGCTGCCGTTGCTGGGTTCGATGGTGACGGGCGGCGCCCTGGTGGTCGTCGTGGCCGCCTGGCTCGCGTTGCGCGGTGTGCGAACCGCGCGGATGGGAGAACTGCTCAGGTGATACGCGCTTGTGGCGTAGGGGTGTCCTACGGTTCCGTGCGCGCCGTCGCGGACGTGTCGCTGTCGATCGCGCCCGGCCTCACCGTCCTGTCCGGACCGTCCGGCTCCGGCAAGTCGACGCTGCTGCGCGTGCTCTCGCTGGTCGAACGGCCGTCGCTCGGCGAGGTGTTCGTCCACGACGTGCCGACCTCGTCGATGTCGTGGGCGGAGCTGCGCGCGTTGCGGCGCAAGGAGATCGCCGTGGTGTTCCAGAACCCGGCCGACAACCTGATCTCGCACCTGACCGTCGGCGAGAACCTGCGCGCGGCCGGTGCCGACGACTTCTCGCTGCTGGACCGGCTCGGGCTCGGCGGATCCGCGACCTGGCGGATCGGGGCGTTGTCCGGTGGGCAGCAACAACGTCTGGCGTTCGGGTGCGCGCTGGCCCGCGGCGCTTCCGTCGTGGTGGCGGACGAACCGACCTCGCAGCTCGACGTCCGGTCCGCCGATCTCGTGCTGGAGACGCTCGGGTCGCTGCCGGTGCCCGCCGTGGTCGCCTCGCACGATCCTCGGCTCGTCTCGCTGGCGGACCTGTGCATCCCGCTGGCCGCGTCATGATCCGGGCGGACGGCGTGCACCGGGCGTTCGGCGGGGTGTCCGTGCTGCGCGGGGTGGACCTGGCCGTCGCCGCCGGTGAGCTCGTGACGCTGAGCGGGCCTTCCGGGTCCGGGAAGACCGCGTTGCTGTCCCTGTTGTGCGGCTTCGACTTCCCCGACAGCGGATCCGTGCTGCCGGGACTGGCCTCCTGGTCCGCCTGCGCCGTGCTGCCCCAGTCGCTCGGGCTCGCGTCCGAGCTGACGCTGGAGGAGAACGTCGCCCTGCCGTTGCGGCTGGCCGGGCGGGAGGTGGCCGGGGTCGCGGAACTGCTGGCGGAGCTGGGCATCTCCGGCCTGGGCAGCAGGTTCCCGGGGCAGGTGTCGTTCGGGCAGCAGCAACGCGCGGCGCTGGCCAGGGCCGTGGTGGCACGGCCCTCCGCCCTGCTGGCCGACGAGCCGACCGCGCACCTCGACTCCGTCAGCGCCGAGGCCGCGGTCGGGTTGCTGCGGCGTGTCGCCGACGAGGGCGCCGCGGTGCTGATCGCCACGCACCACGACGCCGTGCACGCCGTCGCCGACCGAGTGCTCGTGCTGGCCGACGGACGGGTTCAGACCGCGGGCGGCCTGTCCTCGTAAGGCGTCGACAGGACCACCGTCGTCCGCGTCGACACGTTCGCCGACTCCCGGATCTTCTGGAGGAGCTCCTCCAGCGCGACCGGCGAGCCGACACGCACGCGCAGCACGTACGACGCGTCGCCCGCCACCGAGTAGCAGGCCTCGATCTCCGGGAGGTGCTCGAGGCGCTTCGGGTAGTCGTCGGGCTCGGACGGGTTGATCGGGAACAGCGAGATGAACGCCGACATCGGCAGCCCGATCTCGGCGCCGTCCAGCCGGGCCGCGTAGCCCTTCACGATGCCGCGCTGCTCGAGGCGCTTCACGCGTTGGTGCACCGCCGACACGGACAGGCCCACCCGTTCGGCCAGGTCGGTGAAGCTGCACCGGCCGTCCGAGGCGAGTTCCTTCAGGATCGCTCTGTCGATCTGCTCCAGGGTCAAAGCACCACCAGCTCGTGAGGTCGGTTGTTGAAGGACTCGACGCCGTCCGGGGTGGCGACCACGATGTCCTCGATGCGGGCACCCCAGCGGCCGGGCAGGTAGATGCCGGGCTCCACGCTGAAGGCCATGCCTGCTTCGAGCGGCAGGGAGTTGCCGCTCACGATGTAGGGCTCCTCGTGCACGTCCAGGCCGATGCCGTGGCCGGTGCGGTGGACGAAGTACTCGCCGAAGCCCGCGTCGGTGATCACCTTGCGCGCGACGGCGTCGATCTCCTCGCACGTCACGCCGGGCTTCACGGCCTCGACAGCCGCCTTCTGCGCTGCCTGCAGGACCGCGTAGGTCTCCCGGACGTCGTCGTAGGTGGGCTCGCCCATCACGTAGGTGCGGGTCGAGTCGGAGTTGTAGCCCTCGGCGACCGGGCCGCCGATGTCGATGACGACGACCTCCCCCGCCTGCACCACGCGGTCGGAGTCGCGGTGGTGCGGGGACGCGCCGTTGGGGCCGGAGCCGACGATCACGAAGTCGGCGACGGTGTGGCCTTCCTCGACGATCGCGTCGGCGATGTCCTTGGCCACCTCGCGTTCGGTGCGGCCCACGCGCAGGAACTCACCCATGCGCGCGTGCACCCGGTCGATCGCCTGGCCGGCCTTGCGCAGCGCGTCGATCTCGGCCGCGTCCTTGCGCATGCGCAGCTCTCGGATGATCGGCCCGGCCAGCGACTGCGCGCCGCCGATCGCCTGGCCGAGCTTGATGGTGTGCAGGGCGGGCATCATGTCCGCCACGGCGGTGCGGTCACCCTTGAGCGCGGCCTTGACCAGCGCGTACGGGTCCTCGCCGTCGACCCACGTGACGACCTCGACACCGAGTTCGTCGGTGGGGATGGCCGCGTAGCCCGGCTGCTCCAGCTTCGGCACGACCAGCGTCGGCGTGCCGCCCACGGGCAGCGCGAGGCAGGTGAGGCGCTCGAACGAGTCGCCACCGGCACCGATCAGGTACCGCAGGTCCGAGCCGGGCGAGATGAGGAGGGCGTCGACGCCCGCCTGCTCGGCGGCGGCGGAAGCGCGGTCGAGCCGCGCACGCAGCGCGGACACGTCGATGGGCCCGGTGATCGTTGCCATGGCCGAAAGCCTAGTAGCTTGTCCCTTCGTGAGCTCTCCCCTGGTGCTGCTCGACTCCGCGAGCCTCTACTTCCGGTCGTACTACGCGCTGCCGGACTCGATGACCGCGCCCGACGGCACGCCGGTCAACGCCGTGCGCGGGTTCGTCGACACGATCGCGCGCGTCATCACCGAACGCGGTGCCGCCCGCCTGGTGGCATGCCTCGACGCCGACTGGCGGCCCGAGTTCCGGGTGAAGGCGCTGCCGTCCTACAAGGCGCACCGGGTCGCCGCGGAGGCGACGGACGGGTCCGAGGAGGTCCCGGACACGCTGACGCCGCAGATCCCGATCATCCTCGACGTCCTCGACGCCGCCGGCATCTGCACCGGCGAGGCGACGGGCTACGAGGCCGACGACGTGATCGGCGCCCTCGCCCACCACGAGACCCGTTCGCCCGTCGAGGTCGTGACGGGTGACCGCGACATGTTCCAGGTCGTGCGGTTCGAGCCCACGCCCGTGCGCGTCGTCTACGTCGGCCGCGGCTGGAACAAGGCCGAGGTCCTCGGTCCGGAGGAGCTCGCGGCCAAGTACTCGCTGCCCGTCGAGAACGCGGGTTCGGCCTACGCCGACATGTCCGTCCTGCGCGGCGACCCGTCCGACGGGCTGCCCGGCGTCGCGGGCATCGGCGAGAAGACCGCGGCGAAGCTGATCACGGAGTTCGGCTCGCTCGACGCCGTGCTCGAGGCCGTGACCGACCCGATGGACCGCAAGCTCAGCACCAAGGCCCGCAACTCGCTGATCGCGGCCGAGGAGTACCTGGCGGTGGCGCCGGTGGTCGTCCGCACGGCCCTGGACGCCCCGGTCGTGCTGGACCGCGCCGACGACGTGCCGCGCGTGCCCGCCGACCCCGAGCGGCTGCGTGAGCTCACGCAGCGCTGGGGTCTCGGCAGTTCGGTGCCGCGTCTGGTGAACGCGATGGAGCGGCGTCCCTAGAAGAACGTCGAGCAGAGCGGGGCCGTGGGGCCGGCGAACAACGCGTCGGCCTCCGCGAACCGCGAGCCCTCGATCCGTTTGGCGGCCGCGAGGTCGGAGAACCTCGTGTCGCCGAAGTAGACGGCACCGAGCAGGTCCACCGGGATCGTGATGTCCGCGGGTGCTTCCACGCGTTCAGCGCCGTCGGGCGAGATGCGGTAACAGCCGTCGTTGGCGGGCAGCAGCTTGTCGCGCACCTCGACGACGACGGACCCGGTGCCGCCGTAGGTGCGGGCGGCGAGCATGCGCGGCACGTCCACCAGCCGCAGCCAGATCTGGTCGAAGACGTCCTTCGTGTACACGACGCGCGGGTCCTCGAACAGCCAGTTGAGCGGGTCGTCGAGCGCGGCGTCGACGCTGATCGTGTCGACGAGGTCCAGGCGCGTGAGGTAGATCCAGAGGTCGCGCCACGCGTCGGCGTTGGCCCACGCGAAGTCCTCGACCTCCATGTGGTGGTTGAACTCCTTGTCCTCGGACACCTTGTAGCAGACGTACCCGTCGTCGCCGTCCGGTCCACTGTGGACGACGGTCACCAGGTTGTCGGAATCGCCCTTGCGGTCGAACGCCCTGACCCACCAGCCCGGCCAGCGGGAGATCTGCCCCGGCCGGTTCAGGCCGAACGCGGTGTGCAGCTCCGGCAGCACCTTCTCCGCGGTGTCCTGGTCGATCATCCGCACCCGTCCGACCGGCGCACCGGGGATCACGGCCTTGCGCGCGTCCACCCGCAGGAACCGCACCCGCCCGGCGAGCCCGTACCCGAAACGGCCGTAGATGCGCCCTTCCGACGCACGCAGCGTCGCGACGGGCTCTGCGAGCGTCGAGAGTTGCTCCTGCATCAGGGCGCTCACCACGCCTCGGCGCGTGTAGTCCGCACGCACACCCACGCGCGATACGGCCGCATGCGGCACAACGGCGCCGCCGGGCACCACAAGGGAGCCGCCGAACGTCTGGGTCGTACCGACCATCTCGTCGCCCTCGAACGCGGCGAGCGCCCGGCCGGGTTCGTAAGAGGGCTGGGTGATCGCCCACTGCTCGTCCGTGGGCGGGCCCCAGTGCATCGCACGGCGGAAGAGCGTGTTGTGGGCGCGGTACTGCGCTTCGTCGGTGAGAACGCGGATCTCCGTCACGCCCGCGATCGTGACTCAGGCGGGCGGCGAGCGCACCTCAGTTTCCGTAGGCCCGATGCCACTGCCTCATCCATTCGACGATCTCCTCGAACTGGGCCGGCGTGATCGGGACCGCCTCCTGGTTGGTGGAGCCGACGTCGATCTTGCGCAGCACCTCCGTGGGAGTCCAGCCGTCCTCGGTCCGGAAGTTCCACGTCTCCGCGTCCCAGCGGTTCAGCGTCGAGCTCCGGCCGTTGTCCCGTGACTGCCGGACGATCTGGGACGCGGTGCGCGGGTCCACCGCGTCCCGTTCGCTGTCGAAGATCCCGTAGTACTGGTACGGGCCGCCCTCGTCGCGGCGCCGGCACAGGTTCATCAGGCGGACCATCTCACAGATCGCCCGCTGAGCCTCCGGTCCGGTCGCCGGGCGGACGCGGACAGGCGTGTGGTGCCGCAGGTCGGAGAGCTCCCACACCAGGTCCCTCGTGAAGACCTCCTCGCTGCCGTCTGCGCGCACGCGGACCACACCGGCCGGGATCGCGTCGTTCTCGTCCCAGATCACGTGCCACTCGAACCGCTCCGGCGCGCGAACGCCACGGGCCACCAGCCGGGCGGCCTCCTCGGCGTCGATCGCGATGGCCGCCGGTCCCGGCGTGGCCCACCTCCGCACGGCGAAGGCCGGGACCTCCTCGCGGCACGGCTGCCACGAGCCGTCCGGAGCCAGCTCGTGCAGGACCTCGTCCTGACCCCGCCGCACCAGGCCGTGGCACGCGTCCAGGTCCAGGACGTCCGCCCGTTCGCGGAACAACGCGTGGTAGACGAACCCGTCGGCGTGCGGCTGCGCGTGCTCGGCCGCACGCGTCTCGACGACCATGTCCGTGAGGAACACCGTCGCGTACTCCGGCCCGGTCTCCCACGCCCCGGCGGGCAGGGCGTCCTCGAGCGTGTTCGACCGCTCCCACGCCAAGTCCCGCGTGAACGTCTCCTCGGTGCCGTCCGGGAACAGCCGCACGACCTTCAGCGGGCAACGCGGTGCGGACTCGACCGCTGGGAACACGAAATGACGAACAGACAAGAAAGCCTCCCCCAGAAGCGCTCTGGGGGAGGCTATCGCGAAGTGCGGGCGAGGATCAGCCGGTCGGCTGGCCGACCTCGTACTCGCCGTCCTCGGTCTTGACGACGATCTTGACCTTCTTGTCCTTGCCGCCGACCTGCACCTTGCACTCGAACGAGGTGTTGGGCTTGACCTCGTTCTCACCCGCGCAGGTCGCGGCGCCGACGTCGGAGATCTTGTACTCGTCCTTCAGGATCTGGACGATGCCGGTCTGGACGGCCGTGTTGTCGAAGATCTTCTTCTTGAAGAAGGCCGGCGACACGAACCCGGTGAACAGCACGCCGCCCACGAGCAGGACGACGACCACGGCGGCCACCCAGATGGCCGCGCTGGACTTCTTCTTCGGCGGCATCGGCGGGCCGTAGCCCGGCTGCTGGCCGTACGGGTTGGGCTGCTGCTGGCCGTACGGATCCTGTTGCTGCTGGCCCGGCATGCCGTACTGCTGGGTCTGCTGGCCGTACGGGTCCTGGGCAGGGGTGCCGTACGGGTTCGACTGCGGCTGCTGACCGGGCACGCCGTACTGCTGAGTCTGCTGCTGCGACGGGTCGAAGCCCGGGTACGGCTGCTGCTGGCCCGGCTGGGGCTGCGGCGGGCCGTACGGGTTCTGCTGCCCCGGCTGCTGGGCCGGGAAGCCGCCGGACGGGGTACCAGGAGGGAAACCGCCCCCGTAAGGCTGCTGCGGCGGTTGCGGCTGCTGGCCCCACGGCTGCTGAGGATCGTTCCCTCCGGACGGTCCGTACGGGCTGCTCATCTGTCGACCTCCGTGTGTACGACGTTGCGGCGAAATCCAATCACACCGTGCACGTCAGTCTTTACTCCGACTCGCAAAACCTTCGTCAGGCTCATGTCACATCATCGCCACAACTCCGCGCCTCAGCGCGTCGACGGCCTTGGCGGCGGCGGCTCCGACCGGGTCCTGTCGGCCGACCACCTCACGGATCTGGTCCAAAAGGTCGATCACCTGCCGGCACCAGCGCACGAAATCGCCCGCGCCGAGCTCGTTGCCACCGGCCTCGGCGGCGCTGAGCACCTTCTCGAGCGACTCGCCGCGCGCCCACCGGTACACCGGCCAGGCGAAACCGGGGTCGGGCTGGCGGGTGATGCGTTCGAGCTTGTGACGGCGCTCGTCGTCCTCGATCTCCGCCCACAGCCGCACGGTCTTGAGCATCGCGTCGGCCACCGGGCCCTGCGGCAGGCGTGCCTCGACGGGACCGTCCCGGCGCGCCTCGTAGACCAGCGACGACACGACGGCGGCCAGCTCCTCTGGCTTGAGGCCCTTCCACACGCCGTTGCGGATGCACTCCGCGGCGAGCAGGTCCGACTCGCTGTAGAGCCTGGTCAGGCGCTTGCCGTCGGCGGTGACCTCCTCGGCCTCGCTCAGGTAGCCGCGCTCGCGCAGCAGCGCGCGGATGCGGTCGAACTGGCGGGCGAGCGAGTGCGTCGTCGCGGCGACCTTGCGTTCCAGCTGCTGGTTCTCGGCCAGCAGCCGGTGGTAGCGCTCGCCCCACCGGGCGTGGTCCTCGCGCTGGTCGCAGCCGTGGCACGGGTGCGCGCGCAGGGCCCGGCGCAGCGTCGCGAGCTCGGGGTCGTCGTCCGCCGTGGTCTGCCGGCGACCGCGCGACGGCACGGTGATGCCAGTGTTGCGGATCGTGGACGCGAGGTCGCGCCGCGACTTGGGCGACCGGACGTCGACCTGCTTGGGCAGCCGGATGTGGCCGAGCACCTCGACCGGCGACGGGAAGTCGGCCGACGTCAGGCGGCCGGACCAGCGGTCCTCGGTGACGACCAGCGGCTTCGCCTCCCCCATCGGCTCGAGGCCGGGGTCGACGACGACCGCGAGGCCGCTGCGCCGCCCGGACGGCACGGCGATCACGTCGCCCTTGCGCAGCCGTTCGAGCGACTTGGCCGTCTCGATGCGCCGCGAGTTCGTGTTCTGCTTCGCGAGCTGCTTCTCCCGGTCGCCGATGCGGCGGCGCAGCGCCGCGTACTCCGTGAAGTCGCCCAGGTGGCACGTCATCGCCTCGGTGTACCCGGCGAGCGCCTCCTTGTTGCGCTCGATGCGGCGCGCGAGCCCGACCACCGAGCGGTCCGCCTGGAACTGCGCGAGCGACTGCTCCAGGATCGCGCGCGCGGACTCGGCCCCGAGCTGGTTCACGAGGTTGACGGCCATGTTGTAGCCCGGCCGGAACGACGAGCGCAGCGGGTACGTGCGCGTGGACGCGAGCCCGCCGACCGCCTTGGGGTCGATCCCCGGCTGCCAGACGACGACCGCGTGCCCCTCGACGTCGATGCCACGACGCCCCGCCCGGCCCGTGAGCTGCGTGTACTCACCCGGCGTGAGGTCGACGTGCGCCTCGCCGTTGTACTTCACGAGCTTCTCGAGGACGACCGTGCGCGCGGGCATGTTGATGCCCAGCGCGAGCGTCTCGGTCGCGAACACGACCTTGCACAACCCGCGGACGAACAGCTCCTCGACCGTCTCCTTGAACGCGGGCAGCAGCCCGGCGTGGTGCGACGCGATGCCGCGCTCGAGCGCCTCGCGCCACTCCCAGAAGCCCAGCACGCCGAGGTCGGCCTCGGGCAGGTCGCGGGTCTTCTCGTCGATGATCCGGCGGACCTCCTCGGTCTCCTCCGGAGTGTTGAGCCGCAGCCCGGCCCGCGCCGTCTGCGCGACCGCCGCGTCACAGCCCGCGCGGCTGAACACGAACACGATCGCGGGCAGCAGCGACGCGTTGTCGAGCCGCTGGATCATGTCGGTGCGCGACGGCGGCTTGAACCCGCTGCCCCGCCCCGCCCTGGCGCTGTTCGCGCCGCGGTTGCGCCCGCGGCTGAACGGCACGTGGTAGCGCGCCAGCTCCTCGGTCTTGCGCAGCACCTGGGTGTTGATCCGCGCGTGCGTCTGGTCGCCCTCGAACAGGTCGAGCATCTGGTTGCCGACCATCATGTGCTGCCACAGCGGCACGGGCCGGTGCTCGTCGACCACGACGGTCGTGTCGCCGCGCACCTCGACCAGCCACTCGCCGAACTCCTCGGCGTTGCTGACCGTCGCGGACAGCCCGACCACCTGCACGTGCTCGGGCAGGTGCAGGATGACCTCTTCCCAGACCGGCCCGCGGAAGCGGTCGGCGAGGTAGTGCACCTCGTCCATCACGACGTACGCGAGCCCGTCCAGAGTGGACGAACCCGAGTACAGCATGTTCCGCAGCACCTCGGTCGTCATGACCACGACCGGCGCGCCGCCGTTCACGCTCGTGTCACCGGTGAGCAGGCCGATGTTCTCCGGCCCGTACCTGGCGGTGAGGTCGGCGAACTTCTGGTTGCTCAGCGCCTTGATCGGCGTGGTGTAGAAGCACTTGCGGCCCTCGGTGAGCGCGAGGTGCACGGCGAACTCGCCCACCACCGTCTTACCGGCACCGGTGGGGGCGCAGACGAGCACTCCGTGACCGTCTTCCAGGGCCTCGCAGGCCTGGCGCTGGAACGGGTCCAGCTCGAACGAGATCACGGACAGGAAATCGGTCAGCTTGGGCCGTTCGGCACGACGCCGGGATTCGGCGTAGGCCTCGGCCGGGGACCGCGAAGCGCTTGACACCCCATCAGGCTTTCACATCGCACCGACAATCGCCGCCGACATTGACCAACTTCAGACAACACTGAAGCTATCGAGCGAACCGTGGTGCGAGCGGAAGGCCGGCCAGAGATGGAGGTGCCGGTCAGGCGGGAGCGGTTCCGGACTACAGAACCCGCACGTCTTCGCAGGTGAGGGGGCATGCACTCGGTCGTGGCACGCCCCCGGCCCGCGCGAGGCGGCGGCCTTCCGGCCACCGCCCCACCAGCGTCAGAACGTGCGCTGCACCCGGTCCGCCACCAGCTTCACGAAGCGCGACGGGTCGGCCAGCTCCCCGCCCTCGGCCAGCAGCGCCAGCCCGTAGACCAGCTCCGCCGTGTCGGTCAGCGACTCGCGTTCGCCGGCCGCGAACGCCCCGTGCAGGCCCTCGACGAGCGGGTGCGACGGGTTGAGCTCCAGGATGCGCTTGACCTTCGGCACCTCCTGGCCCATCGCCTTGAACATCTTCTCCAGCGTCGGCGTCATGTCGTGCGCGTCGCCGACCACGCACGCGGGCGAGGTCGTCAGGCGCGTCGAGAGGCGGACCTCCTTGACGTCGTCGGCCAGCGACGTCCCCATCCACGTCAGCAGGTCGGAGAACTCCGCGGTCTTGGCCTCGTTGGCCGACTTCTCCTCGTCGGTCTCGAGGTCGACCTGGCCCTTGGCGACGGACTGGAGGGTCTTGCCGTCGAAGGCCGGGACGGAGTCGACCCACATCTCGTCGATCGGGTCGGTCAGGATCAGCACCTCGAAGCCCTTGGCGCGCAGGGCTTCCATGTGCGGCGACTTCTCGACGGCGACCCGTGAGTCGCCGGTCATGAAGTAGATGTGCTCCTGGCCTTCCTTCATCCGCGAGACGTACGCGGCCAGCGTCGTCAGGTCGGACTCGGACTCGGTCGAGGCGAAGGAGCAGACCTCCAGGATCGCGTCGCGGTTGTCCGCGTCGGAGAGCAGGCCCTCCTTCAGCGCGGCGCCGACCTCGCCCCAGAGCTTCGCGTAGTCGTCGGGGCGGGAGGACTGCAGCGCCTTGATGGACTGCAGGACCTTCTTCACCAGACGGCGGCGCATCAGCTGGATCTGGCGGTCCTGCTGCAGGATCTCGCGCGAGACGTTCAGCGAGAGGTCCGCCGCGTCGACGACGCCCTTCACGAAGCGCAGGTACTCCGGCATCAGCTCGGCGCAGTCCTCCATGATGAAGACGCGCTTCACGTAGAGCTGGACGCCGCGCTTGCCGTCGCGCATGAACAGGTCCATCGGCGCCTGCGACGGCAGGAACAGCAGGGCCTGGTACTCGAACGTGCCCTCCGCCTGCATGCGGATGGTCTCGAGCGGCGCGTTCCAGTCGTGGCTGATGTGCCGGTAGAACTCGGCGTACTCCTCCTCCGTCACCTCGGAGGCCGGGCGCGCCCACAGGGCCTTGCGGGAGTTGATCTCCTCGCCGCCCAGGCGCACGGGCCAGGTGATGAAGTCCGAGTAGCGCTTGACGATCTCCTTGATCTTCGCCGGCTCGGTGTAGTCCGGCAGGCGGTCCTCGTCGTCGGACGGCTTGAGGTGCAACGTGACCGAGGTGCCCTGCGGGGCGTCGTCCACGTCGTCGATCGTGTACGTGGCCTCGCCGGACGACTCCCAGCGCACGCCCTTCTCGGCGTGCGGGTACTTCGTCACGAGGGTGACCTTGTCCGCCACCATGAACGACGAGTAGAAGCCGATGCCGAACTGGCCGATCAGGTCGGACGCGCTGCCCGACTGCTGGTCCTTGAGCTGCTTGAGGAACTCCGCGGTACCGGACTTCGCGATCGTGCCGATGAGCCGCACGACGTCCTCGCGCGTCATCCCGATGCCGTTGTCCCGCACGGTCAGCGTGCGCTCCGCGGGATCGGACTCGATCACGACGTGCAGGTCGTCGACGTCGACGACCATGTCCTTGTCGCGGAACGACTCCAGCCGCAGCTTGTCGAGCGCGTCGGAGGCGTTCGAGACCAGCTCGCGCAGGAACGTGTCCTTGTTCGAGTAGATCGAGTGGATCATCAGCTGCAGCAGCTGACGTGCCTCGGACTGAAACTCCAGCGTCTCCATGAATCCCTACCGAAGAACCGAAAAACGAACCGAACAGCCGTACAACTTAGCGACCCACGACGGTCAGGGCGGCGGGAACCGTGCGAACCGTCACCGGCAACGCCTCCTGGCGTTCGCCGTCGGCGTAGGCGATCCACCCGTTTGCACCCGACAAGGACACCTCACGGGCGCGGAACGTCCGCACGGCCGAGTGTTCGGTGTGCTTGCCCGTGCGCAACGTCGGCAGCATCCGGACCAGCATCGACCGGCTGCCGCCCTCGACGACCGTGACGTCGAACAACCCGTCGTGCGCGTCCGCGGCCGGGCACACGGGGATGCCGCCGCCGTAGTTCGGCGTGTTGCCGATCGCGACCAGCGTGGCGTCGAGCTCGAAGGTCTCGGACTCCGTCGTCACGACCAGCGGCGCCGACTTCAGCGACGCCAGTTCGGCCACGATCGCGAGGTCGTAGCGGCGCGGACCGGCGGGCCAGCGCATCGCGTTCGCCCGCTCGTTGACCGCGGAGTCGAACCCGGCGCACAGCACCGTCGCGAACCACTGCCCCGTCGACAACCGCCCGAGGTCGAGCTGCTTGCGGGTGCCGTGCACGACGTCCTCGACCGACTGCGAGCCGATGGCCGCGGCCAGGTCGTTGCCGGTGCCCGCCGGGACGATGCCCAGCGCCGTGGACGTGCCCGCGACCGCCTGGATGCCCAGGTGGGCGGCTCCGTCACCGCCGAGCACGACCAGCAGGTCGACCCCGGAGGCGACGGCCTCGTGCGCCATCTCCAGCGTGCCCTCGGCGTCGTGCGCGACCAGCTGCGTCAGCGACGAGACGTGCGGGCGCAGCGCGGCGGCGGTCGACCCGGCCATCCGGGCCGCCCGCCCCTTGCCCGACGCCGGGCAGACCAGTAAGGCTGCCCGCGTCACGTGGCGTCGTCGTAGTTCACGCGCTTCGGCGGCTCCGCGGCGACGGCCTTCTCACCGATGGCCTTCTCACCGGGGTCGTTGCCGTCGGCGTCGGAGGCGACGTAGTCGAACGGCGCCGCCTCGTTGTCGTCCAGCGCGTCCCAGCCCTCGGCCGTGCGGAGCTTGGCCTTGCGCTTGTCGTGGATCCGGGCGATCTGGGTCGCCATCTCGAACAGCAGCACCAGCGCGAGGGCCAGCACGACCATCGAGATCGGGTCGGTGCCGGGCGTCGCGATCGCGGCGAACACGAACAGGCCCATCATCAGGCCGCGCCGCCACTTCGCCAGCCGCTCGTAGGACAGCACGCCCGCGCGGTTGAGCATCACGACGACCAGCGGGATCAGGAAGCTGACGCCGAAGATGAACAGCATCGTGATGACGAAGTTGATGTACTTGCTACCGGTGAGCGCCGTGACCCAGTTGTCGCCACCGAAGCCGAGCAGAACCTTCAGGCCCTCGGGCACGACCAGGTACGCGAGCACCGCGCCGGCCATGAACAGCACCGCGCCGGCGCCGACGAAGACGCGCGCGAACTTGCGTTCCTTGAGGTAGAGGCCGGGCGTGATGAACGCCCAGATCTGGTACAGCCACAACGGGCTGAGCAGCACCGCGCCCGCCGCCGTGCCGACCTGCAGCTGCACCATGAAGATCTCGAACGGCTCGGTCTGCAGCAGCGCGCAGGAGCCGTCGTTGGTGATCTTCGCCCGGTACTGCGCCAGATCCGGCTGGCAGTACGGCCCCGTCAGGATGTCACCCAGCGACGGGATCGGGCCCAGGCGCACCTGGAACCAGATGAAGCCGAAGATGGCGCCGACGGCGATGACCAGCATGGCCAGGCCGAGCCGGTACCTCAGCTCGTAAAGGTGCTCTTTGAGCGACATCGTGCCGTCGGCGTTGCCCCGACGGCGCCTGCCGCGTTCCCGGCGTTCAGCGACCCACCGGAACGGACCTGCCACCGCGTCGACCGTCCTTACAAGTCAGGAGACCGCAAGGTCAGTTGTTGGCCTTGTTCTGGGTGGTCTGCTCGATGGGAGGCGCGACCTGGGGCTGCTGCACCGGCTGCGGCTGCGCGGGCGGGAGCTGCTGGACCGGCTGCTGCACGGGCTGCTGCTGGACCGGCGCGTCGTCCGCGTCCTGGTCGCGCAGGCCCTTGGTCTCAGCCTTGAAGATCTTCGCCGACTTGCCGAGCGACCGGGCCATGTCGGGAAGCTTCTTCGCACCGAACAGCAGAATGATCACCACAGCGATGATGATCAGCTCGGTGGGTCCGAGGTTACCCATTGGTGATCCTCCTGTCTCCCCCGCCACGACGATCGTACGCGGGGTTTGCCCTGGTGCGGGCCTGTTCCTTGGGCCGCCGCCCGGCGATGGCCACCTTCAGCGCCGCGGTGCGCGCCTTGAGCAGACCGACGCCGTCACCGACCCTGTCCCCCACCAGAGTGCGGGCGCGGGCGAATCGACGCAAGGATCGGATGACTCGGACCGCTCCTCCGATGAGGACGATCAGGCCGAGCGCGATCAGCGCCAGGGTCGGTGTGGACGGCACAAGCACACGGTATACGGCTCAGGTGGACAGCAGGTGATCTGCCCGGCTCAATGCCTCACGGGCTTGCCGCACCACCTCGGCGGCGAGTTCCTGCGGCTTCTCCACGTGCACGTCACCGCCCAGACCCAGGAGCAGGCGGACCATCCACGACGGGTCGTCGTACCGCATGAGGACTCGCGTGCGGCCGTCGGAGAGCTCCGCCGAGTGATCAACGGGGTAGTACTCGGCGACCCAGTGGGCGTCCGGTTCGAGAAGCAGCACGGCGACCTTCTGGTCGTCCCTGGGGTGGAACAAGCCCTCCGATGTATCGGTCGGCTGGGCGTGCGGCGGAGGCGACGAGGGCTCGTCGAGCGCCTGCACCTCGTCGATCCGGTCCAGCCGGAACAGCCGGACGCCGAGGGCCGAGCGGCACCATCCTTCGAGATAACCGCGGCCTTCGACGAGCAGCAGACGCATCGGATCCACCACTCGGTCGCTCATCGCGTCGTGCGACTGCGAGTAGTACCGGATGCGCACGGCCCGTTCGCGCTTCACGGCGTCCTGCACCGCGGCACGGACCTCCGCTGTCTCCCCGCGCTCGAACGCGCCGAGCCCGACGACCATGCCCGCCGGCTGCGCCTTGCCCACAGCCGCCTCGATCTTGGCCAGCGCCCGCTGCACGGCGTCCGTGTCGACCACACCCGGGGTGTCGGCCAGCGCCCGCAGCGCGACCAGCAGCGACGCCGCCTCGGCCGCGGTCAGGCGCAACGGCCGGTCCAGTCCCGCGTCGAACGAGACGGTGATCGTCTCGCCCTCGAACGACAGGTCGATCAGGTCGCCCGGCCCGTAGCCGGGCAGGCCGCACATCCACAGCAGCTCGAGGTCTTTCCGCAGCTGCTTGGGCGTGATGCCGAAGTCGGCCGCGGCCTCCTTGACGGTGATGGCGGGCCGGTTGAGCAGGTACGGCACGAGGGCGAGCAGCCGCGGCAGCCGTTCGTTCGACGCGGTCACCGCGCTCCTTCCAGTGCGCCCTGCAGGCGGTCGCGGACCGACTTGGCCAGGACCTCGGGCTCCAGCACCACGACGTCGGGCCCGAACCCGGCGAGCCACTTGGCGGCCGAGTCGGGGAACTTCAGGTCGATCTCGACGACGTCGCCGCCGTCGCGTTCCTCGACGACCTTCGCGTGCCGCCGCACGCCCTGCGCCCGGTCCTTGGCCACCCAGATCCTGGCGGGCGCGGTGTGGTGCGGATCAGCCTGCGTGCGCGCGATGAGGCTCATCAGGTCCGTGCCGTCGGGAACGGTGAACGCGCCGGGCTTGCCCACGGTGCGGACGGCGCCCACGACGCGGGAGAGCCGGAAGCAGCGTGTGTCGTTGCGTTCACGGTCCCAGCCGACGAGGTACCACTTGCCGCGCCACGCGACGACGCCCCACGGCTCGACCGTGCGTTCCTTCTGCCCGCCCGGCGGCGGCTTGCGGTAGTCGAACGCGACGACCTGCCCCGCCTGCACGGCGGCCAGCAGCGGCGGGAACGCGGGTTCGTTGGCCCGTACCTTGGGCTCGACGGTGGCGGGCGTGTCCTGGTCGACGTCGACCCCGGCGGCCCGCAGCTTGATCAACGCGCCGTGCACGGCGCCCGTGAGCTGCGGCGAGTCCCACAGCCGGGCGGCCAGCGCCACGGCGGCGGCCTCGTCGGGTTCGAGGTCGATGTCGCCGAGCTCGTAGTCGCGCCGGGCGATGCGGTAGCCGTCCTCCGCGCCCTCGGCGTTGGTCTGCCGCCCGGTCTCGAGCGGCACGCCGAGATCACGCAGCTCGGACTTGTCCCGTTCGAACATGCGGAAGAACGCCTCGTCCGTCGGCGCTTCGTGATAGCCGGGGACGATGGCGCGGATGCGCTCCGCTGTCAGGTACTGACGGGTCGACAGAAGGCACAACACCAGGTTGACGAGGCGTTCGGCACGTGCGATGGCCACGCACAGACCCTAACGCGTGCGCGCACTGAAACCTCATCACCACCTGTCGTCAACGGTCCGTTCAGAACAACGACCGCAACTCGCGCACCAGTTCGACGGGTGCTTCCTCGGCCATGTGGTGTCTACAGTCGAGAGAACGAACCCGCACGTCGTCGGCCCATTCGGCCCAGATCCCGGCCAGGTCGCCGTACAGCTCGCCGAGGTCGTCCTTGGCCGACCACAGGGCCAGCACGGGACAGGTGATCCGGCGTCCGGCGGCCAGGTCCTCGTCGTCGTGGTGGCGGTCGACCTCCAGTCCGGCCCGGTAGTCGCCGCACATCGCGAGCACCGTCTCGGGGTCGTGGATCGCCCGCTGGAAGTCGGCCCAGTTCTCGACGCCCATCGCGAGGGGCGTGTCGTGGTAGCGGCCGCCGTACCAGAGGACGGGGTTCTCGTTGATCATCGCGGCGGCGAGGTCCTGCCGGGCCAGGAAGAACCAGTGGTACCAGGCCTGGGCGAACCGGGCGTCGGCGCGGGCGAGGTGGGCGCCGATCGGCAGCCCGTCGAGCACGGCGAGGTGGGTGACCCGGTCCGGGTGGTCGAGCGCCAGCCTGATCGCCGCGGCGGCACCCCGGTCGTGTCCGGCGACGGCGAACTTCTCGTGACCGAGTCCGCGCATGAGTTCCACGAAGTCACGTGCCATCGCACGTTTCGAGTAGTCACCGGGTTTGCTGGATTCGCCGTAGCCGCGCAGATCCGGGCACACGACCGTGAAGTCGTCGGCGAGCAACGGCGCTACGCGGTGCCATGTGGTGTGCGTCCGAGGATGGCCGTGAAGGAGAAGGACCGGCGGCCCTGCACCGCCGGTCCTCACTCTGAGCACGGCCTCGCCAACGTCCCTGCAACGCAACGAGAAGCCTTCGAACACTCACGTCGGCTACCCCGCGAGGGCGCCGCCGACACGTGCTTCTTCGGTGCGGGCCTCGCGAGCGTTACACCGCGACCACGATCTCGGACGCGGGATCGTGGGCGAGAGCGGTCGTACCTGCCACGACGACGGTCGCCCTCGACCACGGCCGTTCGCGGAGCAGGAAAGGAAGTTCCTCCGCGAGCCAGGCGGCGACGTGCCTCCGCTGCTCCGCGGAGTCGCCATCGCGGGCGACCAGCCGGCGTTCCTGTTCGTCCAGGTCTCCCTGCACCCAGATCGTGGCGTCGAGCCACCCGGCGAGCTCCGCGCGGATGATCCCGGTGCCCTCGATCCAGACGACGTCCGTCCCGGCGGGGACGCGGATCTCACCGGGACGGTCGCGCTCGACCCACGCCGGAGGCCGGAACGCCACCGCCTCGGCCCGGTGCAGGGGTGCGAGGACGTTCTCCGCGATCAGCCCGCCCCAGTCGAAGTACGCGTGGTGCCAGGCGACGTCGTCGGTGTGCACGACGGCGGAGCCGGGAACGATCGTCCGCAGCCGTTCGGCCAGGCCGGACTTACCCGCGCCGCCGCGTCCGTCGATCGCGGCGAGGAGGGGACGCCCGGTGACGTCGGCCTCCTCCCGCAACCGCCGCACGACGTCGGTCAGCTTCGCGACGCGCCATCCCGCGGCCTCGGTCTCACCGGGGTGCAGGCGCATCTCACGTGCGGCCGACACGTCCCTTTTCCCCGGCCGCCCAGCAGGTGTGCCCGACGCAGTCCACGGTGTCGAAGCTCCCGGTGTCCGCGACCTTCCAGGTCTTGCCGTCCCTGCTGGTGTCCGTGCCGGACGGTCCGACCGCGACCAGCCCGTCGCCCCGGTAGGCGATGCCGGAGCGGTACCCGACGGGTGCCTGCTTCCCGGCCTTCCAGCCACGCCCGTCGTTGGTCGCGAACGCAGGCGTCGGGTCCGTCGGCTTCAGGTAGTCGCCGCCGATGGCCACCCCACGCCACGGCGTCTTGAACGCCACCGCGAACACCCCGGCCGCCTCACCGGACGGCAACGGCACTTCGCTGGCCTTCCACGACCGGCCGCCGTCCCGCGACTCCAGCACCCGTGCCTTCGCGCCGCCGCCGGTCGCGATCCACGCGTGGTTGCCGCTGGTCGTCACGCACTGCCCGGACGCCGCGAACGCGAACTCGCCCGGCAGCGCGTCCGGCATGCCCTTCGGGTCGTTGACGTGCCACGACCGGCCGCCGTCCCAGGTCCGCAGCACGCGGAACCTGCCGTCGACGGGGTCGCTGAGCGCAAGCCCGCGGAACCGGTCGAAGAACGCCACGCAGTCGTAGAACGCCTTCGGGTCGGTGTTGCGGAACTCCTCCTGCCAGTTCTTGCCTCCGTCGGAGGTGCGGTAGATCCGGGACGACTCGCCCTCCCCGATCGACAGCGCCACGGCGTTGCGCGCGTCGAAGGCCTCGATGTCGCGGAACTCCAGGGCCTCGGTTCCGGGCGGGCCGACGGACTCCCACGTCCGGCCGGCATTGGTCGTGCGCAGGACGGTGCCCTTGGACCCGCTCGCCCACGCGACCTGGCCGGACACGGCGGACAGGCCCCGCAGGCGGGCGTCCGTGCCGGTCGGCTTGAGCTCCCAGTAGGTGTCCGTCGCCGACGCCACCCCGGGCAGCACCAGAAGGGCGGCGAGCGCCGCCACGATGATCCTCATGCGGTCACTCTGGTCGAGCCGGAGATCGCTTCCTACCCCCGATCGGCGGTCAGGGGGCCATGCGGGCGAGGTCCACCCGGGACCCGATGGCGAGCTTGCGGTAGATCTGCCGGAGGTGGAAGCCGACCGTGTGCGGCGAGATGAAGAGCTCCTTCGCGACCTGGCGGTTGGTCAGCCCGTCCGCGACGAGGCGGGCGACCTTCTGCTCGGTGCCGGTGAGGCTGTCCCAGCCGGTGCGCGGCCTGGGTTCGGGTTCGGGCTCGTCCGCGCGTCTCGCCGGGGTGCGGCGCCGCCGGACGCCGAGCCGTCGCAACGTGCGGCGCACTCGGGCGGAGTCGAGTTCGGCCTCGATCTCGTCGTACCCGATGAGCGCGCGGTTGAGTTCGTCGACTGCCTGCTCACGGCACGTGTCGAGGTGTACGGCGGCGATGTCCTCCGCGAGAGAGGCTCTCGTCCACGGGTCGGTGCAGCTGTCCCGCAGTTCTGCCAGCGCTTCGACGTCCTGTTTCACCAGTGCGCGGCCATGTGCGGCCGCCACGACCACCGAGTCGTGCTTCGGGTTCACGAGCGCCAGCTCCTCGGCCGTGCTCACGAGCAGGTCGGCGAGGGCGTGGTCGTCGGCGGCCATCGCGGTGCGCACGCACCACGCGGTCGCCGTGGGCGCCTCCAGCAGGAGCTGGGTGCGCAGACCGGGGTCCTCCGCGAACGGGCGGATCTCGTCGATCGCCGCCACCGCGCCGTCGTTGGCCGCGGCCACCTGGCCCGCGATCAGCCGCAGCGTCACCGCGCACGGGTGGGACTGTCCGGCCGGGATCGACTCCTCGAGCCTGCGCAGTCCGTCGGTGGCCGTGACGAGGTCGCCCCGGCGAAGCGCGCAGAGCACCAGCACCGCGCCGAGCTGGGGCTGGAACAACGGCATCTCGGCGAGTTCGGAGGCCGCGAGACCGGTGGTCGCGGCGGCCTCGGCGGCGGCGAGATCTCCCTGGGCCAGCAGGACGGCCGCGCGCAGCGTGAGCGGAACCGACGTCATCACACCGGTTCCGTGCGCTTCGGCCGTGCCGCACGCCTCGTCCACCGCGGCCAGCGCCTCCGCGAGACGGCCGAGCCTGGTGAGGATCCAGACCTTCGTCCACAGTGGATCGCTCTGCCAGATCCTGGTCAGCTCGTGGCGCACCACCACGGCGGCTTCGGCGGCCTCGATCGCGGCGTCGAGGCTGCCCTCGCGCCAGCTCGCCATGGCCCGCACGGTGAACGCGGCGGCCAGCACGTCCGGGCTGTACTGGCAGGACTGCGCGAGCACCTGGTCCGCCATGCCGATCGCGGCGGTGAGGTTGTAGAGCGACAGGATGTTGAGCAGCAACAGTTCCGGCGACAGGTCGTGCCCGTGCGCGGCCGACTCGGTGACCTCCAGCCCGACCGTGCACACCGTCGTGGCGTCGCCGCGCAGCATCTGCGCGATGGTCTGCCAGGTGCGCAGCACGGACGCCGACTGCACGTGGCCGGGGTCGTCGGGGTGCAGCAGTTCCCGCGAGAGCTCCACTGCCTGGCTGAGCCTGCCCATCCGCACCAGCGCGGCGGCCGCCGTGACACCCAGCGCCGTCCGGTTCGGCTCGCCCGGCTCGGTGATCCGCAGGCCGTTGATCGCGAGGGCGGCGGCGGCTTCCGGCGAGTCCGGCAGCAGGCTCTGCGCGGCCTCGTCGACGGCGCTGATGGCCCGCGCGTCGCCGGTTCGCGCGCAGTGCACCAGGTGCACGGCGACGGACACCGCGTCCTGACGCTCACGGCCCTGCAGCATCGTGGCGGTCTGCCGGTGCAACGCCGACCGCATCGGTTCCGGCACGGAGCCCAGCACGGCCCGCCACACCGGTTCGCGGTGGAAGACGAACTCAGGCCCGCCCCCGCGCAGGAACCCGGCCGCCAGCGCCTCCCGCAGCGGCCGCAGCAGCACGGCCACGGGCTCGCCGAGCATCTCCGCCAGGTCCTCCGGCGCGAAGCCGCTGCCGAGGACCGCCGCGACCTGGAGCACGTCCTGCGCCTGGGGTGACAACCCGTGCAGCCGCGCGCTCATCATCCGCCGGAACGACCCCGGCAACTGCCCGGCCGGTTCCGGCGACACGGCGCAGGCGATGCCTCGGTCCATCGGGCCCGCCATCAGCCGGGCGACGCCGCCCACGACCTGGACGTGGTTGTCCCGCACCAGGTCCAGGACGACCTCGACGACCCCGGCCGGGGTTCCGCCGGCGCTGCCGACGAGCGAGGCGATGTCCGGGTCGGGCGCCGCGCCCAGCAGGTCGGCGGCGATGGCGAACGCAGCGTCGTCCGACAACGGCGTGAGGGGCTCAAGCCAGTCACACGGCAGAACGCGCGCCATGTCCTGCAGCATCTCGCTCGCGGCCGTGGCGAAGTGTTCGGCGTGCACGGTGAGAAGCCAGCACACGGGCAGGTCTCTGAGTTTGGCCATCACCGCGCTCACGGCACCGAGCACCGAGGGCGGCGTGCGATGGGCGTCGTCGAGCGTGACCAGCACCGGGCCGTGCCGGAGCCGCTGGACCAGCCGCGGCTCGATCTGGGCCGTCAGCGCGCTCACGCTGTGGGGGCCGTCCGCCGGGAACGCGCCGGGTGACAGGTCGATCGCGGAGAAGCCGCGCGCCGCGGCCAGGGCCACGCCCTCGGCCACCAGCCTGGTGTTGCCCGTGCCCGCCGGGGACGCCACCACGAGCATTCGTGCCTGCCGGGACTCGGCCGCCAGGATGAACCGTCTTATCCTCCGGGTTTCCTCGTCACGTCCGTGCAACGGGAGTGAGACGGGCAGATCAGCTGGGCGATCCCACACGAGATTCTCGCCGAGAGGTGTGCACGACACTTGTTTTCCTGTCCTGTGAGCACAGTCGGGAACGACGCAAGTGAGGTATTCACAACCCTAGTGCAAGAATTCGCCAATCAAGACGCGGGTTTCCCGTGGAAACAATGCGCGACGGCGTCATCCGCGAACCTCCCTCATCTACCTGGAGAGTCGCGCGATGTCACCCGTCGTGTCAACTCTCTTGACAGAACCCGCACATGTGGGTTCTTCACCGAGGGGATGACGAGGACGGGCGAAAGTCGAGTGGAATGCCGCCCCAGCGGCCGCCCCGACCGGCCGAGACGCATTTCCGGGCACAGATCGGGCAGCCCGCGGCCTCCTTCGGTCAGTTTCGCGGCAATCCGGTCGTCTCATTTCGCCGGCCGCCGCGGAACGATCGCCTCGCCCCGACGAAACCGAAATTTCACCGGACGAGGCGATCGTTGACGTTCACATTCCCGTCAGCGCAAGGTCGCGGGCAGGACGCTCATCCGGCGGATCATCCACTCGGATTCCCACTCGAACGGCGTGGTGGTGCTCAGCCGCGCTTCCGGGAAACGGCGCAGGAACCCGCTCACCGCGATCTGGGCCTCCAGGCGCACGAGGGACGCGCCGATGCAGTAGTGCATGCCGAGACCGAACGAGAGATGGCCGTGGCCGCCCCGCGCGGAATCGAAGCTGTCCGCCTCCTCCCCCGGTTCACGATTGGCCGCCGCGATGCTCACCTGCACGGGCGCGCCCTTGGGGATCAGGTACCCGCCGAGCTCGATGTCCTCCAGGGGGAAGCGCCAGGTCGGGTGCGGGAACGGCGGGTGCACGCGCAGTGCCTCCTCGATCCACGACTTGATCTCGTCCTCGGTCTTCGGCCTCTCCTCGACGGGCCGCCGCAGCGCCTCGAAGAGCGACGCGGAGATCAGGCTGCCCGTGGTCTCGTAGCCCGTGATGATCATGCCCAGCGTCCACACGATCACCTCGCCCTCCGTCACGGCGGCGTCGATGCCGTTGGAGGACGCCAGGAGCCCGGTGATGACGCCGTCGCGCAGCGGGGCGGGATCGGCCACCCAGCCCTCGACCGCCCCGTACAGCGCCCGCACGGCCAGCGTCCTGGCCTCGTAGTCCGACGAGTAGAGCATCACGTCGGTGATGCTGCGCAGCTGCCGTTCGGCCTCCTCGGGCAGCCCCAGCATCTCCGAGATGAACGCCAGCGGGATCTTGTGGGTGTAGTCGGTGACGACGTTGACCTCGTTGTCCCCCAGGACACCGCGCTGCTCCAGCTCGTCGAGGAAGCCCTCGACCTTCACGCTGACCCGCTCGCCCCACCTCTCGGTGTTGCGCGGACTCAGCACGGGCGCGTGCAGGCGCCTGATCCGCGCGTGGTCCTCCCCGTCGCTCATGATCATCGCCCGCGCGTACTCCGGCGGCGGCTGGGAGCCCACCATCAGGCCCGGCTGCTTCATGAACTCGGGCACGAGCGTGATGTCCTTGCCCATCTTCGGATGCGCGAGCGCGACCTTGACGAGCTCGCGGTCGCACACCACCCACGCGTGCCGGCCCAGGTACGGGATCCGCACGACCGGAGCGACCCGCGCGGCGGCGAGCAGTTCGGGCATGCAGTCGAACGGGCCGGGATCGATGGGCATGGTCGTCTCGGGGGCCTGCAGCCCCGTGTTCGTCGTCCCGTTCAACGCGCGGTACCTCCGGTCGGAATCTGGTCCTGGTGAACGACAGCGGACTCGATCAGGTCGGCCGCCCGCTGCGGTGCGTTGCTGTTGTTCAGGTCCACCGCGATCTCCGCGGCACGACGCCGGTAGCGCTCGTTCGCCCGCACGGTGGTCACGGCGGCACGGAGACCGGACTCGCTGACAGCACGGGGTTTCACGACCACGCCGACACCGGCGTACTCGACTCTCGCTGCCACGTCGGGGTTTTCCTCCGTGGCCGGCACGACGACCAACGGCACCCCGTGCGCGAGAGCGGCGTTGACCCCGTTGTAACCGCCGTTGGTCATCATCACGTCCACGTACGGGAGCAGGTGGTGGTACGACACGAACCGTTCCATCCGGACGTTGCGCGGCAACGGAAGCAGCCGTTCCACGTCCAGCTTGCTGCCGGTGGTCAGCACGACGAGGACGTCCTCTTCGGCGAGTGCGCGCACGGCGGGCACCAGCATGCGTTCGACGTCGTTGGCCGTGGTGCCCTGTGTGATCAGGACGACGGGCCGGTCTCCGTTGAGCTCGTCCCACCACGACGGCGGGTCGAACCTCGCGGGCGGGACACCGAACAGCCCGCCGATGAAGTGGGTGCCCGGAGCGAGGTCCCTGCGCGGGAACTCGAACGACGCCACCGATCCGACCAGGTAGAGGTCGGGGTGACGGGCGATGTTCTCCATCGCCCTCGTCTTCAACCGGGGTAGTCCGACCTGCGCGCGCACGCGGTCGGCTTCGGCGCGCAGGTCTCGCATGGACACCTGGTCGCCCAGGAACCTCAGCGCGCCGTTGCGCAGGCGGTTCCACCGGTTCGTGCTCGGCCCCAGGCCCATTCCCAGCGGCCCGGTGTCGCGGCTGCCCAGGATGTAGATGGAGTTGGCCAGCCACACCAGCGGGATTCCCGTGCGCTCACTGGCGAAGCACGCGCCGTAGCACATGTCGTCGGACAGGATGCGGTCCGCGGGGAACCGTCCGAGGATCGCCAGGAGGTCCGCGAGCTGGCCGGGAGCGGTGCGGTAGAAGATGTCGCGGACACCGACCTTGAAGCTCTTCAACCCGGTCAGCCCGGCGTGGCCGGGAAAAGCCTCCTCCCGGCTGTGACCACCGAAGTCGAGTCCCTCGGTCATCGGCTCGAAGCGCGCCCCGGTCCGTTCGACCTGCTCCCGGAAGGCCTCACCGGTGTACCAGCGCACCTCGTGACCCCGGCGCGTCAGCTCGGTGGCTATCTCGAACAGGCTGACGACGTGCCCTGGGGCCGGTGTCGTCGCGATCAGCACTCGGGTCAACGTCGCCTCCAACTCCGGGGTGGCCGCTGAACGGCTCGCGTCAGCATCACCCCGTTCACGGCGGGGCCCGCCGTGTCGAGACAAACCCCGCTCACTTGAGTGGGGGGAGGTCGGGTTCCGCCCGTCTCGTTAGCGCTCACGGTCCCGCGAAGCCGTTCGCGACCGGCTCTGTCGGGGGATACGGGCGCACCGCCACCGCCCGAAGAATGGCGCTACTGGCACTGCCCGGACGAGCCAAGTTCGCTGGGACGCCTGGTGGGATCGCTCCCACGAAGCCACGCAACCCCCTCCATTCCTGCCCGCCGCTAGCGCACCGGAAGGAAGTCCGCGGTGACGACGCTGCAAGAGGTCAACGGGCTCGACGCCATCGGTGAGCGGAAGAAGGTCACCGTGATCGGCGCGGGTGTCGCCGGGCTGGTGACGGCCTACGAGCTGGAGCGCCTCGGCCACGAGGTCGAGATCATCGAGGCCAGTGACCGGATCGGGGGCCGCGTCCACACCCACCGCTTCACGGGCGAGACCGGGCCGTTCGCCGAACTGGGTGCGATGCGCATCCCCTCCGCGCACCGCCTGACCCTGCACTACATCGCGGAACTGGGCCTGCAGGACCAGGTCCTGCCGTTCCACACCATCTTCTCGGACGACGCCGCGTACCTGCCGAGCTCGTCCGGCTACCTGCGCGTGCGCGACGCACACGACGTGCTGCTCAACGACTTCGCCTCCGGGGTGCCCGCCGGGCGCTACCGCGACGGCACCCTGCTGTTCGGTGCCTGGCTGGACGCGACCATCCGGGCCATCGCGCCACGCCAGTTCTACAACGGCATGCACGGCGAGATCGGCGTCGGCCTGCTCGACCTCGTGGACCAGGTCGACATGACGCCGTACCGCCGCGGCCACAACGGCACCATGATCGACCTGCACGCCTTCTACGCGGGCAACCCGCGCATCCGCTCGCTGGTGCCGCCGCACCTGGAGCGGTTCCTCGACGACGTGCTGGACGAGACCAGCTCCGACATCGTGCGGCTGCGCGACGGCATGGACCTCATCCCCCGCAGTCTCGCGGCCCGTCTGCTCGGCCGCGTCACCGTCGGGCAGGAGGTCACCGGGATCGAGGTCCGCGACAAGTCCGTGGTGCTGAACCTGAGGCAGGGCACCAGGTCCTTCACCAAGACCTGCGACTACGTGGTGTGCACGGTGCCGTTCACCGTGCTGCGGGGCATGCGTCTCAGCGGGTTCGACGACGAGAAGCTCGACATCATCCACGAGACGAAGTACTGGCCGGCGACGAAGGTCGCGTTCCACTGCCGTGAGGCGTTCTGGCACGAGGACGGCATCCGCGGCGGTGGTTCGTTCACCGGCGGGCACGTCCGGCAGACCTACTACCCGCCCGTCGACGGCGATCCTGCCCACGGCGCGGTGATGCTCGCCAGCTACAGCATCGGTCCCGACGCCGACGCGCTCAGTTCGCTGAGCGAGCAGGAGAGGATCACGCTGATCACGCGGGAGCTCGGCGTGATGCACCCCGAGCTGCGCGAGCCAGGCATGGTTCTTGGCGTCGCCACGAAGGCGTGGGGCGAGCACCAGTGGTCCCTCGGCGCGGCGACGATCCGCTGGGAGCAGGACTCCGCGTTGCGCGAGGCACAGCGCCGGGAGGCGACGCGGCCGCAGAAGGGGCTCTTCTTCGCCGGCGAGCACTGCTCGTCGAAGCCCGCGTGGATCGAGGGCGCGATCGAGTCGGCGATCGACGCGGCGCACGAGATCGAGTGGTGCGAGCGGCGGGTCCCCGCCCGGCGGCTGCCGCAGACGGAGAAGTCCGCATGAGCGTCTTCGACCTGCCCCGGCTGCACTTCCGCGGCGTCGCCTCGACGCGCCTGCCCACGGGCCCCCGCAACGGCATGGTGGACCTGGCGACGAACACCGCTCTCACCGCGCAGGGCGAGCCGTTCCCCGTGCACCGCCCGCCCGCCGAGTACCACGCGCACCTCGACGAGACCGGGCCCCGCTACGACAGCGCGGGCAGCGAGACGCCCGGCGGAGCGTTCAGCGGTGCCCTGGGCCGTGACTTCGCCGGCAACGGGCACTTCTCGATCAACGCACACGTCGTGAGCGCCGAGCTCGTGGCGGGCGAGGCCGGCACGACGGACCCGGTCGTGGGCCGCGCGGTCGACTTCTGGGGCCACTACAACGAGTACCTCGCGACCACGGTCAACCGTGCGCGGATCTTCGACGTGGATCCCGCCTCGGACTGGACGACGACGCTCATGGTCGGCCAGCTCGGCTTCGGCCGCGACGGACGCTCGCACGACGTCGGGTACATGGCGACCGGTGCGGTCAAAGGCTTCTCGCCGCCGCGCTGGCACGCCACCGGTCGCGGCTGCGGCCACTGGCAGCTGGGCCGCTCGGTGGTGCACCAGTTCGTCGTCACCGACGAGGACCTGCGCTGGCTGGACGAGGCGGACGCGTCCCCGGTCGCCAGGCTGCTCAGGGAGTGCGGGACGGGCGGCCTCGTCGTGCAGTTCGCGCTCGACGGCCAGTCCGCTCCGCAGGCACCGGACCAGCCCTCGCAGTGGCGGCTGCACGGCACGATCGCGCCGTGGCGGCCCCACGAGCCGCGCACGTACCCGGCCGGCCGGCTGCTCGTCCCCGACCGCACCACGCGCAACCGCCTGGGCAACCTCACCGTCGGCACCGCGCACGGTCAGGTCGTGCTGAACATGATCACGGCGCCCGCACCGGCGGCCGCGGCCAGGGATCTCGAACTGCGCACCGTCCGCGACGACCTTCTGGTGGCCCGGATTCCCGCCGAGGCGTACACCGAGGACGCGGTCCTCACCGCCGGAGTGGTCACGGTGCCCAGTCTGCTGTCCGAAGAGGACATCGCGGGTGACGCGCTGCGACTGGTCGCCTCGGACGGTGCGATCCTGCTGCGGGAACAGGAGATCAACCTCCAGGTCGACGACGCGAGCGTGTTCGTGGAGTACCCCCGGACCGCGGACGACACCGTCGAGGTGGAGGTGCGGTCGTTCGTCCGAGGCCGTCCCGGTGCGGTGCGGGACATCGCGGTCCGCCAGTTCGCCAACCCGGCGGCCCGCCCCCTCGACCCGGCCGACGTCATCGTGTCCGTGGACGCCGTGGTGAACACCGACGACACCGGTCGTGGCCGGTTCACGATGCACGGTGAGGCAGCGGGCACCGCACGTGTCCTGCTGACGGCCGGGCCGGTGCCCGCCGACCTCGACTACGACAACGACGACAACCTCGGCTTCTGGTCCGGCGCCGGATATCTGACCGTGCGCGTGCTGCCGGACTCCTGGCACCTCGACGAGGTCGAGCACGCCGACTACGACCTGGTGTACCGCGAGGTCTTCGCCTACTACGAACACCTCTTCTCCTTCATGGACAAGGAGGTCTTCAGCCTCGCGAACCGCAGCCGCACCGAGACCTACGCCAAGCTGATCTGGCAGATGTGCGACCCGCAGAACAAGACCAAGACCTACTACATGCCGCCGACCCGGGACCTCTCCGAGCCGAAGGCACGGCTGCTGCTGAAGTTCCTGAGGGCGCAACAGGTTCCCGAGCACCTCCTGCTGCCGGCCGAGACGACCGTGCCCGTGCGCAACCGGATCGCGACCCGCGGCCGGTTGGTCGAGGTGCTGCGGGAAGCGGCCCTCATCGAACTGGCGGTGATGCTCCAGTACCTCTACGCGGCCTACTCGGTGCCCACCTACGGCGCCGGGGCGGAGTACGTGCGGCTCGGCCTGTGGACGCCCGAACAGCTCCAGCTCGCCTGTGGCGACGGCGGGGAGACGCTGGACGAGGGCATCCGGAGCATGCTGCTCGGCATCGCCCGCGAGGAGATGATCCACTTCCTGCTGGTCAACAACATCATCATGGCGCTGGGCGAGCCGTTCCACGTGCCGGTGGTCGACTTCGGCACCATCAACCACCTGCTGCCGGTCCCGCTGGACTTCGCGCTGGAACGGCTGGGCCTGGGCAGCGTCGAGCGCTTCACCCAGATCGAGAAGCCGGAGCACCAGGTCGGCGATCTACGGCCGCGCGACGGTGAGACACCGCCGGATCGTCAGGACCACGGCTACGCGTCGTTGAGCGAGCTGTACGCCGACATCCGCGAGGCCCTGCGGCAGATCCCGGACCTGTTCCTGGTCGACCAGGGCCGGGGCGGCGGCGAGCACCACCTGTTCCTGCGCGAGTCGATCAACCACGAGCACCCGGACTACCAGTTGGAGGTCGACGACCTCCCGAGCGCCCTGTACGCGATCGACGTGATCACCGAGCAGGGCGAGGGCGGGGTGCTGGACCCCGACGCCGTCGAGGACTCGCACTACACGTCGTTCCTGCTGATCGGCGAACTGCTGCGCAAGGCGCCGGTGACGGGCCCGCACGGCGAGTTGTGGAACCCCGCGTACCCGGTCGCCCGCAACCCGTCGCTGAACCCCGCGAGCCCGGCCGTCGAGACGGTCACGGACCCGGACGCCCGCACGGTCATGCGGATCTTCAACGAGTCGTACTTCATGGCGTTGCAGCTGATGGCCCAGCACTTCGGCGAACGTCCCGACGCGAGCCTGCGCCGCTCGGACCTGATGAACGCGGCCATCGACATCATGGCCGGGCTGATGCGCCCGCTGGCCGAACTGCTGGTGACCCTCCCCTCCGGCCGTCGTGGCACGACGGCGGGGCCCTCGTTCGAACTGCCGGAGGTGCCCGCCGCGATCCCGCGTCCGGACGTCGCCAGGCGGGCGATCGTGTTGCGGCTGGACGAGATCGCCGCCCAGTGCGCCAAGTGCGCCCTGGTGCCCGCGCGGGTGGGCGAGCTGAGCACGTTCTGGGCGGACCACTTCCGCGCACAGGCGGGGAGGTGACATGACGCCGTTCAGCCTGCGGGACTGGTCGATGGACGACATCGCCGACCCGTACCCGATCTACCGGCGCTACCGCGAGGCCGGGTCCGTGCACGAGGGCGCGGACGCGTTCTACGTCTTCGGCTACGACGACGTGGTGAAGGTGCTGTCCGATCGCGCTTTCGGCCGGGTGTCACGCTCCACTGAGGACGGTGTGCCGGTCTCCCTGCCGGTGCCGCCGGAGTTCGCCGCCCTGCGCACCGTCGTGGAGAACTGGCTCGTCTTCCTCGACCCGCCCGAGCACACGCGGCTGCGTTCGGCGCTGCAGAAGGAGTTCTCCGCCGGCGTCGTCACCGGACTGCGCCCGCGCATCGCCCGCATCGCCCGCGACCTGCTCTCCCGGCTGCAAGGCGAGGCGGACCTGGTCGGCGGGTTCGCGGCGCCGTTCCCGATCATGGTGATCTGCGAGCTCCTCGGGGTTCCGGCGCAGGACCACGAACGGTTGCGCGCCCTCGCGGTGGCGTTGCAGGGAGCCAGCAGCACTCGCACGGGTCCGTCGCGGTTCACCGACGCCGAGGACGCCGCGCGCGAGCTCGACGCCTACTTCCGCGACCAGGCAGGGCAACGGCAGCCGGGCGACCGCGACCTGATCGCCTTGATGGCGGGCATCCCGCTCGGCGCGGAACGCGTCGTCGGTACCTGCGTGCACCTCCTGACCGCCGGACACGAGACCACGACCAACTCGCTGGCCAAGGCGGCGTTGATCCTGCGCGCGCACCCGGAGCTGGTCACCGACCTGCGCGACCACCCCGACCTCCTGCCCACCGCCGTGGAGGAGTTGCTCCGCTACGACCCACCGGTGCAGGCGGTGACGCGCTGGGCCCGTCAGGACGTGGTCGTCGGCGGCACCGCCGTCCCGGCCGGCAGCCGCGTGATCGCGTTGCTCGGCTCGGCGAACAGGGACCCGGCCCGCTTCCCCCGCCCGGACGTCGTGGACGTGCACCGGCCTGCGGACCGGCACCTCGGGTTCGGCATCGGCATCCACTACTGCCTCGGCGCGACCCTCGCCCGCGCCGAGCTGGAGATCGGCCTGAGCGCCCTGCTGGACGGCGTGCGCGGCTGGGAACGGGCGGCCTGCCACGTCGAGTACGCCGCCGACATGGTCTTCCACGGCCCGGCACGACTCCTGCTCGACCTGACCGACAGCCTCGAAGGGACGCACCCGTGACATCGCAGACCGACGCCGTCGGCGGCAAGTACGACCAGTTCGCGCAGGCCGGTACGACCGAGGCCCTGGGCGGCAACATCCACGCCGGCTACTGGGACTCGGGCACCGAGCACGTGCCGATGGCCGCGGCGACCGACCGGCTCACCGACCTGGTCGCCGAACGCCTCGCCCTGCGTCCCGGTGACCGGGTGCTCGACGTGGGCTGTGGCAACGGTTTCCCGGCCGTGCGCATCGCCGAGGCCCACGGCGCGCACGTCACCGGCATCACCGTGTCCCAGCAGGAGGTGGACCGCGCGACCGAGCTCGCGGCGGGCTCCGACCGCGTCGTGTTCCGGCTCGCGGACGCCGCCTCGCTGCCGGACGACCTCGGCACGTTCGACGCCGTCTTCGCCATCGAGTCGTTGCTGCACCTGCCCGACCAGGCGGCCGCTTTGGCGCGGTTGCGCCGGTTCGTGAGGCCCGGCGGGCGACTGGTCGTCGCGGACCTGTGCCAGCGCGAGCCCTTCACCGGCGCGGGTGAGGCGGTGCTGGCCGGGATGGTCCGCACGCTGGAGATCGCCGGGATCAACTCGGAGCAGGAGCACCGGGCGGGCCTCGAGAAGGCCGGCTGGGACCTGCTGGAGCTGCTCGACATCGGCGAGAACGTGCGGCCGAGTTACGCGCGGGCGGCGGAGGCGTTCCGCCGGATCGCCGACACGGCACCGCCCTTCGCCGCCGCGGACATCATCACGGCGGCCGAGCTCATGGCGGCGTTCGGGGAGAACCCGAGCAGCGGTTACGTCCTGATCACCGCGCAGCGGCCGTAGAAGGGAGATGTCGCCATGACGGCCCAGCTCGACCCGCCCACCACCCTGCGCACCCGCGGGAACGCCTCCCACCTGCACCGCGTCGCCCTGTCCGCCGCGACCCGCCAGGGCGCGCACATGCGCACGGAGGACGTCCGCGCCTGGCTCGCCGAACGGCGCCACGCCAACGTCCTCACGGTCGAACGCGTCCCGTTCGCCGAGCTCGACCAATGGCACTTCGTGAAGTCCACCGGCGACCTCGCGCACGCCAGCGGCCGGTTCTTCACGATCGAGGGCTTGCACGTGGTGGAGCACGACGGCCCGCACGGCGACGGCCCCTACCGCGAGTGGCAGCAGCCGGTCATCAAGCAGCCCGAGGTCGGCATCCTGGGCATCCTGTGCAAGGAGATCGACGGCGTCCTGCACTTCTTGATGCAGGCCAAGATGGAGCCGGGCAACCCGAACCTGGTGCAGCTCTCCCCCACCGTCCAGGCGACCCGCAGCAACTACACGGGCGCGCACGGCGGGTCGAGCGTGAAGCTGCTGGAGCACTTCGCCGACCTCGACCGCGAGCAGGTCGTCGTCGACGTCCTCCAGGCGGAGCAGGGGTCCTGGTTCTTCCGCAAGTCCAACCGCAACATGATCGTCGAGACGAGTGCGGAGATCGCACCGGACGAGGACTTCCGCTGGCTCACCCTCGGGCAGATCGCGGAGCTGCTGCACGAGGACGAGACGGTGAACATGAACGCGCGCAGCGTGCTGTCGTGTCTTCCTTACTACGACCCGAATCCCGGCGCGTTGCACTCGGACGTCCAGCTGCTGTCGTGGTTCACCGGCGAACGGGCGCGCCACGACGTGCGGACGACGCGCATCCCGCTGGCGTCCGTGGAGGGCTGGAAGCGCGGGCCCGACGCCGTCGAGCACGAGGACGGCCGGTACTTCAAGGTCGTGGCCGTCGCCGTGCGGGGCAGCAACCGCGAGCGGGTCAGCTGGACCCAGCCGTTGCTGGAATCCGTCGACATGGGTGTGTCCGCGTTCCTCGTGCGGGACTTCGGCGGCGTGCGGCACGTGCTGGTGCACGCCCGTGCGGACGGCGGCTTCCTCGACACGGTCGAGCTGGCACCGACCGTGCAGTGCACGCCGCGCAACTACGAACACCTGCCGGCCGATCAGCGTCCCGCGTTCCTGGACGTGGTGCTCCAGGCCGGTCAGCGCATCCGTTACGAGGCGGTGCATTCCGAGGAGGGCGGCCGGTTCCTCGACACCCGGTGCCGTTACCTGATCATCGAGGCCGACGGGCAGGTGCCGTCCGAACCACCGCGCGGTTTCGTCTGGGCCACACCCGCGCAGCTCACCACGCTCGCGCGGCACGGCCACTACCTCAACGTGGAGGCGCGCACGCTGCTCGCGTGCATGAACGCCGCCTCCGCCTGGCCACGGGGGCTGGTGTGATGAAGAGGATCACCGTGCTCGGCGCGACGGGCTTCATCGGCTCGGCCGTGCTGAAGACGCTGGCACGTCAGGACGTTCACCTGCGGGCCGTGGCGCGCAAACCGGCCGAGGTGCCGGACGGGCCCGCCCTGGTCGAGGTGGTCACCGCCGACCTCACCGACCGCGAGGCGCTCGCGAACGCGGTCGAGGGCTCGGACGCCGTGGTCTACCTGCTCCTCGGTGACGGCGGCTGGCGCGCGGCCGAGGAGGGCTCCGCCGAACGCGTCAACGTCGGCGTCATGGCGGATCTGCTGGAGGTGCTGGGTGACGACGTGGTGCTCGTCTACGGCGGCGCCGCGTCCCAGGTCGGTGTGCCGCAACGGGAACCGTTGAACGGCACTGAACCGGACCGGCCCGAGACCGCGTACGACCGGCAGAAGCTGCGCGCGGAACGACTGCTGCTGGCCCGAAGCCGGGTGCGCGGCGTCAGCCTGCGCCTGCCGACCGTCTTCGGGGAGGGCACACCCGGCGGTGGCCACGACCGAGGTGTCGTGTCCGCGATGGCCGCCAGGGCTCTCGACGGGCAGGCGCTCACGATGTGGCACGACGGCACCGTGCGCCGTGACCTGGTCCACGTCGACGACATCGCCACCGCGTTCGCCGCCGCTCTGGAACACGCCGACGCGTTGGCGGGCAGGCACTGGCTGCTCGGCGCCGGCCGCGGAGACGCGCTCGGCGACGTGTTCCGGCTGATCTCCTCCATCACCTCCGAGCACACCGGGGCGCCACCGGTCGAGGTCACCTCGGTCCAGGCACCCTCGCACGCCCCCGTGACCGACTTCCGCAGCGTGACGATCGACTCCTCGGCGTTCCGGGCCGTCACCGGCTGGCGCCCGGAGATCCCGCTGGGGGAAGGGATCCACCGAACCGTCGCAGCACTCGCCCGAAAGGCTCGCCCATGACCACGCGCGTGTGGGACTACCTGCTCGAGTACCAGAACGAACGGGCCGACATCCTCGACGCCGTCGAGAAGGTGTTCAACTCCGGGCAACTCGTGCTCGGCGCGAGCGTGCAGGGGTTCGAGGAGGAGTTCGCGGCCTACCACGGACTCGCGCACTGCGTCGGTGTCGACAACGGCACGAACGCGATCACCCTCGGTCTTCAGGCGCTCGGCGTCGGCCCGGGCGACGAGGTGATCACGGTGTCCAACACCGCGGCACCGACCGTCATCGCGATCCACAACACGGGCGCCACGCCGGTGTTCGTCGACGTGTGCGAGGAGGACTTCCTCATGGACACCGCGCAGGTCGAAGCGAAGATCACCGACCGCACCCGGTGCATCGTGCCCGTGCACCTCTACGGGCAGTGCGTGGACATGGCCGCGGTGAAGGCGATCGCGGACAAGCACGGGCTGAGCGTGCTGGAGGACTGCGCGCAGGCGCACGGTGCCCGGCAGCACGGCAAGGTCGCCGGCTCGACCGGTGACGTGGCCGCGTTCTCCTTCTACCCCACCAAGGTCCTCGGCGCGTACGGCGACGGCGGCGCGGTGATCACCCCGCACGACACCGTGGTCGCGCAACTGCGAAGGCTGCGCTACTACGGCATGGACAAGATCTACTACACCGTCCAGACGCCGGCGCACAACAGCCGCCTCGACGAGGTCCAGGCGGAGATCCTGCGGCGCAAGCTGACCCGGCTCGACACCTACGTCGCCGGACGGCAGGCCATCGCGCGCCGGTACGAGGAAGGCCTTCAGGACACCGGCCTCAGGCTGCCCAGCACGAACGAGGGCAACAGCCACGTCTACTACGTCTACGTCGTGAGGCATCCCCGGCGCGACGAGATCATCGAGCGCCTCAAGTCGTACGACATCCACCTGAACATCAGCTACCCGTGGCCCGTGCACACGATGAGCGGTTTCGCCCACCTCGCCGAACGCACCGGCTCGTTGCCCGTCACCGAGGCACTGGCGGGCGAGATCTTCTCGCTGCCCATGTACCCCTCGCTGTCGCCCGACCTGCAGGACAAGGTCATCCACGCGCTGCGCCAGGTCCTGGCCACGCTCTGAGATCGCAGGAGCCCCCATGAAGGTCCGCACGCTCGCAGTCGAAGGCGCGCTGGAGTTCACCCCGCAGGTCTTCGGCGACGACCGCGGCAAGTTCCTCTCGCCGTTCCAGGAGGCGGCGTTCGCCGAGGCGACCGGCAGCCCGCTGTTCCCGGTGCGGCAGACGAACCACAGCGTGTCGGCCCGCGGCGTCGTCCGCGGCATCCACTACACGACGACGCCGCCGGGATGCGCCAAGTACGTCTACTGCGCGGCCGGGTCGGCGATCGACGTCGTCGTCGACATCCGGGCCGGCTCGCCCACGTTCGGGCGGTGGGACTCCGTGCGGATGGACCAGAACCACCACCGCACCCTGTACTTCCCGGTCGGCGTCGGGCACGCGTTCATCGCGCTCGAGGACAACACCGTGATGTCGTACATGATCTCCGGCACCTACGTGGCGGAACACGAACTCGCCCTCGACGTGCTCGACCCGGCACTCGGACTGCCCGTGCCGCCGAATCCGATCCTGTCCGAAAGGGACGGTGCGGCGATCACGCTGGCACAGGCGCAAGAGCAGGGCCTGCTGCCGGACTACGAGCTGTGCCGCCGGATCGAGCAGGACCTCACGCGCGCCGTCGCGTCCCTCTGACACCCCCAGACCAACCAGGAGAAGCTCGCCATGACCCAGACCCTCCCGCAGCCGCACGAAGTCGGCGCGCTCTACGACAAGCTGACCCTGAGCGCGATGCGCGACGGCAGCTTCAACACCAACGTGCACATCGGTTACTGGGACTCACCGGACTCCACGGCCACGATCGACGAGGCGATGGACCGGCTCACGGACGTGTTCATCGAGCACCTCCACGTCGGCGCGACGTCCCACGTGCTCGACCTGGGCTGCGGTGTCGGCGGCCCCGGCCTGAGGCTCGCGGGCAGGACCGGCGCGCGGGTCACCGGCGTGAGCATCAGCGCGGAGCAGGTCAAGACCGCCAACAAGCTCAGCGCGGAGAGGGGGCTCGCCGCCAGGGCGGTCTTCGAGCACGCCGACGCGCTGGACCTGCCGTTCCGGGACGGGTCGTTCGACGCGGTGATGGCGCTGGAGTCGATCTGCCACATCCCCGACCGCGACCGGGTGTTCCGCGAGATCTTCCGCGTCCTCAAGCCCGGCGGCCGGGTCGTGCTGACCGACATCTTCGACCGCTACCCGCACAAGGAGGTCCGCAGCCCCGGCATCGACAAGTTCTGCCGCGACCTCATGTGCACCACGGCCGACATCGACGACTACGTCCCGATGCTGCACCGGGCGGGCCTGCGGCTGCACAGCATCCTCGACATCACCGAGCAGAGCACGCTGCGCCTGGCCGACGAGATCGAGAAGCTGGGCGGCTTCGAGGAACGGCCCGTGGCGATGGACGAGGGCAACTTCGCGTTCGACGAGGACGCCTTCAAGCCGGGCGACCTGACCGGCGCCGACGACTTCGGCTGCCTGCTGGCCGTCGCGGTCCGTCCCTGACCACACCGACCCGGGCAGGGCGGCCCCCGGCCGCCCTGCCCACTCCTGCAACGAAAGGCGAGGACACGATGGAACAGACCGACGTGCTCATCGCGGGTGGTGGCCCGGTCGGGATGGCGCTGGCGATCGACCTGACGTACCGCGGGATCAGCTGCGTGGTGGCCGAGGCCGGTGACGGCACCGTCCGCCACCCCAAGGTGAGCACGATCGGTCCGCGCTCGATGGAACTGTTCCGGCGCTGGGGGCTCGCGGACGCGATCCGCGGCGCGGGCTGGCCACCGGACCACCCGCTGGACATCGCCTGGGTGACCAAGATCGGCGGCCACGAGCTGCACCGCTACCGGCGGGGCACGGCCGCGGACCGCCCGGTCTTCCAGCACACCCCCGAACCCGACCAGATCTGCCCGGCGCACTGGCTCAACCCCGTGCTGGCACGGGCGACCGGCGACCCGTTGCGGCTGCGGACCTCGCTCGGCGACGTGACGCAGACCGGCGACCACGTGCGTGCCGTGCTCACCGATCTGGAAACCGGTACCAGGAAGGACATCCAGGCCCGGTACCTGGTCGCGTGCGACGGCGCGTCGTCCCCGATCCGGCAGGCGTGCGGCATCGACTCCCCTGCCCGGTTCCGCCCGCAGATCTTCCGCAACGTCCTGTTCCGCGCCCCCGAACTGCGGGCCAGGCTCGGCGCCGGCACCGCGCTGGTGCACTTCCTCGTCCGCTCGCCGGTGCTGCGCTTCCCGTTGCGGTCACTGGACGGCGACGCGTTGTTCAACATGGTCGTCGGCGTCGAGGACGAGCACGCGGAACGGGTCGGCGCGGAGTCCCTGATCCGGGACGCGATCGCGTTCGAGACCCCGTTCGAGGTGCTGAGCGACGGCGACTGGCACCTCACCCACCGCGTCGCCGACCGCTACCGGCACGGCCGCGTGTTCCTCGCGGGCGACGCCGCGCACACCCTGTCCCCCTCCGGCGGTTTCGGCCTCAACACGGGCATCGCCGACGCGGCCGACCTGGGCTGGAAGATCGCCGCCACCCTCGGCGGCTGGGCCGGTCCCGGCCTGCTCGACAGCTACGAGGCGGAACGCCGGCCGATCGCCGAAGCGAGCATGAACGAGGCCAACACGAACCTGCGGCGCACGATGGACCGCGAGGTCCCGCAGGAGATCGACCTCGACGGCCCCGACGGTGAACAGGCCCGCAGGGCCATGGCCGAACGGCTCGCGTCGAGCGGCGCGCACCGCGAGTTCGACGCCCCGGAGATCCACTTCGGACTACGCTACCGCTCACCGGTGATCGTCGACGACCCCGATCAGTCGGCGGAGATCACCGTGCCGGACGCGGCGTGGCGGCCCGGCGGCGAACCCGGCAGGCGGGCGGCGCACGCGTGGTGGGACGCTCGTACATCCACTTTGGACCTTTTCGGACTGGGCTTCGTCCTGCTCCGGTTCGGAGCGGACGAACGGCTTCCGCGCTTCGAGGCCGCGTTCGCCGAACGCGGTGTGCCCCTGAGCGTGCGCCACAGCGACAGCGACGAACTGGCCAAGCTCTACGACCGCACCTTCGTCCTGGTCCGCCCGGACGGCCACGTGGCGTGGCGGGGTGACGCGCTCCCGGACGACCCGGCGGCGCTCGCCGACACGGTGCGCGGGGCCGCGCGGCAGGCACCCCGGGCCGAGATGCCCACGACCCCCGCCTCCGTCGACTCGCTGCCCGCGGTGCTGGCGGCGGGCCGGGTCGCACCGATCGTCACCGTCGACTACTTCGGCGGCACGAACTGGGTGGTGTGCGACCCGGCCCTCGCCCGCGCCGCGCTGCTCGACTCCCGGCTCAGCAAGGACATGGCGCTCGCACCGGAGTGGATGCGGATCCCCGGCGCCATGCTCGGCGCCCAGCCCCGTGCCGAGGTCGCCAAGGCCATGGTGATGAGCGAGGGCGCGGAGCACACCCGGATCCGGCGCCTGCACGCGAAGTTCTTCACGCCCCGCAAGCTCGGCGAGTGGGGTGAGCGCATCACGAAGCTCGCCGGCGGACTGCTCGACGACCTGGCCGGGGAAGGCGAGGTCAACCTCGTCGACCGCTTCACCTTCCCGCTGCCGCTGGGGTTCTTCAGCGAACTGATCGGCGTGCCACCGCACCTGAGGCCCGCGCTGCGCGAGGTCACCGACAACATCATCTACTCGCAGGACCAGGACGAACGCGCCGCCGGAGTGGGTGGACTCGCCGGCACGGTCGCGCAGTGGGCCGCCGAGGGCACCGTGCTGGACCAGGGGTTCGTCACCGACCTGCTGGCGGCGCAGGCCGAGGACTCGGTCAGCCTCAACGAGGTCGTGACGTGGACGACCGGCCTGATCATGGCGGGCTACGAGTCCACGGCGAGCCTGATCGCCTCCTCGATCCACGAGGCTCTGCGCCGCCCGCCCGCCGAACGCCCCCGCACCGACACCGAGATCAGCGACTGGGTCGAGGAGACCCTGCGCGTGCAGCCGCCGCTGCCCCACGCGACGTGGCGGTTCGCCACCGAGGACGTCGAGCTCGGCGGCTACCTGATCCCGAAGAGCGCGCCGGTGCAGGTGAACCTGGCCGCGGCGAACCGTTGCCCGCACAGCACCGCCGGCGACGAGTTCGCGCCCGGAACCGGGGGCGACAACGTCAGCTTCGGTCTCGGCCGGCACCTGTGCCTCGGCGCGCCCCTCGCCCGGCTGGAAGCCAGGATCGCCCTCGGCGCGTTCCTCACCCGCTTCCCGCACGCCCGCCTGAGCACGACGAACGAGGTGCGGTGGGAGTCCGACTGGATCATCCGCCGCATCAGCGCCCTGCCCGTCGTGCTGTCGCCCGCCTAGGAGGAACGAGATGCCCCACGAAGGACCGGACGACTCGGTGAGCCAGATGCTGGTGCTGCTGCGCGCCGCCCACCTGCTGCGCGCGGCCGTGCTGCTCGACCTGGCGGACACGCTGGAGGACGAGCCCCTCTCCGTGCCGGACCTGGCCGCCCGCACCGGCACCGACCCCGGAGTGCTGAGCAGGCTGCTGGCCGCCCTCGCGAGCTTCGGGGTGTTCACCCTGACCGAGGACGGCCGGTACGCGCACACGGCGCTCTCGCGGACGATGTGCTCGGCCCACCCGGTGGGCCGCATCCTCACGCAGGACCTGAAGGCCGACGCCAACTGGCAGGCGTGGAGCAGCCTCGCCGCGGCCGCGCGGGCAGGCCGCGGCCCGTTCGAGGTGGTGCACGGCACCGACTTCTACAGCTACCTCAGCGAGCACGAACCCGAGCGCGCCGCCGACTTCCACCAGGCCATGAGCAACGCCACCGAGGAGGACAACGGGGACGTGGTCGCAGCGCTCGGCCTGCCCCCGACGGGACTGGTGGTCGACGTCGGCGGCGGCCGCGGCACGTTGCTGCGCGACGTCCTGCGGGCCGCGCCGGAGCTGAACGGGGTGCTGTTCGACGTCGAAGGGGTCATCGCCGACGCGCTGCCCGAGCTCGTCAGCGACCCGCTGGCGTCGCGCTGCGAGACCGTCACCGGCAACGCGCTGGAGTCCGTTCCCGAGGGGGCCGACCTCTACCTGCTGAGGTTCATCCTGCACAACTGGGGCGACGACGACTGCGTGCGCATCCTGGAGTCCTGCGCGCGGGCCGCAAGGCCGGGTTCGCGGATCGTCGTGGTCGAGGTGCTGCTGGAGAAGTCCGGCACGCCCGACGCCTACACCGCGATGGCCGACATGGGGATGTTCGTGCTGTTCGGCAGCCAGGAACGCACGGAGGCCGAGTACGCGAGCCTGTTCGACCGGGCGGGGCTCGAGTACCGCGGCTCGACGGCGACCGACTCGCTGCACCTGTTCGAAGCCGTGGCCCGGTAGCGGGATGGGGACGTCGGCCGGGTGCTTCGCCCGGCCGACATCGCTAGAACAACTCGCCCAGCACCAGCAGCCCCGCGCCGACGGGCACCAGATCGGGACCGTACGACGTGACGCTCACGTCCACGGCCGGCATCGCCCGCAGGTAGAGGCCGGGCGACTCGAGCACCTTCCGTCCACTCAGGACGATCTGGTCGAGGTCCAGCAGCAGCACGAGGTTCGCCACCGCCGCGCCGAGCACACGAGCCGCCTCGGCACCGGCACTGGCCGCGTGCACCGCCTCGACGCACCCGCGCCGTCCGCAGACGCAGAGCGGTCCGTCGAGCTGGATCGTCGTGTGCCCGAACTCGCCCGCGCCCGACCGTGCGCCGCGATACACCTCTCCTCCGAGTAGGAGTCCCACGCCCAGACCGGTGCCCACGAACACAAGCGCCGCGTCCTGGAGCGGTCTGCGCCACGCCTCGGCGAGCACGGCGGCGTTGGTGTCCTTGTCCACGACGACCGGCAGCCCGAGCCGTTCCTCGGCCAGCGCCTTCAACGGCACCGAGGACCAGCCCGGCAACCCGTGGGGCGACACCACCCCGTCGCGGTGCTCCAGCGGACCGGCGATGCCGATGCCGAGACCCAGCACCTTCTCCCCTGCCTCGACCAACGGCTCCAGGGCGTCGAGCACGTCGTCCGGCGTGAACATCGGGGGCAGCGGCACGACCGAGGCCGACACCACCTCACCGGTCAGGCCGAGCCTGACCACGCGCAGTTCGTCGCGGTCGACGTAGGCGCCGTAGGCGAACGCCCCGCCGGCCGCGAGCCGCAACGCCATCCGGGGCTTGCCGCGGCCGCCGTCGCGCACGGCCCCGGTCTCCTCCAGCAGGCCGGCCGACATGAGCCGCGCCACGATCTTCGAGATCGCCTGCGGGGTCAGCCCGGTCTCCTCCGCGAGGGAAGCCCTGCTCAGCGCCCCGGAGCGGACGAGCCGGAGCACTGTCCTGTCGTTGTGCGAACGGAGCGAGGTGAGGTCCACGGTCGCAATTATTCAACAGCGTTGCTTTAATCGGAAGCATGACTCGAGTCGGACTTCTGGGCTACGGCATCGCGGGGCGGGTCTTCCACGCCCCTCTGATCACCTCCACGGAGGGCATGGACCTCGTCGCGATCGTGACGGCGAACCCGGAGCGGCAGGCGCAGGCCCGTGCCGCGCACCCGGAGGCGAAGATCGTCACCGCCGACGAGCTGTTCGACCTGGACCTCGACCTGGTCGTCGTGGCCACCCCGAACAAGACGCACGTCGAGTACGCGAAGCGGGCCATCACCAAGGGTGTCGCGGTCGTCGTCGACAAGCCGTTCGCGCCGACGTCCGCCGAAGCCGCCGGACTCGTGGCCGCCGCGCAGGCCGCCGGGGTACCCCTGACGGTGTTCCAGAACCGCCGCTGGGACAGCGACTTCCTGACCGTGCGCGAGATCGTCGGTCAGCTGGGCGAGGTCCGGCGGTTCGAGTCCCGCTTCGAGCGCTGGGTGCCGGAGATCTGGGACAACTGGCGTGAGTCCGGCGCGCCCGAGGAGGCCGGCGGCCTGCTCTACGACCTCGGCGCGCACCTCGTCGACCAGGCGTTGCAGCTGTTCGGGCCGGTGCGGACCGTCTACGCGGAACTCGACCGCCGCCGTCCCGGCGCCCAGGTGGACGACGACGTGTTCGTGGCGTTGACGCACGAGAACGGCGTCCGCTCCCACCTGTGGGCCAACGCGCACGCCGCCCACTACGGGCCGCGGTTCCGCCTGCTCGGCAGCGAGGGCGCGTTCGAGATCGGCGGCCTGGACGAACAGGAGGACGCCCTCGACGCGGGCCGCCGCCCGACCGATCCCGGCTGGGGTCACGAGGACCGCACCGGACGGCTCGGCGTGCTCGGCGAGACGACCGAGGTCGCCGTCGAACCCGGCGCGTACCAGGACTTCTACGCTGAACTGCAGGCCGGCCGCGTCCCCGTCGACCCCGCCGGCGCCGTGCACGCGCTGCGGGTCATCGAGGCCGCTTTCCTTTCCGCACACGAGAACCGGGTGGTGTCCCTGTGAGCCCTACCAGTGAAGAACTGCTCGCCCAGGAGCGGCGGCTCCAGTTCGACCGCTTCGGCAACGACGTCGCGATCGAGCTCGGCCTGCACCTGCTCGACGCGGCCCGCGAGCAGGGCCTGCCGATCGCGATCTCGGTGCGGCGGAACGGGCACCGCCTCTTCCACGCCTCACTGCCCGGCACCGCGCCGGACAACGACCGGTGGCTGGAGCGCAAGGCCCGCGTCGTCGAGCTGTTCGGCCACAGCTCGTTCCTGGTCGGCACGGAGTTCCGCGAGAAGGGCACGACGTTCGAGGCGGAGTCACGCCTCGATCCGGACCTGTACGCGGCGCACGGCGGGGTCTTCCCGGTCATCCTGCGCGGGACCGGCCCGGTCGGCACCGTCGGCGTCTCCGGACTGCCCCAGGCCGAGGACCACGCGTTCGTCGTCACCCAGCTGGAATCATTCCTGAACGACCCCGAGGCGTAATAGCACGAATAGCCGTCGATACAAAATCAAGCTGCGACTCACCAGCATCACCAAGAGGCGCAACATTGTATTGACACACACCACTTCGAGTGGATTTTCGACCCACTCGGAGTGGTGTCTTATAACATCCGGACAAGGCACTCCCGTGCGCTCGAAAGAGTGATCTTACTGGGCCAAACGAGTGCCCTATTCCATACTCGTTCGAATAGCTCCCGATCACCCACCTGCCGATACAACGGCCGTTGCGTAGTGCGCCAGTTGTACGCTCTGTAGCATCGACAGGCCTAAACCACCCACCCGAATGTCGCCTTTTTGGCCTCTTCACAGCTCTTAACAGCGCGAACTAACGTCCGTTCCGGCTTATCGGATTGGTCCATTAGCGCATTGAGATGGGTGGGTGCAGGTTGTGACTGTGACGGATTCTGACCTCAATGAGGGCCGTCAGCAGCTGAGTTTGGGCACGGCCGCCGCGCGTAATCTGGCCACGACCACCAAGTCCGTCCCGCAGATGCAGGGAATCACTTCCCGCTGGCTGCTCAAGGTGTTGCCCTGGGTGCAGGCCGCTGGTGGTGCGTACCGCGTCAACCGCCGTCTCACCTACACGCTGGGCGATGGCCGTGTGTCGTTCACCAACATCGGCGCGGAGATCCGCGTGGTGCCGCAGGAGCTCACCGAGCTGGCGCTGCTGAAGGGCTTCGACGACGAGGAGGTCCTCGCCGCGCTCGCCGGTCGCTTCCGGCAGCAGGAGTTCGGCATCGGCGACGTCATCGTCGAGAAGGGCCGCCCGCAGGACACCGTCGTGCTGATCGCGCACGGCAAGGTCGACAAGATCGGCACCGGCGAGTACGGCGGCGACACCGTGCTCGGCAACCTCGCGGACGGCCAGTACTTCGGCGAGTCCGTGCTGGCGGGACCACAGGGCGAGTGGGAGTACACGGCCAAGGCCGTCACCCCGGTCACCGTGCTGACCCTGTCGTGGAACGACTTCCAGGCGCTCAACGGGGAAGCGGGCGGCCTGCGCGCACACATCCAGCAGACGTTCAACAGCCGCAACAAGCCGCAGGACGAGCACGGCGAGGCCGAGATCGGGCTGTCGTCCGGCCACGACGGCGAGCCGGTGCTGCCCGGCACGTTCGTCGACTACGAGCAGTCCCCGCGCGAGTACGAGCTGAGCGTCGCTCAGACCGTGCTGCAGGTCCACAGCCGGGTCGCGGACCTCTACAACCACCCGATGGACCAGGTCGAGCAGCAGTTGCGGCTCACGATCGAGGCCCTGCGCGAGCGCCAGGAGCACGAGATCGTCAACAACAGGTCGTTCGGCCTGCTGCACAACGCCGATCTCAAGCAGCGCATCCACACCCGGTCCGGCCCGCCCACCCCGGACGACTTCGACGAGCTGCTGTCGATCGTGTGGAAGGACCCCGGTTATTTCCTCGCGCACCCGCGCACGATCGCCGCGTTCGGCCGTGAGCTCAACAAGCGCGGCCTGTACCCCCAGCACATCGACTTCAACGGCCAGCAGGTGCCGGCCTGGCGCGGCATCCCCGTGCTGCCGTGCAACAAGATCCCGGTCTCCGACACCCGCACGTCGTCGGTGATGCTGATCCGCACCGGCGAGCAGAACCAGGGCGTCATCGGCCTGCACCAGACCGGCATCCCGGACGAGTACCAGCCGGGTCTGTCGGTGCGGTTCATGGGCATCAACGACCAGGCGATCATCAACTACCTGGTCAGCGCCTACTACTCGGCCGCCATCATGGTGCCGGACGCGATCGGCGTGCTGGAGCACGTCGAGCTCGGCCGCGAGGGATAGGTCTTGGCCTCCTTCACCATGCCGGAGTTCTACGTGCCGCACCCGGCGCGGATGAACCCGCACCTCGAACGCGCCCGCGCCCACTCGACGCGGTGGGCGCGGGACATGGGGATGCTCGACACCGGGGTGTGGACCGACGAGGTCCTCGCGGGCGACGACTACGGGTTCATGTGCGCGTGGACCCATCCGGACGCGCCCGCGGAGATCCTCGACCTCATCACGGACTGGTACGTCTGGGTCTTCTACTTCGACGACGAGTTCTTCGCGGAGTTCAAGCAGAGCAAGGACGTGTCGGGAGCGAAGGCGTATCTCGACCGGCTGCCGGCGTTCATGCCCCTCAACGGCACGGACCCGTGGCCGGAACCCGTCAACCCGACCGAGCGCGGCCTCGTCGACCTGTGGCAGCGGACCATTCCGCTGATGTCGCAGGACTGGCGGCGCCGGTTCACCACGAGCACCCACAACCTGCTGCTCGAGTGCATGTGGGAGATCAAGAACATCGAGAGCGGCACGGTCGCCAACCCGATCGAGTACATCGAGATGCGCCGCAAGGTGGGCGGCGCACCGTGGTCGGCGAACCTGGTGGAGGTCTCCGAAGCAGCCGAGGTGCCCGCGTCCGTCGCGGGCACCCGCCCGCTGCGGGTGCTGTCGGACACGTTCTCCGACGCGATCCACCTGCGCAACGACATCTTCTCGTACGAACGGGAGGTGTTGCGGGAGGGTGAGAACTCCAACGGCGTGCTCGTGTTCGAGAAGTTCTTCGGCCACGACACGCAGACCGCCGTCGAGGCGGTGAACACCCTGCTGACCTCGCGGCTGCACCAGTTCGAGAACACCGTCTTCACCGAGTTGCCCCAGCTCTTCGCGGAGAACGCGCTGGGCCCGGAGGAACAGGCGCGCGTGCTCAAGTACGTGAAGGGGCTGCAGGACTGGCAGTCCGGTGGCCACGAGTGGCACCTGCACGCCGGCCGCTACACGAAGGTCGAAGGCAGCGGCGCGGGCAACTCCGCGTTCTTCCGCACGATCCTGCGCGGGCCGACCGGCCTGGGCACGTCCGCGGCGTGGCTGGGGGTTCCTCGTGGTTGAGATCCCCTCGTTCGACATGCCGTTCGCGGCAAGGCTTTCGCCGCACGTCGACAAGGTCCGGCTGCACACCAAGACGTGGGTGCGGGACATGGGCATGCTCGCTGGCGCGCCGTGGACCGAGGCGCTCTACGACGCCGCGGACTTCGGCGGTTTCGGCCCGCTGACCCACCCGACGGCGACGCTCGAGGACCTGAAGCACATCAACGACTGGCACACGTGGGGCTTCTACGTCACCGACGCGTTCCAGTCCTTCCTCCGCTCGCGCAACGTCGCGGGCGGCAGGGCGTTCGTGGCGGGGCTGAAGTCGGTGCTGAGCGGGTCGGCGCCGATGAACCCCGCCGAGAAGGGGCTCTCCGACCTCGTCTCGCGGTCCACTCTGGACAGCGAGGACTCCGAGCACCTCGCCGAGTTCTTCGACGCGTTGCTGTGGGAGCTGCACAACACCGCGCAGGGCCGCGTGCCCGACCCGATCGACCTGGTGGAGATGCGGCGCCGGTCGATCGCCACGGAGCTGTCCGCGAAGCTCGCGCGCAAGTCCGTCGGCGCGGAGTTGCCCGAGGAGTTGTTGCGCAACAGCACGATGCGGGCCCTGGTCGACTCGTTCGGCGACGTTCCCGCGTTGCGACAGGAGATCGTCGGCTTCGACCACACCTACGCCACCGGTGCCAGCACGACCAGCGCGGTGCTCGCCGTGCAGCAGTTCTTCGCCTGTGAGCAGCAGCAGGCCGTGTCGATCGTGGCCGACCTGATCGCGGCCAGGCTGCGGCAGATCGGCTCGATCCTCGGTGAGCTGCCGTCGCTCGCCGACGAGTACGGCCTCGACGCGGAGACCAAGGCCGGGCTGCACCGGTACGCCGAAGCGCTGAAGTCGTGGCTCGCCGGCGAACTGCTCTGGACTCGGAGATCCGAGAGATTCAGCTTCTCCCCGGCCCCCACCCGGACATCGTTCCACCGTCCGACCGGACTCGGCACCGCCGCAGTTCTCGTTCGCTAAAGCAGATTGGCAGGATTCGCAGTGACTGTTACCGATCCGGGTCTCGGGGTCGAGGACAAGCAGCTGAGCCTTTCCCGGGCAGCCGCCCGCAACCTCGCCACGACCACCAAGTCCGCGCCGCAGATGCAGGGCATCTCGCCGCGGTGGCTGCTGCGCATGCTGCCCTGGGTCGAGGCCAAGGGTGGGGCCTACCGCGTCAACCGGCGGCTCACGTTCGCCATCGGTGACGGCCGGGTCACCTTCACCGCCGTGGGGTCCGAGGTGCGGATCGTGCCGCAGGAGCTGGCGGAGTTCGTGCTGCTGCGCGGGTTCGAGGACGAGGCGGCGCTCACCGCCGTCGCGAACCGCTTCGAGCAGCGCGAGTACCAGCCGGGCGAGGTGATCGCGCAACGCGGCACGTCCGTCGACGAGATCATCGTGATCGCGCACGGCAAGGTCACGAAGACCGGTCGCGGCGAGTACGGCGACGACGTGGCGCTGGGCACGATCGCGGACGGCGAGTACATCGGTGACGAGCCGGTGCTCTCCGGTGCCGGCAAGGAGTGGAGCTTCACCGCGCGGGCGTTGACGCCGACGACGGCCGTGGTGCTGTCCCGGGCCGCCTTCGCACAGCTCAACGGGCAGATCGAGCCGTTGCGCGAGCACATCGCGCAGCAGCTGGCGAACCCGACGAACGCGTCGAACAAGCACGGCGAGGCCGAGATCGACATCTCGTCCGGCCACGACGGCGAGCCGATGCTGCCCAGCACGTTCGTCGACTACGAGCTGCGGCCCCGTGAGTACGAACTGAGCGTGGCGCAGACGATCGTGCGCGTCCACACGCGGGTCGCCGACCTCTACAGCCAGCCGATGGACCAGGTCGAGCACCAGTTGCGCCTGACGATCGAGGCCCTGCGCGAGCGGCAGGAGCACGAGCTCGTCAACAACAAGGAGTTCGGCCTGCTCGCCAACGCCGACCTCAGGCAGCGGGTCAGCACCGGCTCCGGCCCGGTGACGCCGGACGACATGGACGAGCTGATCTCGCGGCGCCGCAACACGAAGCTGATCCTGGCCCACCCCAAGGCGATCGCCGCGTTCGGCCGGCAGCTCAACAGCCGCGGCCTGGTCGTGCCGACCGTCGAGGTCGAGGGCAAGCAGCTGCAGTCGTGGCGCGGCATCCCGATCGCGCCGTGCGACAAGATCCCGGTCAACAAGAACGGCACCACGTCGATCATCGCCATGCGGCTCGGCGAGGAGAAGCAGGGCGTCGTGGGCCTGCGCCAGACCGGCATCCCGGACGAGTACGAGCCCGGCCTGAACGTGCGGTTCATGGGCATCGACGAGCACGCGATGCTCAAGTACCTGGTGTCGACGTACTACTCGGCCGCCGTGCTGGTGCCGGACGCGCTGGGCGTGCTGGAGAACGTGGAGATCGGTCTCTAGCCATGACAGCGGAGATGACCGAGACCCTGGCCGCCGGAAGACCGTCCGGCGAGGTCCTCGCGTGGAGCCGGAGCCTCGTGCTCCCGGCTCTGCGCAAGGCCGTCGAGCAGCTGCCGCCGTCGATGCGCGCGATCGCGGAGTACCACCACGGGTGGCGCGACGAGTACGGCAACCCGGTGCTGGAGAACGGCGGCAAGGCGATCCGTCCCGCGTTGGTGCTGCTGGCGGCCGAGGCCGTCGGCGGCACCGCCTCCGCCGCTGTGCCGGCGGCGGTCGCGGTGGAACTGATCCACAACTTCTCGTTGCTGCACGACGACGTGATGGACCGCGACCCGACCCGGCGCCACCGGGCCACGGCGTGGACCGTGTTCGGCGTCAACGCGGCGATCCTGGCCGGTGACGCGTTGCAGGCGCTGGCCGTGGACGTCCTCGCGGGATCAGGCCATCCGCGGGCGCTGGAGGCGATCCGGACGCTGGGTGACGCCACCGTGGCGTTGCTCGAAGGCCAGGCGGACGACCTGGACTTCGAGACGCGATCCGACGTCCAGGTGTTCGAGGTGGAACGGATGGCGCGCGGCAAGACGGGCGCGCTGCTGGGAGCCTCGACGGCGCTGGGCGCGCTGTACGGCGGCGGGTCCGACCGGCAGGTCGAGGCGATGCGCGGGTACGGCGCCGAGCTGGGGCTGGCGTTCCAGCACGTGGACGACCTGCTCGGCATCTGGGGCGACCCGGCGGTGACGGGCAAGGTCGCGCAGACGGACCTGGTGAGCCGCAAGAAGTCCCTGCCGGTCGTGCGTGCCCTGACCGCGGGAGTCCCGGCCTCAGCCGAGCTGGCGTCGTTGTACTTCGGCGAGCAGGAGATGAACGCGGAAACGCTTGCGCGGGCGGCACACCTGGTCGATCTGGCCGGTGGTCGCGCGTGGAGCCAGACGCAGGCCGACGAACTGCACACGCAGGCGCTGGTCCATCTCGGCGAGGCCTCCCCGACCGCGCGTGCGGCGGTGGAGCTCGGCACGCTCGCCCAGCTCGTCACCCACCGAGACCACTGAGTCTGGAAGGCAGTAGATGACGGAACATCCGCCGCGTTCGGTGCTGCTCGCCTCACCCCGGTCGTTCTGCGCCGGGGTGGAGCGCGCCATCGAGATCGTGGAACGACTGCTCGACCAGCGTGGCGGCCCCGTCTACGTGCGCAAGCAGATCGTGCACAACGTCCACGTCGTGCGCTCGCTGGAGGCTCGTGGCGCCGTGTTCGTGGAGGAGCTGTCCGAGGTGCCTTTCGGTGCCACGGCGGTCTTCTCCGCGCACGGCGTCTCCCCCGTCGTCCGCGCCGAGGCCCGTCTCCGGGACCTGGACGTGCTGGACGCGACCTGTCCCCTGGTCACGAAGGTGCACGCCGAGGCGAGGCGTTTCGCCGAACGCGGCGACACCATCGTGATGATCGGGCACGCCGGGCACGAGGAGGTCGAGGGCACGCTGGGCGAGGCCCCCGACCAGATGGTGCTCGTGGAGACCGTGGAGGACGTTCTCGCGCTGGAGATCACCGGCCCGGTGTCGTACCTGACGCAGACGACGCTGGCAGTCGACGAGACGGCGGAGGTGGTCGAGGCGCTGGAGCGGAAGTTCCCGCACGTGCGCGGCCCCGGTTCGGACGACATCTGCTACGCCACCACGAACCGGCAGATCGCCGTCCGCGAGGTCGCCGCGCAGTCCGACCTGGTGCTGGTGGTGGGCTCGAAGAACTCGTCCAACTCGGTGCGGATGGTCGAGCTCGCGGCCCGTGCCGGCACGCCGGCGTACCTGATCGACGACGCCTCGGAGATCGACCCGGAGTGGCTGTCGGGTGTGTCGTCCGTGGGGCTGTCGGCGGGCGCCTCCGCGCCTCCCGAACTCGTGGACGAGGTCGTGGCTGCCTTGGAGGCGTTGGGATCCGTGACGGTGTCGACGCACACGACCGCGACGGAGACGATCTCCTTCACGCTGCCGTTGGCGGTGCGCCGTGCTGGCTGACATCACCTCGCCCGCGGACGTGCGAGCGCTCTCGTCCTCCGAACTGTGCGCGCTGGCCGCGGAGATCCGGTCGTTCCTGATCTCCAAGGTGCACCGGACCGGTGGCCACCTCGGCCCGAACCTGGGCGCCGTCGAACTGACGATCGGCGTGCACCGGGTCTTCAACTCGCCCGTCGACGTGGTGCTGTTCGACACCGGGCACCAGTCGTACGTGCACAAGATGCTGACCGGGCGTTGCTCGGACTTCGACTCGTTGCGGCAGGCCGGTGGTCTGTCCGGCTACCCGTCCGCGGCCGAGTCCGCGCACGACGTCGTCGAGAACTCGCACGCCTCCACCGCACTGTCCTATGCGGACGGTCTGGCCAAGGCGTTCGAGCTGGCCGCGGCCGACCGCCGGGTCGTCGCGATCGTCGGTGACGGCGCGCTGACGGGTGGGATGTGCTGGGAGGCGCTGAACAACATCGGCGGCTCCTCGCGCCCGGTCGTGGTGCTGCTCAACGACAACGGCCGCTCGTACGACCCGACCGCGGGCGGTTTCGCGGCGTCGTTGGGCAACGGCTCGGCTCGCGGGCTGTTCGAGGCGCTGGGTCTCGCGTACATCGGCGAGGTCGACGGGCACGACGTGCACGCCGTCGAGAACGCCCTGTGGGAGGCCAAGTCGCTCGGCCGTCCGGTCGTCGTGCACTGCAAGACCGTGAAGGGCAAGGGGTACGAGGCGGCGGAGACCGACGAGGCCGACCGCATGCACGCGGTCGGCGCGTCCGGTGCCGCCGGTGGCCGGACCTGGACCGACGCGTTCTCGGACGAGATCGTGGCCATCGGCGCCGACCGGCCGGACGTCGTGTGCCTGACCGCCGCGATGCTCGAACCCGTGGGACTGCGGCCCTTCGCCGAGCGCTTCCCGGCGCGCGTGTTCGACGTCGGCATCGCCGAGCAGCACGCCGTGACGTCCGCCGCCGGCATGGCGATGGGCGGTCTGCACCCGGTCGTCGCCGTCTACGCGACGTTCCTGTCCAGGGCCTTCGACCAGTTGCTGATGGACGTGGCCCTGCATCGGCTCCCGGTGACGTTCGTGCTGGACCGGGCGGGCGTGACGGGCCCGGACGGTGCCTCGCACCACGGCATGTGGGACGCCTCGGTGCTGCCGGTGGTGCCGGGTCTGCGCCTTGCCGCACCACGCGACCCGTCCTCCCTGGCCACTCTGCTGCGCGAGGCGGTGGAGGTCTCAGACGGCCCGACTGTCGTGCGCTACCCGAAGGCCGCGCTCGGCCCGGACGTGCCCGCGATGCGCCACGTGAGCCACTTCGACGTGCTGCGGGAGGTCCCGGACGCCGAGGTGCTCCTGATCTCCGTGGGCCCGCTCGCCGGCCCCTGCCTGGCCGCGGCGGAGGAACTGGCCTCGCACGACATCCGGGTCAACGTCGTGGACCCGCGCTGGATCGCGCCCCTCGACCCGCACCTGGTCAAGTTCAGCGGCCAGCACCGCCTGGTCCTGGCCGTGGAGGACACGACGTCGACCGGAGCCCTGGGCGCACGCCTCGGCCAGGCCCTGACCGGTACCCCGACCTGCGTGGCGACCTTCGCCCTGCCGCCGCGCTTCCTGCCGCACGACTCCCGCGCCCGCATCCTGCGCGCCCACGGCCTGGACGCCGCCGGCATCACGACGAGCGTGCTGAAGCGCCTCGGCGTGAAGTGACGTACCAGCCGATCGCGAACGACAACCCGATCGCCCCCGCCCCGACCAGCGGTGCCTTCACCTCGGCGGGAAGGTCCAGCGGCCGCAGTCCGGTGGCGAGGGCGAGCAGGATCGGCCCCTGCACGACGAACGCGACGTAGGCGGACCGCGCCAGCCCCTCGGCGAAGGGCCCCTGGCGCGTCAACCGCCGCTGCGCCAGCCCGATGAGCCACACACTCCCCGCCACCACCAGAATCCCCTCGACGAGCGCGAGGGTCGCGGCCTGCCACCTCCACCCGCCGAGGAACGGCTCGGCGCTCTCGGCCAGGTCCAGCACCCCCATGAGCGCCGCCGCGGCCGGCAGCACCGCGATGGTCCCGACGACCACGGTGCGCGTCATGCGGTAGATCTCGTCCGGCACCCGCTCCGCGAGCTTGCGCCCGCCGATCGCGCCGAGCAGCAACATCCCGAGACACTGCGGCCACCACCACAGGTGCAGGTCCCCGACCTGCCCGCTGCGCGCCGGGAACACCAGCCGGGTCAGGAACGTCGTCCCCGCCACGACCAACGTCATCCCCACCACGGTCTGCGGCGTGATGGCGCGCTCCTTGATGGGCGGTGCCAGCGCGATCCCGATGCTGAAGATCAGCAACACGCCCACGAACCACAGCGACCCGCTGTCCAGGAACGGCCGCCGGTCCGTGAACGCCTGCCACCACGTGACGTCGCGCCCAGCCCCGCTGTAGGCCAGCCACACGAACGTAGGCCACACCACCAGAGCACTGACCACCCACGGCACACCGAGCCGGACCAGCCGGTCGGCGATGAACCGCCGCCGCCCTTTGCGCTCGAGGGAACCGGGCGTGAAGATCCCGGCCATGAAGTAGAAGGTGCCCATGAAGAACAGGCCGGACGGTCCGACCAGCGCCGCCAGCACCGTCTCGACGCCGGGGTGGAACGTGACCTCGTTGACCTCGTCGTAGGGCCAGCCACCGATCGCGGCGTAGCCCAGCAGCGCGTGGCCGCCGATGACCCACGCCACCAGGATCACCTTCAGGTTGTCCACAGCGGACAATCTCATGGTTTTCATGGTCCGCTTCTCGCGGCGGAGATGCCAGCGGCCAAGCGGGGCGGACGTCGCTAGCCGGGGAACAGCTGGTCGAGCCGGTAGTCGACGATCCGCGTGGCCTGGTCCACGTCGTAGGCGTCGACCAGCATCGCACTGAGGAGGCCCGCGGTCATGATCGCGAGCGCGTCGGCCTCCATCCGCGGGTCGAGGTGCGGGGGGACCCGGTCGCGTTTCTGGGCTTGGTCGAGTTGCCCGGCGAGCAGACCCACGAGGTGGGGCAGCATGGCCTGCTGGTCCGGTGCCGGGCCGCCACGGGTGACGTCCAGGGCGAAGTAGGCGATCTGCACCGCGCACAACATCCGGCTGCGTTCGTCCATCGGCAGGACCCCGAGCACGCACGCCCTCATGACGGCGCGTTCGTCGCCGGTCCGCAGCGCCTCCGCGATGCCCTGCCCGGCACGCTCGGCGCCCAGTTCGGTGATCCGCTGCCAGGCGTAGCGCAGCATCTCCTCCTTGGTCGGGAAGTAGTACTGGATCTGGAACATCGACACGCCCGCCTCCGCCGCGGCCGCGCGCAGCGTCACCGACTGGAGTCCTCGCGTCGAAGCGATCCGGAAGAGCGCCTCCACGAGCTCACGCCGCCGCTCGTCGTGGTCAACGCGTTTCGGCATGTGATCACTGTGTCACAACGTCCGGTGTCGACGACCACTGCGGACGCTGTTACATTGCATCTGCATTGGAAAAACATCTGGGGGTGTGATGCTCGGGAAGTTCAAGGACCAGACGGCGCAGGACCGGTACTTCGCCGTCTATGCGGCGATCCTGGAGAAGTGGCCGGTTCCGGCGGAGGAACTGGACGTGGAGACGCGGTTCGGCTCGACCCGCGTCCGGCGCAGCGGCACCGGCACCGGCGTGCCGATCGTCCTGCTGCACGGCGTCCTGGGAACGTCGCTGTCCTGGTACTCCTTCGTCGCCGAACTGGCGGCGAAGCACACCGTGTACGCCGTCGACACGATGGGCGAACCAGGACACTCGGTCCAGACCCGGCCTCTGGAGAACACCGAGGACGAGGCGGACTGGCTCGACGACGTCCTCGTGGGCCTCGGCCACGAGAAGGTCCACCTCGTCGGGATCTCGCGCGGCGCCTACTTCGCGCTGAACCACGCCGTGCGGCGCTCCGGCAGGATCACCGGCGTCCTCGCCTTCGAGCCGGGCGGGTTCGGGCTACCGGGTCTGAGGTTCGTCCTCTGGAGCCTCGGCGAGCTGTCCCGCTGGCTGCTGCCCGCCGCGATCCTGCGCCGGGTCAGCGCGGGCGATCCCGCCGTGCGCCACACGATGCGCCCGCTGTTGTTCCGCGGCATCAGGTACAAGGCCCAAATCGCTCCACTGCACGTGTTCACCGACGACGAACTGCGGTCGATCGACGTGCCCGCCCACTTCATCCTGGGCGGGCGCTCGGTCATCGGCCCGCAGGAGCTCGCCGCGCGCGTCGAGTCCCTCGTCCCGCGAGTGCGCACGGAGATCGTGCCGGGGAGGACCCACGCGCTGAACCTGGAGGAACCCGAGCTCACCAACGCGCGGATCCTCGCCTTCGCCGAGGACCACGCCGAACTGCCGGACTGAGCGGATGAACTCGAGGTGCCAGGCGTCCTGGGGGTCGTCTGGCGCCTCTGGCGTCCTCGACCGCCGGTCCGCGGTTCCGGGCTAGTGGCGTGGCTCAGAACGTTGCCGGTGCATTCGTGGTCAGACGGGTGTCTCGTGGTGCCGCCCCCACGTTCTCGTACTGGTTGTACGGGGGCGTGGGGGCGGCACCACGAGGCGCCCTGCTGGGCGCGGATTCGCCGCCGACGTTCTGAGTCACGCCACTAGGGCCGGTCGCCCGTGTAGACACCCATCGTCCGGAACCGCAGCCCAGGCTCCTTGTACTCCTCCATCGCGTGCGCGACCCACCCCACGATCCGGGCGATCGAGAAGATCGCCTCCCCCGCCGTCGGCGGCATGGAGAACATCAGGCTGAACTGCGCCAGCGCCAGGTCCATGTTCGGGAACGTCTTCGACTGGGTCGCGATCACCTTGTCCACCACCAGGTCGCCGTGGGCGCGCAGCAGGGCCAGGAAGTGGTCGGCGCGCGGGTCGCGGGACCGGTAGACGCGGTGGCCGAAGCCTGGGATCGGCTGGCCCGCCCTCAGGTGTTCGGCGACGACGCCCATCGGGTCGGTGGCGGCCTGGGCCAGGAAGCGGTGCGCGATCGTCGCGGCGGCTCCGTGACGCTGGCCCTCCATCGCGCCCAGGCCCGCGGACACGACGGCGTACGGGTGGGCGTGGGCCGAGGCGGCGACCCTGGCCGCCATCGTCGAGATGGCCAGGTCGTGGTCCGCCAGCAGGATCAGGGCGGCGTTGAGCAGGTCCGGCTGCGGTGGGTCCGGGGAGAGCCGGGCCCAGAGGCGGTCGGCGATGTCGGTGCCCGCGGGCCTGCCCAGCAGCGGGAGGGACTCGACGATGTCGGCGATGATCGCCTTGGCCGTGGTGATGGACCGGTCGAGGTCGAAGCGCAACGGGTCGCCGGCGCTCGCGAGGGCCACGGCCACCCGGACCCGGTCGGTCAGGGTGGCGCTCTCCGGGAGGGCCATCCAGATCTCCTGGCCCTCGGGGAACTGCATGCCGACCGAGTCGATGCCCGTCCACAGCCAGTGCGCGACGTCCTCGAAGCGCTTGGTGCTCGACAGCCCGGGGACGGAACGGCCGCGGTAGTGCAGGTGGTCGTTCTCCAGCAGGGAGATGCGGGTGCGGATGCGATCCGTCACAGCGGCCACTGCTCCGCGCGCACCAGTGCGCTGCGCCAGGGCTTCGACCTCGGCGACGCCGAACATGCTCAGGCGGTTCACCTTGGTGCTGGTCAGGAGGCCGCGGCTGACGTACGAGTACACCGTCGCCGGTTTCACGCCGAGGCGCCGGGCGGCTTGATTCGTCGTCAACATTGATTCCATCAACGTTGACTGTACAAGACATGTTGCCGGAGCCTTTCATCCATGTTGATTGATGCACCCAAAGGGCTTAAAGACGTCGTCGTCACCACGACCCTGATCGGGGACGTGAACGGTGCCGCGGGCTACTACCACTACCGCGAGCACGACGCGATCGAACTGGCCACGACCCGGTCGTTCGAGGACGTGTGGTTCCTGTTCGTGGAGGGCCGGCTGCCGGACCCGGCCGAGGCCGCGCTCTTCGCCGAGGAGACCGCGGCGCTGCGAACGCTGCCGCCGGTCATCAGCGAGGTGCTGCCCGCCATCGCGCGGTCGGGGTGCACGGCGCTGGCGGGACTGCGGACCGCGCTCTCGATGCTGCCGTCGCAGCCGATGTGGGACGCGCCGATGAGCACGCGGAAGGCGGACGCGCTCAAGGTCAGCGCGATGACGCCGACGATCCTCGCCGCACTGCACCGGCTCAAGCTCGGACTTGATCCCGTCAACCCCAGGGTTGATTTGTCCACGTCGGCGAACTGGTTGTACATGTTGACCGGACTGGAGCCGTCGACATGGACGAGTCGTGCGGTCGAGCAGTACTTGATCGCCACGATCGACCACGGCTTCAACGCGTCGACGTTCACCGCGCGCGTGGTGGCGTCATCGGGTGCGGACGTCGTGTCCGCGGTGACGGCGGCGATCGGCACGTTCTCCGGGCCGCTGCACGGTGGCGCGCCGGACCGCGCGCTGGAGGCGCTCGACCTCATCGGGACGCCGGACAACATCGACGCCTGGGTGCGCGAGCGCATCGAGCAGGGCGATCGGATCATGGGTTTCGGGCACGCCGTCTACAAGACCGAGGACCCGCGGGCACGCCTGCTCAAGGGCATCGCCCAGGAACAGCCGACCCGCCTCACGGAGTTCGCGGCCACCGTCGAGCGCCGGGTCACGGAGCTGCTGGCCGAGCTCAAGCCCGGCCGGCAGCTGTACGCGAACGTGGAGTTCTACGCCGGCGTGGTGATGGAGCAGTGCGGCATCCCGCGCGAGATGTTCACGCCGACGTTCGCATGCAGCCGGGTGGTCGGATGGTGTGCCAACGCGCTCGAACAGTCCGAGGACACGAAGATCATCCGACCGGTCGCCCGCTACACGGGACCGGCACCCGTCATCAGGTCCGCCCAGATCAGGTGAGGTACCGCAGGTCGTTGCGCACTCGGCTGCGGTCGCGGTCGGTGACGTCGGAAGAGCCTGCCAGGCCGGCGGTGCGGTCACGGTGCCGGTCGAGCCAGACGGAGAGGGCGGCCACTGCGAGGACGATCGCTGCAAGAGTCATGTCAGTAAGTTTGCGGTCGTCAACATCCCGCCAACAGTGGCAGCTCTGACGCTGTGCGCTAAAATCCTGCCATGCTGCGATCGGTGGCGGTTCCCCTCATCGACGGCGTCGCGCCGTTCGAGTTCGGCCTGCTCTGCGAGGTGTTCGGCATCGACCGGACCGAGGAGGGCGTGCCACTGGTCGACTTCCGGGTGTGCGGGGAGATCCCCAACCAGCCGGTGCCGACGAGCATCCGCGGCGTGAGCATCACGCCGGAGCACGGGTTCGACGCGCTGCAGAGCGTCGACCTGGTCGCCCTGCCCGCCGCGCGCGTGCGCGACGAGTACCCGGAGAAGCTGGTCAAGGCGTTGCGCGAGACCGACGCGACGCTGCTCAGCGTGTGCAGCGGGGCGTTCATCCTCGGCGCGGCCGGCCTGCTCGACGACCGGCACTGCACGACGCACTGGCGCGAGGCGCGCACGTTCAGGGAGCGCTTCCCCAAGGCCCAACTGGACGCCGACGTGCTGTTCGTGGACGACGGCAACATCATCACCAGCGCCGGCACGGCGGCGGGCATCGACGCGTGCCTGCACCTCGTGCGGCGAGAGCTCGGCACCAAGATCGCCAACACGATCGCGCGCCGGATGGTCGTGGCGCCGCAGCGCGACGGCGGTCAGCGGCAGTTCGTGGAGCTCCCGATCCCGGAGTGCAGCTCCGACAGCCTGGAACCGGTGCTGGAACGGGTGCTCGACACGATCGCGGACAACCACACGGTGGCGACGATGGCGAAGCTCGCCGTCATGTCCGAGCGGACTTTCGCGCGCAGGTTCGCCGCGGAGACCGGCACCACCCCGAACAAGTGGCTGTCACTCCAACGGGTGCTTCACGCGCGCAGGCTGCTCGAGGAGACCGATCTGGACGTCGACGCGGTCGCGACCAGGTCAGGCTTCGGGACAGCCGCTCTCCTCCGGCACCACTTCCATCGGGTCGTCGGCATCGCACCGAGCGACTACCGCCGCACATTCTCCTGTCGTTAGGCGCTCGAAGACCTTCTCGGAGATCTCCCGCAGCGCGACGACCTCGGCGTCGGTGAGCAGGTCGAACACCAGCCCGCGCACCGTCTCGGCGTGCGCGGGCGCGGCCGCTTCGATCGCCGACCTGCCCAGGTCCGTCAGCACGACGAACGACCCGCGCCCGTCACTGCGGCAGTTCTCCCTCCGCACCAGGCCACGCTTCTCCATCCGTGCGACGTGATGTGAGATGCGGCTCTTCTCCCAGTGCAACGACCGTGCAAGCTCCAACACGCGCACGCGTTCATCACGCGTGTCGGTGAGCTGCACCAGCACGGCGAAGTCAGCCATCGAGATGTCCGAATCGACCGACATTTGCCTGCTCAGATGCGCATTGAGCTCCCCCTGCATGCGGACGTACGCACGCCACGCCTGCTGTTGCTCAGGTTCCAACCATCGTGTCACCGGTTCAGCATACGGGAATAGTTGACACATCATCCACGTTCGGGCAAGGTGGATGACACTTCAACCAAATCGAGCAACCGAAGGACTTGACACCATGACCACGGCAACCAACCTCTCCGCTCTGACCGGCGACTACGTCATCGACGGCTCGCACTCCCGCATCGGCTTCGTCGCTCGCCACGCCATGGTCACCAAGGTTCGCGGTGCGTTCAACGAGTTCGACGGCAAGATCTCCATCGACGGTGACAAGCCGGAGAACACCACCGCCTCGGTGAGCCTGAAGGTCGCGAGCATCGACACCCGCAACGCGCAGCGCGACGGCCACCTGGCCACCAACGACTTCCTCGACGCCGAGACCCACCCGGAGATCACGTTCGTCTCGACCTCCGCGAAGCAGGTCGACGACGACAACTTCGAGATCACCGGTGACCTGACGATCAAGGGCGTCACCAAGAGCATCACCATCCCGTTCGCCTTCGAGGGCGTGGCCGTCGACCCGTACGGCCAGACCCGCGTCGGCTTCGAGGGCTCGCACACCATCAACCGCAAGGACTACGGCGTCACCTGGAACGCCGCCCTGGAGACCGGTGGCGTGCTGGTCAGCGAGAAGGTCGTCCTCGAGTTCGAGATCTCCGCGGTCAAGCAGGCCTGACGACGGCCACCGGGCACGGGGCGTGGTAGATCAGGGCCTGCGAGGTAGATCCGAGCAGCATCCCGGCGAATCCGCCACGCCCCCGCGACCCGACCACGAGCAGTCCGGCCCGGTGCCCGAGTTCGAGCAGCAACGGGATCGGCCGCTCCCCCAGCACGTGTTCCACCGCGACGTCCGGGTACTTCCGAAGCCACCCGGACATTCGCGTGTCCAGCGACTGCTCGTCGGCGTGCGCCATCGCCGCCACGAGCGGCACCCCGGACGCCGCCGCCTCCTGGAACCCGAAGCCGATGGCCGGGTCAGACTCGGGCGAGAGATCGACACCCACCACCACGGGCCCGTCGTTCTGCGTTCCTCGCACCACCACCACGGGACACTCACCGTGATTCGACAGCGCCACGGCCGTTGAGCCGACCAACGCTCCGGTGAACCCTCCCAGCCCGTGCGACCCCACCACCACCTCTCGTGCGCGTGCAGACTCCGCGATCAACACGGGCGTGGGGTGCTCCATGCGCAGGTCGTGCTCCACGGGCACACCAGGCGCCTCGGCCTGTGCGACTGCAACGGCCTGAGAAAGCCACATCCGCCCTTGGTCGTACATGGCCGACCGCAGCTCACGCGCCGATGAAATGACCTCTGGGTACCCACGCGTCGGCAACGTGTAGGCGTGCACCAGCCGCAAAGGCGCACCGTGCAGCATGCACGCGCGCGCAGCCCACGCCACGGCGGCGAGCGCGGACGTGGAACCGTCGACTCCAACAACGACAGGAGGGCCGCTCATGATCCCAAAATAGGCCCGATCGTCGCAGTGAGCCGCGTGCCGATGGTCCCCTCATGTCAGGGTCTTTGGGCTACCGTGACCCTCATGGCGACGCGTGTTTTCCTCGTCGACGACCACGAGATCGTCCGCCGCGGCGTGGCGGACCTGCTCGGCGAGGAGTCCGATCTGGAGGTGGTCGGTGACGCCGCGTCGGTGGCGGAGGCCCTGGCCAAGGTGCCGGGCTCCCAGGCCGACGTGGCGGTGCTCGACATCAGGCTCCCCGACGGCAACGGCATCGAACTGTGCCGCGAGCTGCGCAGCCGCATCCCGGGCCTGCAGTGCCTGATGCTGACGAGCTTCGCCGACGACGAGGCCCTGTTCGACGCGATCATGGCCGGCGCCTCCGGCTTCGTGCTGAAGCAGATCCTCGGCGCGGACCTGGTCAACGCCGTCCGCACCGTCGCGGCAGGACAGTCCCTTCTGGACGCCCGCACGACCTCGGCGCTGCTCAACAGGATCCGCCGTGAACGCGAGGAGGGCGACCCGCTGCGCATGCTGAGCGAGCAGGAGCGCACCGTCCTCGACCTGATCGGCGAGGGCCTCACCAACCGCCAGATCGCCGAGCGCATGTTCCTCGCCGAGAAGACCGTGAAGAACTACGTCTCGCACCTGCTCGCGAAGCTCGGCATGCAACGCCGCACGCAGGCCGCCGTGTTCGCCTCGCAGTTCCGCAAGGACGGCGACAAGCCCACGCACTAGTGCGTTCGAGTGAACCGCGCCGCTAGGAGAGCGGAACCCGCCACACCAGGCACGCCCCGCCACCGTCGGGAACCCGCACCTCCAGCGACCCGCCGAACTGCGACGCGCGGTGGGCGAGGTTGCGCAGACCGCTGCGCGCGGCGTCCGCCGGGATGCCGACCCCGTTGTCCTGCACGGTGATCACGACGTCCTCCCCGGCGTCGATCAGCACCGTCAACTCGGTGGCGGAGGCGTGTCGCACGCAGTTCGTGACGGCCTCGCGCACGACGGCCTCGAGGTGTTCGGCGAGTTCGGGCGGGACCGAGTTGTCCACGGTGCCGGCCATGCGGATGGACGGCTTGAGGTGCGTGGACTCGGTGAGGCCGGCGACCAGGTCCAGCAACCGGCGGCGCAGCGAGGTGTTGTCGGTCGAGTGCAGGTCGAAGATGGACGTGCGGATCTCGCGGACCGTCTCGTCGAGTTGTTCCACCGCGGTCCGCAGGCGGGCGGCCACCTCGGGTTCGGTGATGCGGCGCAGGGTGGCCTGCAGCGTGAGACCGGTGACGAACAGGCGCTGGATGACGTGGTCGTGCAGGTCCCTGGCGATGCGGTCGCGGTCCTCCAGGACGTCGAGGAGGCGTTGGGAGCGTTGCTGTTCGGCGAACTCCAGGGCCACGGCGGCCTGGTCCGCGAACGACGCGAGCATCGGGACCTGGTCCGGCAGGAAGCGGGTCTCGCCGCACCGGCGCAGGACGACCAGCGCGCCCGTCACGCCCATCTCCGAGCGCAGCGGCACGGCCAGGGCGGGGCCGAAGGCCGAGCCGAGGTCGTTCACCAGCAACGGGACGCCGGAGCGGATCACCTCGTCGACGACGTGGTCGGCGGCGGCGAAGTCGTCGACCTTCACACCCGCGCTGGCGGCGACGGACAGCGGGGTGTGCCGGCCGTCGCCCAGGACGACGAGGGCCGAGTCGGCGCCGGCCAGTTCCACGGTGCGCTGGGTGATGAGGCGCAGCGCGTACTCGCCGGACGCGCCGCCGAGCAGTTCCGAGTTGACCTCGCCGATCGCCTCGAGCCACTTCTCGCGCATGCGGGAGCGTTCGAACAGGCGGGCGTTCTCGATCGCGATGCCTGCGGCGGCGGCCAGGGCCTGCAGGACGGCCTCGTCGTCGGCGGTGAACTCGGCCGCGTCGATCTTCTCGGTCATGTAGAGGTTGCCGAACACCTCGTCGCGCACGCGGACGGGCACGCCCAGGAAGCTGTGCATCGGCGGGTGGTTGGGCGGGAAGCCGACCGACATCTCGTGCTGGGCGAGGTCGCGCAGGCGCAACGGCGTCGGGTCCTTGATGAGCAGGCCGAGCAGGCCCTTGCCCTCGGGCAGGTGGCCCATCGACGCACGCGTCACCTCGTCCACGCCGACGTGCAGGAACTCCGAGAGGTCGTCACGGGTGCCGAGCACGCCCAGCGCGCCGTAGCGGGCGCCGACCAGGTCCACGGCCGCCTGGACGATGCGCAGCAGCGTCGGCTCGAGCTCCAGACCGGACGCGACGGCGAGCACCGCGCCGAGGAGCTCCTGCATGTGGTCGCGGGCGGTCACGATCTCGTCCATGCGGTCTCGGACCTCGTCGAGGAGCTCGTCGAGGTCGCGGCGACCAGGCACGTCAGGCACGCCGCCTAGATTCGCACACTTTTCGGCCCCGCACGGCCCTAGCAAATGGGGACCTTCGACCGTGGCTGACCCGAGCGGACGGCCGGACAGTGGTGCCCATGACCATCGCCGTACCCGACTCACTCGGCCTAGCGGGTGAGGACGTGCGCGGCGTCCTCGCGCTCGCGATGGCCGCGGTCTCCGGCGTGCGCTTCGAGGTACGCCCGGAGCAGATCGAGCTGCACACCTCCTCTCCGCACAGCCGCGAGACACGGCTCGCCTGCGGGGTCGCCCTGCTCAACGTCCGGCTGGCGCTGCAGGGCCACGGCATCCGTCCACTCGTGACGCTGCTGCCCGGCCCGAGCGCGCACGACGCGGCCGCCGCCATCAGGCTCGGCGGGTACCAGGAGCCGAGCCCGGACGTGCTGGCGTTGCTGCACGCCCTGCGCACGAACCGTCGCACGTGGACGACCTTCCCCGAGCTGGCCTCGTGGCGCGGCCTGCTGTCGCGGGCGGCCGAGGTGGAACGGGCGTGGCTGCACGTCCGCACCGGCGCCGAGCTCGTGCTGTGCACGTTCAACCAGGGCGCGGCGGCGGAGATCCGTGCGGGACAGGCGATGCAGCGCGTCGTGCTGACCGCGGGAACCGTCGGGATCAGCGTCCACCCCGCGCCGCACCCGATGAGCCTGTCCGCGTTGCGCGCCGACCTGCGCCCGTGCCTCGGCAACACCCTGGTGCCGCAGATGGTCCTGCGGCTGGGTGAGGGGTAGTCCTCGGTGGACGGTCGCTAGCGCGCCATCACCGCCTTCCAGAGCAACCGGGCCAGTTCCGGATGACAGATGTCGTTGTGGGCGCCCGCGATCCCGTCGATGCGGCGGATCACCGACGTGCAGTCGACGTTGTGCACCTGCCCGCGCGAGAGTTCACCGGGAGCGCCGATCCGGTGGCCGTGCGCATAGGTGCCCTGCACGCCGTGCGAGCCGATGCCGCCGTACTTCGGGTACTCGTCCAGGTCGACCTGACGGCCCGAACGCGCGGCCAGCGGGTAGAACCTGCCGATCGCGTAGTCGTTCGACGACGTGGTGACGATGATCGGACCGGGCACCCGGCCCAGCACGCCGCGGAAGTGGCCGGAGCCGGGTTCGCCGGGGAGCCGTTCCGCGAACGACCACAGCGACATCGCGCCCTGCACCAGGGTCAGCGTCGCGGCGGGCACCACGTTCGCCATCGCCGTGGCGGTGATGCAGCCGAAGCTGTGGCCCATCAGGTGGATGCGTGCCCGTGGAGCGGCCTGCGCCACCTCACGGGCGATGCGCGCCGCTCCGCTCTCGCCGAAGACCTTGGCGCGCCGCTTCATCTTCCAGAACGTCAGGATCCGCAGCGGTGACAGGATCCCGCCCAGCGCCGGGTCCTCCAGGCACGCCCGGTAGAGCTGCTCGGCGTCGAACGCCATCCCGTCCTCGCCCGGCAGGTCGGGGACCGAGGCATCCAGGTAGTCGTAGGCCTGTTTGACCGTCGGCGACATGCGGCACGGGTGTTGCCGCGCGGCCTGGACGATCGTGCGCACGGCGGCCATGCGTCCGGCGCCCCCGCCGAGACGGTTCGCCTGCGCCTTGATGAACTCGTCCGACCGCACGTCCTCGTCGCCCCACGCCTTCGACGGCCAGTGCAGGCCGACGAGCAGGGATTTGAAACCGCCGGGAAGCCGGTGTGCCGCTTCACGTTCGGCCCGGCAGTCGGCCATCGTCCTGACCCACTGCCCGTACTGCTCACGGGCGGCCGGCACGTCGCCGTTCCACCCGTGGATGAAGAAGAAGACGTCGGTGACGCCTTGGCGGGCGTCGTACAGCACGTCCGCGCTGTCGCGCCCCCGCTCGTTGCCCGTCTCGTCGAAGCAGACGAGGTGATAGCTGATGTCGTGCCCTGGCACGGATTCTCTGGACATCGTGGATCACCACCACACACAAAACGCGCCCAACTGTTGTCCGTTTAATCGGAACCGGGGCGGCTCATGTTTACCCCCACTGATCAGGAAAACCCGTTCGGACCAGGGGATTCACCCCGATTGCGCCGGTAGTGTCGGGCCGCGCGGACCCGGTTGCCGCACGAGGGCGAGCACCATTCACGGCGCGGGTGGTCCTTCACGAAGTACAGCACGCAGCCCGGTGCGTAACAGGCGCGCAACAGAACCCTGCCCTCACCGGTGAACAGCTCGACGGCCTCGGCCGCGATCGAGGCGCGTTCGCGATCAGCGAGTGATCCATCACTCTCGTTGTGCCGCAACAGTTCGCCGTCCTGAACGAGCAGCTGAGGCCATCGCTGCGCACTGCGCGCCGCACGGTTGACCTCACCCACGGCCCGTTCCAGGTCACGATCCCGCGCGACCGGACGCGTGTCCTCGGTCAGCACGCCGGCCAGGTCCCGCAACGCCTGCCGCAACGCGAGGAACGCCGTCAGATCGGCCTGGTCCGCCGGAACTCCCAGGAAGTCGCGAAGCCCACCGACAGTCGTCAGGTCGTCGTGCACCTGCGACCGATTGACCCAGATGGTGTTCATCAGCAGGACCGGGCGGGGTTCGTCGGGCGTCAGCACGTCTAACGGTAACACGGGCTTGCATCCGTTAGGCCAAAGTTCTAACGTTTGCAGCTTCGAGCAACCGTTGGAAGGACCGTCGCATGGAAGGACCGTCGTGACACTCACGCCCCCGTTCACCGCCGAAACCGCACGCCTGAAGGTGCAGGCGGCCCAGGACGCCTGGAACACCAGGGACCCGGTTCGCGTCGCCGGTGCGTACACACCGGATTCGGTGTGGCGCAACAGGTCGGACTTCGTCCACGGCACCGAGGAGATCGTCGCGTTCCTGACGAGGAAGTGGGAACGCGAACACGAGTACGTGCTGCGCAAGTCGTTGTGGGCGTTCAGCGGCGACCGCATCGCCGTGCGCTTCCAGTACGAGTGGCACGACGACAAGGGCCAGTGGTGGCGCAGCTACGGCAACGAGAACTGGGAGTTCGCCGAGTCCGGCCTGATGTCGCGGCGCGAGGCGAGCATCAACGACGTGAAGATCGCCGAATCGGACCGCCGCGTCGACCCGAACTCCACCTACGAGATCCCGCAGGAGTGATGAACGTGCACGTCAAGGCGCTGTGGCGGTTCCCGGTGAAGTCACTGGGCGGCGAAGAACTCCAGCAGGCCACCTTCACCCCGGACGGCGTCGAGGGCGACCGGCTGGTGCACGTGCAGGGCCCGCGCGGCGTGCTGACCGGCCGCACCCGCTACGGCCTGCTCACCATCCCCGCCTCCACCGGCCCCGACGGACCACTGGTGGACGGACACCCGTGGGACAGCTGGCAGGCGCACGAGAAGGTGCTCCCGTTCGGCGGCAGGCTCACCCGCTACACCGGCCCTGAGCGCTTCGACGTGCTCAACGTCCTGGTGGCCACGGACGGCCAGGTCGAGGCCTCGGGCGTCGACGTGCGACGGCTGCGGCCCAACATCCTGATCGGCGGCGTCGAGCCCGGCGAGGAGGAGTCCTGGCCGGGGCACGCGCTGGTCGTCGGCGACGTGGTGATCGGGATGTACCAGCAGCGCGCGCGGTGCGTGGTCACGACGATCGACCCGGACACCGGCGCGCAGGACCTCGACGTGCACCGGCGGATCCGGCACGAGTTCGGCGGCGTGCTGTGCCTGGACAGCTGGGTGATCCAGCCCGGTGTCGTGAACGTCGGAGACACCGTCGAGCTGGTGCCGACCGACGAACTCCCCGGCCACATCGGCGGGTGGATCGTCGGCCGGCCCTACGCCGTCTAGGAACCCGCGGCTAGATGTTGCGGCGGTACTGCCCGCCCACCTCGAAGAACGCCTCGGTGATCTGGCCGAGCGTGCAGACGCGGGCCGCGTCCATCAGCACGGCGAACACGTTCTCGTTCGTCTGCGCCACCTCACGCAGCCGCGTCAGCGCCTTCTGGGCCTCGTCGCGGTGCGCGGCCTGGTAGGCGCGGGTGCGGTCGACCTGCGACTCCTTCTCCTCCTCGGTGGCACGGGCGAGCTCGATCTTCACGACCTCGCGCGTGCCGTCCTCGGGCAGGAAGGTGTTGACGCCGATCAACGGCAGCGAGCCGTCGTGCTTGCGCTGTTCGTAGAGCATCGACTCGTCCTGGATGCGGCCGCGCTGGTAGCCGGTCTCCATCGCACCGAGCACGCCGCCGCGTTCGGAGATGCGGTCGAACTCCATGAGCACGGCCTCTTCGACGAGGTCGGTGAGCTCGTCGATCACGAACGAGCCCTGCAGCGGGTTCTCGTTCGCGGAGAGGCCCCACTCCTTGTTGATGATCATCTGGATGGCCATCGCACGGCGGACGGACGACTCCGTGGGAGTGGTGATCGCCTCGTCGTAAGCGTTGGTGTGCAAGGAGTTGCAGTTGTCGTACAGCGCGCAGAGGGCCTGCAGCGTCGTGCGGATGTCGTTGAAGTCCATCTCCTGCGCGTGCAGCGAACGGCCCGACGTCTGCACGTGGTACTTGAACTTCTGCGAACGCTCCGCGGCGCCGTAGCGGTCCCGCATGGCCACGGCCCAGATACGACGCGCCACGCGTCCGATGACGCTGTACTCGGCGTCCATGCCGTTGGAGAAGAAGAACGACAGGTTCGGCGCGAAGTCGTCGATGTTCATGCCGCGCGCGAGGTACGACTCGACGTAGGTGAAGCCGTTGGCCAACGTGAAGGCGAGCTGGCTGATGGGGTTCGCCCCGGCCTCGGCGATGTGGTAGCCCGAGATCGACACCGAGTAGAAGTTGCGGATCTGCTGCTGGATGAACCACTCCTGGATGTCCGCCATCATGCGCAGCGAGAACTCCGTGGAGAAGATGCAGGTGTTCTGGCCCTGGTCCTCCTTGAGGATGTCGGCCTGAACGGTGCCGCGAACGTTGGCCAGCGCGAACGCCCTGAGCTTCGCGTGCTCCTCCGCGGACGGCGCGCGTCCCTCCTTCTCCGTGAACACGGCGACCTGCTGGTCGATCACGGTGTTGAGGAAGTAGGCGAGGATCGTCGGCGCCGGGCCGTTGATCGTCATCGACACGGACGTCGTCGGCGCCACCAGGTCGAAGCCGTCGTACAGGGCCTTCATGTCGTCCAGCGACGCGATCGAGACGCCGGACGTGCCGATCTTGCCGTAGACGTCCGGCGGGGTGTCGGGGTCGCGGCCGTAGAGCGTCACCGAGTCGAACGCCGTCGACAGGCGCGTGGCCGGGTTGCCCTTCGACAGGTACTTGAAGCGGCGGTTCGTGCGGAACGCGTCACCCTCGCCCGCGAACATGCGCGCCGGGTCCTCGCCCTCGCGCTTGAACGGGAAGACCCCTGCGGTGTAGGGGAAGAAGCCCGGCAGGTTCTCCTTGCGCAGGAACCGCAGCAGCGAGCCCTCGTCGTCGTAGCGCGGCAGGCTGACCCGGCGGACCTTGTTGCCGGACAACGTCTCCCGCGTCAGCGACGTGTGGATCTCCTTGTCGCGCACCTTGAACACCAGCTCGTCGCCGGAGTACTGCTCGACGGTCGCGGGCCACGCGCCCAGCAGTTCCGTCGTGTCGCGGTCGAGCCTGCGCTCGGAATCGGACACCAGTTCGGCGATGTCCGCGACGCCCTTGCCCGCGGCCTCCAACGCCTTCTGCGCGCCGGAGAGCTGGGTGTGCGTGCGGACGGCAGCGACCTGCTCGTCGGTCCTGCGGTGGTAGCCGCGCACGGTGTCGGAGATGTCGCTGAGGTAGCGGGCACGGGCGGCGGGCACGACCGTGGACGCGGAGGTCGACGTCTTGCCGGCCACGGTGACGAGCGCGCCTTCTTCGGTGTGCAGGCCGTGCTCGATCAGGCCGTCGCGCAGGAACTGGTACAGCGCCGTCACACCGTCGTCGTTGAACGTGGCCGCGGACGTGCCGTAGACCGGCATGTCCTCCCACTTCACGCCGAACGCCTCGCGGTTGCGCACCATCTGCCGTGCGACGTCACGGCGCGCGTCCTCGGCGCCACGGCGTTCGAACTTGTTGATCGCCACGGCGTCCGCGTAGTCGAGCATGTCGATCTTCTCGAGCTGGGAGGCGGCACCGAACTCCGGCGTCATCACGTACAGCGAGAAGTCGACGAACGGCACGATGGCCGCGTCACCCTGGCCGATACCGGGCGTCTCGACGATGACCAGATCGGCACCGGACGCCTTGCACGCCACGATGGCCTGCTCCAGGCCGTCCGGGATCTCGCTACCCGCACGGCGCGTGGCCAGCGAACGGAAGAACACGCGATCGCCGTCGAGGCAGTTCATGCGGATGCGGTCACCGAGGAGCGCGCCACCACCACGGCGGCGCGTCGGGTCGACGGCGAGCACGGCGATGCGCAGCTTGTCCTGCTGATCGAGCCGGAACCGGCGCACCAGTTCGTCGGTGAGCGACGACTTGCCCGAGCCACCGGTGCCAGTAATGCCGAGAACCGGCACCTTGCGCGTGGTCTCCAGGGGCTCGGCGGTACCGGCCTCGATGTGCGTGATCGCGCGCGCCAGGGCCTCGTCGGCTCCCGTCAGCAGCGCGTCGTGGCTGAACGGCTCGGTGAGCGCGTGATCGCACTCCTCGATCATCAGGTTGATCATCCGCGCGAGGCCGAGCGTCTGCCCGTCCTGCGGCGAGAAGATCCGCGCGACCCCGCGCGAGTGCAGCAGCTCGATCTCCTCGGGGACGATGACGCCGCCACCGCCGCCGTAGACCCGGATGTGCCCGGCACCGCGTTCGTTCAGCAGCTCGACCAGGTACGAGAAGTACTCGACGTGCCCACCCTGGTACGCGCTGATGGCGATGCCCTGCGCGTCCTCCTGGACCGCCGCGTCGACGACCTCCGACACCGACCGGTTGTGGCCGAGGTGGACGACCTCCGCACCCTGCGACTGCAGGATCCTCCGCATGATGTTGATCGCCGCGTCGTGGCCGTCGAAAAGGCTGGACGCGGTCACAAAGCGCACCGGGTTCGCCGGCTTGTGCAGAGTGGTCGCCATGAGAATAGTTTGACTTCCTACTATTGGACGTGCAACCGAGGGTGGGCCAGGTCTCTGTATCGAGCATGATCCCGCCGCCTGCCACAGGTTCGCTCGTGGAGCACTTCGCGCCGGTAGCGTGCCCGCATGGCCGAAGTCGACGACTACTTCGCGGGCCTCGACGCTCCGGCGCGGGCCGCGTTCGAACGGATCCGCGCGCTGGCCGAGAAGGTCGCGCCGGACGCCGAGCAGGGCACGAGCTACGGCATGGCGGCGCTCCGGCTCAAGGGCAAGCCGCTGCTCGGGTTCAAGGCGGCGAAAGATCACCTGGCCGTGTTCCCGTTCAGCCCCGCGGCCGTGGACGTGGTGCGCGAGCGGCTGGCCGGGTTCTCGCTGTCCAAGGGCACGGTCCGGTTCACGGTGGACCGGCCGCTGCCCGACGACGTGGTCCGCGACCTGGTCCGGCAGCGGATGGGCGAGATCGGCTAACGGGCGGCGCCCCACTCGTGCGCCATCGCGGCGGCCTCACCACGGGAACCGACGCCGAGCTTCTCCAGGATCTTCGCCACGTGGAACTTCACCGTGGACTCGCTGATGTGCAGCTCACCGGCGATCTCGCGGTTGCGCCGGCCACGGGCGAGCTGCGCCAGCACCTCCAGCTCCCGCGCGCCCAGCACGGTGAGCGGGTCCTCGCGCGGCGTCTCCGGCGGTCCGAGCGGAACCTCGATCGTGACGGTCGCGCCCCAGCCCGGCACCGCGTCGACCTCCGCCTGGCCCCCGAGCGGACCGAGGCGTTCCGGGACGCGGCGCTGGTCGAGGCTGCCGCACGACAGGGTGCCCGGGCCGTCGTCCCGCACGGTCGCGCGCAGCACGGCCCCGACGATCTTCCAGCCGATGTGGACGCGGCTGACACCGCCCTGGTCGTCCAGCATCGCGTGCACGGTCGAGCGGACCACGGCGGCGGCCGTCGAGGAGACCTCGGTCGGCACCACCCGGTCCGCGCCCTCCTCCGCGCCGGGCGGGCCGAGGTCGAGTCGCACGTCACGGCCGCGCAGGACCCGACGCAAGGACTCCGCGAGCCGTTCGAACGCGTCGCCCGCGCGTTCCTCGGTCTGCGCGCGGTCGAGGTCGGCCCGCGCCCGCAGTTCGACCAGCGCGGTGACGGCGAGGTCGACTGCACGCGAGCGGACCGCCGAGTCGTCCCCGTCGCGGTCGCGCAGCACTCCGAGCAGTGCGGTCAGCGAGGCGCCATAGGCGTCACTGAGGTCGGAGATGGCCACGGCGCGTGCCGCCGCCGCTGCGCGTGACACGGCGAGAGTGGCGGGCACCGCTTCGTTGCGCATGCTCTCCATGTGCGCGGTGACGACGTCCCACACCGCGTTGGCGGGCTCTAGAACCTCCTGCGGCACAGGCGTGTCATCAGCGCGCAGGAGCACCAGCATCGCGCTCGGCACGGAGAGGTCACTGACCAGCACGACCACCGGGACGTCGACCCCGGCCATGACCGCCCGGCCCTGCCAGGGTCCCTTCGAGGGCAGCACCGCCTGCAGGGTGGCGAGGTCGGTGATCGTGACCGACGGCCGCCGCGCCTCGCCGCGGAACTTGAACGGCGCGAACGAGCAGTTGGACAGCTCCGCGATCGCCCGGTGGGGGATGTCCTCGGCGAACACCTCGGACAGCTGCGCCAACGTCTCGCCCAGCGGCGCCTGGATCACCTGAGCGGCCTTCTGCAGGTCCATGACTCGAGCGTAGTCCGCCCGGCCGAGTGTCCGGCTGGCCGTTCGGCTAGGTCGAACTAGCCGAAGTACGGGCCACTCCGACTTCACGCGCTCGCTAGTGTTGACATGTCAACCAAACGACAAGCACCCGGAGTCAGAGATGAAGGCGATCACCTACACCACGTTCGGCGGCCCCGAAGTGCTGAGCCTGACCGAGGTCGACGAGCCGCAGGCCGGTCCCGGACAGGTGCGGTTGAAAGTCGTGGCGGCGGCGGTCAACCCGCTCGACCACAAGATCCGCAACGGCTGGATGCCGCAGATGGCACCGCCGTTCCCGGTGACCCCCGGCGCGGAGGCGGCCGGCATCGTCGACCAGGTCGGCGAGGGCGTCACCGGCGTCGAGGTCGGCGACCAGGTCCTGGGCTGGACCGACACCGGCGCGTACGCCGAGTACGCGCTGGCCACCGAGTTCGCCCTGAAGCCCGCCGACCTCGACTGGGACACCGCCGCCGCGCTGCCCGTCGCCGTCGAGACCTCGGTCCGCGTGCTCGACGCGTTGAAGGTCGGCGAGGGCGACACACTGCTGATCCACGGCGCGGCGGGTGTCGTCGGCGCCGTCGGCGTCCAGCTCGCGGTGGCCCGCGGCGCCACGGTCGTCGGCACCGCCTCCCCCGGCAACCACGACTACCTGCGCTCGCTCGGCGCCATCCCGGTCGCCTACGGCGAAGGCCTCGCCGACCGGGTCCGCGCCGCCGCGCCGCAGGGCGTCGACGCCGTGTACGACGCCGCCGGGCAGGGCGACCTGCCGGTGTCAGTCGAACTGGCCGGCGGCACCGACCGGGTCATCACCATCGCCGACCCCGCGGCCGCCGGACTCGGCGTCACGTTCTCCGGTGGCGGCGCGCCGTTCGGCTCGCGACTCGGCGAGTACGCCCGGCTCGTGGTCGAGGGCAAGCTCACCGTGCGGGTCGCGCAGAGCCTGCCGCTGGCCGACGCGGGCAAGGCGCAGGACCTCGTCGCGACCGGGCACGCGGCGGGCAAGGTGGTGCTGCGCCCGTCAGAGTGACGGTGCCGCGACGGCCTGAGGAGGCACGACCGGCCGGCACCGGGCGATCGTGATCTCCTCGGCCAGCGCGGACAGCTCGCTCGCCGCCCGTGCCCTCGGACCGCACTGCCGCAGGTGGTTCAGGGCACGGGCGAGCAGCAGGTCTGCCTGCTGCTCGCACCACTTCCGCGCGCCGTCGACGGTGATGCCCGCGCACGCCGCCGCCACCACCGGGAGCGTGCGGTGACCGTCCTGCGGGGCCAGGACGTCGTCGACGTGCTTGCGCGCCAGGCCGACGTCGTCGCCGAACTCCCTGAGGTGACGGGCCTGGCTCGCGCTCGCACCGGCCGCCAGCGCGCCGAGTTCGCACGCCGCCGCGGTGAGGGCGCTGTGCTTTGCCGCCGCCACCCCCAGGTGCTCGGACATGTCCACGTCGTCGCGCTCCTCCATGCCGATCTCCTGGACGTAACCGTCCACAACGGACATCAGCGCGACGTTGAGGATCATCACCCCGGACCGGGTGAGGCGGGCGCAGGCGAGCGAGAGCAGGGCGTCGGCCGCCGAGACGACCCGGTCTGCCCCGAACGCCTCCCGCAACGGCCCGCGAGCCATGAGGTCCGCGTGCAGCCGCTCGTGCAGGTGCGCGAACTCCAGCGCGACAGCGGTTTTCGTCACCTCGGCGTCACCGAACGCCTCGGCGGAGAGCAGCACGAGCGCGGCCGTCGAGAAGTCCTGCCGCACGAGCCCGCGCTCGACCACTTCGCGCGTTTCGTCCGGAAGTTCCGCCAGCGCCGCGCCCAGCAACGGCTCGACCGCGGCTCGGGCGCGCTCCAGCACGTGCTGCGGCGGCGCGACCACGTCGATGCTCGTCATGCGCGTTTCCTCTCAGAGCCCGGGAAACGACGCTAAACCCGCTGGTCAGGCATTCCTGTCCGATAACCACTGTCGTGTTAAACAGAGGCACGATCCGGGGAGCGCGACTAGGTTCGATGGTGAACGGGTTGTCGTCACCATCACCCGACCGTGATCCCTGAGGGGCTGACAGTGCGCTACACCAAGCTGGCCGGCATGGACGTGTCCGAGATCTGCCTCGGCATGATGAGCTACGGAGATCCGAAACGGGGCGGCCACCCGTGGTCGTTGCCGGAGGAGGACTCCCGGCCGTTCGTCAAGGCCGCGCTCGACGCCGGCATCAACTTCTTCGACACCGCGAACATGTACTCGGCCGGCTCCTCGGAGGAGATCACCGGCCGGGCGCTGCGCGACTTCGGGCGGCGCGAGGAGATCGTGCTCGCCACCAAGGTGCACCACCGGATGCACGAGGGCCCCAACGGTTTCGGCCTGTCGCGCAAGTCGATCCTCGCCGAGATCGACAACTCGCTGCGCCGCCTCGGCACGGACTACGTGGACCTGTACCAGATCCACCGCTTCGACGGTTCGGTTCCGTTGGAGGAGACGCTCGAAGCGCTGCATGACGTCGTGAAGTCCGGCAAGGCGCGGTACATCGGCGCGTCGTCCATGTACACGTGGCAGTTCGCCAAGGCGTTGTTCACGCAACAGGCGAACGGCTGGACGAAGTTCGTGTCGATGCAGAACCACTACAACCTCCTCTACCGCGAGGAGGAACGCGAGATGCTGCCGTTCTGCGCGGACCAGGGCATCGCCGTGATCCCGTGGAGCCCGCTGGCCCGCGGCCGCCTGGTCCGCGACTGGGACGCGACGACCGCGCGCACCGAGACCGACGAGTTCGGGTCCACTTTGTACCTGGAGTCGGACCGCGCGATCGTCGACCAGGTCGCCGCCGTCGCTTCGGACCGCGGTGTGTCACGGGCGCAGGTCGCACTGGCGTGGCTGCGGCGCAACCCGGTGGTGACGGCACCGATCGTCGGCATCACCAAGCCCGCGCAGCTCGACGACGCGGTGGCGGCGCTGGACTTCGAGCTCACCGACGACGAGGTGTCGCGGCTGGAGTCGGGCTACGAGCCGCACCGCGTCGCGGGTCATTCCTGACCCGCGAACGCGGATATACACTCGCGCCCGTGCCGAACTTGCGGATCAGCGAGGCCGCCGCGCTGCTCGGTGTCAGTGACGACACCCTGCGCCGGTGGATCGACCAGGGCCGCCTTGCGTCCGTCGTGCTGGACAACGGGCGCAAGGGGGTCAGCGGGACGGAGCTCGCGGCGTTCGCGCAGAAGATGACCGAGGTGGCCGAGCCCGGTGCGACCGTGGCCGCCTCGGCGCGCAACCGCATGAAGGGCATCGTCACGCGGGTCGTCAAGGACGGGGTGATGGCCCAGGTCGACATGCAGGCCGGGCCCTTCCGCGTCACGTCCCTGATGAGTCGTGAGTCCGCGGACGAGCTCGGCCTGGAGGTCGGCAGCGTCGCCGTGGCCTCGATCAAGTCGACGCACGTGGTCGTCGAGATCCCCGAGGCCTGAAGTCCCTAGACGAAAGCGCTCTCGCCGGTGATCGCCTTGCCGACGATCAGCGTGTTCATCTCGCGCGTGCCCTCGAACGAGTAGATCGCCTCGGCGTCGGCGAAGAAGCGGGCCACGTCGTAACCGAGCACGATGCCGTTGCCGCCGAAGATCTCCCGTGCCCAGGCGACGACCTCGCGCATCCGGGAGGTGACGAACGCCTTCGCGAGCGACGAGTGCTCGTCCTGGAAGATGCCCGCGTCCTGCAACCGGGCGAGCTGCACGAGCATGCCCCACGACGCGGTGATGTTGCCGAGTGACTGCACCAGCTTGTCCTGCACCATCTGGAAACGGGCGATCGGGCGGCCGAACTGCTCGCGCTCCTTGGCGTAGGCGAGGGCGAGTTCGTAGGCGGCGACCATCACGCCGAGCGCCTGCCAGGCGACACCGCCGCGGGTGGCGCGCAGGATCTCCGCGACGTCGCGGAACGAGTTGATGTTCTGCAGCCGGTTCGCTTCCGGGACCTTCACCTCGGTCAGGGTGATCTCGGCGTTCTCGACGATCCGGAACGCGATCTTGCCCTCGATCTTCTCCGCGACGAAGCCGGGCGTGCCCTTCTCCACGACGAAACCCTTGACCTGGTTGTCGTCGAGGTCGCGGGCCCACACCACCACGTAGTCGGCGAAGGTCGCGTTGCCGATCCACTTCTTGGCGCCGTTGAGCACCCACGCGTCGCCGTCGCGGCGAGCGGTGGTGCGCATGCCGCCCGCCACGTCGGAGCCGCCGAGCGGTTCGGTCATCGCGAACGCGCCGATCTTGTCCATCGCGGCCATGTCCGGCAGCCAGCGATCACGCTGCTCCTGCGAGCCGCCCGCGAAGATCGAGTACATCGCGAGTCCGTTGTGGACACCGAAGAACGTGGCGACCGACGCGTCGGTGCGGGTCATCTCCATGGCCAGCATGCCGGTGAGCAGGTTGCTGACGGCGGCGGGGTGTTCGCCGTAGCCCTCGTACGACAGCGCGGTGAGGCCGGCGCCGCGGAACTTGCCGATCAGCTCGTGCGGGAACTCGCCCTTGGCCCAGTACTCGTTGACCAGCGGCTTGATCTCGGTGGTCATGAACTCGCGGGCGCCGAGCAGGATCTTGCGCTCGTCGTCGCTCAGCAGTGCCTCGTAGTTGTAGAAGTCGGCGGTCAGCTGGTCTTCCAGGCGGTCCATGTCAGTTCTCCTCCACTGCGATCAGAACGGCGAGCTGCCTGCGGTCGCGCGTCTCGGCGAGCGCCGAGTACGTGGAGGAGCCGTAAGCGTCTTCCACGGCCTTGATGAGCCGTTCGGGATCTTGCGACGGGGTGCCCAGCTGCAAGCCCTGCATGGACTTGCCGATGTGCTCGGCGAGGTGCCGGTAGCCGCCTGGCCCACCACCGAGGTGGGCGCCGAGGAACGGTCCGACGGTCGCCCAGCGGATGCCGAGCGAATTCGTGACGACCGCGTCGAGGTCGGCGGGCGTGACAACGCCCTGCTCGACCAGGTAGGCGGCTTCGCGGGAGAGCGCGGCCTGTAGGCGGTTGCCGACGAAGCCAGGGATCTCCTTGCGTTCGACGACCGGGGTGCGGCCGAGCGAGCGGTAGAACTCGACGGCCCTGGTCACGGACTCCTCGCTCGTCTGCTCCCCCGGTACGACCTCGACCAGCGGGATCACGTGCGGCGGGTTGAACGGGTGTCCGATCAGGACGCGCGAGCCGTCGATGCCGGCGGTGAACGCGGTGGACGGGATCGCGGACGACGAACTGAGCAGCAGAGCGTGTTCCGGGGCCTCGCGCACCAGCTCGGCGAACAGGGTCTTCTTGAACTCCAGGTCCTCCGGGCCGTTCTCCTGCACGAAGTCCGCGTCCCGCACGGCTTCGGCGACGCTCGGCGCGATCTCCACGCCGTCCGGAACGACCAGGTCAGGACGGGGATCCACGACCCGCACGGTCAGACCGTGCTCGGCGAACAGCCTGGCCCACGAAAGTCCGATGACACCCGCACCGATGACCGCGACGGTCGTCATGACACCTCCAGGTAGTTGTGAACCGGCTTGGCGGGAGCGAGCGTCAGGTCGGTGATGACGTGGCTGGCGGAGACGACCTCCAGCACGGGGAGGTCGGCGAGCGGCGCGAGGACGTGCTGGAACAGCTGCAGGCGCGCCGGGCCGGTGTACGCGGCCTTGACCACGACGTCGGTGATCTCCGTGCGCACGAGTTCCTGCACTCGCAACGTTCCGTCATAGTCAGGGATCGTCTTCAGCATGAAGGTTGGAACCGTGATCTCCGCCTCAGCCTGACGGGGGTCCAGTTCGAACTGCTTGTAGCCCATCGTGGCCGTGGCGACCCGGATGGTTCCGTAGTCGAGCGTGCCGACCAAAGCGCCGTTGTCGGCGTAGAGCGTCGGCGAGGCCATGACCTTCGGGTACGCGCTGACCTCGCGGCCGGACGCGGTGGCGGCGAAGCTGTCGAGGTACATCGCGTGCAGGTACTCACCGCGTTCGCCGCCGAAGACGACCGGGATCGCCTGGCCCGCCTCGGTGTACGGCCCGTAGCCGGTGACGTCGTTCATCTTCATGACCTCGAACCGGACGAGCGGCTCGTCGATCTCCAGCGGCGCGGGGACGACGGCCCGCAACGCCTCCGGTTCGGTCCGGTAGACGATGTTCAGGTACTCGCGGTCGAAGAACCGGGGCCGCACCGCGGGAAACGCGGGAGCGGTGAGGGGTGTGATGCCCAGCATGATCAGCGTCCTGTCCACTGTGGAGCGCGGCGCTCGGCGAACGCGGTCATGCCCTCGCGGACGTCGGCCGTGCTCATCAGACGGGCGCTTTCGGTGCGTTGTGCGGCCCAGGGGTCCCGCGAGCGCACGACGGCCTTGACGGCGGCGAGCGCCAGCGGGGCGTTCTGGGCGATCTGTTCGGCCAACTGGAGTGCGATCGCGGCGGCCTCGCCGTTCGGCACGACCCGGTTGGCGATGCCGAGCGTGCCCGCGCGAACGCCGTCGATCGGTTCGCCGGTCAGCAGGATCTCCATGGCGAGGTGGTGCGGGATCCGCTGCGGCAGGCGGACGACTCCCCCTGCGGCGGCGATCAGGCCGCGCTTGACCTCGGGCAGTCCGAACCTGGCGTCCTCGGCGGCGACGATCAGGTCACAGCCCAGGGCCAGCTCGAACCCGCCTCCCAGCGCGAACCCCTCGACCGCGGCGATCAGCGGCTTGGTCAGCTCGGCCTCGGTGAGACCGCCGAGCCCGCGATCACCGACGACCGGCGACTCACCCTTCAGCGCGGCCTTGAGGTCCATGCCCGCGCTGAACGAGCCACCCGCTCCGGTGAGCACGCCCACGCGCAGTTCCGGCGTGGCCTCGAGTTCGTCCAGCGCGGCGGAGAGCTGCGTCGCGACGGCCGCGTTCACGGCGTTGCGGGCCTCCGGGCGGTCGATCGTGATCAGCAGTGCCGAACCGACGTGTTCGGTGCGAACCTGTTTCATGCCAACTCCTTCAGGACTTCGGCGGTGTCGGCGCCGGGCAGCGGGGCCAGGCGGCGGACGGTGGCGGGCGTGGCGGAGAACCTGACGGGGATGCCGATCGACCGGATCGCGCCCTCGCTCGGGTGCTGCACGACGTCGAGCAGGTGACCGTCGCGGACGTACGGGTCCTCGTGCGCCCTGTCCAGCTCCAGCACAGGGCCGAACGGGATGCTGTGCTTCGCGCACACCTCCGCCCATTCCTCTGTGGACAGAGCGGGCGCGCACTCGTCGACCAGGCCCATCAGGTCGTCGCTGTCACCGGGGTCGATCCGCTCGCCGGCGACGCGCGGGTCCTCGACCAGGTCGGGCCTTTGAGCCGCGGCGAAGAAGTCGCGGAAGTTCTGCGGGTTGTACGGGACGACGCAGGCCAGACCGTCCTTGGTGTGCACGGCGTGGTGCCCCTTGGCCATCGACAGGTTGAAGCCCGTCGGCCCCTCCTCCGGCACGAACGCGTGACCGGCGAGGTGCTCGACCAGGTTGAACGCGATCATCGTGTCGGCCATGGGGATCTCGACCCGCTGGCCCTCACCCGTGGAGTTCCGGTGCACCAGCGCGGCGAGCACGCTGTAGGCGATGGTCAGCGACGACACCTTGTCACCGATGATCGTCGGCAGGTAGACGGGCCGGCCGAGCGCGCGGTTCGCGATGTCGACCAGACCGGACGCGCCCTGGATCGTCTCGTCGTAGGCGGCGATGCCCGCGCGGTCCGAGTCGCCGCGGAAGCCCTGCGCGTGGGCGTAGACCAGGCCGGGGTTGCGCTCGGCGACGTCGGCGTAGTTCAGGCCGAGGCGGCTCAGCGCGCCCGGTCGCATGTTGGTGATCAGCACGTCGGCCGTGTCGATCAGCTTGAGCGCGGTCTCGCGGTCGTCCTCGTCCTTGAGGTTCAGCGCGACGCTGCGCTTGTTCCGGTTGACGTTGAGGCTCAACGGGGTCATGCCCGGCGTGGTGCGGTAGCGGCCGTTGCGGACGGTGTCCACAGGCGACTCGATCTTGATCACGTCGGCGCCGAGGTCTCCGAGGATCTGGGCCGCGTACGGGCCCATCACCACGGTCGAGAGGTCGATCACGCGCACGCCGTCCAGCGGACCGGCGGTGATGTCCTTCATCGTTCGTCCTTTCGCACCTGTTCGTCCTTGCACCACCGAAGTTAGTGGCGAACAGCGAGAAAGGGAACGATCATGTCGCGAACAATGGCATGACCACAGCGGTCACACCATTGTTCATTTCACCATCGGCTCCGCGAAGATTTCTTTCGCCACCGCGACGAGATCGTCGAGGTCGCCGCCGCAACCCCGGTCGTGCCGCCAGAGCAGTCCGGTGTCGAGCTGGGCGCGGAAGTCCTCGAAGGGCAGGACCACCATGTTCTCCAGCTGGTAGCCGCGCATCGAGCTGTCCTCGTCGAGCATCGAGACGGAGAACCCGAGCCCGCTCGACACGATCTCCGACGTGCCCTGGTAGCCGGTGTTGCTCAGCTGGATGCGCTTCCTGATGCCCAGTTCGCTCAATTGACGGTCGAGCTGCTCGAAATATGCGGGCATGATTTCTTCCGGCGACTTCGCATACGCGAGATCGGTGAGATCGGCCAGTTTGACCGAATTCCGGCCTTCGAACTGATCCGCCGGCACCACGGCGCCGAGGCGTTCCGACATGACGTGCACCGTGTCGAGGGAGGCCTCCTGCACGGGCAACCGGGCCAGCGTGAGGGCGAGCCGGCCGTCCTTCACGGCCGCGACGAGGTCCGTGGTCGTCCCCGGCCACCGCTTGACCTCGAACCGCTCCGCCACCCGATCCGCCAGCACCGTCAGGCGTTCCCGCAGCGCCGGGTGGATCCCGGCGGGCATGCCGATGAACACGGTCGTCCTGGCCCGGCTGGTCGCCTGGTCGAGGCGCCACGGGATCGACCCGACGCGGTCGAGCACGTCCCGCGCGATCGGCAGCAGGGCGGTGCCGGCGTCGGTCAGCGCCACGTGATGGGTGCTGCGGTCGAAGAGCTTACGGCCCAGTTCGTGTTCGAGGTCCTTGACGCGCTGGCTCAACGGCGACGCGGCCATGTGCAGCTTCCGCGCGGCCGCCGAGAAGTTGAGCTCCTCGGCGACCGCGACGAAGTACCTGAGGTGCAGCAGTTCCACGTGTTCCAGACTAGGCCGTTCGGAGCACGAACTCGTCGTTGCACCCACCCGCGAGCACCACGTCGAGTCTTCCGGCGAGCGCGTAGACACCGCACGGGGTGTTCGCCGGCGTCGTCGGCGCCTTGTCCGGCCACGCGATCTCACGGACGACTTCCACCGTCTGCCAACGGTCCCGCGTGCGGACCCAGCGAGATGACGGCGAGCTTGCGGGCGCCGGAGAGGGCGGCGACGGCGTGCCGTTTGGAGACACGCGGAAGACCGTGCCGGAGATCGAGTCGGTCTCTGAAGCGTTGCGGCAGAACGGTTTTCGGTGGGCTGGTAGCGGCCAGGGACGGCGGTGATGAGAGTGGTGCGGGCCAGAGCTCGTTCTGTTCCAGGCAAGTGATGAACTGGGTCAGCAATTTCTCCGCCCTGTCCAATGTGGAGCCCGGTGCGCGACGTACTTGTAGGTGATCGGCGAGCGTGTGAACCAGCGTGCTCATGCCGCTGCCCCCGATCCAGGCCAAGGGCGGGCGATGTCCTCCAGCCGGAGCGTGGCGACTTCGCCGATGCTCAGACCCAGCCGCACCTGATCTTCGGACAGGGCCTTGGGTAGCCCGGCCAACTTCCGTCGAGCCACCGTCGGCACCACGCTCGTCAGCCCGACCGGCATGGCCACGGGATACGGGAGTTGATGTTCTCGGTGTGCGCCGAGACGATGTTCAGGGCCGTTGCCGAACGTTGCGCGGACCGGACAGGTGGACCAGACTGCCTCGATGGTTTCCGAATACCTTCAGACCGACCAATTCCGCGGTGCTCGTATACACCTGAGCAATCTGGCGGGCCTCGAGATCCGCGATTGCGAGGTGGACAGCCTGAAGATCGTCGACTGCTACGGCAGCGACGTCTACCTTGGTGGATTCTTCGAGCGACTCGTCGTCAACGACGTCGACGTGACGGCCTACGTCGAGGCTGAGCTCGACCGCCGGCACCCCGCGCGGGTGGTGGCGCGGGAGGCGGCGTCCCCCGAGGACTATCGGGCTGCTTGGGACACCATCGAGACCCTGTGGAACGCGACGCTCGACCGGGCGAGGCTGTTGCCCGAGGCCACACTGCACGAGCGGGTCGGCGGCGAGTGGTCGCTGGTCGAGACACAACGGCATCTGCTGTTCGCCAGCGATGCCTGGCTCGGCAATGCCGTGCTCGAGGAGGAAGCGCCCTACCACCCGTTGGGCCTCCCCGCCGGGGGAACACCGCCGGCGGAAGCGGAGAAGCTCGGCCTCACCCTCCAAGCCGTCCCGACGCTCGACGAGGTGCTCGCGCCGCGACTCGCCCGCATGGCCGCGATGCGGCGTGTCGTCGACGGACTCACCGCGGCCGAGCTCGACCGGGTGTGCGGCCGCAAGCCCGCGGACATGTATCCCGACCAGGAGTACGTCGTACGCCGCTGCCTCAAGGTAGTGCTGAAGGAAGAAGCCGAGCACCACCGTTACGCGGTGCGCGACCTCGCAGTGCTCGAAGGTGCGACTGGACCGCGGTAGTCGCCGAGCGACTCCCCGGCCAAGTGTCGAAGCGGAAGCAAAGCCGCACGTGTTGCGGCATTCAACCGCCATGCGACTCCTGTCATCCTGGCGATCCTCACCGCGGCACCCGGACCCGGCTACCGACTTTCGTCGCTACTTCCCAGCCCCGCGAGCTTCCGCGACGCCTCCGCCTCACCCCACCGGAACCCGATGCGGCGTGACAGCTCCACGGCCTCGGCGTAGGAGCTTCTGGCCTCGCCCGTCCGCCCCGCCAGCTCGTGCACGATGCCGCGGTCGAGCAGCACGCCCGCCTCGATCTGCCTGTCCCCCACCGAACGCGCGAGTCGCAACGCCTCCTCCGCCAGTTCCAGCGCCCTCTCCAGGGAGCCGAGCTGGCGGTGGGCGTCGGCCATGTTCGCCAGCGCGTGCAGTTCGCCGGACCTGTCGCCGCACGCGCGCAACGTCGTCAGCGTCTCCTCGTAGCAGACCAGCGCGGCGGGGAGGTCGCCCAGCGCCGCGTGCACGAGGCCCAGGTTGGTGCGCACGTAGGCCGCGCCCTGGGAGTCGTCGAGTTCCTCGCGCAGCAGCAACGAGGCTTCCAGCGAGGTCAGGGCGGCGGGCAGGTCGCGGCGGCGCCAGTGGGTGATGCCGAGGTTGTTGAGCGTCACGGCTTCCAGCCGGCGGTCGTGCAACGCGCGGGCCAGTTCCAAAGCCGCCGTCCAGTGTTGCTGGGCCTCGGCGAACCTGAAGCCGCGCTCGCAGGCGGCGCCGAGTTCCTTCAGCGCCAACGCTTCCGCGCGGACGTCACCCAGTGAACGCGCGGCCTCCAGGGCGAGGGTGTTCAGCGCGGCCCAGTCCGCCACCTCCGAGCGGCGGCGGAAGTACCACGACAGGCCCGCGGCGAACGCGACCGCGTCGGCCGGGGAGGCCTGGTGCGCGGCGGCGATCAGGTTGTCGCGTTCCTCGGCCAGCCAGAGGTCGGTCGGGTTGTCCGCCAGCGCTTCCAGGTAGTGCTTGTGCAGGCGTTCCAGCGCGAGCGAGCGTTCCTCGGCCGACTCCGAGCCGCGGCAGCGTTCGCGGGCGAAGAGGCGCAGCAGGTCGTGCAGCGCGAACCGGCCGGGCACCGGTTCCTCGACGAGGTGCGCGTCGGCCAGTTCGGCGAGCAGCTCCTCCACGTCCGGCACGTCGGTCAGCGCCCGTGCCGCGGCGACCGCGAAGTCGGGGCCGTCGAGGAGGCCGAGCAGCCGGAAGACCCCGGCCACGGCGGAGGATCCGAGCTCGGCGTAGCTGACCTCGAACGCCGAGCGCACCGCGACGTCGCCGAGCCTGAGCTCGTCCAGCCGCCGCGTCTCGTCCGCCAGCCGTGCCGCCAGCAACGGAGCTGTCCACTGTGGACGGGCGGCGAGCCGGGCTCCCGCGATGCGCAGGGCCAATGGCAGTCCTCCGCACCAGCGCACGAGTTCCGCCGCGTCCTCGACCTTCCCGGCGACACCCTCCAGCAGCCGGTACGCGTCCTCCAGTTGCAGCGCCCCGAGTTTCACGTACGACGCGCCGGTCAGCGAGGTGAGCGGGCGGCGGGACGTGATCAGCACGGCCGAGCCGGGACCGGTCGGCAGCAGGCGCTTGACCTGGCCCGCGGTCGCGACGTTGTCCAGCACCACCAGCAGCCTGCGCGACGCGGTGAGCGAGCGGTAGCGCAGGGCCTCCTCGTCACCGGGCCGTTCGCCCAGCGCCCGCAGGAACTGGCTCAGGACCCGCTCCGAGGCTCCGTCGGACAGGTCGGCGTAGAGCTGGCCGTCCGGGAACCGCGCCGCGATCTCGTGCGCCGCCCGCACCGCGAGCGCCGACTTGCCGATGCCCGCCTGTCCGGTGATCACGCACACCGCGACCCGGTCCGGCCGCGGCTGGGCCTTGATCAGGTTCAGCTCGCGGCCTCGTCCGGCGAAGGTGACCACGTCCGGCGGGAGCTGCCGGATCGCCGCCGCGCCAACGGGTTTCGCGCGCAGGATCTCGGCCTGCAGGCGCCGCAACGACTCCCCCGGCTCGACGCCGAGCTCGTCGTGCAGCACCCGGCGGCACTCCTGGTAGGCGGCGAGCGCCTCGGCCGGACGGCCCGCCCGGTGCAGCGCGACCATCTGCTGCTCGCGCAGGCGTTCGTTCAACGGGTGCTCGCGCACCCACTCGTTCAGGTCCGCGACGACCTCGACGTGCCGGCCGAGGTCGAGCTCCGCCTCGGCGCACTCGACCCGCGCGGCCAGCCGCAGCTCCTCCAGTTGCGCGACGACTCCGCGCAGCAACCCGGACGCGGCCAGGTCCGCGAGGGCGGGCCCGCGCCACAACGCGAGCGCCTCGCGGTAGGCGCGCGGTGTGCGTTCCCGGCGGGCGGCGTCGAGCAGTTCGGTGAACCGGGTCAGGTCGAGCTCGGCGGGGTCGATCGACATCAGGTAGCCGGGCGGCCGCGAGAGCAGCCGCGAGCCGACGATCTTGCGCAGCTGGTAGACGTAGACCTGGAGGTTCTTCAACGCCGTCTTGGGCGGAGCGTCGTCCCACATCACGCTGATCAGCCGGTCGACCGACAGCACCCGGCCGGGCTGCGCGAGGAGCAACGCGAGCACCGCCCGTTGCTTGGGCGGCCCAAGGCCGCGCCGCACGCCGTCGTCGGCGTAACACTCGACCGGCCCCAGCACCCGGAACTCCACGATCCGATCGTAACTACCAACCGCATACCGGACGCATGCCACGCGCCAGGACGTTTGATCCATGACGAAAACCTCACTGGCACTGGTGGTGGCACTCGGCACGCTGGCCGCCGCGGTGTCCCCCGCCCAGGCCGTCGAGCCCTACTCCTCCAGTCCGTCGCAGTCGCAGGCCGTCCGGTCGGGCACCGGGTACGACGTGATCGTCGGCGGAGCGAAGAGAGCCACCTTCCCCGTCAGCGATCCCGCCTACACGGTCCGGTCCACGTCGTCCTCCGACGGCGCCCTGGCCGCCGTGATCTCCGACTTCGACGGCACCCAGGGCACGTCCCTGCACACCGTCGACCGCTACGGCAAGTCCCGTTTCGTGGCACGCGGCGCGATCACGTCGGCTGTGTTCCACGGTTCGACGCTGGCCTACACGGACGGCGAGAACGTCGTGGTGGACGGCGTTCCCGCCGGCAAGCTGAAGGGCCGCGCGCCGTCGCTGCTCGGCTTCACCTCCGACGGCACCGGTCTGCTGGCCGTGCAGCACCCGGACACGGCCGACGACAGCACGTTCGTGGGTTCGCTGGTGCGGTTCGACCTGAAGTCCGGCGCCGCCAAGCCGTTGGTCACCTCGGACTCCTCGGCGCTCTACCGCGACTTCAAGCTCGTCGACGTCAAGGGCGAACGGCACGTCAGCTTCATCAAGCACAACGAGATCTACCGCTGTGGCGGCACCGACCCGCAGTGGCTGGGTCTCGTCTCGGAGCACGGTGACGTCCGGTCGCTGACCGGCGAGACCCGCCACCACTACCGCAGCGCGGTGTGGAGCACCGACGGCGCGCGCGTGGCGTACGAGGTCATGGGGTGCGTGTCCGACAAGACGCTCGGCCCCGACCAGTTCGCCGCGTTCAACGGCGTCTACGTCCAGGACCTGGCCACGCGGAAGGCCTCGCGCGTCGTCGAGGGCCTGTCGTTCACCCACGCGCTGACGGGATTCGACGGTGGTGAGGCCGTGATCGGCAGCCCCGCCAAGGGGTACGTGAAGGCTTCGGGCCTGCGTGCCGCCACGCTGGACGGCGAGGTCACCACGATGGGCCGGCTGAACCGCGCCGAGTACATCCACCAGTTGTGGGACACCCGCAACGACTTCAACGGCAACTCGTCCTGCGGCCCGACCAGCGCGGTGATCGACCTCGTCACCTACCAGCTGCCCACCGAGTTCGGAGTGCAGGTCTCGCAGCCGTTCTCGCACTACTCGAAGTGGGGCCGCTACATCACCGACGAGTTCTCCAACCGCGGCACCACCTTCAACCGCACGATGAACGACTGGGGACGCACCGGCAGCTGGAAGGGCGCGCACGGCTGGATCACCGGCTACTACTGCGGCGGCAACCCGGCCCGCCCCTGCGCCTCGTGGGAGTCCGAGCGCGACTTCCTGGCCCGCAACGGCGCCGCCGTCCAGCAGGGCAACTTCACCCCGGCGCAGGTCCGCGCGTTCCTCGACCAGGGCAAGTTCGTGATCATGAGCGGCACGTGGGGCTCGACCTCCGGGCACCTGTCCGTGGTGATCGGGTACCACGACAACGGGCAGTTCTACGTCCACGACACCTATGGCGCGGGCACGGACGGCAGTTATGACGGAGCGAACCAGCTGTACAGCTGGAACTACATCGCTCCTGTGCAGATGTGGGCCGCCTAACTACTTGACGGCAGGCGTCAAGTACTTGCTATCGTCTGTCAAGTGTCGACCCTCTCGGAACACGTGGACCTGCGGAACGACCTGATCCGGCTCGTGACGAGCCGCCTGCTCGACCCGCTGGAAATCCTGCTGCCGCAGGCCGATCTCACCGGCCTGCGGCAGTCCGCCGAGGCCGACGCCGAGATGTGGGCGGCTCACCTGCTCGGCCCCAGCGACACGACGGCCCGGCAGGTGGCCATCCGCCTGCTGACCGTGCTCTACCCCGGCGACGCCCCGTTCGACCCGCCCGAGACCTGGTGGGCAACACCGCTGGGCCGGGTCACCGCACGCCGGGCCGGCCACCCGAGCAGGGACCACGTGTCGCTCGGGATGGCCGGGGCGATGCTCGGCATCACCCGCCAGGGCGTGCACGACCTCGTGAACCGCGCCAAGTTGCTGCGGCACCCGGACGGCGGCGTGACCGTCGAGTCGATCCGTGCCCGGCTGACCCTGAGGAGAGAACAGTGAAGCTCGCGGCAACCGACTTCGGCGGCGACGGACCGTCGTTCCTGCTCCTGCACGGCCTGGGCGGAGATCGAAGAGCCTGGGAAACGCTGGCGCCGCAGCTGAACGGGCGAGCGGTGGCGGTCGACCTGCGCGGCCACGGCGAGTCGCCCGACGGGCCGTGGGACTGGGAGGCGGTGCTCGACGACCTCGACGAGACGACCGTCCGGTTCGGACTGGACGAGCCGGTGGTCGTCGGCCACTCGCTCGGCGGGATCATCGCCGGACTGTGGGCGTTGCGGCACCCGTCGTGCCCCGCGGCGGTGAGCCTCGACGGGCACCGTTCCGCCACAACGCGTCCCGCCAACTACGAGGGCCTGCCGGCCGGGGAGGTCGCGGAAGGCCTGGCCACGCTCAACGCCCTCTTCGACGCCCAACTGGAGACGATCACGCGTCCGTCCCGCGAGATCACCGGCGTCCTGCGGACGTCACCCGAGCTCCTGGACGCGCTGCCCGTCTTCGCGAAGGTGACCGCGCCGTTCCTGCTGGTGCTCGCCACGCAGAACCTGCCAGTGCCACCGAGCCTCCTACCGCTGATGGACGCCCACCGCGCAGGACTGCGGCGCGACATGCCTGCGAACGTGCAGGTGCAGGAGATCGACGCGACGCACGGCATGGTGTCCGGGAACGCCGCGGAGGTCGCGGAGATCGTGAATCACTTCGTGAGCAGTCGCCTCAGCGCCTGACGGGCCCTGCGGGGCGCGGCGGCGTCGTGTTCGAGCTGCAGGAAGTGGTTGAGCGCCAGCATGACCCCGAGGATCTCGTAGATCAGCTGGTCGACGTCGGTGTCGGGCTTGAGGTCGCCGTCGCTCACCGCGCGCCGGATGTGGATGCGCAGGTCCCGCCGCCACAACGCGTTCATGCCGGCCAGCGCGTCCCGCACCCGCCCGCTGCGCCCGTCGAACTCGGCCGTCGCGGCGGTGAAGAAGCAGCCGCCGGGCAGCACCTCGCGTTCGAGGTAGGAGACCCAGGCCTCGCAGACGTCGATCAGCCGCGGCAGCCCGGACGGCATCTGCTTCACCTTGCGCGGCACCTCCCGCAGGAAGACCTCCGCGGCCTGGTCGACCACCGCCAGTTGCAGGGCCTCCTTGGTGCCGAAGTGCCCGAGCAGCCCGGCTTTGCTCATCCCGAGCTCCGTCGCGAGCCGTCCGATCGTGAGCCCTTCGAGGCCTTCCGCGGACGCGATGGCGAGACTCCGGTCGAGGATGCGCTGCCTCGTCTCGAGGGTGTCGGCGACGGATCGGCGCGGGCTCATCTCTGTAGTCTACGTCTCTTTAGCTACCGACCGATCGGTTGCTATATTCGCCGCGTCGCCCTGGCCGAAGGAGAGATCACCTTGTCCGGATCCCGTGTCGTCGCGTTCGGCCACCACCAGCCTGAACGAGTGCTCACCAACGCCGACCTGGAGAAGATGGTCGACACCAACGACGCGTGGATCCTCCAGCGCACCGGCATCGCCACCCGCCGCATCGCCGCGCCGACCGAGACCGTGGCCGACATGGCGTCCGAAGCGGGTGCGAAGGCCCTCGCCGCCTCCGGCCTGTCGCCGTCCGACATCGGCCAGGTCATCGTCGCGACCTGCTCGGCGATCGACCGCAGCCCGTCCACCGCGGCCTCCGTGGCAGCGCGCCTCGCGATCCCGTCCGCGGTCGTCTTCGACCTGAACAACGCCTGCGCGGGCTTCTGCACCGCCCTGGCCACCGCCGACCACACGATCCGCGCGGGTGCGGCGAAGCACGCCCTGGTCATCGGCGCCGAGAAGATGTCGGACCTGGTCGACTGGACCGACCGCTCCTCCTGCATCCTGCTGGGCGACGGAGCCGGCGCGGCCGTGGTCAGCGCCTCCCCCGACGCCCTCATCGGCCCAGCCACCTGGGGTTCGGACCCGACGCGGAGCAACGCGGTTCGCCTCGTGAACGAGTGGCAGCCGCGCTTCGAGCAGGAGGGCCAGGCCGTCTTCCGCTGGGCCACCAGCGAACTCCCCGCCATCGCGGTCCAGGCCTGCGAACGGGCGGGCATCGCCGTCACCGACCTCGCCGCCGTCGTCACGCACCAGGCCAACCTGCGGATCATCGAGGCACTGACGCGCAAGCTCGGGCTGCGCGAGGACGTGGTGATCGGGCGCGACGTGGTGGAGTCCGGCAACACCTCCGCCGCCTCGGTGCCGCTCGCGCTGTCCAAGATGGCCGAACGCGGGGAGCTTCCGTCGGGGCAGCCGGTGCTGTTGTTCGCGTTCGGCGGCGGGCTTTCGTGGGCCGGTCAGGTCATCACGACCCCGTGAACGAACCGCTGGAATAGGCCGGTGTGGCGACTCGGGAGCCCGCCGAGCCGCCACACCGTTGGTGACGCACGAGAAGAAGGTTCAGGTCACCGGCGCGGGAACGAGCGCATCGCCGCGTGACGTCATCGGTCCGCCACCTGGCCACGCGGGCGACGTCGGAGTTCGCCGTTCCCGCTTGCCCTGTACCGGCAACCTGAAACCTCCACTACCTGGTTAGGGCCTCGCGCGTCCTCCGCCCGTGCGCACCATCTCCGGCCTCGAACGCGAATGCCGCCGCCGCTGCAATGGCGGGGACATCGACGACGAGACGGACGGGGGAACAGATGATGCGAGGGCGGCGACCGGTTCGGGAACGGGGATCAGGGCGGTCGGGAGGACCTCCGGTGCTTCGGCGACCACTTCGGTCTCCGGTTGTGTCCACACCGGGACGTTCGTCTCGACCTCGTTCTGCCGGAACAGTTCCGGCGTCTCGGTGATGATCTTGCCCGGCGACTCCAGACCCACGATGCCGACGAGCTTGCCGTTGGCGATGAAGCCCGTGAGTCCGTTCACGTCGGTGGTGTCGGTGCCGAGGACCGGCAGGCCGGCTCCCTGCACGCGCATGCCGTACTGCTCGGTCCAGAAGCGCGGGACCGGGGTGTAGGTCTTGGCGTGGTTGCGCCCGACCAGGAGGTTCTCGGCGGCGGCGCGGCCACCCTCGACGGCGTTGAGCCAGTGCTCGACCCGCCGCACGGCGCCGTTGAAGCGCATGTTGGGCCAGCGGGCGACGTCACCGCAGGCGACGAGGTTCTCGGCGCCGACCACGTGGTTCGTGGAGTCGCACAGGACGCCGTCGGAGATGTCGAGACCCGAGCCGCGCAGCCAGTCGACGGCCGGGGAGGCGCCGACGGCGAGCACGACGCACGAAGCGAAGAAGACCTGGCCGTCCGAGAGGTGGATCCCGATGCCGCCGGGCTGGCGCACCCAGTGCTTGATGCCGACACCGGTGGCCAGGCGGACGCCGTGCTCGACGTGCGCCTCGGTGATCTTCTTGCCGATGTCGTCACCGACGACACCACCGAGAAGCGCCGGGGAACGCACGATCAGAGCGACGTCGCGGCCCATGTGACGGACCGAACAAGCGAGCTCGCAGCCGATGAACCCGCCGCCGATGACGGCGACGAGTCCCTGCGACTGACGGATGTTCTTGCGGATCGCGATCGCGTCGTCCAACGTCCGCAGCACGTGCACCCGCGGGTCGTGACGCGGAGCCCCGCCCATCGCGCGGGCGTCGACGCCCGTGGCGATGATCATGCCGTCGTACTTGATCTCCTCGCCGCCCGGCACCCAGACCGACTGCTTCTTCGGGTCCAGGTGCAGGGCCGGGGAGTTCAGGCGCCACTCGGCGTCGAGGTCACCCGAGAACGACAGCAACGAGTCGTCCGGGGTCCACTCTCCGGTGATCATCTGCTTCGACAGGCACGGGCGGTGGTACGGGAGGTGACGCTCGGCGGACAGGATCGTGATCTGCCCGTCGAAACCCATCTCCCGCAGCCGTTCCGCGGAACGGACTCCACCGAGTCCGCCGCCGACGACCACGATCCGTTCGCTCACTTCACTCGCTCCCTGATCTCGATCGCGCGCATCGGGCACGCGCGCTGTGCCGCTCGGGCCTGGGCGAAGTGCTCCTCGGGCGGGCGGCGGTTGTAGGTCAGGCGGTTGTCTTCGATCAGCTGGAAGACGTCCGGAGCCTCCGCCTGGCAGGTGCCGTAGCGGTGGCACTTCTCGTTGTTGACGCTCACGTCCATCGCGTCGCCCTCGCCGACGCCGGGTTCCTTGCCGCGCTCGGAGTCGAGCATGCCGATGCGGGTCAGCACCTCGGGCGGGAGGAACCGGGCCAGGGCCAGGGTCGCGGTCGGGACGAGAACGGTGAGGCCGGCCAGCCAGAGAACGGACAGGTTGCCGTTCGCGATGGCGCCGAACCAGGAGTGCACCACGGTGATCGCCACCGCGATGTACGCCGTTTGATGGAACCTCAACCACTTGCGGTAGAAGACCTTGTGCCTCATCGAGGCGAGGACGGCGATCGCGAGCATGACCTCCAGGCCGAGGATGCCCAGCGCGTGCCGGAAAAGACCGCCGTCGACGAACGGCAGGATCAGCTTGATGATGCCGAGGGGGGCACCCTGCAGCAACGAGAAGGCGAACGCGTGGATGCAGCCGAACGCGATCGCCAGTGACGCGAGCACCATGTGCCCGTTCTTCAGACCTTCACGGCCGGTGAGCTTCTCGGCCCACCCGGTCGCGATGAGCACGCCCCAGGACAAGGTCGCGCACATCAGTACATAAGCCAGCCTGGCGGAGATCTGCGCCATCTTCTTGACGCCCGAGTCGAACTCGGCTTGGGCCACCAGGAGCGGAATCTGGCTCGACAACAACTCTTCCTCCGGAAAGAACTTCTCGCGGGAACCCGCCCGGTCCTGGGTGCAGGAGTGGACACATCAGAACCGGGCGGGTGGGAACAGGTCCGCGTTGGAGTGCCTCTGACCTTGGGACACCACCTCCGTTTCCCGTCGTGCAACGGGGTCTTGCAGAATCACCGCACCGGTCGTCGCGGGCGGAGCACTCGGAGCAGGAGCACGGTGAGAACGGCTCCCGCGGCGGTGACCGTGAGGATCACCCACATGTTCGGCCCCTCGTCGGAGGCCAGGGTCGCGTTGATGATGTTGCCGGCGGGCTGGGGTTCCGCGAACGCCGCGTCGCCCGCGAGGCCGCTGCTCTCCAGCAGCGTCATGTGCTTCATCACCACGTCGATGCCCGCCTGGGCGAACCCGCGGATCACGTCGTTGCGGGTCCCGGAGCGCACCTTGGCGATGAAGGGGAAGATCTGGCCGTGCGCGGCGCGCAACCGGGCGATGAACGCCTGGTCGAACGCGTCGCCTTCGAGGGCGTTGATCTCTTCCATCCACGACTGCTGCGTGGGGTTCGGCACGTCGGGCGTGGTCAGCCCGAAGCCGGCGGCCGTCTTCTTCGTCAGCGCGTCCAGCATCATGTGGTCGAGCATGATCATCTTACCGATCTGCTTGACCCTGGCGTTGGACGCCTTGGTGGCCGTGAGCTCGCCCATGGGCATCTCCCACAGGCCTGCGAGGCGCACCCTGTTCAGCAGTTCGCGGTCGTTCGCCGTCAAAGGCCCTGACGGGGTGTCCATCACTCCCCCGGTGTCCGCGGGCTGCGCGGCAGCCGTGGCGGTCAGACCGGAGAAGAGGAACAACATCGCAAAGACGGTGGCGAGGGCTCTGGTCATCGTCTTGTTGTCCTCGTTGTCCAAAGGAAGTCGATAGGGGGTGGATGAAGTACCGCTGAGCAGTGGGCTCAGTAGCCGGGCGCGGCGGGCGGAGGCGCAGACGACGTCTGGCCGGCTCCCGTGGGGGACGTGCTCGGCTTGCTGCTGCTCTTGTTGCTGTTGTTCTGCGCTTTTCCGCCGGTGATCTTGGCGCCGTTGGGGGCAGTGACGAACCACACTCCGCCCTTCGCCTGCCCCTTCATGTCACCGGCGACCTTGTCCTCGGCGTACGTGTACTGCGGCCAGCCCTGGATGGTGAGCTGCTTGGTGCCGTCCGGCCTGGTCAGGACCCCCATGGAGATCGGGTCCACACCGGTCGCCATCGGCGTCTTGTCCGCGAGGACCGGCTTCCACGCCTTCGCGCACTCGCCCTCGCAGTTCGACTTGGACGGCTTGGGGACGTCCTTGTCGTAGCGGTACATGGGCAGACCCTCGGCGTCGATCACGAACCACCCCATCTGCTCCGTGTTGGCGATGAAGTAGTTGTTGTGACCCTCCAGATCAGCGTTTTTCGCTCGCAGACCGCCGGGTGCGGCCTCCCCTCCGGGAGGAGTCTGGGTGCTGCCACACGCGGTGAGGGCGATAGCCAGGGCCGCGAGGGCGGTGGTGGCCTGTCCACGTCGCATCGGCAGGTCCTTTCTCAACTGGGGTACCGAGGAGTACGGACACGATCCGGTGACGGTTCACGAACTTCGTGAGGAATATTTGCCTCTCGACTTGAGGCGGTTGATGAGGCAAGGATGTCCCCCGTGGCGCGGCATAGACGTCAACGCGAGTTAGACGAACAATCACCAAGACCGGGATCTCTCGAGGAAGAGTTGATCCGTCGGCTGTACGAGGAATTCGGCAGTGCCCTGCTGGGACACTGCATGAGGTTGACGGGCCATGATCGTCAGTGGGCCGAGGACATCGTGCAGGAAACCCTGGTCAGGGCATGGCGCAACGCCGAGAAACTCGAGCGTGACCCCGTGCTCCTGCGGTCGTGGTTGTTCACGGTGGCAAGGCGGTTGGTCATTGACGACAGGCGTAAGAGAAGCGTCCGTCCGCAGGAGTTCGAACTGACCCCTTCGGACGAGTCGCCTTCCGGCAGCGAAGAGGATCGCACCCTCGCGGCGATCGTCGTGGCGGAGGCGATGAACGGTCTCTCGGAGGAACACAGGGAGGCTATTCTCGAGACATATCTGCGGGACCGCACCGTCGGTGAGGCCGCGGCGGCACTGGGTGTGCCACCGGGAACGGTCAAGTCGAGGGTGTACTACGCGCTCCGTGCGTTGCGGCGTGCGTTGCACGATCGGGGAGAGACGCGGTGACAACGGCACCAGATCACCTCGACGTCGCCGCCTACGTGCTCGGCATCCTCGATGCCGATGAGGTGGAGGCGTTCGAGAACCACCTGACCGAATGTCGGCGGTGTGCTCTTGACCTGCGCGACTTCGCGGTGGTGCCCGACCTCATCGACGAGGCCGACGCCGGCGGGATGCTGCGCGGGACTGCTCCGGAACGCCCCGACGGCAAGTCGGTGCGGGTCATGCTCGACGCCGTAGCGGCGCGCAGGAAGCGCCGACGGTGGTTCGTCGCCCAGGGTGTCGCGGCCGCCGCCGCCGGCATCGTGGCGGTGACCGCAGTGGTCACGTCACTCGTCGTGGGCGGCAAGGACGACGGCACGAACCAGGCCGCACCCAGCACGACGACGTCGCAGACGCGGGTGGCGAACAACTCCCCCGACTCGTCGATGAAGGTGCAGCAGGAAGACCCGAACAGCGGCGTGGGCACGAAGATCACCGCCTCCGACGAGGCGTCGGGCACCGCGATGGACATCGAGATCAGCGGCATGGCGGGACCCGGCCGCGGGTCACTCGTCGCCGTGGGCCGGGCGGGCCGTGTCGCGCAGGTCACGTCCTGGTACGCCCCCGAACCGGTGGCCGGGGACAAGAAGACCATCAAGCTCGCGGCGAACGTCGCCATGCGCTGGCACGAGATCGCCACGTTCCGGATCGTCGACGAGAACGGCAAAACACTGCTCGAGGTCGTCGCCTCCTGACGTTTCACGACACCAGACCACTGCCCCCGCGGGATCCGTGAGATCCTGTGGGGGCAGTTGTCGTTTCGCGGAAATCCGCAGAGGTTCGGGAAAGGCTGGCTACGTGGCGATTGCCCCGTCAGCGGTCGAGCGCTGGCTCGATCTGTCCACAGAGGAGCTGCGCGCTCAGGTGTCGCGGCTCGTGTCCGCCCGGCTACCGGGTGATCACGCGGTGTGGCAGGCGATCCGGCGCCATCCGTCTCTGGTTCCGCGCATCCGAGGTGTCCTCTCCGGACTCGCGGCCACCTCGGCCGGCAGCAAGGACGAGGCCATGCAGAAGGTCTGGATCTCCAAGGCGCGTGCCGCCCTGGACCAGATCACGCCGCCCCCGGTGAAGGCGGCGCGCAAGCCGGTGGTTGAAGAGGCGCCCGAGGTGGAACCCGAGCACGTGATCGACCTCAGGGAACCCGAGCCCGCGCAGCAGAAGCAGCCCCACAAGGCCATTCCGACGATGCTCTTCCAAGAGCCCAGTTAGTGGCCCGACCACGCTTCGAACGACACAACTAGGGGGATACGGCAGATGGTCGTCTTCGGATCGTTCATCTCGCTGTCAGGTCTGCTGATCCTGTTGTTCCGCAACGCCCCGCTGGGCGGGCTGAGCCCCGCGGTCGTCGGCTGGGTGCTGATCCCGCTCGGCCTGGTGTTCGCCGGCCTGGGCATCCTCCGCAACCGCCGCAAGCGCGCCCAGGGCGAGCCCGGCGCGGTCGGGAACCCGGTCCAGCGCCTGAAGGCGTTGCCGCGGCTGTGGAAGACCTGGCGGAGTGGCCAGTACCCGGAGCTGCCGCGCAGCCAGGTCCTGATGTGGGCGGTGGCGCTGGTCTACCTCGTGTCGCCGATCGACCTCCTGCCGGAGTTCCTTCCGGTGATCGGCGTGACCGACGACGCGGGTGTCCTGGTGTGGTTGCTCAGCAGTCTTTCGGTGGCCTCAGGCTCGTACCTGCGCTGGGAGAAGAGCCATGGCGACACGGGTCGCGGGATCGAGGCCCCGTGAGGCCTCCGCTCGCAGGAGCTTCGCCAGGCCGGGCGAGACGTCGGCCACGACCCTGAACCCGAGGCGTTCGTAGTACGGCGCGTTCCACGGCACGTCGCGGAACGTCGTCAGCGTCACCGCGCGTTCGCCGCGCGTGACGTGCTCGATCAGCGCGGCGCCGATCCCCTGGCGTGCGTGCGAAGGGTGCACGCTGACCTGGTGGACGTGCGTCGCGCCGTCGACGTCGCCGATCGCGATGAACGCGACGGGCACGCCTTCCGCGCCGATGGCGACCCAGACCTCGTGCTCGGCGAGGTCGTCCAGGGACATCGGGTCGTCGTCGGCGATTTCGGGCATTCCGGCGTCGCGGAAGGGCTCTCCGGACGCGATTTCGATCTGCTGGAGGTACGGCAGTTCGGCTGGTTGGGCGAGACGGATCAACACGCCCGTCATCCTGGTAGGTCTGACGCGGACCTCGCAGCCGAATAACGTTAAAGTCCGACTCGATGCGAACCAAGACAGTGCGCGTCCTCCTGGTCGAGGACGACGATGGCGACGCCCTCCTCGTCGAGGCGCTGCTCGAAGAAGCGAGCGCGCCGTTCGTCCTGTCGCGTGCGGGCACGCTGGCGGAGGCGGAGCAGATGCTCTCCGACTCCGAATGCGTGCTGCTCGACCTGGGTCTGCCCGACTCGCGGGGCCTCGACGGCCTGCACCGGTTGCTGGCCAAGCCCGACGCGCCGGCGATCCTGGTGCTGACCGGGCACGACGACGAGCAGGAGGGCATCAACGCGGTCGCCGCGGGTGCCGAGGACTTCCTGATCAAGGGCAAGGTCGACGGAGAACTGCTGCTGCGGGGTGTCCGGTACGCGGTCGAACGCCGCCGCGCCGACTTCGCCGAGTTCCAGCTGCGGGAGACGAGCCTGCTGGCCGCCGAGCAGTCCCGGCTCGAACGCGGCCTGCTCCCCCCGCCGCTGCTGCAGGGCTCCGACGTGGGCCTCGACGTGCGCTACCAGCCCGGCGGGCAGCGGATGCTGCTCGGCGGCGACTTCTACGACGCGGTCGGCATGCCGGACGGCACCGTGCACGCGATCATCGGCGACGTCTGCGGCCACGGCCCGGACGAGGCCGCGCTGGGCGTCTGCCTGCGGATCGCGTGGCGGGCGCTGGTCCTCTCGGGCGCGCCGGCCGAGAAGGTGCTGCAGACCCTGGACCAGGTGCTGGTCGCGGAACGGCACGGCGAGGGCATCTTCACCACGGCGTGCATGGTCACGGTCGCGCCGGACCGCCGGTCGGCGCGCTACTTCCTCGCCGGGCATCCGGAGCCGCTGCTGATCGCGGGCACGCAGATCGCGGACCTGCCGCAGTCGAAGATCGGTGTGCCGCTCGGCGTGCTCCCCGACTACGCGTGGACCGGCGTGGACGTGCCGCTGCCGTCCGGCTGGTCGATCGCCTGTTACACGGATGGACTGATCGAGGGCCGGGTACCTGACGACGTCGACCGGCTCGGCGTCGAGCGTCTGAGCGAGATCCTGCACAGGCAGCTCCAGGAAGGCCCCGAATGGATGGACTCGGTCATCGCGGAGGTGACGGAGCTCAACGGCGGGGCGCTCGACGACGACGTGGCCATCCTGCTGCTGAAGGACGGAAATTGAACCTGCCGCAAAGGCTCCCGGCAAGCCGCCTGCTGGGCGCCATCCTCGCGGTCCTGCTCGCCATCACCGCCGTCGCGATCTCGTCCACCGTCATCGCCCTCGACGCGCTCAGCGGCGCTCGGGCGCGATCGGTCGACCAGGTCGAACCCGCCGGGCGCCGGGTGAACGAGATCAACCGCGCGCTGCTCGACCAGGAGACCGGGGTGCGCGGCTTCGTGCTCACCCGGCAGGACGACTTCCTCACGCCGTACCTGGACGGCCAGAAGGCCGAGGCGGACGCCGCGCGGAGCGTGCGCGACCTCGTCGGCGACGTCAACGGCCGGGTGAGCCGCATCGAGCAGCTCGCGGACCAGTGGCGCTCCGAGTACGCGACGCCGACGATCACCGCCGCCCGGTCGGGCACCACCCCCGGCACCGGAGGGGACATCGAGCGCGGCAAGGTGCTGTTCGACCAGCTCCGCTCCGAGACCGCGGCGCTGCGGACCGACATCGGCGGGCTCGCCCGGCAGGCACGCGTGAACCTCGACCACGCGGCGAACGTGGTGCTGTGGCTGGTGATCGGCATGGGCGTGCTGCTGGTCGCGGTGATCGGCGGGCTGTCACTGCTGCTGCACCGCCTGCTGATCGCCCCGCTCGCGAACCTCGCCGACCACACCCGCCAGGTGGCGTCCGGCGACTTCGAGCACGAGATCGACGCGGACGGTCCACGCGAGACGGTCCAGCTCGGCCAGGACGTCGACGCCATGCGCCGCCGGATCGTGCAGGAGCTCGCGACGCTCGACGCGGCGAAGACCGAGCTGCAGCGGTCGAACTCGGAGCTGGAGCAGTTCGCCTACGTCGCCTCGCACGACCTGCAGGAACCGCTGCGCAAGGTGGCGTCGTTCTGCCAGCTCCTGCAACGCCGCTACGGCGGCCAGCTCGACGAGCGCGCCGACCAGTACATCGACTTCGCGGTTGACGGCGCGAAGCGGATGCAGGTGCTGATCAACGACCTGCTCGCGTTCTCCCGCGTCGGCCGGATGACCCGCGAGCAGACGGTGATCGACCTGAACGATCTGGTGCGCCAGGTCGTGGACAGCTACTCGGACCGCGTCGAGGAGACCGGCGCGCGGCTGGAGATCGCGAAGCTCCCCTCCGTGCGAGGTGAGGCGTCGCTGCTGAGCGCCGTGTTCCAGAACCTGATAAGCAATGCGTTGAAGTTCAAGGGCGCCGAGGCGCCGGTGATCACCGTCGACGTCGAGAAGGACGGTGAGCTGTGGAAGTTCACGGTGCACGACAACGGCATCGGGATCGAGGCGGAGTACGCTGACCGGATCTTCGTCATCTTCCAGCGCCTGCACCCGAAGGACGCCTATCCGGGCACGGGCATCGGCCTGGCGATGTGCCGCAAGATCGTCGAGTTCCACGGTGGCACGATCCGGCTGAAGACCGATGTGGACTTCGGCACCACCTTCGAGTTCACCCTGCCCGTTGTCCCCGAGCCCGCTCCCCTGGTTGAGGAAGTACATGTCTGATTCACCGATGACCGTGATCGACGTCCTGCTCGTGGAGGACGATCCGGGCGACGCCCTGATGACGCAGGAGGCGTTCGAGCACCACAAGATCCGCAACACGCTGCACGTGGTGAAGGACGGCGTGGAGGCGCTGGAGTTCCTGCGGCGCGAGGGCCAGTACGAGAACGCGCCGCGGCCGGGGCTGATCCTGCTGGACCTGAACCTGCCCCGCAAGGACGGCCGTGAGGTGCTCAGCGAGATCAAGGCCGACGCGGAGCTCCGCTCGATCCCGGTCGTGGTGCTGACGACGTCGGAGGCGGAGGAGGACATCCTGCGCAGCTACAGCCTCTACGCGAACGCGTACGTGACGAAGCCGGTCGACTTCGACAGGTTCATCGAGGTCGTCCGGCAGATCGACGACTTCTTCGTCACCGTAGTGAAGCTGCCCCGCTGATCACGGCGGCGCTGAAGTCCAGGCAGGACCGGCAGATCTTCGCGTCCGCGCCTTCGTGCACGGCCTTGGTCTCGCTGCAGAACGAGCAGTCGCCGGCCTCGCCCACCTGAGCGGCGGCGACGCAGAGGTCGCAGATCAGCGCGGCCGGGCCGGCCATCATCTTGTCGACCTCGGCGGCGCCGCGGCCGCAGAACCAGCAGCGTTCGGTCCGCTTGGACTGCTCCACGATCTGGTGCACGCGCTGGTGACTGATCCCCAGCGCCTCCGCGATCTCGCGCATCGACCCGCCGGCGCGGTGCAGCCGCAGCACGGTGTGCTGGTAGACGGCCTTGGCGATGTCGGCCTGCTCCTGGGCGGCGGCGGAGGCGGTGCCCGCCTTCCGCGCCGCAGCCAGCAGTTCCTCGTCCAGTGTCATGCCGTCTACGTTAGCTAGACGCGTCTAGTTCGTCTAGACACTGTCCAGGTGAGGTAGACGGTCAGTCGACGCTGCGGACGATCACCGGCTCGTCGTCGGCCTGCACGACCCATTCCTGGGGCTCGCGCGGGTCAGGGATGACTGGTGCCCACATCCCGGTGCCACCGGGACGGCGCCTGCGTAACTCGAATTCCTCTCGCGTGGTCATGCACTCCGGGTACCCGTCTCGGCGGAACGTATGCCCGACAGCATGGTCGTGATGGCCGCCATGACCCGTCGCGTGGCCTCGGCCAGCACCTCGGCGGTGAGTTCGAGGTCGTACAGATCGGACAGGTCGACCGGCGCGCCCGCGACGACCTCGATCCGCTTGCGAGGCAACAACCTGGGCAGGATCGTGCCCTTGGGCAGCAGGTCCTGCGTGCCCCACTCGGCGACGGGCACGACCGGCACGCGGGACTCCAGCGCCATCCGCGCGACCCCGGACTTGCCCTTCATCGGCCAGTTCTCCGGGTCGTCGGTGAAGGTGCCCTCGGGGAACACCATCACGCACTCGCCGTCGCGCAACGCCTCCACAGCGGGCCTGAGCGCCTCTGAGGCCTTCACGGTGCCACGTTCTACCGGGATGTGCCCTCCGGAGCGCATGACCCAGCCGATGACCGGTGTGCGCCACAGGGAGGCCTTCGCGAGCACGCGCGGCACCCGGTTCGACATGAGCGCGAACACCACGGCCGCCACGGTGTCCGCGTTGGACAGGTGGTTGAACGCGAGGATCACGCCGCCGTTGCCCGGCACGTGCTGTTTGCCCCGCACGCGCAGCCTGACGAACAGCACGACGACGGGCCACAGGACGTCGATCGCCAGCGAGAACCAGAATCCCCTGCCCCGGCGGGGCATCTTCCAGGTCCAGGCGGCCAGTTGGAGCGGTGTCACGCCTGGTATTCCACCACGCGAACCACGGACAGATCCCGTATTCATCTGAATACAGGAAGTCACGATCGGGAGAGCATCCGTAACAGCGAGCGATCACACAGCAACGGGATACGTCATGCGTTCTGCCTCGTCCCAGGTATTTCCGGTCGAAGACTGTGACCGCGGCGTGCCCACCGCCAAGAGTGCGCGACCACCGTCACGTCGCCAGTGATCGGCGATGAAGATCCGGTTCGACGGACTGCCCCGCACAATCCTGAAGATGGCACGCCGACTCGAAGTGGCCAGCCGCCCGGTGGACGACCGCAGCATCGCACGGATTCCGCATCAAGTGGGGTATCGCCCGTCTCGTAAGCCCGTGCAACGTGCCGACCACCTCACCGGAGGTCATCGCTCAGTTCCACACTCGTGACGCGGTTCAGGGGAACCCGAGGAGGCTGGCGGGAGCCGCGCGATTGCGTTCCACGTGCCAGATGTCGATCACCAGGCCACCGTTGTCGTGCCCGGCCTCCCCTACCAACCGCAAGCCGCTCTCCAGATCCTTGACGTTCGACCAGGGCAGGAACTCAAGGCCCAGCCGGACTCCCACGCCTTCCGTCTCGGCAGCCAGAGTCGCGAACTTCGCCGCCCACTCGGCCAGATTCCACGGCCGGTCGTGGTCGTCCGGAGTCACCTTGACGTGTGCGGCACCGACCACTTCAGCAGCCGCGAGGACCTGACGTCCTACCTGATCCGCGGAGGAGGTCCACCAAGCGGGTGTGCCCTCCAGTTCCACGTCCACGATGCCGTTGTCGTCGAGGAGCGACCGCACGCCGTTGAGCCCGTACCTCCGTTCCGCCTCACTTGGACGGCACCCGACAGACTCCAGATGATCGAGTGCCACGATCTGTTCGGCCGGGACCATCCGATCATCGCGAACGCTCACGACACCGCCACGTGCTGGGCTGCTGACGGAACAGGCAGCTGAGTTCCGACGCACTGTCATGCCGATGAGCGGACGTCGCACGAGATCGATCATGCAGTTGCTTCAGGCAGTGGCGCCTGCGGAGTCCCAGACAAGGGTTGGGATGGTGACGGGTGTGATGGGTGATCCAGGGCGGGTTCCGGTGACACGGATTTCGTAGCCGCCGGGTGGGAGCGCGGGTGCGCTGGTGTGAAAGGTTCCGCCGATGCTGGATGGGCGTCGCGCGAAGACTGATCGTTGGTGTTCGTCGACGATCGTGATCTGGATGGAGTCGCGTGCGTCCGGCGGGAGTTGCGCGGTGATGGGGAACTGGTGGCCGGCGAGGACGATGTCCGGGGCGGCGAGTTGGACCGGGACTGTTGCCGGTGCTCGTCGACGGATGGGTTTGGTGGTCAGGATTTCTTCGACTTCGTCGAGAGCGTTGGGGCCGGCTTGGAGGCTGCCGTGGTGGTCGATGATGCGGCGGACGGTGTTGGTGTCCATCGGCTGGCCGTGTCCGGTCGCTCCGGTGAGGGGGACGGTGCCGTCGCCGTAGTCGTTGTCGCCGCCGATGGTGTCCAGGGCTTCGACTCGACCTTCGACGATGCGGATGGTGCTGGTGGTGGGCTGGCGGGGCGGGCGGCTTCGGCGTGCGCGAGGTCGTGGTGGAAGGCGAATGCGTCGGTGGCCATGGCGGAGTTGAGTTCGGGCAGGGTGATCTCGGCGAGGGTGGCCAGACCTTGGGTCTGGTCGATGCAGGCGTACGTGGGAAGAAGCTGGTGGAGCGAGGGCATGCTGCGGGCGAAGGCGGTGAGGTCGACGGCGAGGGGGCCGAGATCTTTGCGGACACCGTTGATGAGAGGTAGCAGGGCTTTGGCAGCGCCGCGGTAGGGGGTGCCGAGGGTGATGAGTTTGCGGGTGATCTCGGCACCGCCGCTGTGTTCGACGTACCAGCGGGCGAGGAGTCCGCCCATCGAGTGGGCGACGAACACCAGTCGCGCGTCGCGGTTGTGAGCAAGACTCCCGTCGAACACCTCAAGGCACTGCCGCTGGACTACGGCCGGCCGCGCCACACGTACTCATGTGACGGCGTGACCGGAAGGAAGGCGTGGGCTACCTTTCCGGCTGCCCACGCGGGCGTATTGAATTGTTGGCCAGCCATGTGCGGATGGAGCGAGGAGGACCGCTGTGCGGGGCGACCACGAGGTGGCATTCGCGGCCCGCGACGACTGCCGGGAACTGGTGACGGCACTGGGCATGGCCGATCCGCCTCCGTTCGTAGACTTCTACGAGGGCGCGTGAACACCCACATCACCCGCGTCTACCAGGAGGTTGCGAACGTCAACATCCGCCCGAACTGGCGGCGTGGGTGCAACGTCTGTTGCTCGGCCGTGAGGAAACCTGACGTTCCCGAACCATCTGAGTTCGGAGCATGCCGACGGTAGGCTTTCCTGGGAGCCGAGGTAGCCAGGAGGGGCCGGGTGTTCGGTTCGGTTTTGCGTGCTCGGCGTCGGCGTGCCGGTCTTACCCAGGAGGCGCTTGCCGAGCGGTCCGGTTTGGGCGTGCGCACCATCCGAAAGCTCGAGAACGGTCTCATCCGCCAGCCCCGCAACGACACCGTGCGGCTGCTGGCCGACGGGCTGAACCTCACGGGCGAGGACCGCGCTGTCTTCATCGACTCCGCGCTCGCCGAGAACGACGCCGACGTGTCGGCGCGGCGGCCGTCGCCGGTCTTCTCCCTGCCGTCGGACACCGCCGACTTCACGGGGATGGACGAGCAGATCGCGGTCATGGAGGCGCGGCTGGCCGAGCGGCAGGCGGCCGACACCGCGGTTCCGGTGGTCGCGCTGGCCGGGGCGGCCGGGATGGGCAAGACGACGGTCGCGGTGCACGTCGCCCACCGCCTGCGCCGGATCTACCCCGACGGTGGCATGTTCATCAACCTCCGTGGGACACAATCGAACCCGGTGCCTCCCGACGAGGCGCTCGGGCGGTTGCTGCACGCGCTCAACGAGTCGGCCGCCGCGTCCGCGCGCAGCCTCGACGAGAAGGTCGAGCGGTACCGGCTGACCCTCGCCGCCCGGCGCGTCCTGGTCGTGCTCGACGACGCGGGCGGCCTCGAACAGGTGGCGCCGCTCCTGCCAGGCCATCCCGGCTGCGGGGTGATCATCACCAGCCGTGCGCCGGTCGCCGGTTTGCCAGGGGTGATCACGCTCGACGTCCAGGCGATGAGCGAGTCGCACGCCCTGGGTCTGCTCCGGCACATCATCGGCGACACCCGGCTCGACCAGGATCCGGGCGCAGCGGAAACCCTTGTGCGGCTGTGCGACCAGGTTCCGCTGGCGGTGAGGATCGCAGGCGCGCGGCTGGCCAACCGTCCACAGTGGCCGGTCGCGACGCTGGTGAGCCGGATGGGTGACGAGCGGCGCAGGCTGGACGAGCTCCGGCTCGGCGAGTTCGGCGTGCGCTCGTCGCTGGCGGTCAGCTACCACGGACTCGACGAGACGGGCAAACGAGCGTTCCGGCTGCTCGGTTTCCTCGACCCGTCCGACTTCGCGGCGTCGACCGCCGCTGCGCTGCTTGCCGTGCCCGTCGCCGCGGCGGAGGACGTCCTCGACCGGCTCGCCGACGCACGGCTGGTCGAGTACATCTCGAAGACGGGCGGTCGGATCCGGTACCGCATGCACGACCTCGTCCGGATCTACGCCAGAGAGTGCGCCGAGGCGGAGGAGAGCGTCGGCGACCGCACGACGGCCGTGGCGCGCGCGATCACCCAGGCGCTGCGGGCGGTCGAGGGGGTGGCCGAGCATCTGCCGGTGGCCGTGCGCCGCCTGTACCAGCCGGACCTGGACCCGAGCTGGCTCGCGGTCGACGGAGGTTACGGCCCCGAACTGCTTGACGAGGAACCGATGCTGGTCGCGATGGTCGAGCGGGCGAGCGCGCTCGGACTGGATCGGCTCGCGTGCGCACTGGCCGAGGCCCTGGTGTTCGCCGTTTTCGGCACCTACAACCGGTTCGACGGCTGGGACCGCACCCACGCCGCGGCCTGCGCCGCCGCTGACGCGGCAGGCAACGACTCGGGACGGGCCGCGCTGGAATGCGGCCTCGGTCAGCTCCGGTACACCGAAGACCGCTTCGCCGAAGCGAAGCACCACTTCCAGCTGGCCATCGACCGCTTCCGCGCGGGCGGGAACCCACACGGCGAAGCGGTCGCGACCAACGGCATCGGCACGGCCCACCGTGAGCTGGGCGAACACGACCTGGCCCTGCTGTACCACGAACGAGCCCGGGAAGCCTTGTTCGCACTGGGCGACTGGCACGGCGTCGCGCACGCGCTCTACGGAATCGGCTACGCACACCGGGAACTGGGCCACGACGAGCTGGCAGCACACCACCTGGAAGAAGCCGCACGCCAGTACCGCCGCATCGGACACCACCGCGGCGAGGCGATCGCGATCCGGGGCATCGGCTTGATCCACCGGGCCCGCGACGAACACGAGCTGGCCGAACAGTTCTGCGAACGAGCACACCGGATCATCGAGACGACCGGCGACCGGCACCTGCGGTGCTACACCTTGCAGGCACTGGCAAAGGTCTGGATCCGCCGCGGCGCAACCGACCGGACGAAACCGGTGCTGTTGAACAGCCTGCGCGTGTGCCGAGAACACCAGGATCGCCTTGGCGTCGCGCTCATGCTCCGCACGATCGGCGAACTGCACCTGGCGGAAGGCGACGCCGAGTCCGCCCTGCACTGGCTGACCCAGGCCATGACGATCTGGCGTCACCTTCACCTCCTCCTCTGGCAGGCCCGCACCCTCCGGGACATCGGCGCGGCACATGCAGTCGGATCGGACTGCGCCCAGGCCCACCCACACTGGGCGGAGGCCATGACCATCTTCCGCGCCCACCGCACAAGGGAGGCGGAAGAGCTCGACATCTGGCGCCGTTCATGGGGCTGCCACTGCGATCCGGGCGTGCTGACCGAGCGGTAGAGCGAGCCGGTCGACCCGCTCTACCGCTCAGAAAAAGGTCCCCCCTCGCAGACCTCCGTCCTACCTCATAGCCAGCCGGAGCCGACCGTGTTGCCGCACGGTGCGACGGGTGCCCAACTGGCGGAGCCGTTCGTCGGATCGGTGTGGTGCCACCAGTGGAGGACGCCTGCCTGGTCGGCGGCATAGATCCGGCCGTCACCGGCCGCGAGAACGGTCTGGTAGTTGCAGGTCCCCTCGACCCAGCCGGACCCGATGGCCGCCCCGCTGCCTCCAGCCCACGCGACGCCCGACCCGTCATCCGGTGTGAGATACCGATACCACCGCAGCGATCCGTCGTGTCCGACCGGGTAGAGCACCCCGTTGGACGCGGTAACCGAACGGAACGTGTGCCAGCCTGCTCCGATGACCTTGCCGGAGTTCGGTGCCCAGGAACCGCCGGAACCAGGCGTTCCGCGATACCGGTACCAGTGCAGGGCGCCGGTCCAGGAGACGCCGTAGATGACCCCCGCGCCGGCAGAGATGACGAACTTGAAGGAGTTCCACCCGGTGCCGATCACCGCGCCGCTGGCCGCGGCGAACCCCTGGTCGGTGTCGTAGCGGTACCACTGCATGTCGCCGTTCGGGCGGACACCGAACAGGGTCCGGTCCGCGGCGACGAGCTTGTCGAAGTTCTGGAACCCGGCGCCCGCGGTGAACGAGGATTCCCAGCTCGGCGTGCCTGAGGACCAGCCGGTGTGCTGGTACCAGCTCAGTGCCCCGTCGTCGGCGACGATGTTCAACCGGCCCAGCTGGCCGGACACGACGTCGTTGGCGAGCTTCGTGTAGCGGATGGGAGAGTAGGAGTTGACCTTGGACTGGGACCAGACGGCCGCCCGGGTCCGGTCAACCGCCCCGGTCTGCTCGTACACCAGCGCGCCGCCGGAAACCCACGCCACGAACAGGCCGGCGTGGTCGTTGTTGGGGTCGCTGTCCGCGATGTGCAGCAGCAGTGCGTCGCCTGGCGCGAGCTGCGACTGGGCGATCGAGACGGTCCGCCCGCTGGAGTACGCCGGCCGCAGGTTGCCCGTGTACCAGGCGTCTCCCCGGCCACCCATCCCCCAGGCCATGGCCAGGAACCCGGAACAGTCCTGCCGGTACGAGCCGTAACTGTTGTTGTGGCAGGAAGCCTGCGAGTACGGCACGTAGTCGCCGTGATAGTTGATCGGGTCGGCACTGGTGTCAACGCGGGCCAGCCACGACCGTGCCCGGCGCAGCGCCTCGCTGCGGGACGGCACGAGATCGTTGCCGTTGTCCAGGCAGGCCGCCTGGACCCCGACGTCCGGTGCGGCGGCTGCGGTGCCCCCACCTCCCAGCAGTCCCGCTGCCACCACCGCGGCGGTGACGATGATCGTGATCAGTCGTCTCATCATTCCCCTCCTCGTTTGAGCGGCACCCGACGTCGCGCACCACCCGCACAGGAGCGTCCCGTGCACAGCGGCGGTGTGACAGGTCCACGACCGGCCGCTGACCGGCACCTTGAAGGGCCATGAAGAACTTTCCGAACCAACAAGACCATCAACCGCTGCCTGATCAATCTCATGAACTTCCCAAATACGCCGCCCGCTGAACCGTCGACAGAACCAGCTGCAAAACAACCATCAGCTTCGACATCCTCGACCCGCCAAGCCCTTGATCAACAGCCCAGTGCCTGACCACACGGCATTGGCACCAGCCCTGGCGGGTGGCGCCTGTCCGGCGGGTACGCAGAGTGGACCTTCGACGACCTGGCCGTTGCCGAGCGTCACCCGCATCACGTTGCTCACCACGGGGGCCCGCCGGGGTGGTCGGACCTGCCGCACATCTCGCCGCCGTCGATCTTCACCGCGAACGTGCCGTCGTGCAGCCGCGCGGGCGGTCCTGCTGCCGACGACAATGCACACCGCCGCGGCCGCTCGATCAATATTGGAACAACGAACATCCGCTCATGCCGCTGATCGTGTGCCGAGCAGAGACCCACTCATGCCGATGAGAGGAGGCAAGCCTCCTGGTCGCAACCGCGCGGTCCGGCTGCGGACTGAGAGCCCGCTGTCTATACCTTGCTCGCCACCACCATGTAGTTCTCGGCCTCAAGGTTGAACGTGCTCATTTCCGTCTGAAGTCCGACCCGGCGCAACTCGGCTTCGAGTTCTTCGTATCGGTAGGGCCAGCTCGACAGCAGTTCCGAGCGGGCAAGAACCGACCCGGCCGTGTCCACTTGCGCGATCGCAATCTCGATGTGGTGCTCGTCCTCCCAGTTGGGCGCGATGTCCCAGCGGTAGACCACGACGGCATCGCGCCCGTTCCGGCGGACGAGTCGGTCACTGATGTCCAGCCGGGAACCTCTGGCCCTCACGAGTTCCCACGTGCGGGAGGTGAGCACCAAGCGCCCGCCACGGCGCAGAAGCCGTGACATCGACTCCAGAGCAGCAACTCTGCCTCGCGCGCCCTCGGCATGGTGCAGCGAGTTGCCAACGCAGAACACCATGTCGAAGGTGTCGTCATCGAAATGGTCGGGCAACTCTTGCCAGTCCGCCCGCACTGTCCGGACAGATGCCCCGAACTCCTCGGACAACTCCGCGGTCCGACGAACCATCGCGTCGCTGGCGTCAGTTGCGACAACGTTCATGCCCAGACCGGCGAGGCCAACCGCCAACTGTCCGGTCCCGCACGAACAATCGAGGACGCGAGCGTTCGACGGCAGAAGACTGAGGACGTCATCGAACGACGCAGCGAACTCGGCCGGAGCCAGCTTTGCGTCTGAGATGAGCCACTCGTACACCTCGGCAAGCGCGTTATAGCTGCTCACACCTGCTACCTCCGTCACGCGGCAGACTCCCGGTGGACATCAGTACATCAGCGGAGCAAGTCGGTCCCCCAATGGTTTTCGCAAGGGCAACGCGTCCGCTCATGCCGCAGAGCGGGTTGATCGAGCGTGTTCATACCGATCAGCGGTGATGCGGTCGGCCGACGCGTGCCAACTCGAGCACCGAGATCGATTTCGTCACTCGTCGATGTCCCCGCGACGCTGACTCGCGGAGAAGTCCCGGATGTCTCCCGTACAGCTCTCGCGAAGGACCTGTTTACGGACCGGTCCCCAACACAGGAGTGTCACGCCTGGTATTCGAGCACGCCGGCGTTCACAGTTCGGGTCAATTCGCCACGTTCGACGAGAACGTCCAGGTGGGCGGCCGTCTCGCCGATGGCCAGCACCTGGTTGAACATGTCGAGATCGTCGAACCGGCGCTGCCGCCGCGTCCACCCGATCTTGCGCGCCGTCTCGAACGCGCTGCCGGCGACCGCCTTGCCGATCTCCTCCAGCCGCTGCTCGTGGAACCGCAGCAACTCGTCGACCCGCTCGTGCGAGCTGTCCGTCACCTCGCCGTGCGCGGGCAGCAGCTTCAGGTCCGGCAGCTCACGGGTGAGCCGCAGTGACGTCATGTAGTCGCCGAGCGGCAACTCGGGGCGCAGCGGCTCGAAGCCGATCGACGGCGTGATGTGCGGGAGCACGTGGTCGCCGGAGAACAGCACCTTCGCGTCGTGGTCGACGAACACGACGTGCCCGCGGGTGTGGCCGGGCGTCGGGATGACCTCGAGCCGGCGGTGCTCCAGGTCGACGGTGCTGCGGACGAGCCACTCGTCGGGCTCCTCGTAGTCGCGCAGGGCGTCGCCGCGGTCGACGTGGTGCATGATCTTGATCCACGTCTCGGCCAGCTCCCCCGCGCCCCACTTGCGCAGGTCACCGACGTGCTGGTCCTCCTGGCCGTGCAGCATGTGCAGCAACGACGGCTGCTCGCCGAGGCCGAGCCCGATCTTGCTGCCGAACGTCCTGCGCAGCGACACGGCCATCGTGAAGTGGTCGCGGTGGACGTGCGTGATGAGGAACCGCCTGATGTCCTCGAAGCCCTTGTTCAGGGTGCCGAGGGCGGCTTCCAGCTGGTCGCGCGCCTCGTCCAGCGCCCAGCCCGAGTCGACCAGGACGAGGCCGTCGCCGTCCTCGATCGCGTAGACGTTGACCGCGCGCAGCCCGTCGTTCGGCAGCGGCAGCGGAATCCGGTGCACACCTGGTGCGACCTCGAACGCGCCCGGCTCACTCCACACGCTCGCCCACCTCAACTGTTAGCGCTCGCAACTATCTACCGGACGGTAACACGGTATTCCGGGTGCTTGTCGATGTACTTGGCGACAAACGGGCACAACGGGGAGATCTTGACATCCCGGGTTTTCGCGTCGTCGAGCGCGTACTTCGCGAGCTGGGCGCCGAGGCCCTGACCGGCGTAGGCCTCGCCGACCTCGGTGTGCACGAGGGCGAGGACCCCGCCGACGTTCCGGTACTCGAGGAAGCCGGCGAGTTCGCCGTCGACGTGGACCTCGTAGCGGCTCTCGGACTCGTTGTTGGTGACCACATCAACCATCTTGCCTCGGAAGAGGGAAAATGGCGCGCATGGACGTCTACCTCCTGATCCTGGGTGACCACCTGCCCAACCCGTGCACAGGCCAGGAGGTCCCCCAGGCCGACCGGCTGCGCGCGATGGTCGAGCAGGCGGTCGTGGCCGAGGAGTCGGGGTTCGCGGGCGTCGCGATCGGCGAGCACCACTTCACCCGCTACATCGTGTCCGCGCCCGAGCTGCTGCTGGCGGCAGTGGCGGCGCGGACGTCCACGCTCCGGCTCTCGACCGGCGTGACGCTGCTCGCCCACCGCGACCCGGTGCTGGTGGCCGAGGCGCTGGCGACGCTCGACGTGCTGTCGGACGGGCGGGCGGAGCTGATCGTGGCGCGCGGGGTCGACCAGCAGACCGACGCGGCGTTCGGGGTGCAGCCCGGTGAGCTGCGGGCGCGGTTCGAGGAGCACCTGCGGTTGCTGCTCAAGCTGCTGGAGGAGCCCGGCGTGAGCTGGGACGGCAAGTTCCGCGGGCCGCTCAGCGAGGTGACGACGACACCGCGGCCCGTGCAGACGCCGCGGCCGACGGTGTGGATCGGGTCGGGGTCGGCGGTGTCGGCGGACCTGGGCGCCGAACTGGAGATGCCGCTGATGCTGCCGTCGACGTTGCGCGACCCGTCGATCTACCGCGAGGTGGTCGAACGGTACCGCGAGCGCTTCCCCGGCGGACGCGTCGGTGTGCCCAGCCATGTGTTCGTGGCGAACGACGACGCGCGGGAACGGTGGCGGCCTCACCTCGCCGAGTACGCGCGGTTCGCGGATCCGTGGCGCGGGGACGGCGACATCGATGTCGACGCCATCATGGACGGCTCGGCGGTGTGCGGGACGCCGGACGAGGTCGCGCGGAGGCTGAACGCGTTGGCGGAGCACCTGTCCATCGACACGCACCTCGTGATGGTGGACATCGGGGGCATGCCGCACGAATCGGTCGTCGAGACGATCCGGTTGTTCGGGGCGGAAGTGCTTCCGAAACTTGTTTAACGCGCGTGGTGCCAAGGGTTAACACAGGCCCGGCACCATTGACGTTGTGGGCATCAACGTCATCGGCATCACGCATCCCGGTCAGGCCGGGGCTCTCCCCGGCGGCACGAACGTGCTGGTGCTGGCCGATGACGGCACGTACGCCGACGAGTTCCTTGATGCCGACCTCCGTGCGCACCAGCTGGTGGTGCGCGCTCACGGGCGCGGGTCGGCGTTCTTCGGGGTGGCGGACAAAGCCCGTGAGCTGGGTGCGGACCGGGTCCTCTTCGGTGGTGTGCACGACACCGCCGCCTCTCTCGCCACCGGAGAGGACCCAGTGCTCGTGCTCGGCGTGCGACCGCCGGGAGGACCGATCGCGTGCAACGCGGCGTTCCTCGAGCATCTGGCCCGCTGGCCGCGGCCCGCCCGCGCCTACCGCGGCGACGTCGACCACTGGCTGGCCGAGAACGCCCTGCGCGAAGGCCTCCGGGTGGAATTGGTTTCCTGGCTGATGGAACCCACCGTCCCCATGCGACGGAAGTTGACGGCGTAGTCCTCCGAAGGCTGAAGACAGTGCCGCAGCAGTGAAATATCGTTTCCTCCTGCGACCATCCGTGCACGCGGTGCAGCTGAGAGTTCTCTCAGCGTGGCGACTCGGGCGGGGGCACCGGGGTTAATCTCAGGGTCGATCTCAGTGGAAGACCTGACCCTTCGGTGTGCCCGTGTCGCCGAAGATGGTGCGCACGAAAGCCATAGGAGGGGACAGAGAAGTGAGCGCGTCCGATGGAGTCGCGGCCAGAGCCGTCGACGTTTGGAAGTCATATGGGTCCGGCGACGCTGCCGTGACCGCGCTCGCGGGGGTGAGCGTCGACCTGGAGAAGTCCAGGTTCACCGCGATCATGGGCCCGTCGGGGTCCGGCAAGTCGACGTTGATGCACTGCCTCGCCGGGCTCGACGACGTCACCAGCGGTGAGGTGTGGGTCGGTGGCACGAAGGTCACCGGCCTGAAGGACCGCGGTCTCACGGAACTGCGGCGCGACAAGGTCGGTTTCATCTTCCAGCAGTTCAACCTGCTGCCGACGCTGACCGCGGAGGAGAACATCACGCTGCCGCTCGCGATCGGCGGCAAGAAGGTCGACAAGGCCTGGTTCGACGTCGTCGTGGACACGGTGGGTCTGAGGGACAGGCTGACCCACCGGCCGACGCAGCTGTCGGGCGGTCAGCAGCAGCGCGTCGCTTGTGCGCGTGCTCTGGTGTCACGGCCCGATGTCGTGTTCGCGGACGAGCCGACGGGCAACCTGGACTCGCAGTCCGGTGCCGAGGTGCTCGGTTTCCTGCAGCGCTCCGCCCGTGAGTTCGGGCAGACGATCGTGATGGTCACGCACGACCCGAACGCCGCGTCGTACGCCGACCGCGTCATCTTCCTCAAGGACGGCCACATCGTCCGCGAGCTGCTGTCGCCTTCGGCCGACGAGGTGCTCGAGACGATGAAGCACCTCGACTCCGTCGCGGTGCCGCATGCTTAAGGCGACTATCAAGAGCTTGCTGTCGCGCAAGCTCCGGCTGGTGCTGTCCGCGCTCGCGGTGGTGCTGGGCGTGATGTTCGTGTCCGGTTCGTTCGTGCTGACCGACACGCTGCAGCGGTCGTTCACCGACCTGTTCTCGTCGGCTTTCGCCAATGTGGACGTTTCGGTGTCGCCGAAGGCGGAGAAGGGCAAGGAACCCGAACCGCTGACACCACAGGCGATCACGGACGTGAAGTCGGTGGCGGGCGTGGCCTCGGCCGTCGGTGACGTGCAGGGGTCCGCACGGCCGATCGGCAAGAACGGCAAGGTCATCACCACGTCGGGCTCGCCGCGGTTCGGTTTCAACTGGACCGGTACCGGCCAGGAGAAGATCCGCGACGGCAAGGCTCCCGCGGCGGACGACGAGGTCGTCCTCGGCGGGTACCTCGCGACCACCGGTGGTTTCAAGGTGGGCGACGACATCGCGTTGCTGACGCTGGAGCCCAAGAAGACCTTCAAGGTCACCGGCATCTACGAGTACGCGGGCGGCCGCGACTCGCTGGGCGGCGAGCTCTCGGTGGCGTTCACCGAGCCGGTCGCGCAACAGTTGTTGCTGGGCAAGAAGGACGTTTTCTCCGGCATCACCGTCACGGCGGCGCAGGGCACCACGGACGACGCCCTGCGCGACGCGGTCGCGGCGAAGATGGGCTCCCGCTACGACGTCAAGACCGGTGCGGTGCTGGCGAAGGAGCAGGCCGACCAGATCAACGAGGGCCTGAAGTTCTTCAACTACGTGCTGCTCGGGTTCGCCGGCATCGCGTTGTTCGTCGGCATCTTCATCATCCTCAACACGTTCTCCATCATCGTCGCCCAGCGCACCCGCGAACTGGCGCTGCTGCGGTCGATGGGCGCCTCACGCGGCCAGGTCATCGGCTCGGTGGTGCTGGAGGCGTTGGTGATCGGCCTGATCGCGTCGATCGTCGGTCTCGGGGCGGGGGTCGGCGTCGGGGCGTTGCTCGCCACCATCTTCAGCTCGGTGGGCGGCAGCAGCCTGCAGCTCGCGGGCATCGGCGTGCCGATGTCGGCGATCATCTCGTCGTTCGCGGTGGGCATGATCGTCACCGTGGTCGCGGCGGTCATGCCGGCGCTGCGGGCGTCGCGGATCGCGCCGGTCGCGGCGATGCGCGAGGCGGCCACGCCGGACCGTCCGCTCACGAAGATCACGATCACGGGTGCGGCCGTCGCGGCCCTGGGCGGTACGTCGCTGGCGTTCGGCTTCAACCAGGCCTCGCTGCCGCTGATCTTCGGCGGCATCCTGGTGGCGTTCGTCGGTGTCGCGCTGCTGACCCCGATCCTGTCCAAGCCGATGGTGTCGCTGATCGGCCGGCTGCTGTCGTGGTCGATGCCGGGCCTGCTGGGCCGCCGCAACTCCGCGCGCAACCCGCGCCGGACCGCGATCACCGCGGCCGCGCTGATGGTCGGCATCTCGCTGATCACCGGCGTGAGCGTGGTGCTGACGTCGGCGACCAAGTCGATCGAGAAGCTGGCCTCCGGTCAGCTGCAGACCGACCTGATCATCTCCGGCGAGGGCCAGATGGAGGGCGCGGCGGCGACGTTCCAGCGGGACGTGCTGACGAAGATCGAGAAGACCGACGGCGTCAGGTCCGCGGTCGGCTGGTCGCAGGACGGCGTGCTGCAGGGCGAGAGCCAGATGTTCGCGGTCGGCGTCACCGACATGCCGGCGCTGACCACGATGTTCGCGCTCAAGCCGAAGTCCGGGACCATCGCTCCGCTCCAGGACGGCCAGGTCGCGCTGCCGGAGGAGATGGCGGCCGAGAAGGGCTGGACGGTCGGCAGCAAGGTCTCGCTGCAACTGGCCAAGGCCGCGCAGCCGCGGGACTACACGGTCGCCTTCATCTGGGCGAAGTCCCAGGTGCTGCAGGGCGCGCTCGTGCTGCCGGAGTCCGCGAGCGCGAACTTCCGGTCCGACCAGATCGCCCAGGCGTTCGTCCAGGTCGCTCCCGGCGTGTCCGCGGCGGACGTGCAGAAGCGCGTCGAGCCGTTGTTCACCGACAACCCGGAGATCACCGTCCAGGACCGCAGCGCGTTCGTGAAGCAGACGACCTCGCAGTTCGACACGGTCCTGCTGATGATCCAGATCCTGCTGGCGCTGGCGATCCTGATCGCCGTCCTCGGTGTCATCAACACCCTGGCGCTCTCGGTGATCGAGCGGACCCGTGAACTGGGTCTGCTGCGGGCCATCGGCATGCGGCGGTCGCAGGTCATGAGGATGATCACCGTCGAGTCGGTGGTGATCTCGGTGTTCGGCGCGGTGCTCGGCCTCGCGGTCGGGCTCGCCCTGGGCATCGCGACCGTGCAGGCGCTGAAGGACCAGGGCATCTCGGAGATCGGACTCCCCTGGGCCACCATGGTCCAGTACCTGGTGGTGGCGGCGTTCGTCGGCGTGATCGCGGCGATCCTGCCCGCGATCCGGGCGGCCAGGCTGAACGTGCTGGACGCGATCGCCTACGAGTAGGCGTGGAAAAGGGGCTGTGCCGGGCCGTCGCTGGCCGGCACAGCCCCTTCACGTCTTTCAGGCGTGCGGGCAGGTGTCCTTGTAGGCGCTGATGAGCGTGTTCGGCGCGGGGGCCGGGCACAGGAACTGGTCGTAGCGCACGTCGTCGTCCACGAACCGCTTGAGCCACGACAGCGTGTACTTCCGCACCGTCACGTTGTCGCTGCGAGGCGCCGAGTGGTCACCGCCGCGCAGTTCGAGGAACGCCTTGTCCGGCGCGGCCGTGATCGAGTTGTAGAACGGGGTCGAGTGCTGCGAGTTGGGCGCGGTGGGGTCGTTCTGGCCGCCGAGCACCAGGGTGGGCACCCGGACCGTCGACCAGCTCTTGGTGGTGTGCCAGCCGGCCATCGGGATCGAGGCCTGCAGCGCGGGACGGGTCGCGGAGGCGCGCAACGCTCCCCCGCCGCCCATCGAGTGACCCATCACGGCGAGGCGTGACGCGTCGACGCGCGGGTTGGTGCGGACCACGTGGTCCAGCGCGGCCAGCAGCTGACGGCCCCGGCTGTCGGGGTCGTCGAAGCCGGACAGGGTGTTGATGGTGATCACCACGAACCCGTAGGACGCCAGGCGCGGGCCGAAGTGCGCGACGGACGTCTGGGTGGCGGTGAAGCCGGGTGAGACGGCGATCGCGCCGAACGTGAGATCACTGGTCGGGGTGTAGACCGTGCCGCCGCCGAAGGTCGACTGGCGGGCGACGGCCGCGGACGTCACGGCGAAGGTGCCTCGGGAGGCCTCGACCGATGCGGCCGTGGGTGCGGGGCCGCGCTCGTAGGGGTTCGCCGCCGCGGTGGCGACGGCAGGGGCGGTGGCTGGGATCAGCGCCAGGACCAGCGCCGCAAGCATGGTTTTGATGCGCACGACGAAGACACCTCGATTGGTTGCAGGGGAACCAAAAGCGACGGCGAGGCACACGCTACCGCCCAGTAGCCCGGCGGGGATTCGGCCACTCGGATGGTTACCGGGATGTTTCGACGGCGTTCGACCGGACTTCGTCGAAATCGACGCGGTTACCGAGCGCAGCAGACCGGGACGTTGTCGTCCTGTCCCGTCACCGCAGCGGCGGTATGCCGCCAATCGGATGGCCCACGAGGGTGATCTCGTGCCCACTCGGAGACAGTTCCTCGTTCTGAGCTCCACAGCAGCACTCACCAGTCTGCTGTCCGAGACTCCCGCGTCCGCAGCCGAAACCGCGCAGCCGTACGCGTCCTACTGGCATCCGGCCACGATCCTGGACTGGGATCCCGCGACGGACCGGGACGCGCGGTACAACCGCAGCACGGTCCCGCTCGCGAGACGTGTCGTCCCGGCCAGACCGGCCAACGCGCACGCCCACCCCGCCGAGGCCCGAGTGCAGGCTCTGGTGGCCTACGCGCCGACGAGCGGCAACCCCGCCCAGGGCGCGCTCGACATGAACTACTACGCCACGAACTACTGGCAGTACATCGACGAACTGGTCTTCTGGGGCGGTTCCGCGTCCGAGGGCCTGATCCTCGCGCCGAACCCGACCGTCACCGACGCCGCGCACCGCAACGGCGTGCGGGTGATCGGCAACGTGTTCCTCCCGCCCACCGCGTACGGCGGCCAGATCCAGTGGGTCCGCGACTTCGTGAAGCGCGAGGGCGACCGGTTCCCCGTGGCGGACAAGATGATCCAGGTCGCCCGCCACCACGGGTTCGACGGCTGGTTCCTCAACCAGGAGACCGCCGGCGGCAACACCCAGCTCGCGAACGACATGCGTGACTTCATCGTGTACATGAAGAAGTCCGGGCTGCGGGTCATCTGGTACGACGCGATGACCGACACCGGAAGTGTCAGCTGGCAGAACGCCCTGACCGCGCGCAACAGGACGTTCTTCGAGCAGTCCGACGAGATGTTCATGAACTTCTGGTGGACCACGCAGGGTCTCGCGAACTCGGCGGCGCTCGCGCGGCAGATGGGCCGCAGTCCGTACGACCTGGCGTCCGGTGTGGACGTCGAGTCCAACGGCTACAACACGAGCGTCGGCTGGGCTTCGATGTTCCCCGAGAACAAGCCGCACGTGACCTCGCTCGGCTTCTACCGTCCGGAGTGGACGTTCAAGACGGCGACGAGCCCGGCCGACTTCTACGCCCGCGACAACAGGTTCTGGGTCGGCCCGAACGGTGACCCGGCGAACACCACCACGACGGCGACCTGGAAGGGCATCGCCCACTACATCACCGAACTCACGCCGATCACGCAGCTGCCGTTCGTCACGAACTTCAACACCGGCCACGGCAGGAAGTTCGCGGTCAACGGCATCCTCCGGTCGTCGCAGGCCTGGAACAACCTGTCGTTGCAGGACGTCCTGCCGACGTGGCGGTGGAGTGTCAGCGGTACCGGCACGAAGGTCACCCCGTCGCTCGACTGGGACGACCCGTACGACGGCGGCACCGCGCTGAAGATCACCGGTACGCCCCAGTCCACCAACGACGTCCGGCTGTTCGCGACGTCGCTGAAGCTGACCGGCGACAGCCAGTTCGAGATCGTGCACCGCACCGGCACCGGTCCGTCGCGGTTGCAGGCGATCCTGCGGTTCGGTGCCACCGAACGCGTCCTGGACCTCGGTGGCGTGAGCGGGGCGTGGCGGCGCAGCGTGTTCCCGCTCGGCGAGCACTCCGGCGCGACGCTCACGGAGATCTCGCTGCGGGTGCTGCCGGGAGCCGCGATCACCGCGCTCATCGGCCGGATCGGCGTCACGAACCCGGTCCTGACTCCCCCGGCGAGCCCGTCGAACGTCCAGGTCGAGCAGGTGAGCCGCACCAACGCCACCACGGCGTCGGCACGGCTCACCTGGACGCGCTCACCCGGTGCGAGGCAGTACCGGGTCTACAAGTGGACCGGTTCCGAGCGGATCTTCCTCGGTGGCACGGCGAACGACGCGTACTTCGTGCCGGCGATCCCGCTGAACTCCGGCGAGACCGCGCAGATCGAGGTCGAAGCGGTCAGCGAGGCGTTCGACGTCTCCCCACCCGCGCGGATCGCCCTCACTGGTACACCCTGACGTAGTCCAGCACCATGTCCTGCGGCAGCTGCGTCCCGGCCCCCGGCGGGCCGGGCCAGTCGCCGCCCACCGCGTTGTTGATGATCAGGAAGAACGGGTGGTCGTACACCCACGGCCCGCGCGTGGTCTCCAGGACGTTCCGGTCGACGGTGAAGAAGCGGTTGCCGTCCACGCTGAACGTCATGTGGCTGGAGTCCCACTCGACCGCGAAGGTCCGGAAGGCGCTGGAGGCCGGTTGACCGAGCTCCAACGGCGACCCGTACCCGCCGGCACCGAAGTAGGCGGGGGCGTGCAGCGTCGAGTACACGCGGTTCGGCTCCTTGCCGACGTGCTCCATGATGTCGATCTCGCCGGTGTAGGGCCACGGCCTGCGCTGGTCGAAGAAGTCCGCGCCCAGCATCCAGAACGCGGGCCACAACCCCTGCGTCGACGACACCTTGATGCGCGCCTCGACGCGGCCGTAGGTGAAGTTGAACTTGCCGTAGGTGTTGAGCCGCGCGGACGTGTACTGGCAGGTCCCGCTGCCGCTCACCGGATCCACCGGGCACGCGCTGCCGGGAGTGACCTCCCGCCGTGCCTGCAACACCAGGTTGCCGTTGCCGTCGTGCCGGGCATTGTTGTTGTTCGTGTAGTACTGCAGTTCGTTGTTGACGCCGGGTCCGGTCTCCGGCGTCCACTTCGAGGCGTCCGGCCCGGTGCTCGCGGGCGCGTTGAACTCGTCCGCCCACACCAGCCGGCCGGGGAACGACGGGTTCGGCGGCAGCGGTGGTGGCGTGATTGGAGCACCGCCCGTGCCGTAGACCTGGAACTCCCACAACGAGTAGCCGTAGCCGTTCGACCTGGCCGTGCCGTACATCCGCACGTACCGGCCGGTGCCGCTGACCGTCAGCGTTTCCTTGAAGCCACGGCCGGTGGTCGTCGAGTAGATCTCGCGCCAGCTGGAGTTGTTGTCCGACACCTCGATCCGGTACGCGGTGGCGAACGCCGGGTCCCACTGCAGCACGACCTTCGAGATCTGCGCGGGTGCGCCGAGGTCGACGGAGATCCAGCCGGGGTCGACCCAGCCGTTCGTCGGGTTCGTCGCCCAGCGGGTCGCCGGATCGCGGTCGAACGCCTTGGCCGGCGTGCACCCGCCGCAGTTCGGGTCGTCCTGGAACGTCGAGGCGGCACCGGACTTCCCGTACGACAGCAGGTTTTCCCCGCCGCCACCGTCGCGGGTGCCGAACACCTGGAACTCCCACAGCGAGTAGCCCCACTGGGTCGCCCGCGCGGTGAGGTCGAGGCGCACGTACCGGCCGGTGCCGGTGACCGGAAGTGTCTCGGTGCCACCGGGTCCGGTCGTCGTTCGACGAAGTTCCTGCCAGTTCGTGCCGTCCGGTGAAATGCTCAGCGTGTAGGCCCGCGCACTCGCGGTCTCCCACGCCAGCACCACCTGGTCGACGCGCGCCGACGAGCCGAGGTCGATCTGGATCCATTGCGGGTCACCGAACGCGCTGGACCAGCGGGTGCCGAGATCACCGTCGACCGCCGCGGTGGCGGCGAAGGCGACGTTCTCGCTGCTGGAGGCGGTGACCGGGCGGTTCTGCGAGATCAGCGGACCGGCGGCGGACGCTGTCGTCGGGACTGTCAGAGATACCGCGACCACCGCCGCGACCAGTAGCGGAAATCTTCCGCGTTGAAGCCTTCCTGACATTGCTGCTCCTGGGGCCGGAGAACGAGCGAGGACGGCGAGAGAGCGCTCTCTGCGACAGGAGTTCAGCACCGAGAGTCAGGGCACCGATCGCGTCCTGTCAAGAAAACCGGGACTTCTGAACGTTTCTTGCGGATTGACGGCCGATTACGACCTGCGCCATGCTCGATTGGCGTGAGAGCGCTCTCCCAATCCTGCTGCGGAGAGGAAAGCTTCAATGAGGAAGCCCTTGTTCCACATCGCCGCCGTCATCGGGCTGATAGCCACAGCACTCAGCATTCCCGTTGCGGCACAAGGAGAACCAGTCCGCGTGGCCGAGTTCCTCGCGGAGTGTCCGATCAGCCACCGGCTGGCGGACGACCCGATCGTGCTGCCGAACCTGGCCGGTGCCTCGCACTTCCACGACTTCTTCGGCAACCACTCGACGAACGCCCGGTCCACCCAGCAGTCGCTGGAGGGCCAGACCGGCAACTGCAACCCGGCCTCGGACATCTCGTCCTACTGGGTGCCGACGTTGTACCGGAACAACACGGCGATCGCACCGACCGGCGTCACCTTCTACTACCTCGGCGAGGGCGTGAACAACCCGGCGGCGATCCAGCCGACGCCGTACGGGTTGAAGATCGTCGCGGGCAACGCGAAGGCCACGGGTGATACCGACAGCATCGCGCGCTGGTCCTGCCTGCACGCCGGACACGTCAACCCGTCCAAGAACTTCGTGACCTGCCCGGCGGGCACGATGCTCGAGACCTACCTGGACTTCCCGCAGTGCTGGGACGGCCGCAACCTCGACTCGGCCGACCACAAGTCCCACATGTCCTACCCGGTCGCGGGCGGCTGCCCGTCGAGCCACCCCGTCTCCGTGCCGAAACTGCGCATGGTGCTGCGGTATCCGGTCAACGGCAGCACCGCCGGACTGCGACTCGCCTCCGGTACGGGACAAACGATGCACGGTGACTTCTTCAACGTGTGGCCGCGCGCCGAAATGGAACGCCGCGTCCGCAACTGTCTCAACGTGGTGATCAAGTGCGACCACAACGGCAACCACGGATGACAGTGCTCCTGCTGGCAGGCCTTCTCGCGGCCTGCCAGCAGGCTCCACCCCCTCCCCTCCCGCAACCGGCGCCGCAGAACGGTTACGGCGCAACGGAAAGAGCGTTCGTCGAACTGGCGATCGCCACCGACGAGCAGGCGCTCAAGCTGCTCGACCTCACCGACTCCGCGGAGCTGAAGCAGAACCGGACCGTCGAGCTCACCGAACTGAGGAAGCTGCTCGACGCGCCGTACGTGAACAACCACGCCGGGCACGACATGCCGGGCATGCCGACGGACGCCGAGATCCAGCTCGCCGCGACCAGCCCGGACGCGTTGAAGCAGTTCGTGCGCACCCACCTCACGGAATCCCTCGAAGTCGTGCGGTCGGCGGGGTCGGCCATCACCCACCCGCCGACCGCCGAGGTCGTCAAGCTGATGGAACGCCACCGCACGGCGGAACTGGCGGCCGGGTGAAGCGCGTGACGCTGGAGGAGGTGGCTCGGGTGGCCGGTGTGTCGCGCGCGACCGCGTCGAGAGTCGTCAACGGCGCCTCCAGCGTCGACGAGTCACTCCGGCACGCCGTGCAGAAAGCCATCTCCAGCACCGGTTACCTGCCCAACATCGCCGCCCGTTCCCTGGTCACGCGCCGGGCCGACGCGATCGGGTTGCTGCTGCCCGACGAACGCCGCATGGACGGCGACCCGCACCTCGCGAGCGTCGTCAGCGGCGTGACCCGCGTCGTGCGCCCGCTCGGCATCCACCTCGTGCTGATGATGACCGGGCCGGGGACCCGCGAGCAGGCGCTGAGCGACCTGCGGTGCGGACGGCTGGACGGCGTGATCCTCGTGCACACGGACCCGGCGGACCCGGTCCCCGGTCAGCTGATCGCGGCGGGGCTCCCGGTCGTGCTGGCCGGCCGTCCGCTCAAGCCGATGCCGATCACGTACGTCGACGTGAACCAGACGGCCGGTGCCGCGTTGGCCGGACGCCGCCTCAAGTCGTTGCAGTGCAACAGGATCGCGACGATCACCGGCCCGCAGGACACCGCGGCGGGCCAGGACCGGCTCGCCGGGTTCCTCGCCGAGGTGCCGGACGCCGTGGTGGTGCACGGGGACTTCACCCGCCAGTCCGGCATCGCCGCGATGGAGCGGCTGCTCCGCTGCTGCCCGGACGTCGACGGCGTGTTCATCGCCTCGGACCTGATGGCGAACGGCGCCATCCCCGTGCTGCACCGCAGCGGCCGCAAGGTGCCCGCGGACGTGGCCGTCGTCGGGTTCGACGACAGCAGTGCCGCGCTGACGTCCGAACCCGAGCTCACGACGGTCCGGCAGCCCATCAGCGACATGGCGGCGGAGATGGCCCGTCAGCTGCTGCGGCAGATCGAGCAGCCGCGCTCCCCCGCCACGTCGGTGATGTTCGAACCCTCACTGGTGGTGCGGGACAGCGGCTGATCATGCGCCGCGCTGACGCACCGGCATGTCCCGGGCGATCGCCCACGTCCCGGCCAGCGCGACCACGAACGACACCGCCAGCACCCCGTACAGCCCCTGCCCGAGCAGGTCCGGGACGTCGTCGAGGAACGGCAGGTTCCCCGAGCCGGGCATCCGCACCCGCGTCGCGACCACGAGCGCCAGTGCGACCGGCAGGACGAAGATCCCACCCGCGCCGAACCTGTCGAACGCCGCCGCGCAGAGCATGCCGACAGCGATCCACACCAGGTACATCAGGAGGTACCCGAGCTGGGTGGCGTGCTCGTCCGCACGCCAGTCCATGAGCGAGTAGATCCCTCCCTCGACGAGGAACCCGAGCCACTCGGCCAGCGTCATCACCAGCGCGAGCACGACGGAGAACCCTGACGCCGCAACGAGGAACTCACGGCGCGTGCGGCCGTGCGCGACGGCGATCGGCAGCACGTTGTGGATCGCGTAGACGCCCATGAACAACAGGAACCACGGCCCGATCTGGGACGCGACCACGTTCCACGCGCTGATCTCGACGTCGCGGAAGAGCGAGACGGCGAACGTCAGCGCCACGACGAACGCGAACGCGCCGCCCGCGACCAGCGCGGAGAACGTGACGAGGGCGGTGGTCAGGTGGCGGAAGGTCTTCACCGCTTGCCTCCGACCGGTTCGGTGAGGTGGACGAACAGGTCCTGCAACGCGATCGGCCCCAGTTCCAGGCCGAGCTGACGAGCGCGGACCAGTTGCCCGTCGTCCAGTGCGCCGTAGACCATCGCGGCCTTGGTGCGTCCCAGCGACTTCTCGCCGAGGACGGTCAGCCCGGCCGTGAACTCGTCGACGTCGGTGGCGTTGCCGGTGACCTCGGTACCGCGCGAGCGCAGCACGTCGGCCTCCTCCTGCAGCACCAGCCGGCCGGCGTCGATGATCAGCACCTCGCCAGCGCCGACATCAGACTGGTCTTGCCCGCGCCGTTGCGGCCGAGCAGACCGTAGATCTTGTTGCCCGACAACGAGAAGCTCATGTCGTCGATGGCGACCGTGTCGCCGTAGCGAACCGTTAAGCCCTGCACGTCGACCCGCATCACACGCCCCCGTTGTTCTCGTACTGTTCGATCCGGCGGATGACCTCGGCGAGCGGAATGCCGATGGCCCGCGCCTCCGCGACCATCGGGTCCACGACCTCGCCGAAGAAGGTCTCCCGCCCCTGTGCCCGCAGCATGTCGCGAGCCTGCGCGCCCACGAACATCCCGATCCCCCTCTTCTTGTAGAGCACCTGTTCGTCCACGAGCTGCTGAAAGGCCTTCGCCGCGGTGGCCGGGTTGATCCGGTAGTAGGAGGCGTACTGGTTGGTCGACATGACCTGTTCGTCCGCCTTCAACGCCCCGCTGAGCACGTCCGCCTTGATCCGTTCGGCGATCTGCCGGTAGATCGGGCTCCGGTCGTCGAACATCGGTTACTTCCTCGGTTCGTTACTCATGTAATGAACCATAGCAGCACCGAGGTAGCATTGACCACGTGGTCGGGGTCGCGATCGTCTGCGCGGTGCTCGCGGCCGGGTGCAGCGCACTCGGCGCGATGTGGCAGCACGCCGGTGTGCGGGAGACCCCGGACCTGAAGCTGACTTCCGCGCACCAGCTCGTGCGTTCTCGCCGCTGGGTTCAGGGATTCCTGGTGCTCTTCGCGTGCGCGGTGCTGCAGGTCGTCGCGCTGGCACTGGCCCCCGTGTCGGTGGTCGCGCCGCTGAACGCGCTGGCCATCCCGATCATCGCGGTGGCCCGGGCGCGCCGACTGACCGGGCTGCTCGCCGTCGCGGTGCTGGTGGCGACGGCCGGGATCGTGGTGTTCGTGTCCATCACGGCGGGCGCGGCGGTGCCGACCGAGGTCTCACCGAAGGTGGCACTGCAGGCCGGGCAACTCGTCGTCGCGGGCGTGCTCGTGTGCGTCGTCGCCGCGACGTTCACGGCGGGGGCGATCCGGGCGCTGGCACTCGCGATCGGTGCCGGCATCGCGTACGGACTGGTCGCCGTGCTGGTCAGGGACGTCACGACCGCGTTGCCCGTGGTCGAGTGGGTGTCCCTCGGCGGGCTGGCCGTCGCCTTCCTGACCGGGGCGTGGTTCATCCAACTCGGGTACGCCGCCGGACCGCCGGACCTCGTCGTGGCCGGGCAGACGGTCGTGAATCCGATCGTGGCGGCGTGGATCGGCATCAAGCTGCTCGGCGAGGGCACCGGCATGAGCGCGCTGTCGCAGGCGGGCCTCGTGATCAGCGCGGTGGCGGCGGTGACCGGAACCGTCGTGCTGGCCTACTACCACCGGGTCCGGGTCGACGCCTGACCCGATGGACTACTTGACCGACTGGAGCGCCGGTTCGGCCTGGTGCTGCTGGACCCGGAGCAGCACCGAGTCGAGGATCTCGCCGACGCGCACCGCCGTGTTCGACAGCAGCGACGACGTGATGCCGTGCGTGTGTTCGGTGCCGCCCTGCAGGTAGATGCCGCCGCGCAGGCCGTCGCCGGTGACGACGCGGTAGTCGCGGGTCACCTTCAGGCGGCCGCTCTCGTCGCGTTCGCAGTGGCGGGCGAGGTCACCGAGCAGCCTGACGGGGTTGGCCGGCCGGTAGCCCGTCGCGTACACGATCACGTCGGCGTCGATCGGCAGCCGGCCGCCGTCCGCGAGCGACTCGACGACGCACTTGCCGTCGGCCGTCACGTCGACGAGCCTGGAAGTGTTGTGCAGCAACAACCTCTGCCGTCCGACGACCTTCTCGCCGTACACCCGCCGGTAGAGCTTCTCGATCAGGTCGCCGTCGACCACGCCGTAGTTCGTGTTGGCGTGGTAGCCCATGAGCCTGCGCTTGACCTCTTCGGGCGCGGAGTAGAAGTCGTCCACCGCCGCGGGGTCGAAGATCCGGTTCGCGAACGAGCTGTCGTCGGCGGGGCTGTAGCCGTACCGCGCGAAGACGCCGTGCACCTCGGCCTGCGGGAACCGGTCGTGGAAGAACGCCACGGCCTCCGCCGCGCTCTGCCCCGCGCCGACCACGACGACCTGACGCGGGTCCTTCAGCGTGTCGACGCGCGCGAGCAGGTCCTTGTTGTGCCAGACCCGGTCGCTCGTCTCGATGCCGTCGGGCAGGGTGGCCTCGAGCCCGGTCGCCAGCACCAGGTTGCGCGTCCTGACCCGCTGCTCCCCCGCGGTGAACTCGAACCCCTCGTCCACGGCGCGGACCTCGGAGACCTCCGTGCCGTACGACACGTGGTGCCCGACCCGTTCGGCGGCCCACTCGAAGTAGTCGTGGAACTCCTTGCGCAGCGGGAAGAGGTTCTTGTGGTTGACGAAGTCGATCAACCGCCCGCGGTCGCGCAGGTAGCACAGGAAGCTGAAACCACTGGTGGGATTGCGCAGGGTGACGAGGTCCTTGAGGAACGAGACCTGCATGGTCGCGTCCTCGAGCAACATCCCCCGGTGCCAGCCGAACCGCGGCTGCCGCTCGAAGAAGCGGGCCCGGACGGGCAGGTCGTGTTCCTCCACGGCGATCGCGAGAGCGAGGTTGGACGGCCCGAAGCCTATTCCGGCCAGGTCTAACACCGGTTCCATCGCGATCCTCTCCTGGCACTCCACCGTGGCGTAAAGTGACCCTAACTTAACTTAGGTATGCCTTAGCTAGTGCATTCGGGCGTGATCTACGCCGCTGGGGCACCGAAAGGCGTCACTGAAGTGGCCAGGAGAGGCGAAGGGCACCACGCGGACGCTCGGCGCAGGTCTGCGCCTTCGGGCGTGGCCACCCAGGAGTGGAACCGGCCCGGCCGTCGTGGGGGCGCATGAGTTCCACGACGGCCGGGCCGGAGATCAGGAGTTGCGGGGCCGGGTGATCAGGTCCCGGAACCACCGCGCGCTCTGCTTCAAGGTCCGCCGCTGGGTCTCGTAGTCGACCCGGACGATGCCGAACCGCTTGCCGTAGCCGTAACCCCACTCGAAGTTGTCCATCAACGACCACGCGAGATACCCGCGCACGTCCGCACCGGCCCGCACGGCAGCGGCCACGGCCGAGATGTGCGACTTCAGGTAGTCGACGCGGTCGGCGTCGGCGACGTGGCCGTCCTCGACGTCGAGGTCGTCGAAGGCCGCGCCGTTCTCGGTGATCACCATCGGCACGCCGTAGTCCTCGTGCAGGCGGACCAGCAACGACGTGAAGCCCTCCGGCACGATCTCCCAGCCCATCGCGGTGACGGGACGGCCCTGCGGCACCACCTCGGACACGGCCGGGTCGCCGGTCGCCTTGTGGACGTGCGAGGTGTAGTAGTTCACGCCGAACACGTCCAGCGGGGTCGAGATGATCTCCAGGTCGCCCTCCCGCACCGGGAGTTCGGCACCGCGTGCGGCGATGTCGGCCAGCACGTCCGCCGGATAACGCCCGTGCACCAACGGATCCATGTAGATCCTGGTGCCCAGGCCGTCCGCGCGACGGGCCGCGTCCACGTCGCGCGGGTCGTCCGAGGCGGCCGAGTGGGTGCCCATGTTCAGCGTGATGCCCAACGATGCCACGCCCCGGGAACGCAGTTCCCGCGCGGCCAAGCCGTGTGCCAGCAGCAGGTGGTGCGTGGCGCGCATGGCCTCCGCGAAGTTCGTGCGGCCCGGCGCGTGCCTGCCGACGTCGTAGCCCAGCATCGCCGAGCACCACGGCTCGTTCAGCGTCGTCCACGTCGGCACGCGGTCGCCCAGCGCGTCGTGCACGAGGCCCGCGAACTCGGCGAAGCGGTAGGCGGTGTCGCGGTGCGGCCAGCCGCCCGCGTCCTCCAGTTCCTGCGGCAGGTCCCAGTGGTAGAGCGTCAGCCACGGGTCGACGCCCTTGTCCAGCAGTTCGTCGACGAGCCTGGAGTAGAAGTCGATGCCCTTGGCGTTCACCGGGCCGCGGCCGCCGGGCTGGATGCGCGGCCACGACACGGAGAAGCGGTACTTGTCGACGCCCAGGCCCGCGATCATCGCCACGTCGGCCGGCATGCGGTGGTAGTGGTCGCAGGCAACGTCCCCGGTCTCACCGTTCACGACGGCGCCGGGACGGCGGGAGAACGTGTCCCAGATGGACGGTGTCCGGCCGTCCTCGTCCCACGCTCCCTCGATCTGGTACGCCGAGGTCGCGACCCCCCAGAAGAAGTCCGCGGGCAGGCCCTCAAGAGGATCAGGTGCGATCACCTCAGACATGGACACCCTCCAGCCAGCACGCCACGCGGCGCGTCTCGTCGACGGACTCGAGCGACGGCATCCGGTCCCCGCACACGTCCATCGCGGACGGGCACCGCGGGTGGAACGGGCAGCCCGGCGGCATCGAGCGCAGGTCCGGCGGTGAGCCCGGGATGCCCTTCAGCTCACGACGCGGGCCGCGCAACGCCGGGAACGACGAGAGCAGGCCCTGGCTGTACGGGTGCTTGGCGGCGCGGTAGATCTCCCCCGCCGGCGCCTCCTCGACCACCCGGCCGCCGTACATGATCGCGATCCGGTCGGAGAACTCGACCAGCAGCGAGATGTCGTGGGTGATGAAGATGATCGAGAAACCGAGCGTCTCGCGCAGCCGCATCATCTGGCCGAGGATCTGCCGCTGCACCACCACGTCCAGCGCGGTCGTCGGCTCGTCCATGATGACGATCTCGGGTTCGAGCGCGAGCGCCATCGCGATCATCACGCGCTGCCGCATGCCACCGGAGAGCTGGTGCGGGTACGCCGTCAGCCGATCGGTCGGGATGCCCACCAGGCCCAGCAACTCGCGGGCGCGGGCGGTGCGCGCCGGCCGTTTCATCTCCGGCCGGTGGGTGCGCAGCACGTCGTCGAGCTGGGTGGCGACCGAGATGACCGGGTTCAGGGCGTTCATGGCGCCCTGGAACACGATCGAGATCTCGCTCCACCGCAGCACCTGCAGTTCCTTGTCGCTCAGCGACAGCAGGTCCTTGCCCTTGAACAGCACCTCTCCCGACGGCACGCGTCCCGGCGGTTGCAGCAGCCTGGTCGCGGCGTAGGCCAAGGTGGACTTCCCGCTGCCGCTCTCCCCCGCGAGCCCGAGCACCTCGCCCTTGTTCAGCGTGAGCGTGACGTTGTGCACGGCACGCAGGGTGCCGTAGTCGACCGAGAGATCGCGGATCTCCAGCACCGGGCTCATGCGCGCACCTTCCGCAGCCGGGGATTCGCGTACTCGTCGATCCCGAAGTTGATCAGTGCCAGCGCCGTGCCCAGCAAGGCGATGCACAGGCCGGCGGGGACGAACCACCACCACGCGCCCAGGCCGAGCGCCTGGTTGCTCTGCGCCCAGAACAGGATCGTGCCCCAGTTCCAGGTCGACAGCGAGATGACGCCGACGAACGACAGCGTGATCTGCAGCATGACCGCGAAGATCACCGTGCCGACGAAACCGGAGCCGATGACGGCCAGCAGGTTCGGCAGCACCTCGAACACGATGATGCGCCACGTGCGTTCACCGGACGCCCGCGCGGCCTCCACGAAGTCCCTGCGGCGCAACGACATCGTCTGGGCGCGCAGGACCCGCGCACCCCACGCCCACGCGGTCAGGCTGATCACCGCGGCGATCAGCACGGTGTCCGCCGACGGCAGCATCGAGGCCACGATGATGATCAGCGGCAGTGCCGGGATCACCAGGAAGACGTTGGACAGCATGGACAACGCCTCGTCGGCGGCGCCGCCGAGGAACCCCGCGGTCACCCCGACCAGGATCGACAGGAAGGTCGCGAGCACACCGCAGACCAGCCCGACGACCATCACTCCCCTGGTGCCCACGAGCACCTGGGAGAAGATGTCCTGCCCGGTCATGGTCGTGCCGAACCAGTGCGCCACCGACGGCGGAGACAACAGGTCGTCGCTCATCGCGGACGGGTCGTACGGCGCGATCCACTCGCCGATCACCGCGATCAGCGTGAAGAAGGCGAGGATGCCCAGGCCCAGCTTGGTCTTGAAGTTCATCGTCAGCCCTCCTTCCGGGTGCGCGGGTCCAGCAGCAGGTAGCCGATGTCCGCGAGCAGGTTCGCCACCAGCACCGCCAGCGTGATCACCAGGAACACGCCCTGCATCAACGGGTAGTCCTTCCCGCCGATGCCCTGGAACAGCACGTATCCCAGGCCCGGGTAGGAGAACACCATCTCGACCAGCAGCGCGCCACCGACGATGAAACCCAGTGACAGCGCGAAACCCGAGATCGACGGCAGCACGGCGTTGCGCGCCGCGTAGGCGAACATGATCCGCTTCTGGGTGAGTCCCTTCGCCCGCGCGACGAGCACGTAGTCCTCGGCCGTCACGGTCACCATCATGTTGCGCATGCCGAGGATCCAGCCGGCCACCGAGCTCACGACGATCGTGACGCCGGGCAGCACCGCGTGCTCCAGCACGCTGCCGATGAACTCGCCGGAGAACTCCGGCACCAGCCCAGGTGCGTAGCCGCCGGACGCCGGGAACAGCGGCCACGTCACGGAGAACAGCGAGATCGCGATGAGCCCGAGCCAGAAGTACGGGATCGACGAGAGGAACGTCGTGACCGGGATGAGGTTGTCCATCCACGACCCGCGCTTCCAGCCCGCGTAGACACCCAGCAGGGTGCCGAGCAGGAACGCGATGACCGTGGTGACGCCGACGAGGCCGAGCGTCCACGGCATCGACTGCGCCAGCACGTCCGCGACCGGCGTCGGGAAGAACGTGAACGACAGCCCGAGATCACCCCGGAAGAGCGAGCCCCAGTACTCGACGTACTGCTGCCAGATCGACTTGTCGTCGTCGAGTCCGAAGAGGACGTACAGCGACGCCATCGCGTCGCTGTTCAGGCGGCCACCGAGCTTGGTGATCATCGCCTGCACCGGGTCGCCGGGAAGCATGCGCGGCAACAGGAAGTTGACCGTGATCGCCGCCCACAGGGTCACCAAGTAGAACAGCGCACGGCGGAGCAGGAACGTCATGCCGCCGCCTCCGCGTACAACCAGCAGGCCGCCCAGTGCCCGTAGGAGTCGACCTCGGTGCGCGGGGGTGCCTCGGTCCAGCACCGCGTCTGCACCTTGGGGCAGCGCGGCGCGAACGGGCAGCCGGTCGAGACCTGCGCGGCCTCCTCCAGCGGCGCGTCCAGCGCGACGACGGCCCGTTCCGGGTCGGGCGCCGACTCGATCAGCAGCTGCGTGTACGGGTGGGCCGGCCGCTGCGTCACGGTCTCGCTGTCGCCACCCTCGACGATCTGGCCGCCGTACATCACGAACGTCTCGTCCGCGAAGTACCGGGCCGACGCGATGTCGTGAGTGATGTAGAGGACCGCGAGCTTGAGCCGTTCCTTCAGGTCCAGCAACAGGTTCAGCACGCCGAGCCGGATGGAGACGTCCAGCATGGACACCGGTTCGTCGGCGAGCAGGACCTCGGGGTTCGCGGCGAGCGCCCGTGCGATCGCGACGCGCTGCCGCTGACCGCCCGAGAGCTCGTGCGGGTACCGCGAGGCGAAGTCGGCGGGCAGGTTCACCCGCTGCAGCAGTTCCTCCACCGTCTCCGGCCGCTTGTGGATCTTCAGCGGCCGGGTCAGGTGGTAGCGGATCGTGTGGACCGGGTTGAGCGATGCGAAGGGGTCCTGGAACACCATCTGGACCTTGCGCCGGTACTCCCGGACCCTGCGCACCTTCTCGCCGTCCAGCAGGATCTCGCCGGAGGTGGGTTCCACGAGCCGCGCGAGCAGCTTCGCCACCGTCGACTTGCCTGATCCGGATTCACCGACGAGGGCGGTCACGCGCCCGCGGCGCAGGACGATGGAGACGTCCTGCACCGCGCGCACGCGCTTGTAGGTCTTGACCAGACCTTTCGCTTCAAGCGCGACTTCATTCATGGTTAAGATCCCGCGGGCTTCAGCTTCATGACGATCTGGAGGGCGTTGGGCAGGGTCGCCTGCGGCGGACCGTACGGGTCCTCCTCGGTCGGCCAGCCGACCCAGTTCTTCGTGCTGTACTCCGCGCCGATCGGGCCGGCGGAGGTCGGGATCATGGGGACCTGCTCGACCATGATCTTCTGCAGCACCGCGAGGGCCTTGGCCCGCGCCGCGTCGTCGGCGGCGTTCGCGTACTCGGCCAGCGCCGTGGTGGCCTCGGGGTTGTTGTAGCGCCCGAAGTTCACCGCCGCGGTCTGCCCCATCGGCTTGATCTCCGCGCCGTCCATGATGTTCTGGTACATCTCGTACGGCGTGGCACCGGTGTTGGTCCAGCGCAGCGAGCCCTGGAACTGGCCGTTGGCGAAGTCGGTCGTCCACGCGTCCGCGGTCTGCGTGCGCACGGTCGCCTCGATGCCGATCTTCTTCAGGTCGCCCTTGATGATGTCGAGAACCGTCAGGTAGTCCGACCAGCCGGACGGGTTCGTGAGCTCGAGGGTGACCGGCTTGCCGTCCGGCGCCTGGAGCACGTCGCCCGCGTACTTGAAGCCCGCGGCGGTGAGCTTCTGCTTCGCACCGTCGACGTCGATCTTGAACTTCGCGTCCTTGTACTCCGGCGCGAGGAACGAGTCACCGGCGGGCAACGGCATGCCGGTCTTCGACTCGAGCTTCGGGAACAGACGGGCCTCACCCTTGACGAAGATCGCCTCGCGGTCGATCACGTCGCTCATCGCGGAGCGCAGCGCGGCGTTGTCGAACGGCGCCACCGTGGTGTTGAGCCACAGACCGTGGATGCCCAGGCCGGCCGGGAACCAGAGCTTGTGGTTCGCCGGGTCCTTGTCGACGTAAAGCTTTTGGTAGTCCGGGATGAAGACGTACGACCACTGGCTCGCACCCGACGCCAGCGCGGTGGTCTGCGCCGTGTTGTCGTTGTACGAGGTGTACTGGATCTCCGGGACCTTGGGCAGTTCCTGCCAGTACTCCGCACGCCGCGCGATCGTCACGGTCTGCGAGGTGAACGACTTCAGCTCGTACGGACCGGTGCCGACGGGCTTCGGGTTCGTGTAGGTCGTCGGGTCCTGGATGGTGCTCCACACGTGCTGCGGGATCACCATCGCGCTGATGACCTTGTTGCGGTTCACGAACTGCGGGCTCGCGAACGAGACCTCGACCTTGCCGTCTGCCGTGGCCGTGGCGGTCTCGACCTTGAGCGAGTCGCGGTTGTTGAGCGCCGGCCACTTCTTCAGGATCTCGTACGAGAAGGCGACGTCAGCGGCCGTGAGCGGCTTGCCGTCGGACCACTTCACGTTCTCCCGGATCGTGAAGGTGACCTTCTTGAAGTCCGGCGTCCACTCCCACTTCGTCGCGAGCCACGGCACCGGGTCCTGGGCCGGGCGCGTGTTGTTCACGAACGCCAAGGGCTCGTAGATCTGGTAGCGGTAGCCGAGCGAACCCGCCGCCGACGTGGGCAGGAACGGGTTGTGGTTCTCGGTCAACGGCCCGTTGGGCATGCCCACGGTCAACACACCGGAGGCCTTGCTGGAACCGCCGGAGGAGCAACCTGTCGCCGCGAGCGCCAGTGCCAACGCGACGATGATTGTTCTGCGCATGGGGGAATCTCCCGATACGGAGCATGAGAGCGCTCTCTCATGCGTACGGCGAACTCGCCAGGCCGCATGCGGTGGCCTGGCGTGTCCGTTCAGTTGTGGTGGAGCGGGTGATTCTGGTGGCGTGGCTCAGAACGTTGCCGGTGTATTCGCGTTCAGACGGATGTGTCGTGGTGCCGCCCCCACGTCCTCGTACTGGTTGTACGGGGGCGTGGGGGCGGTGCCGCGACGGATCCTGCTGGGCGCGGATACGCCGCCAATGTTCTGCGTCACGCCACTAGGGCGCGGATTCGCGCACGATCAACGAGGTCGGCAGCACCAGCGGGTGGTCGGGCATCGGCTGTCCCTCGAGCGTGGAGAGCAGCATCCGCGCGGCGGCGGCACCCATCTCCTGCAGCGGCTGGCGGATCGTCGTCAGCCGGGGTTCGGTGTGTCCCGCGACCGGGACGTCGTCGAAGCCGACCACGGACACGTCACCGGGGACGGTCCTGCCGGATTCTCGCAGCGCCCGCAGCACACCGACCGCCGAAAGGTCGTTCTGCGCGAACACGGCGTCGAACGGGATCCCGCTCGCCACGAGCTTGTCCACGGCGACTTCACCACCCTCGGTGGTGAAGTCGCCGTCGACGACGAGATCCGGGTGCAGCGTCAGGCCCGCTTCCGCCAAAGCGAGCCGGAACCCGTCCAGCCTCGCCTGAGTGCACCCGAAGTGCGGAGGTCCGGTGACGACGGCGAACCTGCGGCGGCCTGCCGCGACGAGATGCCTCGCGACATCCGCGCCTCCCTGCCGGTTCGTCGTCGTCACCGAAGGGAACTCCGGGTGCGAGCCGCGGTCGTCGATCATGACGACCGGCAGGCCCGCCCGGTAGAGCGTGGAGATGTAGTGCAGCGCGTCCGGCGGCTCGACGACCAGCAGGCCGTCGAAAGCGTTGGCGGACACGTGGTTCGCGAACTGGTTGAGCGACTCCGGCCCGCGGTTGAGCGTGTAGAGCAGCAGCCCGTACCCGTCGGCCTCGAGGGTGTCGACGATGCCTTGCAGCACCTCACCCATCCACGGCCAGGTGAGCGAGGGCGCGAGCATCGCGACGGTCCGGGTACGCCCCCGAGCGAGACCGACGGCACGAGCGCTGGGCACGTACCCGATCTCGTCGATGACCTTGCGAACCCGTTGCGCCGTAGAGGCGTCCACGTCCGGCTTGCCGTTCAGCACGCGTGACACGGTCGCTTTGGACACCTGGGCGCGTTGGGCGACCTCTGCGATCGTGACACGCATGCCGAACTTCCTTCCGCCGCCTCTGGAACCGGTTCCGTAACCGGTTCCGACGAGGTGTGACGGAGTCAACAGCCTCACCTGAGGATTAGTCAAGACTCTTGCCGGAAGTTCGTGAGAGCGTTTCCACAGCAGGGTGCATCGATGCAGGTAGGACACCATCGAGTGACCTGAATTGAGATGCCTTGATCGATTCGTCCTTCCGTGTTTCGCTACTCCGTTCGGCGCACCGCCAGCGTCTCAACTCATCGTGCACAATCAGGACCATGGGGGTTGTCACGGCGGTCAGCCGCAACGAGGAGTACACGTTCACCAAGCCCACCCGCGAGAGCATCACGTTGCTCGCCGGCCTGGGCATCGAGGGCGACGTCCACCAGGGCGTCACGGTCAAGCACCGGTCCCGCGTCGCCCAGGATCCGACACAACCGAACCTCCGCCAGGTGCACCTGATGCACTCCGAACTGTTCGACGAGCTCCGCTCGAAGGGCTTCTCCGTCGAACCGGGCGAGATCGGGGAGAACGTCACCACCCAGGGCATCGACCTCCTCGGCCTTCCGACCGGCACGCTGCTGCACCTGGGCCCCGAGGCCGTCGTGGAAGTCACCGGCCTGCGCAACCCGTGCATCCAGATCGACGGCTTCTCCAAGGGCCTGCTCAAGGAGGTCGTGGGCAAGGGGCCGGACGGGGAGCTGGTCAGGCGCGCGGGAATCATGTCGATCGTGCTGGTCGGTGGCGTCGTGCGGCCCAGTGACGAGATCCGCGTCGAACTCCCGGCGGAGCCGCACCGCCCGCTGGAAAAGGTCTGACGACACAAGACCACCCGCACTCGCCAACGCAGGACAACCACCTACGGCACCTGGCGTGGCGATGCGAACGCTGGAACCGGGGCCAGCCGCCGCGACCGCACCCGGACGCGGCAACGCCTATTCGTTCCCGAAGTGGTCGTCGAGGATCACCGAGATCGTCCGAGGCGCCTCAACGACCGCCAGGTGCGCCGCGTCCCCGACCACGTACAGCTCCGAATCGGGCAGCTCGTCCGCGATCTGCCGGACGAGCTCGGTGGGCGTCGCCTGGTCCTGAGCCGCCGCGATCACCACGGTCGGCACGTCGATCTTCGCCAGATCCGCGCGGAGGTCCATCTCCCGCACCGCTTCGACGCAGGCGAGGTACGACGCCGGATCAACCTTCAGCAACTCGCTGCGGAACCGCGCGACGACGTCCGGCGGGCACAGCGGCGTGAACCACCGCGACAGGACCTTGTCCGCGGCGGCCTCCATCCCAGCGCCACGCACCAACGAGATCCGCTCGGACAACCGTGCCTTGTCGGGAACATGGGCGGTGGTGCACACCAACGCCAGCCGCGAGATCCGATCGGTGTGCGCGGCGAGCCACATCCCGACCATCCCGCCCAGCGAGACCCCGCAGTAGTACACCTGGCGCAATTCCAAGTGGTCCAACAGTTCCACCACGTCCCCGGCCAGGTCCGCGATCGAGCACGGCCCGGGAACGACCGGGCTCAGCCCGTGCCCGCGGTGGTCGAAGCGCAGCACCCGGAACGGCAACGAGAAGTCGTCCCACAACGAAGTGGTCGTGCCGAGCGCGTTGCCGAGCACCAGCACCGGCGCGTCCTCCGGCCCGGTCAGCGTGTGGTGTGCGAGCACGGCGTCACCTCCTCGCAAGGCCCCGACAACCGCGAGTCTGCCTGGGCTTTTCCCCGCCCGCACGACGAATCCCGTTCACAGCTTCACGCGAACCGACAACCACCGGCCTGGCCCCCGCCGAAACACCGTTACGGGGAGCAGAATGGATGCCTGCCGCAGCCGTCGACCGCACCGGGAAGCCGATGAACTCCGTTGCTCCGTTCGCGCACGAAGCCCTGTTCTACCGGGACGAGGACACCTTCCTCTCCGGTACGGCGAGATTCGTGGCGGACGGCGTCGACAGAGGCGAGCCCGTGCTGGTGGCGGTGCCCGAGGTGAGCATCGCCCCGTTGCGCGCGCGGCTGGGCGTTGTCGCGGACCAGGTGCACTTCATCGACATGACCGAGGCCGGGCGCAACCCCGGCCGGATCATCCCCGGTGTGCTGATGGCGTTCAGCGCGAGCACGCAACGCCGGTTCCGCGTGGTCGGGCAACCGATCTGGCCCGGCCGCACCGAGCTCGAGTACCCGGCGTGCGTGCAGCACGAGGCGTTGATCAACACTGCGTTCGAGGGACGGCAAGGCGTCATCCTCTGCCCGTACGACGCGACGGCGCTGCCCGGACACGTGCTGGAGGACGCGCGGCGCACCCATCCCGTCGTGATCGACGGCGAGCGGCGGGTGGCGAGCGCGTGGTACACCGACCCCACCGCGCTCGCCGACATCTACAACGTGCCGTTACCGCCGCCACCGCCCGGCGTCGAGGAGCACCAGTTCTCCGTCGGCACGCTCGCGCACATGCGCAAGCTCGTGTCGGCCCACGCGCACTGGTTGCGGCGCGAGCAGGTCGAGGACCTGGTGCTCGCGGTGAACGAACTGGCCACGAACAGCATCCTGCACGCGTCCGGCCGCGGGGTGCTGCGGCTGTGGCGGGAGGGCGACACCGCCGTGTGCGAGGTGAGTGACGCGGGCGCCGGCTTCCCGCCGTCGTTCACCGGCCTGTCCGGCTTCGGGATCGTGATGGTGAACCTGTTGTGTGACCTGGTTCGCACCCACACGAGTCACAGCGGTACCACCGTTCGAGTGTACTTGGGGCGGTAGGGAGTCGCCGCCATCTCATCGCAATGCGCGCGACACGAGGACCTGTTTTCCTTGCACGGATATGACAGACCACCTCTCCCCCCTCGACATCGCTTTCCTCGCGATGGAGGGCGACTCCAATCCCCTGCACCTGGGCGCGGTCGCGACCTTCGCACCGTCCACTCCGGTGCATCCGGCCCGCATCGCGGCCGTGCTCTGCGAACGGGCGCAAGAGATTCCGCGCCTGCGCCAGCGCGCTCGCACCTCGATGCTGGGCGGCGCGCGCTGGGTCGAGGATCCCGGCTTCGCGCCCGAGGACCACGTCTTCACGCACCACGTGCGTGGCCGTGATCGTTTCGCCACCCTGGTCTCGCACCTGATGGCGCAGCCGCTCGACCTCGCGCGCCCGCCGTGGGAGCTGCACGTCATCACCGGCCTCGCGGGCGGCCGGTTCGCCGTCGTCGCGAAGCTGCACCACTCGCTGTGCGACGGCATGAAGGCCGTCGGCCTGGGAATTCAGCTCTTCGACCCGTCGCGGCTGTCCATTCCGGACGCTCCGGAACCGGCGGCGAAGTCGATCATCCCGTCCCTCCCGTCGCTGCGCGGGATCAAGGACACCCTCGACATCGCGTCGAGCGTGCTGATGAACACGCGCCCACCGACGCTGAACTCGCCGGTGCTCACCGCGTCCACCCGGCCACGCCGCGTGGTGATGTCGCGCCTGGATCTCGCGGACGTGCACCGAATCCGCCGCGCGCACGGCGGCACGGTGAACGACGTGTTGCTGGCCCTCGTCACAGGTGCGTTGCGCCACTGGCTTTCCGCGCACGGCAGCGCGGGACCCGACTCGGTCGTGCGGGCCCTGATCCCGGTTAACCAGCGCTCACGCTCCGGCGACGGCGCCTCGGGCAACCAGATCTCCGGTTTCCTCGTCTCACTGCCGGTCGGCGAGGCGGACCCGGCGGAACGGCTGCGGAACGTCCGCGCGCAGATGGAGTCGGCGAAGGCCGCGGGCCCGGACCGGGGCGCGGGCGCGTTGCCCCTGCTCGCCGACAAGGTGCCGCCACTGGTCCACCGCCTGGCCGCGCCGGTCATGGGCCGCTGCGCTCCCCTGCTGTTCGACACGCTGGTCACGTCGGTGCCGCTGCCGTCCGTTCCGCTCGCCCTGGACGGCGCCTCGCTGTGCGAGATGTACCCGGTCGCGCCCGTCGCCCCCGGCCACGCGGTCGGCATCGCGCTGTCGGTCTACAAGTCGTCCGTGCACGTCTGCCTGAACACGAACCAGTCGTGGATGTCGGACGCGCACTGGCTCGACAGCGTGTTGCGCCGCGAGCTCTCGGCCCTGCAGGAGACCAGGGAGCTGGTGGGTTTGCCGAGGTAGGGCCCCGGGCAAACCTGACTTCATGAGCAACACCGTGGTCCTCGACGTGGACGGCACGCTGGTCGACACCAACTACCACCACACGGTGGCGTGGCTACGCGCCTTCCGCGGTGCCGACGTGACCGTGCCCGCCTGGCGCGTGCACCGCGCGATCGGCATGGGCGGCGACAAGCTCGTTGCCGCCGTGGCGGGCGACAAGGTCGAAGAGGACCACGGCGACAAGCTGCGCGAAGCGTGGGAGCAGTACTTCGACGAGATGCTGGACGAGATCCAGCCGCTGGAGGGCGCTCATCGCCTCATCCGCGCGGCGACCGATCTCGGCCTGGCCGTGGTGCTCGCCAGTTCGGGCAAGCGCAGGCACGTCGAGCACTACCTGAAGCTGCTCGACCCCGGCGACGTCGCCTGGACGACGTCCGACGACGTCGAGGACAGCAAGCCGGCGCCGGACCTGATCCAGGTGGCGCTGCGCGAGGTGAAGAGCGACCGCGCCGTCGTCATCGGCGACTCGGTGTGGGACTGCGAGGCGGCCGCACGAGCGGGCCTGCCGTCGATCGGGCTGCTGACCGGCGGGTTCAGCGAGGACGAACTGGTCGACCGCGGGGCTTCGGCGGTGTACCCGGACCTGGACACGCTGCGGGCGGAGCTGTCCGACCTGCCGTTCGCCGTGGTGGAGGAGCCGAACGCCTGACACTCCCCTCGCGGAGCGAAGTCCGGCTCTACGGCTGGGGAACCGCCGTCGGGGTCGGGACCTCCGAAGACTTCTTCTTGTTCTTCTTCTCCTTGCTGGTCGTGGTCGTCGCCCCGGACGGCTCCACCTCACTGGTCTCCACGACCTGGGTGGAGGTCCCCGCGACCACCCCACCGGAGCCGGGCTGCGGTGCCCCCGGCACACCGGGCGCCTCCGAAATTCCGGACGACGTCCGCACCACGGTCACGGTCGACTGCGTCACCGTCACCACCTGGGTCTGCGCGTCCGGCGCCACGGGCTTGTCCGCGGCGGGGGCCTCGCTCCCGCCGGCGAGGTTCGCCACCACAGCGGCGAGCGCGGTGGCCGCGACGACGGCGGCCGTGATGGCCCACCGCTTCCGGGACCGGGGCTCCGGCACGGCAGGCGCCGAGGCGGCGAACGTGACCGCCGCGTCCGGCAGCAGGGCCGGCAGTCCGCGGCTGGCCTCGTGAGCGGCGCTCAACGCCTCCGCGCACTGAGCAGCGGAAGGACGGCGGCTGGGAACCATGTCCGTCATGGCGGACAACAACGACACCCACGCGGCGGGCAGGTCGATGGGAATCCGGGGCGCACGCGCCAGCCGGGCCAGCGCGGCCTCGGCGTCCCCGCCGGGGTACTCGGGCCGTCCGGTCAGGCATTCCAGCAGGACCAGTCCGAGCGCGTACACGTCGGCCGCACCGCCGACGTCCACGCCGCGCACCTGCTCCGGCGAGAGGTATCCGGCGGTGCCGACCAGCATGCCGGACGTCGTCACCCGCGTCACCTCGGCCACCAGCGCGAGGCCGAAGTCCGCGAGGTAGGCCTGCTTCTCGGTGTCGTCGAGCAGGATGTTCGACGGTTTGATGTCGCGGTGCACCACGCCCAGGCCGTGCACGTGGTCCAGGACCTCGGCGATCTGGCTGCCGATCCGCGCCACGAACCTCGGCGGCAGCGGTTCGCGCATGCGCTGGCGCAGTGTGCCGCCGGTGATCTCGCGCATCACGAAGTACGGGCGCCGCGACACGTTTCCGCTGGCGTAGACCGGGATGATGCCGGGGCAGTCCAGCGAGGCCAGCATCGACGCCTCGCGCTGCAGGCGCAGTTCGTCGTCGGGCAGGCCGGGACCCGCGAAGATCTTGATGGCCACCGAGGACGTCGTCGAACGGTCGTACGCGCGGTAGACCTCCGCCATGCCGCCGGACCCGAGGAGCGTTCCGACCACGAAGCGGTTGTCGATCACCGCCCCGGTCAGATCGCCGTCCCAAGGTGCGCTCATGGGCCTCCGCTCGCCTCCGCAGCAACCTAGCGGGTCACCTGGGGTTCCAGGTACCCGGCCAACCTGAAGATCAAACTACGATCAGTCCGGCTTCGATCTCCCGGACCACCGCCACGTCCTGCTCGAGCTGACGAAGATCGGTCGTCGCCAGCACTACCGATCCCAACGACGTCCACAGGTCATCGGTACGCGGCACCATGGAACCTTCCCGATACGCCAGCGCATCACTCCGGTAACTCGGCAAAAGTGAGGCCAGCTCGCCAAAACGCACCGAGTTGCCGAGCTCACCGGCCGCGGGCGACGACAGGTACACCGACTTCACGTGCTGGCGCCGCTCGTACCGGCCGACCAGCTCACCGTCCACACGGTGCCGCACCATCCGGGTGATCTGGCTTTCCCCGGTGCCGAGCAACGTCAGCTCCTGCTGCTCCGCCCCCGCGAGCCGCGCCCCGACCTCGATCAGCCGCGGTCCGTCCGGGGTCATCATGACCTCCACGTGCGCGGGACCGTTGCGGACGCCGGTCGCGTCGAGCACCCGGCACACGTACTCGAACAGCGCGTCGACCACCGGCTCATCGGACGCCACCAGCGTGTTCGACAGGTAGATGCCGAGCCGGTCGCCGCGGCGTTCTTTGGCGTAGCGCCACACCGCGACCAGCCCGTGCTCACCGTCGATCGAGTAGGTGTCGACCTCGTACTCGGTGCCCACCGCGAGTTCCTGCACGAGCACCTTGTCGTTGCGGATGTTCCGCTTGTTAACGCAGCCGAGGATCCGGTCGAACTTCGCCCGCCAGTCGTCGCCGGGCATCGCCACGAACACGTCGTCCGCGCCACCGCTCGCCTGCGGTTTCAGCACGATCGGCGAGTCCTCGAGGTTCTCCCGCCGAATCCAGGCACCGACCTCGTCGACGGAGTCCGAGCTGATCTGACGCAGGTGCGGCACCTCGGCGGTGCGCAGCGCCACGGCCATCTGCCACTTGTCGCGGCGGGCCGACGAGAGGGTCAAGACGTTCGAGCGGCCCGGCGCGATGAGCTCGGACACCGTCTCCGCGGTCTCGACACCGGTCTCGTCACCCGGCACGACGGCGATCGGGTCGTGCACGGCGAGCTTCGCGGCGAGTTCGTCGAGGTCGTGCAGCACGTGGATCTCGCGGAAGTCGTAGGGGTTCCAGGTCGAGGTGAGCTCCGCGAGCGGCTTCTCCGTCGTCAGCACGGCGATCGCGTTCACACCGCGCCGCGCGAACGCGGGGGCGACGCCTCTGCCCGCCGAGAACGGATCCACCACCACGATGCTGCGACCGGTCACCGTCGTCCTCCACGTTCGCACTGAATGAGCAGGACAACCTCGGAGGCGTGAACGGCCATTCCTGTCTCGATTGGGACGAGACGGTCGTCACTCGAACCGCAACTTCTCCCGGACCGGCGTCGTGACGAGGCAGCCGGACGTCGCCCGCCAGAGCCGGCTCAGGCGGACGCGGAGGTCGGTGCCGCCGGTCAGCGCCTGCGCCACGAACTGCAACCCGAGCAACTCGGCCACCACCTGCTCGGCCGCGTGCCGCACGTTGACCTCCGGCCGCAGCTCACCACGTTCGTGCGCCAGCGACAGCAGATCCCGCACCACGGTGACCCAGCCGATGACCTGCGCGGCGGCCGCGACGTCGAAGAACACCGCCTCCCGCAGCAACTTCGCGCTCACCCGCACGGTCAGGTCGGTCTCGAGCCTGCTGACGAACTCGAACGACATCACGATCAGCGCCTGCACCGGTGACGGCTCGACGGCGAGCACCTCGTCGCGCAACCGGTGCCACAGCAGCGACTGCTCCTCGATGATCGCGACGCCGAGTGCTTCCTTGGAGCGGAAGTGGCAGTACAACGCACCTTTGGACACATCTGCGCGGGAGCACACGGCGGTGAGGCTGGAACCGGCGAACCCGTCGCGGTCGAAGACCTCCGCAGCGGCCTGCAACAGTCTCGTCCTCGTGTGCACGGCTCTCTCGCGTTGCGCGCTCATCACCCGGTCCGCGCCAGGCCGGTCGAGACGGCCGCGGCCAGCGTGTCGGGCATGTGCCAGTACTGCTCTATCTCTCCCAGGTGCACGGAGAGCACGGTGGTGAAACGTGTCTGCACCGACTCGCCGGTGGCCTGGACCCGCCAGCGCGCCGAACCGATCACGGCCGCGTCTCCTCCGTCGACGATCACCTGACGGGCCGAGAGCTGCTCCAGGCCGTAGGTGGCGAACAAGGTCAGGAACTGGGCCTCGACCTCACGACGGGTGCGCGTGCCGGACGTCCAGCGGGCGCCGTTCGGTTCGGGCGCCTCCCATTCCACGGCCGGCGCGCACAACCGCGCGATGCCCGGTGCGTCCTGTGCCGCGAGTCGCGCGAGGAACACCTGCACCACTTCCACCGTAGAGAACATTTCCCCACACTAACCAGCCGCTGGAAACGTGAGTGCGCACACCCCATTGGACCAGTTGTGTTTCCTCCGAACATCCGATCAAGTGATTGCATAGGTGTCTGAACTTTCAACGACCGCCGGTATCACCGCAATGCACGGCACGAAACCATCGACTTTGAGGCACTGTGGATGTCGTCCCCCCGTCATCGCAGTGAAACGGAGCAGAACCGTGCTCAAGGCAGCCCCCCAAGCCACAGAGCACCTGGCCACCCCGCCGATCACGGCCCTGATTCCCCAGGCACGGCGCGAGCAGGGCCTCACCCAGCGGGATCTCGCGGACCTGTTGTGCGAGATCTCACAAAACGACAGCGTCACTCGTGAAGAAGTGTCGAGGTGGGAACGCGGCAAACGCATTCCCGGCCCCTACTGGCGCGCCTGGATCAGCGCGGCACTCGACGTGCCGCACGCGGAGGTCGACCGGGCGGCGGTCGCCGAACGTGAATACCGCAGGACCAAGACGGACGACCGCGCCGTCCACCGGGTGAATACTTTGTGATAGTGCGCCGGCCGTCGCAAGAATTGTCCTGAATTCGCTTTCGGCAAGAACCGGCGGCACCGCGCCGCTGCGCGTTCGAAGCGAACAGGCAGACATCCGAGGCCCGCACCTCACCGGGAGCAGGCCTCAGCCGCAACCCGCACGCCGGCTTCGAGCAGCCGCTGACTCGAAGCCGGAGACGGGTGCAGACATCGGTTGACTGGCGGTCGCTCAGTCCCGGACGACGTGGGCCTGGAGGTCCTCCACGAACCGGCCGAGGAGCCGTCCGAACGTCTCCTTGTCCTCCTCGGACCAGTCACCGACGGCCTCGGCGAACCAGCCCAGGACGGCCCCCAGGTACCGCCCGGCCACCCCGGCGCCCTTCTCCGTGAGCTCGACGAGACGCGCCCGCTGGTCGTCGGGGTCGACGACACGGCGGACCAGGTCGGCGCGCTCCAGGTCGTGCAGGTGCCTGGTGACGTGAGGCCCGACGACCTGCATCCGGGTGGCGATCTCCCCCACCCGCAACGGCTGACCGGCCATGCGCAGGGTGATGAGCACGGTCAGGCCGGGCCGGTCGACGGGAATGCCGACCTGTTCCATGGCCCGCTCGACCAGTCGGCTGCGGTTGAGCACGGTGCCCAGTTGCATCAGGTGCGGCAGCATCGCCGCGGGGTCCAGGGCGCTCATCTCACACCTTACTTACCTAACTTAGGTATACGCTTGCCTCAGTCGCTCGCAACCGTAGCGATCATCGCGGCCCAAAAAAGGATACCTAAGTTAGTTATCTGGAGGGAACCATGAGCTCAGTCCTGATCTCCGGCGCCAGCATCGCCGGCCCCGCGCTCGCGTTCTGGCTGCGGCGCCGCGGCTTCGACGTCACCGTCGTGGAGAAGTCCCACACCCTGCGCGGCGGCGGCTACCCGATCGACATCCGCGGCACGGCGCTGGGCGTCGTCGAGCGGATGGGTCTGCTCCCCCGCCTGCGCGAGGCCCACGTGGACACCCGCCGCATCACGTTCCTCGACGCCGGTGGCGACCAGGTGGCGTCGATCCGGCCGGAGACGATCACCGGCGGGACCGGCGGCGACCTGGAGGTCCGGCGCGGCGACCTGGCCGAGATCCTCCACGACGTCGTGCGCGACGACGTGGAGTTCCTGTTCGACAACACCATCGTCACGATGAACGACCACTCCGGCGGCGTGGACGTGACGTTCCGCAGCGGCCTCCGGCGCACCTACGACCACGTGATCGGCGCCGACGGCCTGCACTCGGTGGTGCGCGACCTGACCTTCGGGCCGGAGGAGCGGTTCCACCGCTACCTCGGCTACTGCTTCGCGGGCTTCACGCTGCCCAACCACCTCGGCCTCGAACAGGAAGCCCTGATGTGGAACGAACCCGGCCGCGCCGCCGCGCTGTACGCCGTGGGCACGAACGAGACCGTGCACGGCTTCCTGAGCTTCACCCTCCCCGAGGCGCCGTTCGGCGCGTTCCGCGACCCGCAGGCCCAGCGCGACCTCGTGGCGTCGGTGTTCGCCGGCGACGGCTGGGAGGTGCCGGGGATGGTCAAGGCGATGAACGAGGCCGACGACCTCTTCTTCGACACCGTCAGCCAGATCCGCATGCCGCGCTGGTCGTCCGGCCGCGTCGTCCTGGTCGGTGATGCCGCGTACGCGCCGTCGTTCCTCACCGGACAGGGGTCGAGCCTCGCGCTCGTCGGCGCCTACGTGCTGGCGGGCACCATGGGTGACTTCGGGGCGTACGAGCGCACGATCCGTCCGTTCGTCGAGGCGAACCAGAACCTCGTCGACGTGGGCAACGCGGAACTGTTCCCCGGCACCGCCGAGGCGCTGGCCGCGCGCAACGCCGCACTGCGTTCGCGCGAGACGATGCCCGCGGTCGTCCGTCCCGAACACTCGGCGCTGACCCTGCCGGAGTTCGCGCTGCTAGGCGAGTGACAGCTCGTCCACAGGCGACTCACAGGATCCAGCCCCAATCTGGTCGCATGACGGACAACCACGACCGCGGCCTCCAGTTCGACCTCGCCACGCTCTTCGGGCGCCGGCGGGCGTTGTCGCTGCTCGGCGGCGCAGGCCTCACCCTCGTGGCCTGCGCCCCGGCGACCACGACAGCGACGAGCACGACGACGACCACGTCTTCCGCGGCGGAAGGCTCACCGCTGGCGACCATCCCCGAGGAGACCGCCGGCCCGTACCCCGGCGACGGTTCCAACGGCCCGAACGCGTTGACGCAGAGCGGAATCGTGCGTTCGGACATCCGTTCCAGCTTCGGCTCCTCGACCCGCACGGCCGAGGGCGTGCGGCTGACGATCGACCTGACCGTGCAGGACGACGACGGCAAGCCGCTCACGGGCGCCGCCGTCTACCTGTGGCACTGCGACATCAACGGCGACTACTCGATGTACTCGGACCGCGTGAAGGACGAGAACTTCCTGCGCGGCGTCCAGGAGACCGACTCGTCCGGGAAGCTGAAGTTCGTCAGCGTCTTTCCCGGCGCGTACGCGGGACGCTGGCCGCACATCCACTTCGAGGTCTACCCGAGCCTCGCCGAGGCGACCAAGGCCGGCAACAAGATCACGACCTCGCAGCTCGCGTTGCCCGAGACGACGTGCAAGGAGGTCTACGGCACGACCGGCTACACGCAGAGCGTGCAGAACATGTCGCGGACGACCCTCAAGCAGGACATGGTGTTCCGCGACGGCGTCGACCAGCAGATGGCGACGATGTCGGGCGACGTCGCGTCCGGCTACACCGCCTCACTGACCTTCGCGGTGGAGGGCTAGCCACAACTCCGCGCGCAGGCCGGGCGAGTCGAGCGACCTCCTCAGCGCCGACTCCGCCTTGCGAACCCGGTTGCGCAGCGTGTGCCGGTGCACGCCGAGTTCGGCGGCCGCCGGGTCCCAGGAACCGTGGTGGCCCAGCCAGACCCGCAGCGTCTCGCGGGTCTCGGCGTCGAGCGGCCCGAGCAACGCCTCCGTGAACCCGTCCGGGACCTCGAGGGTGCCCGCGAGGTCCTCGAACCTCCGCACGCCCGCCTTCTTCGCCTGCTGGGCCTCGCGATAGCCACGCGCGACCGCCGTGACGTCCACTTCGGACGATGCGAAGCCGTCGGACTCCGTTGCCAGCACGACGATCCGGCCTTCGTGCTCGGCCCAGAAGCCGTCCTCGGGCGGTTCGTCGGCGAGGTGCACGCGGAAGCGATCGGGCAGGCCGTCGACCGGGATTCCGTTCAGCAGCAGGCGGAACTGGCCACCGCGAAGTTCCCTCCTGGCCGCGTCGACCGAGTCGTGCTGGGCGAGCGCGAGGACGAGCAGCGACGCCGCCGTGTTGACGATGCCCGGATCGGGCCTGGCGGTGCCGACCGCCAGCACGCCCCGGGCACGGCTGCCGAGGACCTGGAGGAACACGTGCACGCCGTCGAGTTCGAACGCGGCACTGGCCAGGCCGCCCGCGGTCCTCAGCCGGGCGAGTCCGGCGGTCAGGTCCGGGACCAGGCGGGGGTTGTGTGCGTGCACGGGCTGCCCGGACGCGTCGAGGAGCACGGCCCAGCCGTCGATCCACTGACCGAGCCTGCGCACCACTCCCTCGACACCGGCCCGGACGGCGGCCCTGGTGAGTGCGCGCTGGGCATCGCTGGTGCGGGTGAGGGCGGCGTACTCGTCGGCGGCGAGGGCCTTCGACACCGCCTTGCTGATCGCGATGAACGGCACCGCACGCGGCACCTCGACGAGTCCGAGCCCCGCCTCCTCCGCCGCCCGCACCACAGGGGCCGGCACGACGTCGTGCCCCAGCCCGGTGCCGAAGCCGAGCCCGACGACCCCGGCGCGCACGAGCCGTTCGACATAGCCGTCCCGCAGCGCGTGGAGACCCGTGGTCAGGAGCAGCTCACCGCCCTCCAGGAACGGCGTCGGGTCCTCCAACTCCGTCCCGTGCACCCACCCGACCGGCTTCGACACGTCTCCCGCCAGCACCGGCAGCGCCAGCTTCCCCGCCAGATCCCGCACCGTGATGGGCATGTGCCACTTTGTACAACCATCTGCCCGGAGATCGCCATTTCAGCCACTGCGCACCGCGCTGACCAGGGTCATGCTGAAGCTCATGACCCGACTGCTGCCCAAGAAGCGACTGGTAACCGCGATCCCCGGTCCCAAATCACTGGAACTCCAGGCGCGACGCAAGGGCGCCGTCGCCGCCGGGGTGGGCTCCACGCTGCCCGCCTACATCGACTCGGCCGACGACGGCCTGCTGATCGACGTCGACGGCAACCAGCTCATCGACCTGGGCTCCGGCATCGCCGCGACGAACGTCGGCAACCCCGCGCCCGCCGTCGCCGAGGCCGTGCACGCGCAGATCGACAGGTTCAGCCACACCTGTTTCATGATCACGCCGTACGAGAGTTACCTCGAGGTCTGCGAGCAGCTCAACGAGCTCACGCCCGGCGACCACGAGAAGCGGTCGGTGCTGTTCAACTCCGGCGCCGAGGCCGTCGAGAACGCCGTCAAGATCGCCCGGCACGTCACCGGCAGGCAGGCCGTCGTGGTGTTCGACCACGGCTACCACGGCCGCACGAACCTCACGATGGCGTTGACCGCCAAGAACATGCCGTACAAGCACAGGTTCGGCCCGTTCGCGCCCGAGGTCTACCGCGTGCCCACGTCCTACCCGCTGCACGACGGCCTCACCGGCCCCGAGGCGGCTGACCGCGCGATCGCCGCCATCGAGAAGCAGGTGGGTGCCGACAACACCGCCGCGCTGGTCATCGAGCCGATCCAGGGAGAGGGCGGCTTCATCACCCCCGCCGAGGGCTTCCTGCCGGCGATCGCGGAATGGTGCCGTGCGCGCGGCGTGCTGTTCGTCGCCGACGAGATCCAGACCGGCTTCTGCCGCACCGGTTCGTGGTTCGCGCTCGACCACGAGGGCGTGGTCCCGGACCTGATCACCACGGCCAAGGGCATCGCGGGCGGCCTGCCGCTCGCCGCCGTCACCGGCCGCGCCGAGATCATGGACGCCGTGCACGTCGGCGGTCTCGGCGGCACGTACGGCGGCAACCCGGTGGCGTGCGCGGCGGCTCTGGGCGCCATCCGCACGATGCGCGAGCGCGACCTCAACGCCGCTGCCCGCCGCATCGAGGAGACCGTGCTGAGCCGCCTCAGGGCGATCGCGGAGAAGACCGACGTCATCGCCGACATCCGCGGCCGTGGCGCGATGCTCGCCATCGAGTTCACCGAACGCACCCCCGACGTCGCCGCGCGCGTCGCGAAGGCGTGCCACGAACAGGGTGTCGTCGTGCTGACGTGCGGCACCTACGGCAACGTGATCCGCTTGCTGCCCCCGCTGGTCATCCCGGACGACCTGCTCGCCGAAGGACTCGACGTGCTCGAAGGAGCTCTGCTCGCATGATTCCCTTCCACACTCCCGAAGACGTCGAGAGCGCGGTGGCGAAGGCCGTCGCCGTCGCCCCCGAACTCGCCGCGCTGCCCGCGCACCGCCGTGCGTCCGCTTTGGACCACATCTCACGCCGCCTGGCCGAACGCGCCGAGGAGTTCGCGCAGGCCATCAACGACGACTCCGGCAAACCGCTGAAGTGGGCCCGCGTCGAGGTGACCCGCGCGATCTCCACGTTCCGCTGGGCCTCCGAGGAAGCCCGCCGCTTCTCCGGAGAACTGCAGCGCCTCGACACCGACCCGTCCGCCGAGGGCCGTCTCGCGCTGGTCCGCCGGGTGCCGCGCGGTCCGGTGCTGGGCATCGCGCCGTTCAACTTCCCGCTGAACCTGGTGGCGCACAAGGTCGCCCCGGCACTGGCCGTCGGCGCCCCCATCGTGCTGAAGCCCGCGCCGTCCACGCCGAAGGTCGCGTTCCTGCTCGGCGACCTGCTCGCGGAGACCGACCTGCCCGACGGCGCGTTCTCGGTCCTGCACCTGTCCAATGAGGACACCGCGGCACTCGTCGAGGACCCGCGCCTGCCGGTGGTCTCGTTCACCGGCTCCGGCCCAGTCGGCTGGGGCATCAAGGACCGGGTGCCGCGCAAGCACGTCACGCTCGAACTGGGCGGCAACGCGGCCGCGATCGTCGCCCCCGACTGGCAGGACCTCGAGTTCGCGGCGCAGCGCATCGCCACGTTCGCGATGTACCAGGCGGGCCAGTCGTGCATCTCGGTGCAGCGCGTCTACGTGCACACCGACGTGTACGACGCGCTCTCGGAAGCCGTGGTGCAGCACGTGAACAAGCTCGACGTGGCCGGCGACGTGGGCCCGTTGATCAACGACGCCGCCGCCGACCGCGTGGAGGCCTGGGTGCGGGAGGCCGGCGCCACCGTCCTGACCGGCGGCACCCGCGACGGCCGCACCTACGCCCCGACCGTCCTGACCGACGTGCCGGAGGGCTCGAAGGTCGACGCCGAGGAGGTCTTCGGCCCGGTCGTGACGCTGACGCGGGTGGACAGCGTCGAGGAGGCGTTCGACCGCGTCAACACCTCCCGCTACGGCCTCCAGGCGGGCTTGTTCACCACCGACGTGCGACTGGCTTTCCGCGCCGCACAACGACTCCAGGTGGGCGGCGTGATCGTGGGCGACGTGCCGAGCTACCGGGCGGACCAGATGCCGTACGGCGGCGTGAAGGAGTCCGGCATCGGCCGCGAGGGCCTGCGCGCGGCCATGGACGACCTCACCGACCAGCGAGTCCTCGTCCTCACGGGCCTGGAACTGTAACCGGAATTCCGCCGATGCCCGGGTCGTACTTGACCTTGACTGCGATGATTTGCGCGTGGCCGTCACGATCAGGGATGTAGCTCGCCAGGCACAGGTCTCCGTCTCGACGGTCTCGCGCGCCCTGAGCGCGCCGGGCCTCGTGAAGGAGGCCACCCGGCAACGGGTCCTGGACGTGGTGGCGGGCCTCGGCTACCAGCCGAACAGGGCGGCCCGCAGCCTGATCACCGGCCGGACCGGAAACCTCGGCATCGTGGTGCCCGACCTCCTCAACCCGTTCTTCCCCTCGATCCTGCGGGGAGTCCAGACCAGGGCGGGCGAGGCGGGCACCTCGGTGTTCTTCTGCGACAGCAGGGAGGACCCGGACACCGAGGCCGAACTGGTACGAACGATGTCCGCCCAGGTGGACGGCGTGGTGCTCTGCGCGTCCCTGCTCTCCGACGACACGATCGTGGAACTGGCGGCCCTGACCCCACTGGTCCTGATCAACAGGATCGTCCCGGGCGTCTCCTCGGTCCTGATGGACAGCGCCAACGGCATGGAACAGGTCGTGACACACCTGGAATCCCTGGGCCACAAGAACTACGTCTACCTCGGCGGCCCAGCCGCAGCCTGGTCGAACAACCGCAGGATGCAGGGCCTCGCGAACCGCGCACACCTGCTCGGCTCGTTCGACCCGAACTTCGACGGCGGCTACGCAGCCGCAGAACAAGCACTCAGGACCGGCGCGACGGCGTTCATCGCCTACAACGACCTGATGGCCCTGGGCGCACTCGCCCACCTGGCAGCGAACAACGTCAAGGTGCCGGACGAGATCAGCGTGACCGGCTTCGACGACATCCTCTACGCGACGATGTGCTCACCGGCCCTGACCACGGTCCACATGCCGACAGAAGCGGCAGGCGAGGTAGCGGTGGACCTACTGGCAACCCTCCTGGCAGGCGGCCCGGTAGAACACCGCGAACTCCCCACGACTCTCGTGGTCCGAGCAAGCACAACCCACCCGCCACAGCTCTGACCACGCTCCGTTGGAGATCCTGCCCGCCGACACCTCGGTAGGCCGGATCTCGTCAACACGGCCGAGCTTCTCACCGCAGCCCACATCCGCGCGCGACAATTTCCACAACCTCACGCGCATTACCACCGCGAACGAACAAGGGCGAACAAACCCACTCAGACCGCAGGGAGCCACTTCGGGACGGCTCCCCAACCCGGCCGACAGTGCACCCTCTAGTCGTACCCGCGAACGTGGCCATCCTCGTCGGCGAGAATTTCGTACCCGTCCATGCCAAGCTCCTTCTGCTAGGTGTCCGACCCATAAACCGTAGAGCCCAGGACGCATCCTGTGGAGTGAATTTACAACGCAACCGGGCTATCCACCACTAACCCGGAGTCCAAACGAACCTCACCCCCACCACCCAGCCCGCCATGACCTGCATCACACGCCAAGCCCGCCTCACGACTACGCAGAGCCAATCAAGACAGCAACTTGACCAGCACTCTTGCCCACCATGCACCTTCTGGGGGACAAAAGCGTCATGCGATCGATGCTCTCCGTAATCGCCACAGCAGCAGCCCTGCTGTTCCCACTGAGCCCAGCACAAGCCGAAGACCCGGTCACCAAGACCCTGGAACTCATCAACGCGTACCGGTCAATGCACAGCGTGACGCCTCTCTCCCTCGATTCCGAAGTGTCAAGAACAGCGCAAGAATGGGCAACCCACCTACACGACACAAAAGCCTTCGAACACCGCCCGAACAACCCCTACGGCGAGAACCTCTACAAGACCGGCAGGTCCCGATCAATCGATACAGTGATCGTGAAAGCCCTGGAAGACTGGTACGCGGAATCGCAGGACTACGACTACACCAAAGAGATGACGAGGGAGAACCTCGACTACTCAGTGCTGCACTTCACCGCGATGGTCTGGAAGACCTCAGACCGCCTGGGCGTAGGCCTGGCCCAGGGCAGGAACGGCACCTACGTGGTCCTGAACTTCGCAGAACGAGGCAACACCCTCAACCACTTCAAGGCGAACGTCCACCCACCAACCCAACAGAGCGCGACGCCGCAGGCGAGCCGTACGGCTCTTCGTCCTTAGCAGGCGGTCCAGGCGGTGGGGTCCCATCACGAGTCGCGCCATAGCTCTTGCTGCATGCCTGGAGGGGTGTCAACTCGACGCGCTTATTGTCGAGTTGACACCCCTCCAGGCATGTGGCCCGCTCTTGGCTCGGCTCGTGATGGGACCCCACCGCCAACGCAACCCTCAAAGCAACAGGCAGCCGCCCAACGCAACAGGCGTGCCATCAACCTGCTCGTGGCGCGGGCCCCCTGATCAGATTGCCGGGGGTCTGGGGGCAGCGCCCCCAGGGAAAGCACGCAACGCAACCACGCCGCCCGCAAGGTGACCACCCGCCAGGTCGCGGATCGCAAGGTGACCACCCGCAGAGCCAGCGAAACCCACCCCTCACCGCAACCCAGAAGTCTCCGTAACAGCCCTCAAAGCAGCCACCACAGCCGAAAACGGAGGCACCCCAGGCCGCCCCCCAGGCACCTCCCCCAACCACCGAACCGCCCCTCCATCAATCCGAGACGGAGGCAACGGCACCAACGTCCCCAACCGATGGGTCAAAGCCCCCCGAGCCCGCAACCGAATCAAGTTCACCTGAGAAGCCTCATCAGCAGACTCGGTGAGGATCAACCACCGCCCAGGAACCCCACCACGGGAGGGCAACACCACCACCGGCCCCCCAAGCATCCGAACAGACAGGTAGTGCTGCACCTCCCCACCAACCCCGGCAGCCATCTCCACAGCGGACACCGAGTGGTCAGTGGTCAGCAACAACCGGTTCTCCGACCGCAACACCAACCACCCCCACTCCGAAAACCGCTCGAGCGCCCCAAAAAAGGTGTCGAGCCGCGGCAGGACCCCAGAAGGCAGGACCCCAGAAGGCAGTACTCCCTCAGGCGAGTTCATCGATCTCACCCTCACTCAGTCTCAGACGATGTAACCCCGATCACACGATTTGACTCTCCGCCGCCATGAACTCACTATCGGCCCGCCATCGGCACACTCGAACGGGGCTTGAGAGCGTGACTCACCTGCGGGAACGGCATGTAACCATGATCGCGCTGGGAGGCGTGATCGGAGCGGGCCTCTTCGTCGGCACAGGGGCCGGCATAGCCCTGGCAGGCCCCGCAGTCCTGATCTCGTTCGCTCTCGCCGGAATCCTCGCTCTGCTGGTCATGCGCATGCTGGGAGAAATGGCAGCCGAACACCCGAGCGGCGGCGCCTTCTCGGTGCACGCGGAGAAGGCGATCGGCCCGTGGGCGGGCTTCACGGTCGGCTGGACCTACTGGGCAGCAGTGGGCGTGGTGCTCGCGGTGGAAGCAACCGGCGCGGCCAAGATCGCGGCGGGCTGGGTGCCTGCGGTGCCGCAGTGGACCTGGGTCCTGATCTTCATGGCCGCCCTGACCGCCGTGAACCTCACCGACGTCCGCAACTTCGGCGAGTTCGAGTTCTGGTTCGCAGGCCTCAAAGTAGCCGCGATCGTCCTGTTCCTGGCGCTGGGCGCGGCAGCCATCGCGGGCCTGCTCCCGAACGTCGACTCCCCCGGCACGAGCAACCTGAGCGACTTCCTCCCCAACGGCTGGTCCGGCGTGATCGCCGGCTTCATGGCCGTGGTGTTCGCGTTCGGCGGCCTGGAGGTCGTCACGATCGCCGCGGCCGACGCCGAAGACCCCAAGCACGCCGTCAAAAAGGCCGTCCGAACGTCGATGACCCGCTTGCTCGTCTTCTACCTCGGCTCGATGGCCGTGGTCGTGACCCTCCTGCCGTGGAACGACTCCGAGGTAGGCGCCAGCCCGTACGTCGCGGTCCTGAACAGAATCGGAATCCCCGCGGCCGGCCAGATCATGAACGTCGTCATCTTCGTGGCCCTGCTGAGCGCCATCAACGCCACCCTCTACGGCGCCGCACGCATGCTTAGCTCACTCGCTGACCGGGGCGAAGCCCCCAAAGCATTGCTGCGCAAGAAGAACGGCGTGCCACGCAACGCGGTGCTGGCTTCGACGGCGTTCGGGTTCTTCTCCGTGCTCCTCAACTATCTGTGGCCGGACACGGTGTTCCTGCTGCTGCTCAACGCGGTCGGCTCGGCGCTGCTGGTCGTCTGGGCGTTCATCGCCGTGTCGCAGATTCGGTTGCGCCGCACGATGACGAACCCCGCGGTCCCCATGTGGGGTTACCCGTACCTGTCCTGGCTGGCGCTGGCGGCGATCGCCGCGATCATCGTGCTGATGCTCAGCGACGAGCAGGCCCGCGGGCAGATCCTGTCCACGGGCGTGCTCGTCGCCGTCGTCGCCGCGGTGGCGCTCAGCAGGTCGGCCCTGCGCCTGCGCGGCCACGACCGAACGTGATCGATCAGCCGGTGACGTTCTTCAACCGGTAGGGCTTGTACTTGGTGTTCTTCAGGCCGTACGTGAGCACGCGGTGGTCGGTGCCGTGGCTGCCGCGCTGCTCGTAGGCCATGTACTGCGACTTGTCCGCCTTCGTCCACTTCTCGAAGATCACGACGTGGCGGAAGTCGTCGCCGGGTTCGTCGACCGGGTCGATGAAGAGATCACCGGGTTTCATGTCCGCGATCTTGATGGGCGTCGTGTACTTGCTGGTGGCGAGAGCGACCGTGTTCGGTCCGCCCTTGGGATTCGCGTTGCCCAGAGTCGCGGCCATCGAGACGAATCCCGAACAATCCTGCCGATACCCGTCCTTCCAGTACTTCGACATGCTGTACGGCACCTGCTTGCCGTTGTTCGCGGTCAGCCAGACGGCCGCCCGCTTGAGCAGGTCAGCCCTGCTGATCTGCGCTTCTGCCGTCGCGGACGCCGCCGGAGCACCCACGAGGGTGAACGCGAACAACGCAGCGATCACAGCTGAAATGAATTTCACCATTTCCCCCTGCATCGAGAAGAGCGAATCTCGTGGCTCCACCGGAGCACGGGGCGGGAAGCGGCGTCAAGGATCGTTCCGGGAACAGGCGGACTTCTCCGACTTTAGTGTTAATCCGCTCAAGTCCGAGGCCCCACCATCGGGGGAACTAAGCAGATCGGCTTTGCGGGGTCAGCACTTCGTTGATGGAATCGAGCGAGATCCCGAGGGCGCCCGCGAGCGCGGCGATGGTGAAGAACGACGGCGTGGGAGCGCGTCCCGTCTCGATCTTGCGCACGGTCTCGGCGGACAGGCCGGCGCGGGCCGCGATCTCGACCATGCTCTCGTCACCGCGGGCGTCCCGCAGCATCTGACCGAGCCGCCTGCCGCGCTCCCGTTCCAGTGAAGTCAGGGGGATGCGCACCATGCCTGCGGATTCTACGCGAATCAGACGCCTGAGGTGACGTGAGAAAAGTCCGTTGCGAGGCTCGACGATCCCGACGTAGGTTCGCGGTACACACGAGAGGAGGTGGTCCGAAGTTGTATAGCAACAGGACTCGTGAGGTGGCTGTCCGATAGGACCGCCTTTTGGTGACGCCTAGTCGTAAACCCAGGCAGCCACCCGGCCCCCGGACTTCGAGCGCTGGTCCCGCTCGGCCTGCACACGCAGGAGTCGTCCGGGGGTTGTCCCGTTTCAGGGCTTCCCGACGGCCACCAGATCGGCCACGAAGGCGTCGAACGCCTCGGTGAAGTTCTCCGCCCGCACCACGGACGACGGGTGCACGGTCACCCCGACCCGCAGGCCCTCGTGCTCCAGCACCTCACCGCGGTGCTCGGTCAGCTTGAACGACGGCCCCAGCACCGCCTTGGCCGCCACGGCCCCCAGCACGACCACGATCCGGGGCTTCACCACCCGGATCTCCTCGCGCAGCCACGGGAAGCACGCCACGACCTCGCCGCGCCGGGGCGTCTGGTGGATCCGGCGCTTGCCCCGTTCGGTGAACCGGAAGTGCTTCACCGCGTTCGTCAGGTACGTCTTCGCACGATCCATGCCCGCGGCCTCGAACGCCTTGTCCAGCAACCGCCCGGCCGGGCCCACGAAAACGTGACCGTCGGTGTCCTCGCGATCACCGGGACACTCGCCCACCATCATCACCCGCGCCGGTACGGGCCCCTCGCCGAACACGGTCTGCGTGGCGTCCTCGAAGAGGTCACACCCACGACACCCCTTCGCCGCAGTACGAAGCGCCGCCCAGCTCTTCCCCTCGGGGACGAACTGGGCGGCGCCCACGATCTTCTTACTTGGCGGACTTGAAGGCATCCTTGACCTTCTCGCCGGCCTGCTTGAGTGAGCCCTTGGCGCGCTCGGCGCGGCCCTCGGCCTGCCACTGCTCGTTGCCGGTGGCGTCGCCGACGGCTTCCTTCGCGCGGCCCTTGAGCTCTTCCGCCTTGTTCTCGAACTTCTCATCGGCACCCATGCAACTCGGTTACCCGGCGAGCACCGTCCGAAACAGTTGATAAGGTGATCACTCGCGGTTGAGAACCCAGCCGCAAGCCGGTGTGACGGCTTGCTCTGGGTGTGCCCGCCCTTCGCAATGCAGCTCCAGAGCCCGTCATGGTCACACCGGCATGCCGCTGTGACCATGACGACGCGAAAGGAGTCGGCGGTGTCGTCCGCGAGAATCACCGCCCTCGAGGCCGAGGTGGCGGGGCTGCGCAAAGCTCTGGTGTCCCGGACAGTCATCGGGCAGGCCACAGGCCTGATCGCCGCACGCAAACCCTGCACACCCCAGCAGGCGTTCCAGCTGTTGGTGCACATTTCCCAGCACCACAACATCAAGCTGCACGTCGCCGCCGACCGGCTGGTGACGGCGTTCGTGCACGCGCAACTAGGACGGCCCGTCGACCTGGCCGACCAGATGCTGTGGGATCACGCCGACGCGACCACCGCGAACGAATCCGGTGAGAGCGACGACGGGATCGCCGAGGAAGTCAGCAGCACGTCTCCTTGAGGCAGCGGGACGGGGGTCGTGCCGAGGTTCACCACCACGCGGACCGCTCCGCGGTGCAACACGAAGCACTCCCCGTCCTGCACCACGGTGAAGCGGTCCAGCCTCGGGTCGGCCAGCTCCGGGCGGGAGCGGCGCAACGCGATCAGCGCCCGGTAGGTCTCCAGCACCTTCCCGTGCTCACCCTCACGGACCTCGTCCCAGCGCAGCCGCGAGTTCTCGACGGTCTGCGGCGACATCGGGTCCGGAACGTCCGATTCACCCCATCCGTGCCGCGAGAACTCACGCCGCCTGCCGGTGCGGACGGCCTCCGCGAGGTGCTGGTCCGGGAACGACGCGAAGAACTGCCACGGCGTCGACGCCGCCCACTCCTCCCCCATGAAGATCATGGGGGTGTAGGGCGAGCACAACACCATTGCCGCCGCGCACAACAACTTCCCCGTGGACACGGTCGCGGGCAGCCTGTCCCCCGTGGCCCGGTTGCCGACCTGGTCGTGGTTCTGCGTGTACGCCAGGAACCGGTGGCCCGGGATCAGCGCGGTGTCGACCGGCTTGCCGTGGTGCTTCCCGCGGAACGACGACCAGGTGCCGGCGTGGAAGAACACCTTCTCCAGCGTGTTCTTCACGGCTCCGGGCGCCGCGAAGTCCTCGTAGTAGCCGAACGTCTCACCCGTCAGTGCGACGTGCAGGCAGTGGTGCAGGTCGTCCGACCACTGCGCGTGCAGGCCGTAGCCGCCGCCTTCGCGCGCTGTCACCAGCTTCGCGTCGTTCAGGTCGGACTCGGCGATCAGCGTGAGCGGACGGCCGACGGACGCGGAGAGCGCGTCCACCTCGACGGCCAGCTCTTCGAGCACGTGCGTCGCCCGCTGGTCCGCCAGGGCGTGCACGGCGTCGAGCCGCAGCCCGTCGACGTGGAAGTCCCGCAGCCACTGCAGCGCGTTGTCGATGACGTACCGGCGCACCTCGTCGGAGCCGGACCCGTCCAGGTTCAGGCCGGGACCCCAGTCGTTGCGCCCGGCGAAGTACGGCCCGAACCTGTCGAGGTACGCGCCGGACGGCCCGAGGTGGTTGTAGACCACGTCCAGCAGCACGGCGAGACCTCGGGCGTGGCAGGCGTCCACGAGCCGCTTGAAGCCGTCCGGGCCTCCGTACGGCTCGTGCACGGCACCCCACAGCACGCCGTCGTAACCCCAGCCCTCGACGCCGTCGAAGCTGTTGACCGGCATGACCTCGACGAACGAGACGCCGAGGTCCACCAGGTGGTCGAGCTTGCCGATGGCCGCGTCGAACGTGCCCTCCGGCGTGAACGTGCCGATGTGCAGCTCGTAGATCACACCACCCGGCAACGCCCGGCCGGTCCACCCGCTGTCGGTCCACGCGAACTCGTGGCGGTACACCCGGGATGCCTCGTGCACCCCGTTCGGCTGCCACAACGACCGCGGGTCCGGGTACGCGTTCCCCTCGATGACGAACGCGTAGTCGGTGCCCTCGGCGTCCGACGACCACCAGTCGCCGTCGCGCTTCATCTCGTGGTCGAAGCCGTCGACGCGCACGTGCACCGACTCGGGCGCCGGCGCCCAGACGGAGAAGCTCACTGATCCCCCTGCACCAGCAGCGCTACCGGATAGGTGTCGAGCAACGAGGCCAGGTCCGCGGTCGCCGGACGCCCGGTGAGGACGTCCGTCCACTTGGTACCCGGCAACGGCAGAACCGTGTCCTGCCAACCCTTCTGCTCCAGCCCGACCGGCAGCCGCGTCGCCACGGTGATCACACCGGAGCGTTCGAACGCCAGCACGTGCTCGGCGGCCGGGCCCTCGGCGTGCAGCGGGCGGTAACCGTGCAGCCCGCGCTTGCGCACGTGCAACGCCTTCTGCACCACGAGGAGCTTCGCCGCGCCCGAGTCGTCGACCTCGGGCAGCCAGCCGGACTCGATGCGCGCCAACAGGTCCCGGCGCACGTCGTAGTCGACCGGCCGGCGGTTGTCCGGGTCGACCAGCGAGAAGTCCCACAGTTCGGTGCCCTGGTACACGTCCGGCACGCCGGGCGCGGTGAGCTGGACCAGCTTCTGCCCCAGCGAGTTCGACCAGCCGGGAGCCTTGAGCCGTTCGGCGAACGCGGCGACCTCGGGCTCGTTCAACACCTTCGCGGGCCACGCGGCCACCTCGGCGTCGAACTCGGCGTTCCGGTCGACCCACGACGTCTTGATCTTCGCTTCGCGGGAGGCCTTCTCCAGGTACTGGCCCAGGCGCTCCTCGGTGAGCGGCCACGCGCCGACGAGCGACTGCCAGGCCAGCCGGTTCAGCGACGGCTCGGAGAGGCCGTGCTTCGCGCTCATCGCGGCCTCGAACGCCAGGTACTCGTTCGGGATCTCCGCCAGGACGGCGAGCCGCGCCCGGACGTCCTCCGAGCGCTTGGTGTCGTGCGTGGACAGCGCGGTCATCGCGGCCGGCTCCGCCGACTCACGCCGGGCCGCACGCTGGTGGAACTCGCCGACGGGCAACCCGAAGCGGTCCGGCGAACCGCCGACCTCGTTGAGCGCCACGAAGTTCGTGTACCGGTAGAACGCGGTGTCCTCGGTGCCCTTCGCGACGACCATGCCGGACGTCTGCTGGATCCTGGTCGCCAGCTCACCGTGCGGGTCGGCGCGGACCTGCTCGTCCAACGCGCGCACAGCGGACGACTTCGACAGCGCGACCGCGGTCTCCCAGTGGCGCAGACCTTCCGGCAGGTACGACCGGTACACCGGGAAGTTGACCATCACCTCGGCGACGGCCCGGCACGCGTCCTCGAACTCGACGCCCTGCACCAGCCGGGCGATGCGGCGCACCTCGGCCACCAGGATCGAGTCCGCGACCTGCTGCCGTGACGCGTGTTCGATCTCGTGGAAGTCACCGCTGAAAGCATCCCTGGACGCGATGAACACGCCGCAGATCTCACGCAACGCGTCGTAGCCCGTGGTGCCGTCGACCGGCCAGCTCTGCGGCAGCGACTCGTCCGGCCCGAGGATCTTCTCCACGACGAGCCAGCCGTCGAAGTGCTCGCGCAACCGCCGGAAGTAACCGCCGGGGTCGGCGAGCCCGTCCGGGTGGTCGATGCGCAACCCCGTGACACCCCACGACAACACCGCCCGGTGCGTCGCCTCGAACACCTCCGGGTCCTCGACCCGGATCGCCGCGAGCTCGGTGATGTCGAAGAACCTGCGGTAGTTCAGCTCCGTGTTGCCACGCCGCCAGTTCGCCTTCAGGTAGTGCTCGTGGACCTCGTCCTCGGCGTCCTCGCCGAGCACCGGCAGCAGCACCTTGCCCGACGACCAGTCGATGTCGAAGAACCGCGCGTACTTCGAGGCCTGCCCGTGTTCGAGGACGTCCTCCCACCACGGGTTCGGCACGACCATGTGGTTCGGCACGATGTCCACGACCAGCCCGAGGTCGAGCTCCTCCAGGCGGGCCTGCAGCGCGACCCGCCCGGTGTCGCCACCGAGCTCGGGACGCGCCTTCGTCGGATCGGTGACGTCGTAGCCGTGCGTCGAACCCTCCCGCGCGTCGAGCATCGGCGACGCGTACAGCGCGCCGACGCCCAGGCGCGCCAGGTAGTCCGCGACGGCGGCGGCGTCGGCGAAGGTGAAGGACGGGGTGAACTGGACGCGGTACGTCGAGGACGGCGCGCCCATCAGCCCACCCGCTGCAGCACGACGAGCGACCGCGCGGTCAGCGTGAGCTGCCCGGACGCCGCCACCGGCTTCTCACTGCCGCCGACCTGACCGGTCGTGGTGTCCACGACGACCCTCCACTCCGGACCGTACTCGGCCTCCGGCAGCGTCACCTCGATGTCCTCGTAGTGCGCGTTGAACGCCATGAGGAACGAGTCGTCGGTCACGCGCATGCCACGCGAGTCGAGGTCGGGGATGCCCTCGCCGTTGAGGAAGACGACGATGCACTTGCCGAGGTCGTCCTCCCAGTTCTGCTCGGTCATCTCCTCACCGGCGGGCGTGAACCACGCGATGTCGCGCAGCTCGTCACCCTTGCGGATCGGCCGCCCCGCGAAGAACCTGCGGCGCCGGAACACCGGGTGCGCCTTGCGGAACGCGGCGAGCGCCGAGGTGAACTCGGCGAGCTCGGCGTTGGCCTCCAGCAACGACCAGTCGACCCACGAGACCTCGTTGTCCTGGCAGTACGCGTTGTTGTTGCCGTTCTGCGTGCGGCCGAACTCGTCGCCGTTCACGATCATCGGCACGCCCTGCGAGAGCAACATCGTCGCCATCAGGTTGCGCCGCTGCCGGCGCCGGAGCGTGAGGATCTCCTCGTCGTCCGTCGGGCCCTCGACACCGCAGTTCCAGGACCGGTTGTGGCTCTCGCCGTCCTGGTTGTCCTCGCCGTTGGCCTCGTTGTGCTTGTCGTTGTACGACACCAGGTCGTTCAGCGTGAAGCCGTCGTGCGCCGTCACGAAGTTGATCGACGCGTACGGCCGGCGGCCGTCGTCCTGGTAGAGATCGCTGCTGCCGGTGATGCGCGACGCGAACTCACCGAGCGTCGCCTGCTCACCGCGCCAGAAGTCCCGCACGGTGTCGCGGTACTTGCCGTTCCACTCCGTCCACAGTGGAGGGAAGTTGCCGACCTGGTACCCACCGGGACCGACGTCCCACGGCTCCGCGATCAGCTTGACCTGCGACACCACCGGGTCCTGCTGCACGACCTCGAAGAACGTCGCCAGCCGGTCCACGTCGTAGAACTCGCGGGCCAGCGTCGCCGCGAGGTCGAACCGGAAACCGTCGACGTGCATCTCGGTGACCCAGTACCGCAACGAGTCCATGATGAGCTGCAACGTGTGCGGAGACCGCACGTTCAGCGAGTTACCGGTACCCGTGTAGTCCGTGTAGTACTTCGGGTCGTCGTCTTCCAGCCGGTAGTACGACTCGTTGTCGATACCGCGCATCGACAGCGTCGGCCCGAGGTGGTTGCCCTCCGCCGTGTGGTTGTAGACGACGTCGAGGATGACCTCGATGCCCGCCTGGTGCATGGCGCGCACCATGCCCTTGAACTCCTGCACCTGGTTGAGCGGCAACGCCGAGTAGCCGTCGTGCGGCGCGAAGAACCCGATCGTGTTGTAACCCCAGTAGTTGCTGAGCCGGCGCTCCTGCAACGTGTGATCGTTCACGAACTGGTGAACCGGCATCAGCTCGACCGCCGTGATGCCCGTCTTGATGAGGTGATCGATCATCACCGGATGCGCGAGACCCGCGTACGTGCCACGCAGGCGCGGCGGGATCTCCGGGTGGTCGATGGTGAGACCGCGAACGTGCGCCTCGTAGATGACGCTCTCGTTGTACGGCGTCTTCGGCAGCCTGTCGTTCGTCCAGTCGAAGAACGGGTTCACCACCACGGACTTCGGCACGTGGGGCGCGGAGTCGGTGTCGTTGCGCTCGTCCGGCGAACCGAACTTGTACCCGTACAGCGCCTCGTCCCACGCCATGCCGTTCGAGATGGCCTTGGCGTACGGGTCGATCAGCAGCTTGTTGGGGTTGCACCGCAGGCCGCGGGAGGGGTCGTGCGGACCGTGCACGCGGTATCCGTACCGCTGGCCGGGACCGATGCCCAGCAGGTAGCCGTGGTGGACGAAACCGTCCACCTCCGGCAGCCTCACACGTGTCTCTGTGCCGTCGTCGTCGAAGAGGCAGAGCTCGACGTACTCCGCGACCTCGGAGAAGAGGGCGAAATTCGTGCCTACGCCGTCATATCCAGCGCCAAGCGGGTAGGGCCTACCAGGCCAGGGTCGCACGATGCTGTTGCTCCTCGTCACAGAGAACTAGCTACCCGCCGACCCTATCCATCTAATCCTGGTTAAGCATCACACTCGTTCGTGTGCAAGAACCAGCTGCCCACGTGCGGCCGTGAGCAAGGTGCGCGCCTCCTGGATCTCCACGTACTTCAGGTGTTCACAAGCCGCCTCCGCGCACGCCAGGGCGTACTGCAAGGCGGTGTTGTCCTCCACGGGACCTGCGTCCCGCAGCGCGTCACGCAGCGATTCCTCCGCGCGCCGTGCCCCGACCACCGGGTCGCCGAGTGCGGTCGGTCTCACCGAAGCGAGAACCTGTTCGACGGCCAGTTCAAGCACGCCGGTCGATGTCCGCGTGCCCACGGCTGAGCTCATTTGGTACGCCACCTCCAAGAACGTTCGTCTTCCGCCGTCCGGTGACGGCCTTACAATACCCCTCAGGTCTATGACCTGCCGTTACGCAAAAGTTTCATCTTTCGCGGTTGCGGAGTGGCCGGGTTACTTCCCGGACCCGTGGGAAAAATTCGTCCAGCGCCACGGGTAGGGGAATTCTCCAGTTCGGGTGCTCGTCGATCGTGCCCGGCACGTTGGGCTGCCGGGTTTCCCGCAGAGCGTCCTGAGGTGAAGTCAGGACCAACGCGCAGGGTGACTGCGCGAGCAGTTCGTGGGCGCCCTCGACCCGGTCCGCCGCTGTGACGCCCTCCTGGCGCATCAACTCGTCGAAGTCGGGGCCGTCCGGGCCCGCGAAGAACGTCGCCGCGGTCGGCAGGTCGTGCGTGGAGATGCTGGCCATCTGGTTGGGATTCCACTGCGACGGCGGGATCAGGGGGTGGCCCTCGGCGTAGTAGTCGCGCTGGAAGTAGAGGACGGCGCTGGTCAGCATGCCGTTCTCCTGCAAGGTCTTGGTGACGATCGGCTCGACCGTGCCGAGGTCCTCGCCCACCACGACCGCGCCGGCCCGGTACGCCTCCAGCGCGAGCACGCCGAGCATGGCGTCCGCGTCGTAGTGGACGTACGTGCCGCGCGACGGCGGCTCGCCCGGCGGGATCCACCAGAGCCGCCACAGGCCCGCGACGTGGTCGATGCGGATGCCGTCCGCGTGCTTCAGGACGCTGCGCAGCACCTGCCGGAACGGCCGGTAGCCGGTCTCGGCGAGCCGGTCGGGGCGCCACGGCGGCAGGCCCCAGCCCTGGCCGTCCGCGCTGAACTGGTCGGGGGGCGCGCCGACCGTGACGTCGATGGCGAACGCGTCCGCGTCGGCGAAGGTGTCCGCGCCGCCGGGGGCGACGCCCACCGGGAGGTCGTGGATGACGCCGATGGCCATGCCGGCCTCGTGCGCGGCGAGCCGCACGTCCTGCAGCTGGCGGGTGCAGAGGTGCTGGAGCCAGGCGTAGAAGCCGACCCGTTCCGCGGGCGGTGCCTCGTGGCCCTCCGGCCACTCGCGCCAGTCCGCGCCGTGGATCTCGGCGAGCGCGCAGTAGGTCGCGAACTTCTCCAGGTCGGCGTCCATCTCGACCTCGCCGCCGGGGAAGAGCAGCTCGAGGGCCTGCTTCTTCGCCTCCCAGACGGCGTCGTAGTCGATCAGGTCCTGGTTCTCGGGCTTGAGGTCGCGGATGAGCTGCCGGGTGCGCGGGCAGGCCGACAGGAACTCGGCGGTGTCGGTGACGCGCAGGTACAGCGGGTTCGCGAACCGGCGGGTGGTCGGCGAGTACGGCGAGCGTTCGACGGGGTGCGTCGGTGCCGGGGCCTGCACGGGGTTGACCAGCACGACGCCGGCGTCGAGTTCGAGGGACGAGCGGCGCGCGATCGTGGCGAGGTCGGCGAAGTCGCCCATCCCCCACGACTCCTTGGAGCGCGCGGCGTAGAGCTGCAGCATCCAGCCCCAGGCGTGCGGGACGTCCGGCAGCGTCCTGGGGGCGACGGCGAGCGTGACGGTCTGCTCCGGCGTCACCACGCGGTGCCAGCCGAGCGGTACCGAGTCGGGCAAGTGCCGTTCGACGGCGAACGAGGTGCCGTCCTCGAGCTCGACGGTCGCCGGCCCCTGCAGGTCGTACGTCTCGTACTCGCGGATGACGATCGTGGGCGGGAGCTTCTGCTCGGCCCGGCGCCGCTCGACGTCGGCGAGCGCGCGGGCGACCGAGTCCTCAGTGGACGCGTCGACACCGAACTGCGCGAGGACCTTGACGACGACCTCGGGATCGACGACGACCTCTTGCTGGTCCGCGTTTTCGTACCGAGTGGCCACACCCCATGCGTCGGCCAGCCGCGCCACCAACTTCTCCACGACTACAAGCTATGTCACAGCCCGGTCCGCATTACCAGAGCAAATGGTCCCTGGTCACCCGAAGGGTGCAGGCCGGTCGGGACACCTACGCAGAGATGCATTTACTTAGACATCCGATGCTTCACCTGGAATAGACACGACCGCTTCGACCTCGACGAGAAAGTCGGGCCCGAACAACGCGGCGACCTGAACCAGCGTGCTGGCCGGGTTGGGCACGTCCCCCAGCGCGGGACGCAGGATTTCGTCACGGACGTCGCGAATGGTCTGAACCTCCGACGCGTCCATGACGAACCAGGTGAACTTGACGACATCCGACCAGTTCGCGCCCAAACCTCGAATGATGTGATGAAGATTGCCGAGCGCCTGCCGCGTCTGCGCCGCCAGGTCGTCCACCCCGACCACGCATCCCCTGGCGTCGACCGCGACCTGACCGGAGACGAACGCGAGCGTGCCGGTGACCGTCACGGCGTGGGCGTAGCCGGGGGTGGTGGGCAGGTCGGGCAGTTCGGTCAGGCGCTGGGGCATGGCGCCACAGTACTCAGGCAGCGGGTCCGCTCGAGTTGCGCACGACCAGCCGCACCGAGTGCTCCGCCGGTTCGATCTCCCCGCCTCTGATCAGCGTGAACAGGTCGGCCACCGCCCGCTCCCCCTGCTCCTTGGCGGCTCCCTCGACGGAGGTCAGCCCGACGACGCGGGTGAGCTCCTGCCCGTCGAGCGACACGATCGACACCTCGTCCGGCACCGCGCGCCCGTCCCGCTGCATGCGCAGGAAGATCCCGACGGCCGCGGCGCCGTTCGAGCTGATCACCGCGGTGGGCAGGCGTTCGCCGTCGAGCAGCACATCGACCACCTGCTCGCCGCCGTCGACGGTCGGCGAGCACCACACCGTCCACTCGGGACGCACGGAGAGTCCGGCGGCGACCAGGATCTCGTCGTACGACTCGTCCACTCCGTCGGCGAGCACCAGTGCCACCTCGCGGTGTCCCAGGGTCAGCAGGTGGGTGACGGCGGTCCGCAGCGCGTGGCGGAGATCGGTGTCGTCGACCGTGACGTGCGGGACCTCCAACGACTCCAGCGCCGTCTGTTCCGCTGAGGACAGCGACATCGACAGCAGCAGCACACCGTCCACACGGCGGCCGAGCGGCAGCTCGTCGAAGAACTTCGCGCGCGCGTCCGCGTCGCCCAGGACGTAGAGCAGCACGTCGTAGCCGGCCTGCCGCAACGCGCCCTCCGCGCCCGCGAGCACCGGGCTGACCTCGGACGTCAGCACCGCGATCGCGTACCGGCGGCCACCGGCCAAAGAGGAGGCGTCGCGGGCGATCGCGTACTTCATCCGCCGCGCGATCTCGCTCACGTGCTGCCGGGTCGCCTCGGACACGCCCGGTTCGCCACGCAGGGCACGCGATACGGTCGCAGCGGACACCCCTGCGGCCTTGGCCACGTCGGACATGCTGGTCACGGCCCGAGCGTATTGGAGATCCATGAAGCCCGGCGACCTCGCCCCCGACTTCTCCCTGCCCGACCAGGACGGCACCGAGCGCAAGCTGTCCGAACTGCTCGAGGACGGCCCGGTCGTGCTGTTCTTCTACCCCGCCGCGATGACGTCCGGGTGCACGGCGCAGAGCTGCCACTTCCGCGACCTCGCCGCCGAGTTCGCCGAGGCGGGCGCGCAGCGCGTCGGGATCTCGATGGACGACGTGGCCAAGCAGAAGCAGTTCGCCGAGCTGAACGGCTTCGACTACCCGCTGCTCTCCGACGTCGCGGGCGAGGTGGCGGAGCAGTTCGGCGTGAAGCGCCGGTTCGGCATCACCCCGGTCAAGCGGCACACGTTCGTCATCGGCGCCGGCCGCGAGATCATCGAGGTGATCAAGAGCGAGTTCTCCATGAACGCGCACGCCGACAAGGCGCTGGCGGCTCTCAGGAGTCGGTGATCGTCAGCACGCCGTAGGGCCCGGAAGCCTTGCCCTCGCGGACAGTGGTGCCGTCGACGGTGTACTTGCCGTGCACCTCGGCGCCGTCCGGGCCCGCGACCACCACGAGCATCACGGACTTCGAGGCGTTGTCGGCGGGCACCTCGACGGTGCGCGTCCACGGCAGCGTCACGCCCGGCTCGTTGTGGATGGACGTGCCGACGGTCGCGGTGACGTTGAAGGCCTTGCCGGTGCCGGTCACCTCGAACACGACGACCCGTTTCGCGGGTGCGGCGGGCTGTTCGGGCACCACCGCGGGCGGCGGCGGCCCTGCTTCCGGCTCAGCCTGCTGAACGGCGTCGCGCACCGCCTCCACCGCACGAGGCCCGTACATCACGCCGCCGACGGCCAGCAGCGCGAGGACGAGCAGGAAGATCCACGGGCCCTTCCGCGTCTTGGGCGCGTCGCCGTACAACGGCGGTGCGACGCCGTACTCCGGTGGCTGCTGCGACATGGTGACCCCCTTGTCAGTGAGGTCGATCCGCTGTCTCCCGCCGTTACCGGACGGCCGCGCGCAGCCGTCCCGCGAGCTCCAGGTACTCCTCGACGGATCCAGCGGTCTGCTGGAAGTCGGCGAACACCTCGTCCACGACCCCGTCGACCGTCCGCACGTAGTCCGCGACCTGCCCGATCGTGCCGGTGTGCGGCACGTGCGCCGGATCGGCCTTCTCGGCCGTGATGTGCGGGTTGATCCGCAACGGACACCGCAGCAGGTCGGGATCGCGGCCGAACGCCGAGGCCTGCTTGCGCATCGACGCGATGGTCGCGGTCAGCATCGGCAGCGGCAGGCCGACGGCGAGCCAGCCGTCCGCACGCCGTGCGATGCGCGTGAACGCGGCCGGCACCAGCCCCGCGAGCAGCACCGGCGGACGCCGGACCGGCTTGGCCTTCACGACCGACTCCGGCACCGTCCACAACGGACCTTCGTGCCGCACGACGTCGCCGGACCAGAAGGCGTCCAGGACGTCGAGCGTCTCCTCCAGCCGGGCGCCACGACCCTCCCACGGCACCCCCACCGCCTGGTACTCGTCACGCGACCACCCGACACCGATGCCGAGGTCGATCCGGCCGCCGCTGACCTGGTCGAGCGTGGCCACGGTGCGGGCGAGCAGCGCGGGTGGCTGCCACAGCGCGTTGAGGGTGCTCGTGCCGAGCCTGGCTCGCGAGGTCGTCGCCGCCACCGCGGCGAGCAGGGTCAGCGGGTCCAGGAAGTTCTCGTACTCGGGCGGGATCACGCCGTCGCGGCTGACGTAGCGGTCGCGCGGCGCGGTCGGGAGCAGCAGCCGGTCCCCGACCCACAGGCTGTCGAACCCCATGGCCTCGGCCTCGGCGGCGACCCTCAGCGTGAGAGCGGGGTCGGCGAAGCGGCCGTACTGGGGCAGGGCGAGTCCGAGTTTCACGCGGCCAGCCCCGCCAGCACGAAGTCGCCGATCTCCCCGGCGAGCTGACCAGGCGTTTTCGGTCCGTCCGGCCGGAACCACATCGGCAGCTGGTTCACCACGCCGAGCGCGATCCGCACGACCGTGTCGGCGGGGACGAGCGAGCTGAACTCGCCGTCCGCCTGCCCCTTCTCCACGACCGCGAGGAACGTCTCGTGGTAGCGGCGGCGTTCGGCGCGGAAGTCCGTCATCCGGTCCTCGCCGAGCCGGTGCAGCTCGCGGACGAACACCGCCGTCTCGTCGACCCGTTCGGCCGTCGAGGTGACGAGAGACGCCAGGATCTCGCGCACCGTCTCGCCGGCGGGCAGGCCGAGGCCGATGATCCGGTCCATGTCGGCCGCCTGGGCCGTGATCAGCAGCCGGTAGATCTCGAAGAGCAGGTCGTCCTTGGAGCGGAAGTAGTGGTAGAGCGCGCCCTTGGTGATACCGGCGGCGTTGACGACCTCCTGCACCGAGGTCGCGTCGTAGCCCTGCGACGCGAACAGGCGCACGGCCGCGTCGATGATCTTCTGCTCGGTCGCGCTGGACATCGGCTACCTCTGGGGTGCGAGCGCCCGCACCTGCTCGACCTGGTCTCCACCGGTCGGGAGCAGCGCGATGATCGGGGTGTCGACGCCGTTCGCCTGGTACTCGGCCACGCGGTCGCGGCACTGGTCGGCCGACCCGTGCACGACCAGCGCGTCCACGACCTCGTCCGGGATCGACTTCGACGCGGCCTTGCGGTCGCCCGCGGCCCACGCCTCGTGCATCGGGCGCAGCGCCTCGCCACGGCCCAGCCAGTCGTGGAACGCCGCGTAGGCGGGCACGGTCAGGTAGGTGCTGATCAGCATGCGTCCCAGCGCCCGTGCGGCGTCGGCGTCCTCGGTCGGGCAGACGAAGATCCGGGCCGCGAGCTCGGCGTCGCCCAGTTCCTCGCGCACCTGCGGCACGTCGGAGGCTGCCAGCCAGTTCGTGATCGCGCCGTCCGCCTCACGTCCGGCCAGGCGCAGCATGTTCGGGCGCAGCGCCGCGAGCATGATCGGCACCTTCTCGGCCGGCGGGCGCTCCAGCTTGAAGCCCTTCACCGAGAACGTGTCGTAGTCGGCGGAGACCTTCTCCCCCGCGAGCGCGGACTTCAGGAAGCGCAGCGTGTCGCGGGTGCGCTTGAACGGCTCCTCGAACGGGATCGCGTTCCAGCGCTGCACGATCGCGGGCGACGACGAGCCGATGCCCAGCACGAACCGGCCACCGGTCACCTCCGCGAGCGTCGCGGCGGTCATCGCCAGCGTGGCGGGGCCGCGCGTGTAGACGGGCGCGATCGCCGGGCCGAAACGCAGTTCGGAGGACCACTGCGCGGCCAGGGCGAGTGGTGTGAACGCGTCGGTGCCCGTCGTCTCGGCCGACCACACGTCCGTGTAGCCGAGCCCGGCGAGCTCGGACACCAGCGCGCGGTGCTCCAGCACCGGCACGCCGATCAGCGGCAGCGTGATTCCCCAACGAGCCATGAACGCCTCCCGGTCAGCAGCTTCGCCGCCACCCTACCGACCGGTCGGTATGCCCACAACCTCACCTCTTGCGGGCCATGGTCAGCCCGTCCGCGATGGGCACCAGCACCGACTCCACCCGCGGGTCGGTGCGCACGAACCTGTTGAAGGCGTCGATCGCGGCGGCGTTGCCCTCCGGCTGGTCGGCGGCGGCCTCGCCGTAGTAGAGGGTGTTGTCGGCGAGCAGCAGGCCGCCCTGCCGGACGCGCGGCACCAGCAGGTCCCAGTAGTGGACGTACCCGACCTTGTCCGCGTCGATGAAGACCAGGTCGATGACCGGTTCCTCCGGCATCTCGGCGAGCGTCTGGGCGGCCGCCCCGAGTCTCAGCTCGATCCGGTCGCGCACGCCCGCCGCCTGCCACGCCTCCTCGGCGATCGCGGTCCACTCGGGCGAGACGTCGCAGGTGATGACCTTGCCGGACGGGGGAAGCGCCTGCGCGAACGCCAGCGTGGAGTACCCGGTGTAGGTGCCGACCTCGACCACGGTCTGCGCGCCGGTGAGCTTGACCAGCAACGACAGCAGCACCGCCTGCTCGTGCGGGATCTGCATCTCCGCCGAGTCGCCGAGCTCCAGCGTGCGGGCGATGAGCTTCTCCTGCACCGCGCTGGGCCGGCCTGCCTGCTCGCGCACGTAGCGGTAGATCTGCGGGGTCATGACCACGGCCTTGAAGTCGTTCACGCGCGGCCTTCTCTCATAGTCGGGTGGCGAACTTTCTGAGTGTCTCTCCGCACTCGCTCCCCAGCGGGCGTTTCGCGAGGTCGTGACCGATCGCGGACAAGACGGCGGCGCGGTGGGCGCGGTAGCGGCTCACGCACACGTTCTCCCGGCTGACGAGGAAGAACTCGTCGAACCGGGCGCGCTCGGCGTCGGTGGTGGTCGTGCGCGACCGGCCGGACTCGCGCAGCAGCGACGGGCCGCCGGGCACGAGTCTGCGCATGACCTCCATGTGTGCCAACAGGTTCGCCTTGCTCGCGGAGGAGAGCGGTTGCGCCGCCACGGGCCCCAGTGCGGCACGAGCCCGGCGCAACAGGCCGGGCAGGGGCTCGTAGTCACGTGCCCACCGCCCGCTGAACGCCGGGTCGAACGTCACCATCATCGGCCGGATGACGTCCTCGTACATCTCACGGGAACAACTGCCCGAATAGGCGAGCATCACCGAGTACGCGTCGTATCCAAGCGCAGTCAGGCCGACTGACTGCGAATCAGGCTCGCGTATCAGCCGATCGAGTGAAGCCGAAAGAAACTTCCAGACCAGAAACGCGCCGTGATGGCCGAGAAACCACCGGTGCACGGCGTGTTCCACCGGATCCTCCGGGGTGCGGATGGAGATCGGCAGCTGGAAGCAGCCGTTCGCGCACGGAATCAATTCCGTGCCCGGCATCGGCATCCGCAGCACGGGCAGGTCCACCCAGGTGTGCCCCCACGCGGGGAGACAGACGGGAGCACTCATCAAACACCCTCCACTTCGGACACGAGGGCGTCGAGGACGTCCGCCACCCGGCCCAGCGAGACGTCCAGTGGCCGATCTTCCACGATCGGCGGCACCTCCAGCGCCAGCCGGTCGAACACCGCCGCGAGCCGGGGCGCCTGCGGGCGGCGCGCGCCGACGTGCACGGCCTGGCGCAACGCGAGCGCGACCCCGGCGTGCAGGTACCGCAACAGCTTCGCCTGGTCCAGCGCGGTGAGCGCGGCCTGCGTGCCGAACGGCACGACGTCCTGGTTGTGCAGGTTCGTCGGCAGGCTCTGCATGGAGGCGGGCGCGGCGGCCCTGCGCATCGCGGCGACGGTGGCGGTCATCGAGAGCTGCACGCCCTGCAACGCGTGGTGCTGACCGGGCAGCGGGCTCAGCATCGGCGGCAACCCGTTGCTGCGGTGAGGATCCACCAGCAGGTCCAGCTGGCGTTCGGCCAGGTTGCCCAGCTGCACCAGGGCGACGTTGAGCTGATCGGCCGCGAAAGCGCTGGGCTGGCCGAAGAAGTTGCCGCCGTGCACGACCTCCCCGGTCTCCGGGAAGAACAACGGGTTGTCGCTCACGCCGTTCAGGTCGCGGCGCACCACCTCGTCCGCGTGCCGCACGCTCGTGCCGGCCGCGCCGATCAACTGTGGTGTGCAACGGATGCTGTAGGGCTCCTGCAGCGACCGTTCGCCCGACGGTGTGCTGCCCTCGAGCCACGTCCTGATGGACGCACCCGTTTCAGCGACGTCCGGATGCCCGAACGCGGCCAGTAGTCCAACCGACATGAACTCGGTGCCGCATCCCAGCACGTCGGTCATCAAGGCGGACAACAACTCCGCCGTGCGGTGTGCCCTAACTGCCTGCGCGACAGCGAGTCCGAGCGCCGCAGCCGTCACCGAGATGCCGTTCACCAACGCGAGCGCGTCCCGTCCGTCGAGCACGAGTGTGTTCAGCCCGGCCCGTGTAAGCGCTTCCGCAGCGGGCATCAGTCTTCCTTGGAAGAACGCGTTGCCGTTACCACGCAACGCATGTGCCACATAGGCCAGCGGCTGGAGATCACCACTGGCTCCGACCGAGCCCAATCGTGGTACGGCTGGGGCGAATTCGGTGTCCAGCATGGCAGTCAGCGAGTCCACGACCTGCTGGGACACTCCAGATCGCCCTTGCGCCAACGAGAAAAGCCGGGCGAGCACGGCCGCACGAGCCACGGCCGGCGGTAACAGTTCACCGTGGCCGACTATGAGGTGGATTATGGTGTTGTCGCACTGACCGGCGCTGTCCGCGCGGCCCGCGAACTCCACCAGCGGGCCGAAACCCGTTGTGACACCGTAGATCGCGCGTCCGGACGCGCTGACTTCGAGCACGAACTCGCGACACCGCGCGATCCGGTCGCGCACGTCCGCCGGCAGTACGACGTGCAGCGGGTCGCGGGCGAGTTCGAGCTGCGCCGGTTCGAGGTGCGCGGCCAGATTCAGGGCAGCAGAAGAGGTTCCGACAGGCACGATGCCTCCTGAGGACTGTGGGGAGCCACTCGCGACGATCCCGGTAGACCAGTCAGCGAGGAAGGGCCTTATGTACGCACTAAGCGAGGAAAATTTCTCAGCTCCGCGCAGGCACCTTCAAGCCGCCAGGGAGGTGATCGAACTCTCCGCGCACGATTCGGCCCAAAAGATCGGTGGACTGGTCCACTGGGGTGAACCTGTCGTCACCGCAAGAGAATGTCCTTTCACACCAACGACAACGGTGATCGGCAGCCTCACCGCGAGCCGTCCCTCAGGAGACGGCGCGGGATCTTGCCTGAAACGGACCTCTTCAGCTCTCGCACGGACTCAACCTGGCGGATCCGCACGCGGGGCGCCACCTCGGCCACCGCGACTCGTCCATCACGACGTCGCCTTGCGTGACCACGAAGGCCCGGGGAATCGCTCCGTTGACCCGAATGGGGCGCGCTGTCACCGCCTCGAACGCGGCTTTCCCTTGTGCCGGGCTCGAACACGGCCACGCCGCCGTGCGTCGTGCACGACGGCGTGGCCGGAGACTACCGGGACTTCTCGTGATCAGGCGGCCGAGTTACAGGCTCACACCGCGCTCGGCGAGCCAGCCGACCGGGTTGATCTTCTGACCGCCGGCGGCCCACACCTCGAAGTGCACGTGCGGCCCGGTCGACTGCCCGCGGTTGCCGATCGTCGCGATCTGCTGCCCGGCCTTGACCTTGGCGCCCTGCGGCACGTCGATGGTGTTCATGTGCCCGTAGACGGTGATGGTGCCGTCGTCGTGCTGAACGCGAACCCACAGCCCGAACCCGGACGCGGGCCCGGCCTCGACGACCGTGCCGTCCATGACGGAGACGATCGGCGTGCCGATGGCGTTCGCGATGTCGATGCCGTTGTGGCTGGTCCCCCACCGGGCACCGAAGCCGGACGTGAACGACCCCTGGGCGGGCCGCACGCACTTGGGCCGCTTCGCCTCTTCCTCGGCGGCGACACGGGCCGCCTCGACCTTGGCGGCCTCCTGACGCTGCGCGTACGCGCCCTCGGCGGACTTGAGCGCCTCGGCGACGTGGAACTGCGCCTGGATCTGCTCGGCCTGCAGGAGCTTGCGAGCCTCGGACCCGGTCGCGACGGAGTGAATCGTCTGCGGACCCTGCTGCTGCGGCGGCGCGGTCATCGCCGCGGCGAGGTTCTTCGTGGCCGCCACAGGGGCGATGATGCGATCGACCGGGCTGACGGTGGTGGCCGCCTGGGCGAAACCGGCGCCGGCAAGGGCGCCCGCGGCGACAACCACCGCGACGGCCTTCTTGCGGTCCAGGTCCACTCTGGTGATGACGTCGACCAGCGGACCCTTCGCTCGATGCCGTGCCAAAACTGCCTCCATGCACTCGGGGGAGTTCGGCAACCGCGCTGCGCCTGGCGTCGGGGGCCTGGCTGCGGGCTTCGGGGGCCCGGTGGTGGACTGGACCGCTTCGGGGGCGTTCCGTGTCCTTGCGGTTATCGAACCGTGACATGCGGCGCAGAACGTAACCTCGCGTGACCGACGCGGGCAAGCGAAGTGGGGGTTCAGGTGATTAGGCCCACTGCTGGTCACTTTGGGTAATCACCTGGTTCAGGGCATGGTCACCGCGTTCTGAACCAATCCCCGGGCTGGTGTTTGTACTGGTCAGTCGCTTTATCGTGAAAGGTTTGCCGGGGACGGGGGCGGGGACGAACGGCCTCGGGGTGGTCACTTCGGGTGGTCGAGGTCGTTTGGGCACGCCCGTGCCTGGCGGGAGTACGGGGCTTGCGTTGAGGCGTCGGGTTCCAGCGGGATGGCCGGCCTGTACGGGTCGCGTCACCTTGCGTGGGTGGTTGCGCGGGCAGACACGAGCCGGTGCCGGTCATCGCCGCTACCCGGTCCACTCCGCCTGCCCGCTCAGCACCGCCCCTGCCCCACCAGACCGACGCACCTGACCCGACCCGACCCCTCCCGGCCTGCCCACACAGCCCCTCGCGAACCGTCCCGACCAGCCCCACGCAACACAAAGGGCCGCCGGACGCACCTGGCGTCCGACGGCCCCTGACCGAGCGAGACTTACTTGTACCTGGCAGCCGCCGGCGGCAGCGGAGCCACCGGCAGACCCTCGTGGATCACCTTCATCGCGTTGAACCAGGTGGGTGCCGCGACCTGGCCACCGAACACACCCGACCTGCTACCGCCGCACAGGCGGATCGGGTTCGCGCAGATCACCTCGGGGCGGTTGCCGTCGGCGTAGGTCATGACGGCGCCCGCGTACTGCGGGGTCGCGGCCAGGAAGGCGACCGACTTGTGCTCTTCGGTGGTGCCCGTCTTGCCGATGGTCGGGCGGTTCCAGCCGCTGCCGCGAGCCGCGTCGGCCGCCGTGCCGCTGCCGGTGGTGTCGTGGGACATGCCCTGGGCCAGCGAGTTCGCCAGGTCGGAGTTCACGGCCTGCTCACAGGGCAGTTCCTTGAGCTGCATCGGCTTGCCGTAGCGGTCGACGACCTGTTCCACCGGGCTCGGCGGGCACCAGGTGCCGCCGGAGACGATGGTCGCCGCCACGTTCGCCAGTTCGAGGACGCTGGTGGCGCCCGGGCCGAGGGTGTAGGAGCCCGCGTTGTTCTGCTTCGTCCAGTCGCCCTGCGACGGGCCGTTCGACTTGTCCTGCTTCAGGGGCTCGCCCGACCGGTTCGCGCCCTGGAGGGTTTCGCGCATGCCCAGGCGGTACGCCATGTCCACGGTCTGGCTGAGGCCCGCCTTCTCCTGCAGGATCACGAAGCCCGTGTTCGGGGACTGCGCGAGGGCCTGGGTCAGCGTCATCTTCTCGCCGTAGGTGCCCGCGTTCTCGACCTTCCACGGCGCGCCACCGTTGGGGTAGACCCTCGAGTAGTAGACCTTCGGGACGTCCATCGGCTTGTCGATGCCGATGACGTTGCGTTCGAGGGCCGCGGCGGCGGTGAAGATCTTGTTCACCGAGCCCGGACCGAACGGCAGGACCTCGGCGGGCACGGGGCGGGCGACCTGGCCGAGCTCGGCCTTGTTGCCGTAGTCGCGGGAGGCGACGAGGGCGCGCACGCGGTGCTTGTCGGTGCCCGGCTGCACGACGGACATGACGTTCGCGATGCCGTTCTGGGTCTTCGGCACCTGCTGCTCGGCCGACTGCTTCGCGGCCTTGGTGGCCTTCGGGTCCATCGTGGTCTTGATGGTGAGGCCGCCGCGCTGCAGTTCCTTGTTCGTGATGCCGGCGGTGCGCAGGTAGTCGAGCAGGTAGTCGCAGAAGAAGCCGTAGATCGGGCCGTCACCGGAACCGACGCAGCCCTTGGGCAGGATCTGCAGGTCCTCGACGATGCCCATCGGCTGGGCCTTGAACTCCTCGGCCTTCTTCTTCGCCTCGGTCTCGTCGGCGCCGAACGCGCCGTTCTCGCGCATCTTGTCGATGACGATGTTGCGGCGCTCCAGCGCCTTCTCCGGGGAGGCGCCGGGGTTGAGCGAGGAGGGCCGGTTCGCGATCGCGGCGAGCAGCGCGGCCTGCGGGACGGTCAGCTTGTCGGCGGTGGTGTTGAAGTACGCCTTCGCCGCCGCGCCGACACCGTAGGTCTGGTTGCCCAGCGGCACGATGTTGAGGTAGCCGGTGAGGATCTCGTCCTTGCTCATCTGCTGCTCGAGCTGCAACGCGACGCGCGCCTCGCGCATCTTGCGGCCGATGGTCGCCTCGGTGGCCTTCTCCCAGGCTTCCTGCTCGTTGTCGGCGCCGAGCACGAACGCCATGTAGTTCTTCACGTACTGCTGGGTGAGCGTCGACGCGCCCTGCGTCGCCCCACCGTCCACACCGGCCTTGGCGGCGGCACGGGCGATGCCCTGCCAGTCGACGCCCTGGTGCTCGAAGAACCGTTTGTCCTCAATGGCCAGGATCGCACCCTTCATGGTGTCCGCGATGTCCTTGGACTCCAACGGGATGCGGTACTGGTCGTAGAGGTAGGCGATCGGGTCGCCGTTCATGTCCTGGATGGTGGTGACGAGCGGCAGCTCCCCCTTCGCGAGGTCACCCGACGTCTGGTCGACCGTGTCGGCCGCGCGGTTGGACGCGAGTCCGAGACCTCCGACGAACGGGAACACCATCGCGGCGAGGAGAACGCCCGCAGTCAGGCACAACCCCAGCAACTTGACCAAGCCTGACGCGCGTGCGGCGAACAACCCGCAACTCCTTCCGAGCAAATCCCCAGAGACTCTCTACACGTATAAGTCGCGCGGAAGGCCCATTAGGTTGCGTCCGCTGATCGACTGTTTTCCAACCTACCGGAGCAACCGCAGTCCGATCGTCGGGCTGGCCCTGCGCACCTCGACCCCCGCGTGGTCGGGAAGCAGGTCGTCGAGGAACCCGTACCGCGACAGCTCCTCGTCCGGCCGCCTGCTCACCGTCCGCCACCAGACCGCGATGTCTCCCCAGCCCGGAGCCGACAGCGAGCCACCGAAATGTTGCACGGACAGCGCGGCGCAGAGGTTCGCGAACCGCACCCGGTGTTCGAGTGGCCACCCGGCCAGAGTGCCCATCACGAACCCCGCGCCAAACACGTCACCGGCACCTGTCGCGTCGAGTTGCGCGACGTTCAGGCCCGGCACGTCCACGCACTCGCCGGTGGCGCTGTCGACGGCGACCGCTCCCCCGCCGCCACGTGTGACGACCACCACGGGCACGTGCTCGGCGAGCCTGCGCGCGGCGGCCTCGGGCGTGTCGGTGCGGGTGTAGCCCTGCGCCTCCACGTGGTTCGGGAGGAACACGTCATATCCGTCGAGCCGGCGCAGCAGCTCGGGTGACCAGGCCCCGGTGCGGTCCCAGCCGATGTCGGCGAACAGCAGAGCGCCGTTCTCCTTCGCCGTGCGCACCCACTGCTCGTCCTCCGCCTGGATGTGCACGAAGCACGCTTTGGTCGTCGGCGGCGGCGCGAAGAGGTCGTCCGCGATGACGGGCGACTTGTGCCCGTGCGTGACCATGCTGCGGTCGCGTTCCATCGCCATGGACACGGTCACGGGCGAGTGCCATCCGTAGAAGCGACGACAGTAAGAGAGGTCGACGCCCTCCTGGTCCGCGAGCACGTCCCAGCAGAAGTCGCCGTACGCGTCCTCGCCGAACGCCGCCGCGAGCGCGGTCTTCAGTTCGAGCCGGCGCAGCGCCACCGCGAGGTTCGCGATGCCTCCGGGACACGACCCGAGGCCGTCGGCCCACACCTCGGTCCCCGGCTCCGGTGGGCGGGGCAGGCCGGTGAAGATGATGTCGAGGAACACGGTGCCGGTGAGCAGCACGTCGTAGGCGGGTTCGGCGCCGGGGTCAGCCATGGGTAGACCTTGCCACCCGCGGCCGGTGATCATGCGTTAGAAACGTCCGCATGGCGGTGCCGCTCAGGAAAAACGTCCAGTTCCAGCTCCTCTGGCTGGGCAGCGCGGTCTCCCAGCTCGGCACCCAGCTCACGACGGTCGCGGTCCCCCTGCTGATCCTCGCGGTCACCGGCTCGCTCTTCTGGGCGGGCGTGATCGCGGGCGTGCGGGCGGCGGCGCTGATCCTGACCCAGATGCCGGCGGGTGTGTGGGTGGACCGCTGGGACCGCGGCAGGGTCCTGGTCTGGAGTCAGACCACCCAGGCCGTGGCGGTCGCGGTGATGGCGGTCAACGTCGTCACCGGCCTCGACTCCATCCCCCTGTTCCTGGTGCTGGCGGCGGTGGACGGCGTCTGCACCGCGTTCACCGGCCCGGCCAGGGCCACCGCGATCAAGGAGGTCGTGCCCGCCGGCCAGCTCAAGGCCGCGTTCGCGCAGGAGGAGGCACGCACCCACGTGGCGTACCTGGCCGGGCCGTCCCTCGGCGCGCTGCTCTTCGGCCTGGGCCGCTCGGTCCCGTTCGTCGGCGACGCCCTGTCGTTCCTCATCGCGGCCGTGTGCGCCTGGTTCGCCAAGATCCCGCCACGCACCGAGCAGCGCGCACGTCAGCGCATGCTCCAGGACCTGCGCGAGCCGTGGACCTGGCTGTGGCACCAGCGCGGGCTGCGCAACATCATCGCGATCTTCCTGACCCTGAACCTGCTCGGCGCGGCCTCGATGCTCCCGATCATGTGGCTGGTCAAGGAGCGCGGCGGTTCCGACTGGCTCGTGGGCCTGGTGCTCACGGGCATCGGCGTGGGCGGTGTCCTGGGCGCCCTGCTGTCGCCCAAGGTCACCATGACGCCGGGCCGCCTGGTAGTCGCGGTGCTCACCCTGTTCGGCGCGAGCATGATGGCGATGGCACTCCCGTTCGGCGCGTGGTGGCCGTTCGTGCCTCTCATGCTCACCGCGATCGGCACGCCGTTGCTCAACGTCTCCGTGGGCGCCGTCTTCACCGCGTTGGTGCCCGACGAGCTGATGGGGCGCATGGACGCCTTGCTGAACTTCGCCAGCCGTGGGCTCACTCCCGTTGCCCCGGTGGTCGGGGCGCTGCTGGCGGACCTCGCCGGCGGCGCGGTCGCGTTGCTGACTTTCGGGGCGTTGGTGCTGGTCACGGCGATGATCGCGGGGTTCAGCGACCTGCGGACGTGAGAGTCTTCCGGCCAGCGGAAGCCCGGGCTTTGCGGCGGCACCGGGTGGAGCGTCCACTGAGGACATGTCCGAACGCCCCGCTCTGCTGCTGGTGCACGGCGCCTGGCACGGCTCCTGGTGCTGGGAACCGCTGCGCACCCTCCTCGATTCCAACGGCTGGAGGGTCGGCACCGTCGACCTGCCCAGCGTGGCGCCGGCAGGCGCGCCCAGGCACGGCATGCACGACGACGCCGAAGCGATCAGGGACGCGATCGACGGTCCGACGGTGATCGTCGCGCACTCCTACGGTGGCATCCCGGCGACGCAGGCGGCCACACCCGACGTCCAGCACCTCGTCTACGTGGCCGCGTTCCTGCCGGACGTCGGCGACTCGCTCCTCGGCATGGTCGGCGGCACGCCCCCGCCGTGGTGGCGCGCGGAAGAAGACGTCGTCCACGCGCTGACGCCGGAGACCGTCTTCTTCAACGACGTCGAGGACCCGCCGACCGGCGAACTCCTGCCGCAGAGCAGGAAGGCCTTCACCGACCAGGTCACGGACGCGGCCTGGCACCGCACACCCAGCACCTACGTCATCTGCGAGAAGGACAACGCGATCCCGCCACCGGCCCAGGAGGCCATGGCGGGAAGAGCGACCACCGCGGAACGTCTCGATGCAGGACACTCCCCGTTCCTGTCCTGCCCGCGAGAACTCGCCGCGATCATCGAGCGCGTCAGCCTTCCTCGGCGATCATCTCCCGCATCCGGGTGAGCGCCCGGTGCTGTGCCACCCGCACAGCACCGGGGGTCGAGGCGACCGCCAGCGCGACCTCCTCGGCGGACAGGCCCACGGCCACCCGCAGCACGAGGATCTCGCGCTGGCGGGCCGGGAGCTTGTGCAGCAGGCGCGTGACCTGGGCCATCATCTCGCCGTTGACCGCGTGCTGTTCCGGGCCGGTCTCCAGCGAGGGGCAGTCCGGCAGCTCCGGCACGACCTCGGCGCGGTTGCGGACGGCGCGGCGGCGCGCGTCGGCGACCTTGTGCGCGGCGATGCCGTACACGAACGCGAGGAACGAGCCGGGTTCGTAGCGGTACTTCGACAACGCGCCGAGCACCGCCACGCACACCTCCTGCGCGATGTCCTCCGCTGAGACCAGCGTGCGCTCCCTGCCGCCGACACGGGCGCGGCAGTAGCGCACGATCAGCGGCTGGATGCGGCCGAGCAGGTGCTCGACCGCCCGTCTGTCTCCGGCAAGAGCGGCATCGACGAGGTCGGCGAACTCGGCTTCGGCGAGCCACTGGTTGGAGACCGGCGCTTGGCGCACCCGACGGCGCATGGGCACCGTTGGCGAATTCCAAGCCTCCTCGGCACTGAGGACGCCGACACCGCCACCGGTCCGCACGGCTGTGGGCATAACCATCCCGGCGACCTCCTCCACTACAGCGACACTGGGGGCTTCACTGAAGAAGAGACCGCAGCGAGCCGATTGATACCGCCTGCTTCAAAGAGGACCACGAAGTCCAGTCGGGTGGGGTGAGCAGCACCCTTTTGGGGTAGAACGTGGTCCTAACGGCCCAGTCTTTCGGCCATGCCGAATTGCTGCACTCCGAGGTATCCGACCCGGAAACCTGCCTCCGAGTAGGCCAGGTAGAACTCCCACATCCGGCGGAACGTGTCGTCGAAGCCCAGGTCCCGCACCTCGTCCCAACGGGTGAGGAACGTTTCGCGCCAGCGGCGGAGGGTCTCGGCGTAGTCGTCGCCGAACGACCGGGTCTCGGCGATCCGCAGCCGGGTGTGGTCGCGCACCGACTCCTCGATCGACCGCACGGACGGGATGAGCCCGCCGGGGAAGATGTACTTGTGGATCCAGGTGTAGCTGGCCTTGCTCGCGATCATGCGGTCGTGCGGCATGGTGATCGCCTGCAGACCGACGCGGCCTCCCGGAGCCAGCACGCGGTCGAGCATCGAGAAGTACTCGGGCCAGTATTCGGCACCGACTGCCTCGATCATCTCGACGCTGACGACGGCGTCGTACTGACCGTGCTCCTCTCGGTAGTCACGCAGCTCGACCGTCACCCGATCGTGGAGACCCGCGTCCCTCACCCGGTCCAGCGCCAGCTTGCGCTGTTCGGCGGAGATGGTCAGCGACGTGACCGTGGCACCCCGCTGCGCCGCCCGGATGGCGAGCGCGCCCCAGCCCGTGCCGATCTCCAGCACGCGGGAGCCGGACCGGACGCCGGCGTAGTCGAGCACACCGTCGATCTTGCGCAACTGGGCCGTGCGCAGGTCGGTCTCGCCCCGGTCGAACAACGCCGACGAGTACGTCATCGTCTCGTCGAGGAACAGCGCGAACAGCTCGTTCGACAGGTCGTAGTGCCGGTGGATGTTCTGCCGCGAGCCCGCGACGTCGTTGACCTCGGTCTGCCGCCGCTCGGCCCACCGCCGCATCCGCTGCAGGCCGGGCGGGATCAGGGTCGAGAGCTTGGCCGCGAACACCGCGAGCACGTCCGCGAGCTCGTCGGACACCCAGTCGCCCACCATGTAGGCCTCGCCGAAGCCGATCTTGGCGTCGGCGCCGAGGCGGTGGAAGAACTCGTCGGGACGGGCGAGCCGCATCACCGGGCCACCCGCTCCCCACGTCCTGCCGTCGGGGAACTGCACGGTCACCGGCAACGTGCGCACGGCGTTTCGGAACAGCGACTCGGCGATGCGGGCGCGCATCGGCGAACGCGGTGCCTTGAAGAGCCCTGGCCAGATGCCCTGACCGGGACGGGGCAAGGACAACGTGCTCATCCATCACTCCTGGGGATGATCGGGACGCGCCTGAGGTAGAGCGCGATTCCGTGGCGGCGGATCAACGCGGACACGCGCTGGGGCATCAGCGGACGGCGTAGCAGCATGCGCAGTCCCGAACTGCGCTCGCCCTTCATCGTCGCGCTGAAGGTCGTCTTCCCGTTCTGCCGCAACGCGATGGTCACGGACAGTTGGGCTCCTGGCTTCGGCAGCTTCATCACGTAGTGGCCGTCGACTTCCAGGAACGGGGAGACGTAGAACTCCTTGTCCACCGACGCACGGCCCTTGTCGTCGGTGCGCAGCAGATAGCAGTGCCGTCCGCCGTAGGTGTTGTGCACTTCCGCGACGACGCACACGAGCTCTCCGGCAGCGTCGTGGCACCAGTACACGGACAGCGGGTTGAAGACGTAACCGAGCACGCGCGCGTTGGCGAGCATCAGGACCTGCCCGCCGCCGAGGTCGATCCCGTGCCCGGCCAGCCACTCGTCCAGGTTCTCGCGGATGGTCTTGTCCGGCGACCCGAGGTGGTCGCGGGCCTCGAACCTCGCGAACGGCCGCGCCCACAGGGGAAGGCGCGGCAGTCCGTCGAGGTCGACCAGCCACATGTAGGCGCGGTGGCTGAACGACCGGTCGAGCAACTCGCGGCGCTGGTGGGTGATGAGGACGTCGTAGATCACCACGCAACCCCGAAGTGCTGGGCCGCACGCACGCCGGAGGCGCAGCCGTCCTCGTGGAAGCCCCAGCCGTGGTACGCGCCGGCGTAGGCCGTCGTGCCGGTGTTGATCTGGGTCAGACGTCGTTGCGCGGCAACGGACTCCGGCGTGTAGATCGGGTGCTCGTAGACCATCTTCGCCAGTACCCGGTCCGGGTTCACGTCGTGCGGGTTGAGCGTGACGACGAAGTCGCGGGGTTCGTCGAGCCGCATCAGCCGGTTCATGTGGTAGCTGACGAGCACCTGGTCGTTCGCTTCCCGGCAGGCGCGCTTGTAGAGGTTCCACGACGCCCGCGCGCCGGCAGCCCGCGGCAGGATCGAGGCGTCGGTGTGCAGCCACGTCTCGTTGCGGGAGTACCGGAAGGCGCCGAGCACCTCCTTCTCCTCGCGCGTCGGGTCGGCCAGCAGGCCCAGCGCCTGGTCCGGGTGCGTGGCGATGACGACGTGGTCCGCGGTGTGCAGCACGTTGTTCTCGTCGCGGACCTCCACGCCCGCGGCGGTGCGCGTCACGGCCCGCACGGGCGTGCCGACGTGCACGGCCTTGAGACCCTTCACGGCGCGTTCGACGTAGGTGCGCGAGCCGCCGACCACGGTCTTCCACTGCGGGGTGCCGCCGATGGCGAGCATCCCGTGGTTCGCGAGGAACTCGAACAGGTACCAGGCCGGGTACTTCATGCTCAGCGCGGCACCGGACGACCACACCGCGCTGACCAGCGGGATGATGAAGTGGTCGACGAAGTAGCGGCTGTACCCGCCGATCGCGAGGAACGCGCCGAGCGTGACGTCGTGCGCCTCCTCGTGGGCGAGGACGCGCTGGGCGTGCTTGTAGAACCGGGTGACCTCGGCGAGCATCCGCAGGTACCGGCCGTTGGCCGCGTTCTTCGGCTGTGCGAACAGGCCGGGCAGCTTCCGGGCCCCGGCGTACTCGAGACCGCAGCCGTCGCAGCGCACGCTCATCGACATCTCGGAGTCCTGAGTGGACACGCCGAGCTCGCGGAACAGCCTGATCAGGTTCGGGTAGGTCCGTTCGTTGTGGACGATGAACCCGGAGTCGACGGCCGTGCCGCCGATGTCGTGCGTGTGCGCGTGGCCACCGAGCCGGTCGTCGGCCTCGAACAGCGTCACGTCGTGCTTGCGCTGCAACACGTAAGCGGCCGTGAGCCCGGCAACCCCTGCTCCGATGACGGCGACCTCAGCCACGCGAGCCTCCCAACGGCACGTCGAGGCCTCGCGGCGAGGCCTCTCGCATCGCATTCGCGATGTCCGGTGCCACCGGTTCGAGCCCGAGCTCACCGTGGACGAAAGCTACGACCAGCCGGGTCCAGTCCTTCGCCCTCTTGAGCATCGCGTGCCCGTCGCCGACGACGCTGAACCGCGCCACCCGGTCCGTCACGGTCTTGGCCTGCCGCGCGAACGCCAGCGACTTCGCCGGGTCCGTCATCCGCTCCATGTCCCCGTGCGCGATGAGCAGCGCCTTGCCCCTGAGCTGCTCGAACGGCTCTCCGGGCACGAGCCACGGCGCCAGCGCGCACACGGCGACCACGCTCGGATGCCCGGCGACGCGCAGCGCGGTCCGCCCGCCCATCGAGTGCCCGACGAGCACGATCGGCTTGCCGGGGTGGAGTTCGGAGATCCGGTCGAGCGCCCACCGGGCGTCCTTCACCGGGTCGAGGCTCGGCGCGTTCCACCCGCGCACCCGGTAGCGGAGGTTCCAGACCTCGACGCCGGGGGCGCGCAGCGCGCGGGCCAGCGGAACCATCCGCAGGTACGCGAGGTTGAGGCGCCGGACCGGATCCGTGCCGTGTTCCCGTCCACCGTGCAGCACTAACACGACGGCATTCGTATCGCCCTGTGGTTTCGCCACGTCTACATGCGGATGCACACTTGATGTTCGGGAGGCCACGCCAGTTGGCTCGCCCGATGAGAGCCAGCTCACACAGGTAGTGTCCGAACCCGTGATCGACCACATCAGCATCTCCACCGAGGCCGGTTCCTTCGACGCCATCGCGTCCGGTCCCGAGGACGGCCGCCCGGTGCTGCTGCTGCACGGCTTTCCCGAGGCCGCCATCGAGTGGGAGCACCAGGTCGCGGTCCTCGGCGTGAACGGCTTCCGCGCCGTCGCCCCCGACCAGCGCGGCTACTCCCCCGGCGTGCGCCCGGAACAGGTGTCCGAGTACACGGTCACGCACCTGGTCGAGGACGTGATCGCGATCGCGGACTCGCAGGGCTGGGACACGTTCGACCTGGTCGGCCACGACTGGGGCGGCGCCGTCGCGTGGTGGACCGCGATCGAGCACCCCGAACGCCTGCGCACCCTCACCGTCTTCTCCACGCCGCACCCCGGCGCGTTGAAGACCGCGCTGCAGACCGACGAGGAGCAGGCGATGCGGTCGCAGTACATGCGCGACTGGCGTGAGCGCAGCACCGAGAAGCGCATGCTCGACAACAACGCCCAGGCCATCAAGCAGATGTTCGAGTGGCGGATCCGGCCCTCGCACGTCGAGGAGTACGTCCAGCGGCTGTCCGAGCCGGGCGCGCTCACGGCCGCGCTCAACTGGTACCGCGCCGGCAAGCCGCACGGGGCCGCGGACAAGGTCAGTGTGAAGACCATGTACGTGTGGAGCACCGAGGACGTCGCGTTCGGGTCGTTCGCGGCATTCGAGACCGAGAAGTGGTGCACCGGGCCGTACCGGTTCGAGATGGTCGAGGACGTCAGCCACTGGATTCCCGAGGAGATCCCGGAAGCGGCGTCCTCGCTGATCCTGGAGAACCTGGGCTAGCCAGCCACAGCACGGCCGCCGTGTAAGCGCAGAGCACGGCGAACCCGGCCCACCCCGGCAGTGGGAAGTACCCGGCCGACGGCGCGTAGTGGGCCGTCACCTGCGGATACTCCACCATCGTCTGTTTGACGGCGAAGCCCGCGGCCGGGGTGAGCCGGAGCAGCCACTCCGCGACCACGTCGGGCAGCAGCGGCACCCCCGTGACGGCGTAGGGCACGGCGACCAGTACCAGTCCGGCGAGGATCGCCGCCCAGCCACGGCGCAACCACACGCCGAGCCCGTACGAGAAGACGGCGCAGAGCGCGAGCGCCGCGGCGACACCGACGACCACCCGGACACCGGTCAGCGACGAAGTCTCGGCGGTCGCGACGACGATGCCGGAGGCGAGCAGGCCGGTGACGAAGGTGGCCGATCCGAGGACGGCCGCCTGGACCGCGATCGCCTGCCGGGACGACGGGCCGCGGGCGCCGTGGCGGGCCCCGAGGACGAGCACGATGATCAACGCGATCACCAGGCCGGACAACGTCTTCTCAACGCCGCGCGGACCGCCTTCACCGATCGGCCCGATGTCGCCGCTGCCGCTGATGGTGACGACGCCGTCCTTCTCCACGGCGCCTGCCGCGTTGTGGAACTTCTCCCAGTCCGTGTGGTTCATCTCGCCGACCGGCTCGCTGTTCCACGAGCCCGTTCCTCCCTGGACCTCCACGTTGTCGAAGACGCCGACGGCCTGAGTGAACCGAACCTCCTCGATCGTGCCTCCGAGAGCGGTCTCGCGGAGCGTGAGATCGCCCGGCGACGTGGCGAAGAGTCCGATCTGCACGGTCTCCGGCAGCCCGGCGAGCTCAGCGGTTCCGACGACGTGCCACTGCTCGCCGTCCGCCGACTCGGAACCGGTGACGGTGTCGCCGGAACGGGTCAGCCTCAGCCAGCGCGGGGACTGCTCCGAGACGCTGCCCGCGTTTCCGGCGACGTCGTGCACGTAGTCGTGCTGGAACCGGACACCGTGGCCACCGGTCATCGCGAGCGCCGCGTACGGCGAGCCCTGCCGCGGGCCGTCCTTGACGATGATCCCGGCCTTCGCCCACGGCACGAGCCCGGGGACGATCTGGTCGTGGCCCGGCGGCGGGTAGGTGATCGTCCCGGTCATCGCCGTCATCCGGACCGTGATGGCGCCGTCACGGCCGAGGTCCTGGTGCCGGAACCAGAACTCGTCGCTGACGCCGGACGAGGTGCCGGGGGCGAACAGCAGGCCCAGTGCGATGACGACGAGGGCCGCGGCGGCCAGGGCGATCAGACGACCCGGACTGCGGAACGCGGTCCACTCGCGACGGAGAAGCGTGGTGCTCGACATGGCCGATGGGTCTACAGATCAACGGCTAACACGGCCCGAACTCGCCTTGTCATGCCGTTGTTAGGTCGTCGCGGGCATGCTGACGGCATGAGCAGAACCGCCGGTGCCAGGTTCACGATCCTGTACGCCGCCGTGTTCCTCGTGTCCGGCGTCGGGTTGTTGGTCCTGACCTTCGTGCTGTCCGGCGGCATGAGCGACACCGCGCCCGCCGGGAACCCGCCGTCCCAGGACGCGGCACAGCAGCAAATCCAGCAGTTGCAACGACAACTGGACGAGGTGCACGCGCAGCAGGCACGCCGAATGCTGGCCGGATCGGCGCTGGCGCTGCTCGTGATGGCCGTCGTCTCGCTGCTGGCCGGCCGGGTGCTGGCACGGCGCGTGCTGCGGCCGTTGCGGACGATCACGAGCGCCACCCGGCGCATCTCCGCCGACAGCCTGGACCGGCGGCTGGCGGTCACCGGCCCGGCCGACGAGGTGAAGGGCCTCGCCGACACCATCGACGAGCTGCTCGAACGGCTCGAGGTGTCGTTCACCGCGCAACGCCGCTTCGCCGCCAACGCCTCCCACGAGCTGCGCACTCCCCTGGCGACGATGCGGGCCTCCCTGGACGTCGCGGTCGCCAAGCCCGATCCGGCGGCCTCGACGGTGGCGCTCGCCGACCGCCTGCGCGTGCAGCTGGACCGGGTCGACCACCTGCTCGACGGGTTCCTCGTGCTGGCCAGGGCGCAGCACGGCGCGCCGGCCGACTCCATTCCCGTCGACCTCGGTGAGCTCGCTGGTGACGCCTTGCACGAGCAGTCCGCCGCGATCGAGGCGAAGGGGCTGGTCGTGACGGTGGACGTACTGCGGGGAACGGTCGCCCACGGCAGTCCGGCATTGCTGGCACGACTGGTGGGCAACGTCGTCGACAACGCCGTGCAGCACAACGAGCCCGGCGGACGGGTCGAGGTCACCGGCTCCGCGGCCGAGGAGAACGTGGTGCTGGTCGTCGAGACCGGCGGGCCCGTCTTCGACCAGCGTGAGGTCGACCGGCTGGCGCAGCCCTTCGAACGACTCGGCGGCGAGCGCGTCGGCTCGTCGGGACTGGGTCTGTCCATCGTGGCCGCCATCGCCGCCGCGCACGGCGGCCGGCTCGACCTGCGCGCACTGCCGGAGGGCGGCCTGAGCGCGTCGGTCACGCTGCCTGCCGCGAAGGTGCCGGTGACCGCGTGAGGGTCCTCGTCGTCGAAGACGACCACGCCCTCGCCGAGGTCGTCGCGGAAGGACTCCGCGACCAGGGGATGGCCGTCGACCTCGCGCACGACGGGCTGGTCGTCGCGGGCCTCGACCTCGCGCCGTACGACGTGGTGCTCCTGGACCGGGACCTGCCCGGCCTCCACGGTGACGTGCTGTGCCGCATGATCATCGAGCGGGCCGGCCGGCCGATGGTGCTGATGCTGACCGCGGCGGGCGCGCCCGGTGACCGGGTCAGCGGGCTGACCCTGGGTGCCGACGACTACCTCGCCAAGCCGTTCCACTTCCCGGAGCTCGTCCTGCGCGTCCGGGCGCTGGCCCGTCGCAGACCGGACGCGAGGCCCCCGACGTTGCGCGCCGGCGGGATCGAGCTGGACCCGGTGCGCCGGACCGCCGTGCGCGACGGACGGCAACTCACCCTCTCGGTGAAGGAGTTCGCCGTCCTGGAAGCGCTGCTGGGAGCGCATCCCGGCTTCCTGAGCGCCGAGGCACTGCTGGAGCGGGTGTGGGACGAGCACGCGGACCCGTTCACCAACACCGTGACCGTGACGGTGGGCCGGTTGCGCCGCAAGCTCGGCCAGCCACCGGTCATCGCGACGACACCGGGAATCGGCTACCGGATCGACGGGAGCGTCTAGATTCGACGCCATGCGCGTGGCCGGTCTTCTTCTCGCCGCGGGGGCCGGCCGCCGGTTCGGCTCCCCCAAGGCCCTCGTCCCGTTGGACGGCAAGCTCTTCGTCGACTCGGCCGCGGAACTCCTCAGGGCCGCCGGGTGCGCGCCGGTCGTCGTGGTGCTCGGCGCGCAGGCGTCCGAAGTGCGGCGGCAGGCGAGGCTCGAAGGCGTGACCGTCGTCGACAACCCGCACTGGGACACCGGCATGGGCTCGTCGCTGCGCACCGGTCTGCACGCGGCCGGCAGCGCGGACGCGGTGCTGGTCCTGCCCGTGGACACGCCGGGGGTCACCGTCGCGGCCCTGCACCGGCTGATGGCGCTGGCCGAGCCGAAAGCGCTGGCCAGGGCCACCTACGACGGCGAGGTCGGGCACCCCGTGCTGATCGGGTCCGACCACTTCGCGGGCGTCATGGCGTCGGCGGCGGGCGACCAGGGAGCACGGGACTACCTCCGGTCGAACACCGTCCGCCACGTCGAGTGCGCTGACGTGGCGGACGGCTCGGACGTCGATCAGCCCGAGGACCTCAGGCGACGTACCGGCGGAGCTTGATGCCCGACGAGACGTTCGAGGCGCTCAGCCAGTGCAGCCCGCCACCCGCGTAGGCGGGGTCGGACACGGCGAACTCGGTGCCGCCCGCGCGGTAGCCGACGATCGTGGCGTAGTGGCCACCGGAGTAGTTGCGGCCGTTGAGGCGGATGACGTTGATGACGACCGCGTGGCCGCGGTTGGCGTTGTAGACGACGTCGGCCTTGAGCTTCGTCAGCAGCTGAGCGTCGGTCGACCACTGCTTGACCTGGTAGTAGGTCGAGCCGGTGTAGTGGTCGAGGGCGTTCTCGAGGTTCTTGATGTTGGGCAGGCCGTTCGTCGTGACCTTCATGAAGCTCGCCAGCGTGGACTGCTCGACGTACTTGCCCCGCGCCGTCAGGGCGATGCGGGCGGCGGCAGCGGAGCACCAGTAGCCGGTCTTCTGGACCTGGAACTGGTGCGGCAGCACGCCTTCGCCCTGGATACCCAGCTCGGCGGCGGCCGGGATGACGGTCTCGCCGGGAGCGGCGAACGCGACCGGCGCGGTCAGGACGGTCAGGGCGACGCCGAGCGCGGCGACGGCCCCGGTGATCTTCGCAAGCCTCATCGGAAGTGATCCCCTCAGTGGTGGCGCCGGTCCCCTGCCCGGCGCTCGGCAGAAGCTTGGCGGGAGCACCAGAACAGTCGCCACGACATTCGGGCAGAGCCTAAAAAGCCAGGTGAGGGCACTACGAGACCTGCGCGCACCTACTCAGCGTGGGCGGTGTGCACCTTTCGGCTCACTGGTCTCGAATGCCGTACACGCCCCGGATCGCTGTGCCACTCTGCTTGCCGTGCTGCGAGTCCACTTCACGGCGGAGGACCTGGCGAGGGTGCGCGTCGCCGCGGGTCCCGACCCGATGTGGGAGATCCTGCTGAGCCTGCACGTGTTGCGGCAGCGGTCGGCGGCGCCGGTGTTCGGCCCGTGGCGCGCGACCGTGCGGACGACGCTGCCCGGCACCACCCGCTGGCTGCTGCAGCTCGCACCCCCGGTCGGCTACTCCCCCGACTTCCTCACGCCCACCGCGGGCTCGTGCGCGGTCGACGCGGGCATCGACGCGGTCCTGTCCACGCCGGTGGAGTCGTTGCGCGCGGACCTGGCGCAACTGGGCCGCCAGCAGCGTCTCGACCCGCGCACGCACCTGCTGGCCAGCGGCGACGTGGCGACGCTGGACTCGCTCGGCGACGCGTTGCGCGGCTACTACGGTCACGCGCTGGCGCCGATCTGGGACGAGGTCCGCGCCGTCGTCGACGCCGACCGCGCGGTGCGGGCGCGGTCCTTCCTGGACTCCGGCTGCGAGGGCGTGCTCTCGGCGCTGCACCCGACGATCTCGTGGGCACGGCCGGTGCTGTCGATCGAGTCCCGCTTCCCCCTGCGCGACGTCCACCTGCACGGCCAGGGCCTGGTGCTCGTGCCGTCGTACTTCTGCCGGGAGCGGCCGATCATGCTGCGCGACCCGAGCCGCACGCCTGTGCTCGTCTACCCGATCGCCCGCGACCTGCACGTGACGAGCGCGGGGAAGCGGTCGCTGGAGGCGTTGCTCGGCCGCACCCGCGCCGCCGCCCTGCAGGTCATCGCGGGTGGCTGCACCACCACGGAACTGGCCCGCCGCCTGGGCATCTCGGCCGCCTCGGCCAGTGCTCACGCCTCGGTGCTGCGCGACGCCGGCCTGGCCGTCGCCCAGCGGCACCGCAACTCGGTGCTGCACACGGCCTCGGCGCTGGGCGTCGAACTGCTGGCGTGAGGTGTCAGGGCCGCGCCCGGACCGCCGCCCGCGCGCACGCGCCGGCGACGACGAGCAGCACCAGCGCCACCCACACCGGCCACAGCTCGGAGTAGGTCACCGCCAGCGCGATGTTCGTGGCCGCTGCCGCCGTGAAGACCGCCACCAGCACCACCCAGAAGTAGAAGTACCGCCTGATCCAACCCACCCCCTGTCCACGACGAGACATCGCACCCCTCATCGCGCGTATCGAGGTTTGTGGTGCGCGGGTTACTGGTGAGGTGATCTGCAATCCGGTACTACTGACCCGCATGACGACCGACACCGTGACCGGGTCCGACTACGGCAACCTCGTGCGCACGCACCTGACGCGCGTCGAGCAGCACAACGCGGCCGCGCTCGACGACGTGGCCGAGCTCGTGCTGGCCGCCGTCCAGGCGGACGGAATCCTTCTCACCGCAGGTGCGGGGCACTCGCTGGCGGCGGTCGCCGAGACCTTCTACCGCGCGGGCGGCCTGGCCTGCGTCCGTCCGATCTACCACCCCGAACTGCTCCCGATGCACGGCGCGATCAGCAGCACGTCGGCCGAACGGCGCTCCGGCCTCGCGGGCGAAGTCCTGCGCGAGTCGGGTCTCGCGCCGCACGACGTCCTGTTCGTGTTCTCGACCTCGGGCGTCAACTACTACCCCGTCGAACTGGCCCAGGAGGCCGCGAGCAGGGGCTGCCCGGTCGTCGGCGTCACCTCGGTGGCGTCCAGCGCGCAGGCTCCCCGCCGCGCGGGCGCGACCCTGGCCGAGGTCTCGACCGTCGTCCTCGACAACCTGGTCCCGCCCGGTGACTCGACCTACCCGGAGCACGCCCCGGTCACCGCGGCGATCTCCACGCTGGCGACCACGTTCCTGTGGAACCTGCTGATGGTCCGCCTGATCGACAAGGCGACCGAGTCCGGTGTGCAACTGCCGTTGTGGCGCAGCGCGAACGTGGAGGGCGGCGACGCGGCCAACGCCGACCTGCTCCGCCACTACCAGACCCGCATTCCGCAACTCGGATGAGTAGAAACCCTCACAGATCCTCTGCGTTCTGCCGTTAGTCTCCCACCGGGGAAAGCACTTACCTGGGGGAACAGTGGAACAGAAGACCCGTAGATGGATCCTGATCAGCGGGGCGCTCGTCACGACGGCCGTGGTCGGCGTGGCGGGCACCCTGCTCTGGTCGGGCAGCAGGACGGTGGTGATCGCCGACGCACCGGCGAAGAACACCGAGACCCCGTCGCAGATCGCCCACTCCTTCCTGAGCAGGGCGTTCTCCGGGCCCGCCAGCGCCGCCGTCTTCACCGACGCGCCGGACGCGGCGACCACGGCCCTGGAGGCCACGAAGGCCGGGATGAGCACGTCCGCCTACCAGGCGAGCGTGACGACGACCGAGGTTCCGCCCGCCGGCGCGCAGACCGCCGAGCTCACGGCGGCCGTCACGTGGACGATGCCGAGCGCGAGCGTGATGAAGTACGACGTCAAGCTCTCCATGAAACGGGTGAACGACGCCTGGAAGGTCCACTGGGACCCCACCGTCATCCACCCGCAGCTCACCACCGGCGCCGCCCTCACCTACCGCAAGGCGCTCGCCGAAGGTGCCCTGCTCGGCCGCAGTGGCAGCCCGCTGGACGCGCGTTCCCTCCCGGACGGCCTGTACAAGACGATCGTCGGGGTGGTCGGCGACGTGCAGGGCGTCGACGGCTGGGAGGTCGGCATCACCGCGGGCGGCGCGTTCACGAAGCTCGACGGCAAGAAGGCCGAGGGCGGCGAGAAGATCACCGTCACCGTCGACCCGAACCGGCAGGCGGCGGCCCAGGCCGCGGTGGACGCGCTCCCGCAGGGCGCGGCGATCGTCGCGATCGAGGCCTCCACCAGCGAGATCCTGGCCGTGGCGCAGAACAAGGCGATGGTCGGCACCAACCCGTTCATCGGCCGCTACGCCCCCGGTTCGACGATGAAGATCGTCACCGCCGCGGCGGCCATGAACGCGGGCCTCGTCCAGTCGGGCACCGCCGTCCCGTGCCCGGCCAAAGCCACCATCGGCACCCGCACGATCAGCAACGCGGGCTTCGGCCACGACAGCGTGCCGTTCCACACGGCGTTCGCCCTGTCCTGCAACACGACGTTCGGTGAACTCGGCTCGAAGCTCGACGCGAACGCCCTGCCGGCCATGGCGAAGCGGTTCGGGCTGGGCGCCGACTGGGCCGTCCCCGGCGCCGAGACCAACACCGGCAAGGTCCCGCCCGCCACCGGTGACCAGCAGGTGGAGAACAGCTTCGGCCAGGGCAACGTGATGGCCAGCCCGTTCGGCATGGCGCTGGTGGCGGCGACCGTCGTGTCCGGCAGGACGCCGACGCCGACGTTGTTGCGCGGCAAGCCGTCCGAGGCGAACGACGTGGCGGCGGCCCCGCCCGCGGGCGTCCTGCCGCCGTTGCGCGCGATGATGCGCGAGGTCGTCACCTCCGGAACCGCGAAGCAGCTCGCCGGGATCCCCGGCCTGGCCGGGAAGACCGGCACGGCCGAGGTGGGCAGCGGCTCCGCCCACGGCTGGTTCGTCGGCTACCAGAACAACGTGGCGTTCGCGGTCGTCGTGGAGAAGGCCGGTTCGTCGGAGAGCGCGATGAACGCCACGGCGGCGTTCCTCAAGGGCTGAACCGCTGCTCTCGCGGAACGAGCAATCCGCGGTGGAACGCCTCGGTGACCGCCGCCGCCCGGTCGCTCACCTCGAGCTTGGCGTAGATGTTGAGCAGGTGTGACTTGACGGTGGCCTCGGTGATGAAGAGACCCCGGGCCACGTCGCGGTTCGTCGCCCCGCCGGCGACGAACCGCAGCACCTCCAGCTCACGCGGGCTGAGCACCTCCGCGACGGCACCGCGCACCCGTTTCATCAGCAACGCCGCCGCGGCCGGGGCGAGCACGGCCTCGCCCCGCGCGGTGGCCCTGACCGCGCGCACGAGTTCGTCCCGCGGAGCGTCCTTGAGCAGGTAGCCGGTGGCGCCCGCCTCGATCGCCGCGACCACGTCGCCGTCGTTGTCGTAGGTGGTCAGCACCAGCACGTGCGTGGTGCCGGCCAGTTCCCTGGTCGCGGCGATGCCGTCCGTGCCCGGCATGCGCAGGTCCATCAGCACGACGTCGGGTGCGAGCGTTTTCGCGAGCCGCACCGCCTCGGCGCCGTCACCCGCCTCCCCGACCACCTCGAAGCCGGGGTCCTGGGCGAACAGGCTCGTGAGACCGTCCCGGACGACCGGGTGGTCGTCGACGACCAGCACCTTGATCACGCTCTCGCCTCCACTGGCACGCGGGCCGAGACTCCTGTGCCCGCACCGGGTTCGGACTCGATCTGCACGGTGCCCGCCAGACCTTCGATCCGCTGCCGCATCGCCTCGAGCCCGAACCCGTGCCCGGTCCGCGCGTGGTCGAAGCCGCGGCCGTCGTCCCGCACGTCCAGCGCCACCTCGTTCTCCAGGTACGACAAGGTGACGCCGACCCGGCCGGCCCGCGCGTGCCTCGCCACGTTCGCCAGCGCCTCCTGCGCCGCCCGGAGCAGCGCGAACTCGGCCTCGTGCGCGAGCGGCCGCGCCTGCCCGGTGGTGACGACCCTGGCCGGGATGTCGTGCAGCGCCGACCACTTCTCGGTGACGCTGGTGAGCGCCTCGTGCAGCCGGGCGGTCCGCAGCGGTTCGGGACGCAGTGCCGAGACGGACCGTCTCGTCTCGTCGAGGCTCTCCCGGGCGAGCCCGGCCGCGGCCGTGACGTGCCGCCGCCACGTCGACTCGTCGGCCGCGCGGAGCTGGCTGATGATGCCGGTCAGCCCCTGGGCCAGGGTGTCGTGGATCTCCCGCGCCATCCGCTGGCGTTCGTCGCGCACCCCGGCCTCCCTGGCCTGCGCCACCAGCTGCTCGTGCAGGGTGGCGTTGTCCGCCAACGACTCCGCGAGCCTGCGGTTCGCCTCGCGTGCCTGGGCGAGCGCCTCCTCGCGGTCCGCCTCCTGCCGTTCAAACTTGCGCAGCACGAACGCGTACGCGCACATCGGCACGGCGTTGCCGGCCATGACGGCGACCCAGATGGCGACGCCGCCGACCGTGGACTTGTCGATTCCGTACGCCTGGGCCGTTCCCGCGATGGCCGCGACGCCTGCGATGGCGGCCGGCTGCCAGGGGAAGGGCACTGTCCGGAACGTGTAGAAGTACGGCACCGGGGTGAGGAACCCGAACAACGGGTTGAGCACCACCAACACTCCCGTGAGCACGGTCAGCCCGCCGGCGAACACCCAGGGGTGGGCGGTTTTCAGCGCCATCCCCGCCGCCAGCCAGGCCGCCACGACCGCGCACAGCACGAGTTCGGCGAGCACCGGTCGTTGGTCGAGCGTGGTGGCGGCGGCCAGCAACGCCAGCAGGACGTACGGCCACCGCGCCACCGGAATGCTCATCCGCGTCCCTCCCCAGGTGTGCGCGAGCCTAGCGAGGTTCGATGGCCTGGCGAGGTTCGATCGCGAGGGCGTGCGTGAAGACGTTGCGCGGGTCCCAGCGGGCCTTGATCCGTTGCAGGCGCGGGTAGTTGTCCTTGTGGTAGAGGCACTGCGCGGACACGCCGGACGTGTTCCACCGCGGGTCGGCCAGGTCGGCGTCGGCGTAGTTGATGTACGAACCGTCGTTGACCTCGTTGGGCACCGGCACGCCACCGGTGTCCGCGTACACGTCGCGGTAGAGCGCGCGCACCCAGGCGAGGTTGGCCGCGTCTTCCTGTTCCTCGGTCCAAACCGACTGGTAGACCGCCTTCATCACCACGTCCCGTTGCGCGATCGCGGTGTCCTGCGGCTTCACCGCGTTGGCCTGCCCGCCGTAGCCGATCAGCAGCACGCTGCCCGACTCCCCACCCGGCGTGATGAGGTTGCGCCACAAGGCGTTCAGCTGCTTTGGGGTGAACGATCGCCGCAGGTAGGCCGCCTTGATCTTGTACCGCCGGGTGAGCACGTCCCCCGGCTCGCCGGTGCCCGGCCACGTCATCCGGTGCAGCCACGGCATCGGCTTGCGCAGGTCGAACACCGGCGTGAGATCGAGGCCCGCCGACACCGCGCGCACGAACTCCGTGATCATCGCGTCGACTCCCGGCAGGTCCGCGTCGGCCTGCACCGCCAGCATCACGACCCCGCCGGCCTGGTGCTTCACCTCGAGGATCCCGTACAGCCCAGCCTCCGGGACGCCCGGCGCGCTGTGGCGCTCGTGCCACGTCCCGAAGTTGCGCAGCACCCCGTTGAGCTTCTCCTCGGTGAACTGCCCCCAGTCCCAGAACACCACGTGCTGCACCATGTTCCTGGGCACGGGTGGCAACAGGTGCTCGCCTCCGGGCGACCGCAGCCAGTACTGGGTCACCACCCCGAAGTTGCCGCCACCGCCCCCGGTGTGCGCCCACCACAGTTCGCGGTTCGGGTCGTCCTCCTCCCGCGTCGCAACCACGACGCGTGCCTTGCCGTCCTTGCCGACCACCACGACCTCGACGCCGTACAGGTGATCCACCACGGCCCCGTACCGCCGCGACAACGGCCCGTACCCGCCACCCGCGATGTGCCCTCCGGCCCCTACCTCGGGACATCCGCCGCCGGGAATCGTGACGCCCCACCCCGCGCACAACGCCCGGTACACCTGCCCGAGCGTCGCACCGGGCCGCACCGAGAACGCCTGCCTCCGCTCGTCGAACCCGACCTCGTTCATGGCCGACAGGTCGAGCAACGTCCTGACCTCGGGCGCGGCCGTGAGGTTCTCGAAGCAGTGCCCACCGCTGCGCACCGCGATCCGCCGCCCGGCCCGCACCGCCTCGTCGACCGCACGCACCACCTGGTCTGCCGACGCCGCCACCCGGATCTCGTCGGGCTGCCCGGCGAACCGGAAGTTGTTGCCCCGCAGGAGGTTCTCGTACCGCACGTCGCCGGGCCCGATCCGCACGGCCGCCTGGCCCGGCCCCGCGGGAGCGCCGGCCGCGCGTCCCTGACCCATCAGGCCGCCTGCCGCCACGACTCCCGCGCCCGCCATCAGCGCCCGCCGGCTCAGGTGCCCGCCCCCGGAGTTGCTCATCGCCGTCCCCTCCACGTTGTGGTCTCCCCGTGGCGGAAGGAGTTCCTGGAGCGCAAGCCGTTGGCGCGAAGCGACCACAGCAGGTCATGCGGCCCCGGAAACGCGTCAGGGACTTCCCTCCGCCTCGGTAGCTCTCACCGTGGCGGAACGAAGTCCCCGCGACATCAGCCGATCACCCGGCACGAGGGATGAGCCGCGGACCAACCGATCGGCTGGTCCGCACCCCGGCCGGAGTCAGTTCGCCTGCGGCACCCCGAGCCGTTCGCTGAACTTCGGCGTCGGCAGCACGCCGACGACCGGCGGCTCGGCGAACTGGGTGTTGTACAGGTCCGCGTAGCGGCCCTCGGCCGTCATCAGCTCGGTGTGCGTGCCTCGTTCGACGATGTCGCCGTGCTCCAGCACCAGGATCTGGTCGGCCGCGCGGATCGTCGAGAGGCGGTGGGCGATCACCAGGGACGTGCGGCCCTGCAGCGCCTCGGTCAGCGCCTCCTGCACGGCGGCCTCCGACTCCGAGTCGAGGTGCGCGGTGGCCTCGTCCAGGATCACCACGCGGGGCTTCGCGAGCAGCAGACGGGCGATGGTGAGGCGTTGCCGCTCGCCACCGGACAGGCGGTAGCCGCGCTCGCCGACCACCGTGTCGAGCTGGTCCGGCAGCGAGGTCACCAGGTCCAGCAGGCGGGCCCGGCGCAGTGAGTCCCACAGTTCGTCGTCGGTGGCTCCGGGGGCGGCGTACTCCAGGTTCGCCCGGATCGTGTCGTGGAACAGGTGGCCGTCCTGGGTGACCACGCCGACGGACGAGCGGAGCGCGTCGAAGGTCAGGTCGCGGACGTCGACGCCCGACAGGCGCACGGCGCCGGAGTCGACGTCGTAGAGCCGCGGGACGAGTGAGGCGAGGGTGGACTTGCCCGCCCCGGACGAGCCGACCAGCGCCACGAGCTGACCTGCCTCGGCCTTGAAGCTGATGCCGTGCAACACTTCCTCGCCGCCGCGAGTGTCCAAAGTGGCCACGGACTCCAGCGAGGCCAGCGACACCTTGTCCGCGGACGGGTAGGCGAAGCGCACGTCGGAGAACTCCACCGACACCGGGCCCTCGGGCACCGCGCGGGCGTCGGGCTTCTCCTTGATCATCGGGTCGAGGTCCAGCACCTCGAAGACGCGCTCGAACGACACCAGCGCCGTCATCAGGTCGACGCGGGCGTTCGCGAGCGCCGTCAGCGGGGCGTACAGGCGGGTCAGCAGGAGGGCGAGCGACACCACGGCGCCGGCCGCGAGGTGCCCGGTCAGCGCGAGGTAGCCGCCCAGGCCGTAGACCAGCGCCTGCGCGAGGGCCGAGACCAATGTCAGGCCCGTCATGAACCAGCGGGTGGCCATCGCCGTCCGGATTCCGATGTCGCGGACCTGCGCGGCCTTCTCGGAGAACTCCTCCTCCTCACGGGCCGGACGGCCGAAGAGCTTCACCAGCGTCGCGCCGGGCGCGGAGAAGCGCTCGGTCGACTGGGTGACCATCGAGGCGTTCAAGGTCGAGGCCTCGCGCTGCATGTCCGCCATCCGGCGGCCCATCCGCTTGGCCGGCAACACGAACACCGGCAGCAGCACCAACGCCAGAGCCGTGACCTGCCACGACAGCGTGAACATGACACCCAGCGACAGCACCAGCTGGATGATGTTCGTGACGAAGCCGGACAGCGTCGAGGTGAAGGCGCGCTGGGCGCCGATCACGTCGTTGTTCAGGCGCGAGACGAGCGCGCCGGTGCGGGTGCGCGTGAAGAACGCGACGGGCATCTTCTGCACATGACCGAACACGGCCCGGCGCAGGTCGTAGATCAGGCCTTCACCGATGCGCGTCGACTGCCAGCGCTCGACCACGCCCAGACCGGCGTCGACCACGGCGATCAGCGCGATCGCCACGGCGAGCCACACGACGACCGAGGGGACGGAGCCGCGGACGATCGCGTCGACCACGCGACCGGCCAGCAGCGGCGTCGACACCGCGAGCACCGACGAGACGACCGTCAGCAGCAGGAACACCAGCAGCTTCGCCCGGTGCGGCCCGGCGAAGGCCAGCACTCGCCGGAAGGTCCCCCGGCGCACCTTGGCAGGCGCGTCCGAGGTCACCCCCATCATGAATCGCCAAGAGCTGTAACCGTCCACGCTGATAAGAACAGCACAGCGGTCTGACAATTCCTTCGCGGACGACTCGCGAACGGGAAAGGTTCAGCTTTGAGCGGACAGAGCCGCGAACGACTGGAGCCGGCGCAGCTGGGCGGCGCGCTCCACCGCGAGCTGGGTCTGCGCGTCGACACCCGAGGCGGCGGACGCGATCAGCGCCAGCGTCTCCGTCACGGCACCGGCCATCGGCTTCAGCACGGCGGCCACCAGCTCGTCGACGGCGGCGTCCAGCCCGTCCGCGGGCACGACGGAGTTCGCGAGGCCGATCCGCAGCGATTCCTCCGCCTTGACCCGGCGGGAGGTCACGCACATCTCGGCCGCGCGCGAGTACCCCACGAGTCGCACCAGCGGCAGCGTGCCGCCGAGGTCGGGCACCAGACCCAGCCCGGTCTCGGCCATGCAGAACTGCGCGTCCTCGGCGAGCACGCGGAAGTCGCACGCCAGCGCCAACTGGAACCCCGCGCCGATGGCATGCCCGTGCACAGCGGCGATCGTCACGCGTGCCGGGTCGCGCAGCCAGGTGAACCCGGCCTGGTACGACGCGATGCGGGCGTCCGCCTCCTCAGGAGACAGCGCCAGGATCGCCCCGAGACCACCGGGTTCGCCGTCGACGGGCTCACCGGTGAACATCCGCCGGTCCAGCCCCGCCGAGAAGGCGCGGCCGGAACCCCGGACGACCACGACGCGGACGTCCGGGTCCAGCTGTTCGCCGATGTGCCGCAACGCCTGCCAGGTGGCCGGCGTCTGCGCGTTGAGCACGTCGGGACGATCGAGCGTGATGGTCGCGCGCGGCCCGGAGATCGCGAGCCGAACGCCACCGCGCTCGAGCACGCCAGCGTCGATGGAAGGCACTGGCATGGTCGTTACCTCCGGCGGACTAGAAGCTAGTTACCGGAGAGTAGCAGTCTGAGTTTTGGTTACTTCTTCTTCGTCCGGGTGGCGCCACCGCGACCGCGCAGCGTGACCCCGGATTCGGAGAGAACCCGGTGCACGAAGCCGTAGGAACGCCCGGTGCTCTCCGCCAAAGCCCGGATGCTCGCGCCCTTTTCGTACTTCTTCTTCAGGTCAGCGGCCAGCTTGTCCCGCGTGGCGCCGGTGATCCGGGCACCCTTCTTCAGGTCAGCCACCTTGTCCCGCCTTCCGTACGAGCAGGTGGGCCGTTGCACGGCCCCTGTCGTCGCAATGATCGAACAGGAACCGGCAGAACGCCAGGTGATCAAGCAAAGAGATCGCCGAACGGTCGATTCGATCACACTGAGTTGATCACAGAACGCGCTCGGTAACCCTTTGACGGGTGGAGATCACGCCAGCTGAACGAGGTCCAGGTAGTCCTCGGACCAGTGGTCCTCGGTGCCGTCGGGCAGCAGGATCACCCGCTCCGGCTCCAGTGCCTCGACCGCGCCGGGGTCGTGCGTCACCAGGACGACAGCGCCCTCGTAGCGCCGCAACGCGTCGAGAACCTGCTCGCGCGAGGCCGGGTCGAGGTTGTTCGTCGGCTCGTCGAGCAGCAGCACGTTCGCCGCCGACGACACCAGACCGGCCAGTGCGAGCCGCGTCTTCTCGCCACCGGACAACGTGCCCGCGGGCTGGTCGAGCTGCTCGCCGGTGAACAGGAACGTGCCGAGCAGCGAGCGCAGCTTCTGCTCCTGCTCGTCCGGCGCCATGTGCCGGATGTTCTGCCACACCGACGCGTCGTGGTCGAGCGTCTCGTGCTCCTGCGCGAAGTAGCCGATCTTCAGGCCGTGACCGGGCACGATCTTGCCCGCGTCCATCTTCTCGCTGCCGCCCAGCAACCGCAGCAGCGTCGTCTTGCCGGCGCCGTTGAAGCCGAGGACGACGACGCGGGAACCCTTGTCGATGGCCAGGTCCACGCCGGTGAAGATCTCCAGCGAGCCGTAGGACTTGCTCAGACCCTCTGCCATCAAAGGGGTCTTGCCGCACGAGGCGGGCGCCGGGAAGGTGATCCGCGCGACCTTGTCGCTCTGGCGCACGTCGTCGAGACCGTCGAGCAGCTTCTGCGCGCGCTTCGCCATGTTCTGCGCCGCAACGGCCTTCGTGGCCTTCGCGCCCATCTTGGCGGCCTGCACCATCAGCGCGCCGGCCTTCTTCTCGGCGTTGGCGCGCTCACGGCGACGGCGCTTCTCGTCCGTCGCGCGGGCTTCGAGGTACTTCTTCCAGCCGAGGTTGTAGATGTCGACCTCGCCGCGGATCGCGTCGAGGAACCACACCTTGTTCACGACGTCGTCGAGCAGCTCGACGTCGTGGGAGATCACGACGAGGCCGCCGTCGTGCGACTTGAGGAAGCCGCGCAGCCACGTGATCGAGTCGGCGTCGAGGTGGTTCGTGGGCTCGTCGATCAGCAGGATCGTGCTCGACTTGGCGCCGACGCCGGCCTCGGAGGCGGCGAACAGGATGCGGGCCAGCTCGACGCGGCGGCGCTGACCACCGGACAGCGTGCTCAGCGGCTGCGCGAGGACCCGGTCCGGCAGACCGAGGTTCGAGCAGATGCGGGCGGCCTCGGACTCGGCGGCGTACCCGCCCAGCGAGGAGAAGCGCTCCTCCAGCTTGCCGTACTTGGTGACGGCCTTGTCGAGCTCGTCGGGGTCGACCAGCTCGGACATCTTCGACTGGGCCTTCTCCATGTCGCGGAGCAGCTGGTCGAGGCCGCGCGCGGACAGCACGCGGTCCTTGGCGATGACGGAGAGGTCGCCCTCACGCGGGTCCTGCGGCAGGTAGCCGAGCGCGCCCTTGCGCATGATGGCGCCGGCGTACGGCTCGCCCTCACCGGCGAGAACGCGGAGGGAGGTGGTCTTGCCGGCACCGTTGCGGCCCACGAGGCCGATGCGGTCGCCGGGCTGAACGCGCAGGTTGGCGCCGCTCACGAGAATGCGTGAGCCCGCGCGCAACTCCATGTCAGTTGCGGTGATCAAGAGAAACTCCGAGTGGCTTGCGTTCTGTGCCCTGCAAATCAGCACAGCCGGGCATGACAAGGGATGGCACGTCCGGGCCGGCCTACTCGAGGAGGATCACGCGAACCATTCTACGGGATCACGGCCATCGGATTTCCCACCTGTGGCGGGACGCATAGATTGCGGCTATGAGCGAAGACTTCTCGGGCAGGGCCGCGCTGGTCACCGGCGCGTCCCGCGGCATCGGCCTCGGCATCGCGCGCGAGCTCCTCTCCCGCGGCGCCTCCGTCACGATCACCGGCCGCAAGGCCGACCAGCTGGCCGAGGCGGCGAAGCAGCTGGAGGCGGACACGGGCGGTCGTGTGCTCGCCGTCGCGGGCAACGCGGGCGACGACGCGTCCCGGGAAGAGGCCGTGACGCGCACGGTCGAGGAGTTCGGCAGCCTCGACGTGCTCGTGAACAACACCGGCATCAACCCGCAGTACGGCTTCCTGATGGACGCCGACCTCAACGCGGTCCGGAAGATCTTCGACGTCAACGTGGTGGCCGCGCTGGGTTTCGTCCAGCTCGCGTGGAAGGCGTGGATGGGCGAGCACGGCGGCGCGGTCGTCAACGTCGCGTCGATCGGCGGCATCCGGTCCACGGGCGTGATCGGCGCGTACGGCGCGTCCAAGGCGGCGCTGATCCGTCTGACCGAGGAACTCGCGTGGCAGCTCGGCCCGAAGGTGCGCGTGAACGCCGTCGCGCCCGCCGTGGTGAAGACGAAGTTCGCGGAGGCTCTCTACGTCGGCCGCGAAGAAGAGGCGGCGCAGCAGTACCCGATGAAGCGCCTCGGCACGCCCGAGGACGTCGCCTCTCTCGTGGCTTTCCTCTGCTCCGACGGCGCTTCGTGGATCACGGGTGAGACGGTCCGCGTCGACGGAGGCCTGCTCTCCACCGGAACCGCTGGTTAGGCGCTGTCCTGTAAGTCTCGTCGGGCGACAGCGGCAGCCGAGGGCCCGCGTCTCTCACCAGACGAACTCGCAGGACAGCGCCTAGTCCGGCACCACGCCCAGCACGTCGAGGAACGCGGCCGCCGCCGGTGTCGGCCCGGCCGCGCTCCACACCAGGTGCTCCACCCGCGAGGGCCCGTCGACGATCGGCACCGTCACCACCCCGCTGAGCTGCGGCGTGTACCGCGACGGCAGCACGGCCACCGCGAGCCCCTCGCGGATCAGCCCGGCCATCAGCTCCGCGGTCGTCACCTCGAACGCCACCTCGCGGTGCAGTCCCGCGATCGAGAAGGCCTGGTCCGCCTGCATGCGCCCGGGAGAGTTCGCCGGGAAGTCCGCGAACAACTCCTCGGCCAGGGCCTTCAGGTTCGTCGACTCCAGGCTCGCCAACGGGTGCGAGGGCGCCACCACGGCAACGTGGTCGTCCCGCGCCAGCTCACGTCCGCGCACGCCCTCCGTCCGCACGCCGAGCGGCAACCCGAGGAACGCGAGGTCGAGCCCGCCCTCCCGGACCTGGCTCACCATCTCGTAGCTCGTCGACATCCGCAGCGCGACCCGGACCTGCGGATACCGGTCCCGGAACACCTTCAGCGCGGCGGGGAGGTCCACGGCGGCGACGGTCGGGATCACGCCGACGACCACCCGTCCGCGCACCTCCCCCACCGCCGCGGCGACCTCGGCCGCCGCCCGTTCGGCGAAGTCGAGGCACTGCCGCGCGGACGGCAGGAACGCCGCTCCCGCCGGAGTCAGTCGCACGCTGCGACTGGTGCGCTCGAAGAGTCGCGCGCCGAGCGAGCGTTCGAGGCGCGCGATCTGATGGCTCAGCGCCGACTGGACGACGAGGCATTGGCGGGCGGCCTTCGTGAAACTGCCGGTCTCGGCGACCGCGATCACGTACCGCATCTGCTGGAGCTCCACTCCACCCATCTTGAATCACGATGGATCAGATGAAAAGCATGTGTTGGACTCATTGATCGAGCGCGCCAACACTGGACGACGTGAGAAACAGCGACCTCTCCCGCACCGCGCTCGCGGCGTTCGCGCCGGTGGTCTGGGGCTCGACCTACGTGGTCACGACCGAGCTGCTGCCGGTCGGCCACCCGCTCTTCGCGGGCCTGCTCCGCGCGCTTCCCGCCGGCCTGATCGCGCTGGCGCTCACCCGGACGCTGCCGAAGGGCTCGTGGTGGGGCAAGGCGGCCGCACTGGGCGTGCTCAACATCGGCCTGTTCTTCCCGTTCCTGTTCATCGCGGCCGAACGCCTGCCCGGTGGCGTCGCGGCCACCCTGGGCGCCGCCCAGCCGCTCGTGGTGGCGCTGCTGGCCGTCGGGGTGCTGCGGGAGAGCCCGTCCGCGTGGCGGCTCGCCTGGGGCGTCGTCGGGATGCTCGGCGTCGGGCTCGTGGTGCTCGGCCCGGCGGCCGGGTTCGACCTGGTCGGCGTGCTCGCCGGGCTGGGCGGCGCCGCGACCATGGCGCTCGGCGTGACGCTGACGAAGAAGTGGGGCAGGCCCGCCGCGGCGAGCCCGACGGCGTTCGCGGGCTGGCAAATGACCGCCGGCGGACTGTTCCTCGTGCCGGTGACGTTCCTGTTCGAGGGCCCGCCGCCCGCGATCGGCCTCACCGCACTGCTCGGCTACCTGTGGCTCGGCGGTGTCGGCGGCCTGCTCGCCTACGTCCTGTGGTTCCGCGCGATCACCACGCTGCCGGTCACGTCCGTCTCGATGCTCGGCCTGCTGTCCCCCATGGTCGCCGCACTGCTCGGCGTCGTCGTCCTCGGCCAGACCCTGGACGCGGTGCAGCTCACCGGTTTCGCACTCGCCCTCGCCGCGATCGTCGCCGCCCAGCGACCGGCACCCGTTCTCGTCAAAGGAGTTCTCCAGTGAAGATCGCAGTCGTCGGCGCGTCCGGCATGGTCGGTTCGCGCGTCGTCACCGAGGCGGAGCGCCGCGGGCACCACGTGACGGGCGTGTCCCGCCGAACCGGGGGTGACGCCACCGACCGCGGGTTCATGGACACCGTTCTGTCCGGAGTGGACGGTGTCGTCGTCGCCACCACGGGCACGACCACCACCACGGTGCTCGATGCGGTACTCGCGGCCAGAACGCGCGTCATCGTCGTCGGTGGCGCCGCACCGTTGCGAACACCGGACGGCACGGGCCTCGTGCTGGATGACACCCGGTACGTGCCGGCGCACATCCGTCCCGTCGCCGAGGCGAGCATGCGCCAGCTGGAGGAGTGCGAGGCCCACCGGGCCGACTGGGTCTACCTGAGCCCGCCCGCGCTGCTCGAACCCGGCGAGCGCACCGGCGCCTACCGCCGGGGTACGGACGTGCTGCTCACCGGCCCGTCCTCGATCTCGGCGGAGGACCTGGCCGTCGCGGTGCTCGACGAGTTGGAGAACCCCGGCGAGGACAGGCGGTTCACGGTCGCGAGCCGAGCTCCAGCCGCAGGATGACCTCGCCGTCCTCGTCGGTCTCCCCGGTGGGAACGAACCCGAACCCGCGGTAGAACGGCTCGGGCGAGCCCTCCCCCGGCACGTAGCTGGTGAACAGCTCGGCGGCCCCGTTCGCCCGCAGCAGCGCCACGACCTCGTTCAGGATCGCGCTGCCGTAGCCGCGCCCCTGGTGCCCGGCGCCGACCAGCAGGCGCCACAGGAAGTACGGCCCGACCACGCCGGGCTGCGGCGTCACGTTCCAGCTCAGCATGACGAACCCGACCGCGACGTCGCCGTCGTAGACCGCGCGGAACCACGGATTGGCGTCAGCGTTCTCCAGCGCGTCCCGGAAGGACTTGTCGACGGACGCGACGAACTGCTCCTGCGCGGGATGCACGCGCACGGCGACCACGGCGTCGCGATTGGCGTCGGTGACCTCGACCAGGCAGATCTGAGCGCTCATGGCCCAGGATCCTGCCCTCAGCGCGACGTCTGCGGCACCGAATAAGCGGTGGAGGAGGACTGGGGCGGACTGACGGACGTCGGCGGCACGCCCGGCTTCGTCACCGAGCCGGGCGTCGTGGTCGACCCCGGCGGCGTCGTCGACTGGACCGGCGGCGTCTGGGGCGAGTGCGAGCTGGGCGGGAGCACCGTCGTCGGCGTCGACTCCACCCGGACCGACGACGGCGAGGGGGTCGGCGGAGGCTGGGAGGTCGTCGAGAACGGCGGTGTCGCCGGTTCCGGGGGCGTCGCGGCCGGCAGCACGGCGAGCGCCACCGCCACGACCCCCACGGTCGCAAGCCCGCTGCCGACCACCGCGATGGTGCGGCGCCGGGACCGCACGGCCTGGCCGCGCTGGATCAGATCGGCCGCGGTGACGGCACGCGGCGGCGCCCCTTCCTGGTGCAGAGCGGAGAAAGTCGCCCGCAGATCGTCTTCGCGAACCATCACACCTCCAGCCTCAAGTGGTCGAACTCCGGGCCCAGCTTGCGCCGCAACGTCTCCAGGCCCTTGCTGCTCTGCGACTTCACGGTGCCCGTCGTGCAGTTCAGCGCCGTCGCGGTGTCCTCGACGCTCAGATCGTGCCAAAAGCGCAGCACGAGGACAGCACGCTGCCGTGCGGGCACGGCGGTGAGCGCCTGCCACACCACGAGCCTGTCCTCCGCCCCTGCGACGGAGGACAGGCCCTCTGGGGGTGCGTCAGTCAGCTTCTCCCTGCGCCAGCGCACCTTGCGACGTTCGGCGAGGAACGTCCGCACGACGATCTGACGCAGGTACGGCTCCAGCCCCGACCGGTCCGAGAGCTTCGGACCGGCCAGGTAGAGCTTCAAGAACCCCGACTGCATGAGGTCTTCCGCCTCGTGCCAGTTCCCGCACAACAAGAACGCGGTGAACCGCATCGAGTCGGCGTACCGGTCGAAGCAGTCGGTGAACTCGGCCTCCCAGTTCAGAGGTGACTCCCTACCGGGGCGAGGTCGACGGGGCCGGCGTCGTGGCGGGCGGGCTCCACGTCGTGGGGCCGTGGCTGACCGACGGCGTCGGCAGCACCGACGGGTACGCGGTCGTCGGCGGGTGCGCCGGCGTGGACGACGCCGGCGGCAGCACGGTGGTGGGCGGGTATCCCGGCTTCGAGGAGGACGGCGGCAGCACCGTCGTCGGAGGGTGCTCCGGCTTCGTCGAGGACGGCGGGAGCACGGTCGTCGGCGTCACCTCGGGCGAGGTCGAGACGGGCGGCTGCGGAGCCGAGGTCGTGGGCTGGGGCGCGTTGCCGCCGCCGCTCAGCGCGAGCGCGGGCACCGCGATGCCGATGGCACCCAGCGCGACCGCTCCGGCCACGATCACCATTCGTTTGCGCACTTGCAGCTCCAGCAGGTCAGTGGCGCCAGGATCAGGCACCCTCACCCGTATCCATGCGGTCGGGCTCCGGTCCGGTTGCCCTTGTGTCCTGGATCACGATCTCGACGCAGCGGGCCCGTTCAGCGGCCTCGTCCAGGACCGTTCGCCGGGGTTCGGGCACGTCCAGCACGCGATCCTCGGCCTTGCTGAAGACGCCCGAGAGCCTGCGGTCGTTGCGCAGCACGTCCAGCGCCTGCCAGTCGCCGCCGAGCACGACGCTGTCGAGTTCGGCGAGCCGCGGCACGAGCACCCTCGCCACGTCGTCCGCGGCGGCCTGCAGCGCGACCCTGGCCTGGCCCTCGCGGCGCCGGGCGAACCGCTGCTGCGACCACCCGCCGGCCCGGATGCGGCCGTGGACCTGCTTGCGGTCCGTAGCCGAGACCTCGACCCTGCCGCCGAACGCCACCCCGACGCTGTGACCGCCGAGCCGCACGAGGACCAGTCCGATCCTGCGGGGCTCGATCAGCTTCTCGACCACCTCGTATATAGAGGTACCTCCGCGCGTCGCGAACGTGGCCGTCGCGCCGTCCTCGGCGGTGACGACGACCTGGGCCTCCGTTGTGAGGATCTGCACGGCGCCGTGGCGATCGGCGAACCTGCCGATCCAGCCTTCGACGCGTTCGGGCTCGACTTCGACGGCCCGTCCACCGGGCACCGGCCGCACCCGGCTCACGCGTCCCACCCCTTGGTACGGCGGAACGGTCGTACGGCTCCCAGGCCGCACCGGCCGTGCTCCCAAATGCCGGGATCGACTGAGTGAAGAGTCAGCACGCCCGAGTTGGTCACCATGCACACACTAGAACCACTCCGACACGGGCCGTGAACGGCACAGAGATGTTACTGATGGGTTCGGAGTGCTTGACAGATGAGTCTCGAAAGCGTGAACTCATCAACCGTATGGATTAACCATTGACTCCATCCGGCTCCGACCAGCGATGTTCACGGACGGGTAGGGTCACTGGGGCGTGATCTTATGACAGCGGGGAGTCACCATGACGACTGCTGCCGGTCGACCAACACTGACCGTTGACGAGACGGACTCAACGGGCCACGGCAGCCTTACGCAGCTCTTGACGACGGGACCGTTCCCCGAAGCGTTGAGGGCGGCGATCAAGGCGAGCCGGCTCAGCCTCGACCGCATCCAGCACCGGTTGGCGCTGCGCGGCGTGACCATCAGTGTCGCGACGCTCAGCTACTGGCAATCAGGACGGCGAAGGCCCGAACGCCCCGAATCACTCGAGGCGCTCCGGCACCTCGAGTCGGTCCTGGGCGTGCCTCAGTCGGGACTGTCGGCACTGCTCGGCCCACCTCGTCCGCGAGGCCGCCGATGCCGTCCGACGACGATGATGCCGATCGACGCGCTCTGGGCGCGTCGGGAGCGGGTCGCGAACCTGCTCTCGAAGGTCGACACGTCCTCCGACCTGAAGCTCGGCCGGATCAGCCAGCACGACCGCATCGAGATCTCTGCCGACGGCGGGCAGAAATCCGTGTGGGTGCGGCAGATCCTCCGTGCGGAACAGGACGGGCCCGACCGTTGGGCACTCGTGTTCGAGACCGAGGAGAGCGATGTTCTCCCCGAGATCCTGAACGTGCGCAACTGCCACCTCGGCCGCATCGCCCGTGACCACGAAGCCAACATCATGGTCGCGGAGATGATGTTCGAACGGCCGCTCACCCGCGGCGAGACCCTCATCATGGAATACCAGCTGGTGTTCCCCGAGGGCCACGCCCCCAAGGGCAACAACACGTTCGCGCGCAAGTTCCGGCTGCCGGTGCGCGAGTACGTGATCGAGGTCCGGTTCGACGAGACGAACCTGCCTTCGCGTGTGCAGCAGTACAGCGTGCCCGCGGGGGACGAGACGCCATCGCGGCGTCGCAACCTCACCCTGGACTCGGGTGGCGGTGTGCACGCCGTGGCGCTCGGGTTCGGTCCTGGCGTGTTCGGCATCCGGTGGGAGTGGCCGAACCGCTAGCGAGGCTCTGACAGACGTGTGAGGGGCGCTTCCCAGCCTGGGAGGCGCCCCTTTCGCATGTGCCGCCGCACCGCGGCCACGAGGAAGGCCCCCGGCTCGTGAGCCGGGGGCCTTCCTGTTCAACTCAACTCAGCTCATCACACCCAGCCGGCGATGGACAGCGTGACCGCCCGGATCGAGCCGCGGTCCGAGCCCACCACGTCGGCGACCTTGAACACCCAGTTGCCGTCCACGGCGTCCGCGGTCAGCGAGGACAGCGGCGCCCCCGCCTTCCAGGACCCGGTGAACGGCGCCTGGCCGCTCGTCACGCCCGAGAACGGCAGCGTGGCGTCGTCGGTGAACACGGCCTGGCAGATGTTGTTGCCGGTGCCACCCGCCCGCGAGAACAGCGTCACGGACTTGCCGGACGGCGAGGTGAGCGTGCCCACCAGGTCGCCGACGAAGGTGTGGTCGATGCCGACCGTCGTCGAGGCCTCGGTGGCGGAGCACGCGGACCCGTCCACGGAGAACTTCAGGTTCGACGCCGCGCCGACACCCGTGACCGGCAGCGAGATCGAGACGCCGGTCTGGTCGTTGTCCGGGATGGCGACCGGTGCGCCGCCGTACGCGAACGTCTTGAAGTCGCGCGACGGCTCACCCACGCGGAGCGTGAACGAGGTGGTCGTCGGCGACGTCGCGCCCGCGTAGGTCACGCGCGCGTCGAGCTTGACCGCCGAACCGAGTCCGGCGGACGCCGGCACGGTCACCTTGTAGGTGTTGCTGACGGTCTGGCCCGGGTCGATGTTGCCGTAGTACTTGGAGCGCGGCGCGATGGTCACGCCGGCCGACGTCGTCGACAGCACGACCGAGGTCGACGCGGCCGAGCCGTCACCGTTGTTCGCCACCGGCAGCGTCACCGTGGCGCTCGTGCCCGGCTTGAGGAAAGCGCTTCCGTCGGCGTCGTTGACGATCGTCGGCTTCTGCGCGCGGGCCAGTGCCTGCGGCGACGCGCCCGTGTAGGCGAGGGCGCGGTCGGCCATCACGATGCCGGCGCCGGTGCGGTTGTCCACACCGGACTCGACGATGTCGATCGCCGTGGTGACAAGGGCTTCCTTGACCTCGGCGGGCGTCAGCGTCGGGTTGCCGGACAGGATCAGACCGGCGATGGCGGCGGCGTTCGGGGCCGAGGCGGACGTGCCGAAGAACGGCGCGAAGCCCGGCACCGACGTGGTCACGCCGTCGGCCGCGGTGAGGTCCGGCTTCTGCCGGGTCTCGGCGAGCGGCGAGCCGTCCGGCGCGAAGAACGTCCTGCGCGGGCCGTCGGAGGTGAAGCGCTCCGGCTTCTGCGCGCTGGTGAACGCGCCGGGGTACGGGCCGCTCGGGTTGGCCGGGTCGCCCGGTTCCAGGTCGAACGGCAGTGCGCCGGCGGCGGGAGCGGCCGCGACGGAGATCGCGCCCTTCGCCGCCGAGTGGCCACGCGTGGTACCCGGCGTGACGTACTTCTTCAGGCCGTCGTTGGTGTCGGCGAACCGGCCGCCGAACAGCGACAGCGCGAAGTACTTGTCGTCACCGCGGTACTTCACGACCGCGAGGCGCGTGCCCGCGGAGCTGGACGGGGTGTTGATGCGCTCGTACGGGTCCTGCGCGCCGTCCTGGTTGTTCTGGCTGAACGTGACAACGTTGCCCTGGGCGTTGACCAGGTACAGGTCGTAGTCGTTGGCCGACTGACCCAGCGGGTCCGCCCAGTGCAGCACGGTGGGCGTGTCGCCTGAGCCGTTCGACAGCGGGTTGAACAGCTGCTTCGCGTTCGGGTCCGGGTTGAAGTCGTGCGCGGAACCGGCGAACTTGCCGACGCCCACACCCGAGTCGACGAACTGGCCCTCGTAGTGGCCGGACGTGCCGTCCACGACGTTGCCCTGGTTGCCCGCGCTGGAGAAGAACAACGCGCCGTCGGCCACGACCGCGTCCACCGCGCGCGCGATGATGCCGTCCTGGAACGGCGACTCGTTGAAGTAGATGACGTCGTCGACGATGACGTCGCAGCCGAGGTCGAAGCGCAGCTTCTTGATGTTGTCCGCGAAGCTCGCGTCGCCGTTGAACGCCGTCGCGAAGCCGAGCTCCGCGTTGGGCGCGAGGTCGTGCAGGATCTCGAGCATCGCGGTGCCCTCGTCACCGGAACCCGCCTGACCCGGCACGATGTCGACAGCGGGCAGCTCACCGGAGGCCTGCGACACGGCCAGCGAGCTCACACCGTCGGACAACGCGCAGAGCTTCGTGCCGACACCGGTCACGCGGTACGACCCACGTGCGGCCTCGGCGTTGTGCGCCTTGTCGCTCTCCGCGACCTTGGCGGCCTGGACGGAGAGCTGCTTCTCCGAGAGCCGGCGCTCGATCTCCGCCGACTTGTCCTCTTTGGACGGAGCCTGCTTGCGGGCCTTGGTGTCCCGCTTGTTCTTCACGTCCTGCGTCATCGCGTCGCTGCCGGGCTCGACGCGGGCCACGTCGGAGCGTGCGGCGATCTCGGAGATCTTCGCGATCGGGACCTCGGCGCGCACGGTGCGGTGCTCGGGGGACACTGCCCGAATCTGCCCACCCGCCGCGCGGACAGCGTTGACCAGGTCCTCGGAATACTGCTTGGCACGGATGTCGACGAGAGTGGTGGACTTCGGCGTCACGGCAACGCCGGTCTGCACCTGCGGGAGAGCGCTCGTCGTCGCGGCCGAGACGCGCTTGCGCGCCTCCACGACGAGTGCGCTGTCTACTTTGGACTCGGCAGGGGTGAGCGACTTCTTGACGCTCTGCAGCGCGGCGATCTGCGCTGCCGTGCGGTCGGTGATGGACTTGGACGCCTTGCCCGGATCTGCGGACACGGGCGTGACAGCGGTGAGTGCGGCCAGAAGAACTGCGGTACCTGCGGTGACTAAGGTCGTGCCTCTTCGAGATCGGCGCACAGGAGTTTCTCCCCCGAACGTTGGCGTGCCCCCGAGCACGCGGCCTGCGACCGGCGATTCCCGGTCGAGGCGTCAACGTATGGTGCTTGCCTGATCACAGTCAGCATCCAGATGGGCTACTTCTCACTTAGCAGACACAATCACACTTCACAGAACAAAAGCGTCAGTCCACAACTGACCGGTTCGCCCGGAAAGCGCCTCCAGCAGCGCGGCCGCCTGGTTGTCGGTCAGCGACGCGATGAAGTCGACGACCGCCCGTCCCCGCGCCAACCCCTTCACGACGTCGGGACCGACGTGCGGGTCACCGGCCGGACCGACCAATGTGGACGGCTCCGTCCGGGCGAGCGCCGCGTACTCCGTTTCGGCCAGCTCGACGAGGTCGTGCAGCCTGCGCGGCAACCGATCCGCCTCTGCCCGATCGGTCACCCACTGTTCCAGAGCGTCCACCAGCGAACTGAGCAAACGGGCCTGTCCACGTTGGTGCAACGCCAGATCGGGCCGCAGCAACACAAAGCGCCGGTGCACGAACTTCAACACCTGCACCTCGTGCCACTGCTGCACGGCCAGCACGACGTGCCCGGACCGCGGCGTCGGCTCCTCGATCACCCCGACCGCGTCGACCAACCGGCGAGTCCACCGAGCACTGAACCCGGCGACCGCCTGCTCGGCCTCGACCGACCCGTCGAACGGCACCGCCAGCAGCCCGTCGACGAGCTCCTTGCTGACCTTCCGGACCGCCAGCGCGAACGCCTCGTCGTTCATCACCCAGGAGTCCTTGAGGTGCATGCGCCGCCGCAACGTCTCCAGCGACCGTCCCGGCATGCGGATCTCGGCACTGAGTTCGGCGTCACTCAAGCCGGCGAGGTCGAGCGCCTGCGCCTGCCACGTCCCGAGCTCGGCGGCGACCGTCGCGTGCTGCAGCACCCCGACCCGGTGGAAGTCCTCCAGGTCGTGGATCGCGTATGCGATGTCGTCCGCGGTGTCCATGACACTCGCCTCGACGGTCTGCTGCCACGACTCGATGCGCCCGTCGAACGGCTCACGCGCCTGCCGCAGGTCGTTGATCTCGGTGACGTACGCGGAGAACTTCGAGCTACCGGTACCCGGCAGGTCGTCCGGCTCGGACGCACCACGCGGCGCGACCGCCAGGCCGAGCGGCTGGTGACGCGTCCACGGGTACTTCAACATCGCCGCCCGCACCGCCACCGTCAGGTCGAGCCCGAGCGCCTTGGGCCCGCGCACGTCCGTCGTGGTGATGATGCGGAACGACTGGGCGTTGCCCTCGAACCCGTCCGGCAACCCGAACCGGTGGCGGGCCAGCCGGTCGAGCACCTGCTCGCCGAGGTGCCCGAACGGTGGGTGGCCGAGGTCGTGGGCGAGCGCGGCGGCTTCGACGACGTCGGGATCACACCCGCCCAGCTTCTCCAGCACCGCGGTGAGCTCGGGACGGATGGTCAGGCGTTCGGCGATGGCACGGGCCGCCTGCGCGACCTTGAGGCTGTGGGTGAGGCGGTTGTGCACGAGCAGGCCGGAGCCGGTGGAGCTGACGACCTGCGTGACGCCACCGAGCCTCGCGAAGAACGGGGAGCTCGCGACGCGGTCCCGGTCGACCCGGAACGGGTTCGTGGCGAGGTCGGCGGTCCTGCCCACGCCGGCCGAACGACGGGCGGCACGTTGCTCGTTGTGCATGGAAGAGAAGGTACCGGGGCGGTCATGAGCTTCGGCGCCCCACGCGTCTTCCTCTTTGCGCGGCGAAGATGACCATGGTTTTGGGACACACCTCCCTCGGTAAACAACTAGTAGAGGGAGCAGGAGCCGAATCAGGCCATCGTTCACCCGATCGAGTTAGCTGAGCCGTGGACCCGCATCGAGCTGGCTGGGCTGCGGACGTTATCGAGTTGGCTGAGCCGCGGACGGCATTGAGCCAGCCAGACTGTGGACGATGTCCAGACTGTGGACGATGTCGAGGTGGCTGGGCCGCGCCGGAAGCCAGTCCCGGCCGTGTGCCCAAGACAAGGCGTGTGACCAAGACAGAAAGCCCCTGAGGGGAGCGTTTGTGGCGCTCGACCCTCAGGGGCTTCTGTACGTAAGTTCGGCGGCGACCTACTCTCCCACACCGTAACCAGTGCAGTACCATCGGCGCAGAAGGGCTTAACTACCGGGTTCGGAATGGGACCGGGTGTTTCCCCAACGCTATAACCACCGAAACACTATGGAATTCACAAACCAGAAACCCCGAACCAGCAAGAACTCATGACCCTGCTGGGGGTTCGATCGGTCCTGGTTGTTCTCCCAGAACCGCACAGTGGATGCGTAGCGTCTTTGTAACAAGTCCTCGGCCTATTAGTACCAGTCAGCTCCAACCGTTACCGGTCTTCCACCTCTGGCCTA